>NZ_LASA01000066.1 GCF_001562015.1 Endozoicomonas arenosclerae | reverse complement strand
GGAACGGTATTTGAAGTGGCTGAGGGTTAGCTCAATCCAACGGTAACATTCGTCCTTGGAGTCCCAGCCGGGCTCCAGACAGTCTGCTTGTGAAAGGAGGCTTCTTACATCCTCCAGGGTTTTGATGAAATGGGTGTTCATGATGATTTTCATATCCTCATCATGAACGACAGTGCTGAAGTCGGCTCATTTCATGTTAGAAACCAGCCCCTTCTTCAGGCTCATTTCATATTGGAAGAGACTGGGAGTTGTCGCGAACAGAAAACTGCTGCTACATTGGAAGTTCAAAAATCAAACAGTGTCATTATGGGCAGGCATACCTCTTTTAATAAAGACAAGGCGCTGGATAACGCTCTCGCTCTATTCTGGTCCAGAGGATTCTCGGCATCTTCCCTGAGACAACTGGAGGAAGCCACTGATTTACACCCGGGCAGCCTTTATCACCACTTTAAAAACAAGGAAGGTTTGTACCTCCATGTTCTGCAGTATTACATTGAACACTACCTGCAGCTGAGAATCCAAAAATACCTGGGTACCGGCAACCCTATGGAGGGCCTTCGTCGGTTTCTGACTGCCGGTTACCGCCACCCTCGTGAGATGCAATATCAAAACTGCTGCTTCCTGGCCTGCACCAGCACAGAACTGCATTTGTTGCCGGAGCAGGCTGCCGAACTCGTCAGACAGGCTGTTGAAACCCTACAACAGGCTCTTCTGACCCAGATCCACAAAGGTGCAGAGAAAAACCTCATAGCCCCCAGCCTTAGCAGTGCAGAAGCAGCCAGAGAACTGACCAGCTTTTTTCTGGGCCTGCAACTCATGGCCAGGATCAGCCCCAACCAGCATCAGCTCGACATGCTGGTTAAACACAGCCTTCAACATATTCTGAATCCCAGTGGCTGAGTTCTGAATCACGACCAGAGCCATAGAACAGATCATCAGCCAAGGGCAAAAAACATTCTGCATGCCCTCCAAACTCGAGAAGCAACATAGCAATCTGCTTTTCAAGGTAAAACGATGGAAGCTTTTCAGTTTATTGCGTTGTTACAGCAGAAGCTTGTCGCTTTTGATAGTTATCTGAGAGCCATCTCCGCCTTTGGCTACTCCTACCACTTTCTTTTGATAGCAGGTCTCCTGTACTGGTCGGGCTACAAATACCTGGGTGCCCGTCTCGCCATTGGTACTGAGATCAGCACTACAGTCTTTGGTGCCTGCCGCCAGTTCTTTGCTTCACCAAGGCCCTACTGGCTTTATCCGGAACTCTACAATGGCATGTCAGAAAAAGCCTTCGGCATGCCCTCTGGTCACACTCAGAATGCCGTAGTGCTCTGGGGTCTCCTGGCCAGCACCTTAAAGAGTCGCTGGCTCTGGGCGCTGGCCCTGTTCATGATTTTTTCTACCGCAATCTCAAGGTTGTATCTGGGCGTCCACTTCCCTTCCCATATTCTGGTAGGCATCAGTTTTGGAACTATCATCCTTTTTCTCTTCATATCCTTGGAAAAACCCTTTCTTACCTACCTCAATGCCAAAACTTTCTGGAAGCGCTGTCTGATCGTGTTAGTTGCCTGTTCACTGCCACTGATGATTACGCTTTTGTTCAGAGAGATTTTTAACTGGGGAGCCGGGAATGGTGCTCTATTTCCCTACAGTAAAATGGCCAAATTTACCGGGTTATTTTGTGGAATAGGGCTGGGATTACTGTTTGCACCTGCATTTGGGAAACCCTCCTTGAGACTCTTTTTCACCCAGGCGCTGCCTGGAGCCTTCAGTGTTTCGCTGCTCTATAAGCTCCTGCCTTACCTTCCACAACCGGAAGATCTTCCCACTCTCTACTATCTTTTCCGCTGGCTCGAAGCTTTTCTAGTAGCATTCTGGGGAGCGGGCCTCTGGCCCATGACCTATCAAAGGCTTCTGGGAAAACACAGATAATTCGCTTCAAGCGATCAATATAACAGTCACAATAAAAACGATACGGAGTATTCAATGCGTTACCCGGTGGCTCTCGCGCTGTTTTTTTTGTGCGTTGCAACACTTTGCCAGGCTTATTGGATAGGAGACTCACACCTGTACCGGATGGCCGGAGAATCCGAAGGCCAGTATTTTGACAAACAAACTTATGCGTTCCCCTTAAGTCGTCCCTGGAGATACAGTGAAGCGAACCTTCAGCAGCTACTCCCAGAAGTCCTTATAGAAGATACGCACATTAATACTCTCAACAAGATCGCCTGGATCACCTTCTTTAACAATATCCGATGGCCTGAAGATCAACGCAACAACCGATATGTCTCAGACTGGCTCAGCACTCAATTTTCAAATCACGAGTTTTTCTGGGACCAGGCTTTCTGTACTTTCGGGTTTGGTCTCTATGCACACCGCTATTTTCCCATTACCGGAGGGTTGGATAATTTTTACCGGTTTCAGCATCCCAATGGTTTTATTCCCAGAGAAACCAGCCCTTATGGCTATGAAATCCATTACGTGCCTTCGCAACCCACATCTTTGATAAAGACCGAAAACGAGACTGATGAAGCACTCAATCGAGTCAGGGAAAAAAAAATCAGGGAACTCTACATCGAAGAGAATAAAAACAACCCGCCATTGGTCGCACACGCAGAATGGCGGTATTACCTGCTAAGCAGAGATGCACAAAGACTGCACAGAGTCGTTCTCCCTCTTGAGCACTATACCCAGTGGCAGGAAAACAACCGTCAGGTAAAAGCAGGCCCGCTGAAAGGGCTATTCTGGCAACGGGCCTTTGGCTCAGGTATGGATAATATTCCTCTTGGATTTGACACATGGTCCAAAGATGAACAAAAAATCAGTGGCCATTCATCACCCGAGGCCATTAACGTTATCGATTTACTTGATAAGAACGACGCCTGGCTCGACATATCTGCCCAGATGAAACTCCACTACGACGCCATGGCAAATATTGAACGGGTACTGGGAAATAACGAACAGTCTGAAGCTTACAAAGCAAAGTCCTCAGAGCTAAAGGACAAAATTAATGAGTGCATGTGGGATAGTCACAATGGAGGCTACTTTAATGTACGGGGCACCTGTGAAAACAAGGAAACCACTTTCACCCTGTCAATGTTCTGGACTCTCTATGCTGAAGTAGCCAGTCAAAGTCAGGTGGATGCCATGCTGCCCATGTTATCCAGCTCACTCTATTTCAAAAGCGAAATGCCCTACCCATCTCTGGCACAGATCTACTGGCCCATTCTTAAATGGCTGCGACTGTTACGATATCAGTTTAATGAAGACGGTAACTACTGGCAGGGAGGTTCCTGGCCACCATTGGTGTACATCACTCTGAAAGGCTTGATGAACTATGCCGCGGATAAACACAATGCCTGGCTCGAATATACCGCTTCAACGGAGAAATACCTTGAAAAGCTGGCTAACAATCTGATTCAGGCCAGTAATGAATCCGAAACCACTGAACCTGAAACACTCAAGGAACAGTTCTACGAATACAACAGTCCAACGAATGGTGGTCCCGGCAAAAGGAACGATGAAAAAAAGACCCCGGCTAAAAGTAACTTTCTTGGCTGGGCCGGACTGGGACCCATTGGTCTGGTTCAGGAAAGCCTGATAGGAATCAATGTCCATGAAACCAGCATCACATGGCACCTGCACAGATATGATACCCATGGCATCCGAAACCTTCACATTGGAAGCGGTGTTATTCACCTGGAAGTCTCGCCTGGCCAGCCGCTGCATGAATCCGACTTCACTCTGTCAGCCAAAGGACTGGTTGATCAGGGCATTGAAAGCCTGATTGTTTACTATCGGGAGGAGGAGGTCATGAAAAGGTTAACTTTTAATATGTCCGATTTGGAACAATGCCGGTAACATTAGGAGATCTGTATTTTTGCAAGACTCATAACTTATGGCTATTCAACAAATTATTGTCCATCAGCTGGAACAGGTACCAGGCAGTGACAACCTGACTGCAATTCCGGCAGGTCACAGCCTGACACCCACTCCGGCATTGGAAGCCATGCTGGACGATCTGCTGCAAACCTACAACAAGAAGCAGGACAAACAGTACGGTCAATTTAACCCGGAAGCTGAAAGCCCTTTCCCGGCAGAACTGGGCGAGTATCTGGAAGACAATCTGGACTTTACCACTCTGACTCAGAACACCCTGAACCAGCTTCTTGAAAAGCTGGATCAGGCTGGTGCCCTGGGTGGTGGCTATCTTTTGTTTGCAGACTATCAACAGGGTCTGACCCGCTATTTCATGCTTTGCATGCTGACCAGCAATGTCAGCGTAACGGTGACTGAAGACCTTTCTATTCAGGACGTTGCTTATCTGGATACCGCCAAAATGCCTCTGGCCTGCAGAATCAACATCACTGAGTGGCAGGGCAATGAAAACAGTGGCCGTTACCTTTCCTTCCTTCGCCCCCGCGGCGGCCGCCGACTGAGCGATGTCTTTCAGGAAGCCCTTGGGTGCAATGAAACCAGCAACAGTAAGGAAGAAGCCGATACGCTGGTCAGTGCCGTAAAAGAGTACGCCAAAGAAGCGCCCTCACTGGAGAATCACAAGGAAGTCAGCCGTCAGGTTTACGACTACTGCCAGACCAAAATAGACGAAGGTGATGCCCTGACTCTGGACGAGCTCACCGGCTACCTTAGCGAAGCAGGCTCCGATGACTTTGCCCGCTTCGTCAACACCCGTGATTACGATATGAGCCAACCCATGGCTCCAGAGAAGCGCACCCTGACCCAACTGGTTAAATTCACTGGCCGCAGCAAAGGACTCAACATTGCCTTTGATGCAGAGTTACTCGGCACCCAGGTGATCTACAACAAGGACCTGAACCAGCTGGTGATCAAGGAAGTACCGGCAAAACTCAAAGAGCAGCTCGAAGGCAATAGCTGACACTAACTTAAGGTGTGCATTTGCATGCCTTGATGGGTTTTGATAGTGATATTAAAAGGCTGTCACAATCAAGTGGCAGCCGGGACATCCGATACATAAGGGATGATTTCACTGTTTCCGGGTCCCATCATGCCTAAAGCTCTTAGACTGGCTCCACTGCTTTTTCTTCTGGCTCTGATGAATCAGGCCGTTGCTTCTGAACAGCCTGTAAAAAGTAACACCCTGACCTCTGAATATCTTCTGAAACAGGAACTGCTGTTAAATCAGCTGATCGTCAACATTCATCTTCTGCAGATTGATTTCCTCAACAAGGAAGCCAGAGAACAGATGCAAGATAATCTTGCCCTGTTAAACCAGAGCATCCCTGCCCTGCCAGAGCAATCCCGGGATCAGGAAACAGCCAAGCTGCTGGCTTCAACCCTGTCGCTCTGGCCTATCATCAGTAGACACGCCGCCTGGATGGCTGAACTGCCTGCGCATTCCCGCCCCCCTGAGGCTTCAACTCTGCTGCTGGCACTGGCCAAGCTGGATCGAAAACTGTTACTCCTTCGCCAAAAGCTCCTGACCCGCTTCCCTCACCGAAACAAAAAACTGGGCTTTCTTGAACAAGCTTTGCTGATGCAACGTTTATCACGGGAATACCTGAGTCTGACACTGTCTGAGTTGAAAGAGGACAAAACCGCTTCGGGAAGACTGCAGTTACAGACTCTGGCCAGACACTTTGAACAAAAACTATCAAAGCTCGATAAACAATTTGGCGATCACGCCCATGCTGCCAAACCGATAAAGCAGGCTCAGGCCGCATGGAACTTCATTAAGGTGGGTATTGATCAGTTTCCTGGAAAACCAGTCCCTGAACTGGTGGCCCGTTATGGAAGCACTATAGTCAGTCGCATGACTTCTGCACATCAGATGTTCTGATCTGTAGAAACACCTCGGCCTCCCCCCATGGGAAGCGCACAGAAAACTGCTGTTTCAAATCAAAGATACCGGGGACAGGGCAGTATTCCTGCAGAGGATAACTGACAGAAATAACTCTGCTTCCCGGCCTTAATGCCAGCATTCTCAGAGTCAGACAACGAATAGTCAGGTCACCCAGATTGGATGCATAGAGATAAACAAAAGAAGCTTCTGATAGATCCACTTCCAGATAGTCACCTTCAACAACATTCAGTTCAACAGCATTCATTCTTTGACTGACACGCTTGAGCCTTCGACAGAAGATGGGGACCTGCTCAATGGATGTCACTTTGACACCGGCAAAAGCTGCCAGCCAGAGAGATGTAAATCCACTGCCCGCCCCCAACTCGAAAACATGATCCCCAGAGTCAATTTCTGCTTTTTTACAGATCTCATCTAGTACGGTTAATGGCGTCTCCCCGTAAAGATACACGTCATTTGACTTTCTTTTAACAAGGAAACGTTTACTGACCTGAAAGGGGCTGTCCAATAGATATCGGAGCTTCAGTTCAAGAAAAGCCTTGAGGAAAAGACGTTGAGAGGAGTAACGGAGAAGTACCTTGAAAAGCTCAAGCCAATCAAAGTACTGAACCTTTAAACCTAATAGAAACAGTTTCACCCGATGCGTCCAGATTCCATTCTGCCCCTATTAGATTGATGGACAGCGCGAGCCGGGTCAACTGTGACAGAATGGCCAAATAGCACTTATGTTCAGACAATTATGGATATTTTTCAGTCAAATTCAGGTTAACTATTGGCAGATCCACTGTTTAAAGAGCATACTCTAGAAATTCCAAAGGCTATACAGTGATACGGAGTGGCAGCATGGAGAAAACTCAAACCCGTCTCTACCCTGAAGATCAAGCCAAGGTTGATCGTTTTATCAGTTCCGGAACCAATGCAACTGAACGCAATAGTTTCAGACCTCTCAAGCTGATGCTCTGGCTGGCCGTGATTATTGTTATTCTGGGTGTTCTCAGCCGTGTAATTGGCACCTTTATTCTTGGGTGAAGCTGTGATCAGACAGCCAAGGGTGTGTTCTCAATCAGTTTCCCTCTCCAAAAAATAAAAGTTAATACATGATTGTATTACCAGACTGATTCAGAACACTCCTTTATAAAAATAGAGAGAATAAAGTGACTGATCAGCTGCATAAGATAGTTATTGTCGGAGGTGGTGCCGGTGGACTTGGACTCGCCACCAAACTGGGCAAAAAACTGGGAAAGAAAAAGAAAGCTCATATCACTCTGGTTGATGCACGAAAAACCCATTTCTGGAAACCCCTGTTGCATGAAGTAGCTGCGGGCTCTCTGAATGCTTTTGAAGACGAACTCAGCTATTTAGCCCAAGCCAAATGGAATCATTTCCAGTTTCTCCCCGGACGCATGTCAGATCTGGATAGAGACAACAAAACCATCACGCTGGCTCCTATCACTGATGATGCCGGTGAAGAAGTCGTACCTGAGCGTAATCTCGAATACGATGATCTGGTGATCTGTGTGGGCAGTACCGCTAATGACTTCAATACTCCCGGAGCCGTGGACCACTGCCTGTTTCTCGATAACCGGGAACAGGCAGAGAGGGTCCACACTACTCTGCTGAACCACTACCTTCATGCCCAGGCTTCCCACGAAGCTTCCCCAGAGCTGAACATCGCCATTATTGGAGCCGGAGCAACGGGTGTAGAACTAGCGGCAGAACTCCATCATGCCGCCATCGAGCTCGCTCGATACGGCCTTGATGCCATACAACCGAATAAGGTCAAGATCACCATTATTGAAGGCAGTGATCGTATACTTCCTGCCCTGCCCATACGGATCAGTAGCAGCGTGCATAAACAGCTGCAAAAACTGGGCGTGGTTATACAAACCAACCAGCTGGTCAGTGAGATCACCAAAAAAGGTCTGAACACCAAAAGCGGTGACTTTATTGATTCCGATCTGAGTATCTGGGCTGCCGGTATTAAAGCCCCGGCATTTTTAAAAGATATTGCCGGGCTGGAAACCAACAGGATTAACCAGTTATTGGTCAGGCCTACATTGCAAACAACACTGGACGATCACATCTATGCACTGGGAGACTGCGCCAGCTGCACTCTAAAGGATAATAATGGCGAACCGATCACTATCCCCCCCAGAGCTCAGGCAGCCCACCAGCAAGCGGAAATGCTCGCTAAGAGCCTGATGGGTCATGTTCTGGACAACCAGCAGCCCTTGACCTTTACCTACAAGGACTATGGCTCTCTGATTTCCCTGAGCCGTTTCAGCGCTGTAGGCAACCTGATGGGCGCTATTACCGGTGGAGAGATGATGGTGGAGGGGATGATGGCCAAAATGTTTTACATCAGCCTTTATCGAATGCACCAGGTAGCCTTGTTTGGTCGATTCCGAACAGGAACTCTGATTCTGAAAGACTTTATCGGTAAAACCACCCGACCTCATTTGAAACTGCATTAACGAACACAGCAGGATTCAAAGATCCCGGAAATGATTTCAGTTGTTTTCGGGATTTTTTTTCCACACCAATAAAAAAGCCGGTTCAATGAACCGGCTTTTTTATGAAATGGTGGGTCGTGTAGGATTCGAACCTACGACCAATTGGTTAAAAGCCAACTGCTCTACCAACTGAGCTAACGACCCAACACTTAATAAGATACGCAATCTTATCAAGCTGTGCTTTTCAAGACACTGAATTGTAATGGTGGGTCGTGTAGGATTCGAACCTACGACCAATTGGTTAAAAGCCAACTGCTCTACCAACTGAGCTAACGACCCACAATGCTTTATGAACGCGCAGTTCAAAAAACAGACTCTTGCTTAAGAGTCAGAAGATGGCTCCCCGAGCTGGACTCGAACCAGCGACCCAATGATTAACAGTCATTTGCTCTACCAACTGAGCTATCGGGGAATAATGATGGTGGGTCGTGTAGGATTCGAACCTACGACCAATTGGTTAAAAGCCAACTGCTCTACCAACTGAGCTAACGACCCACAATGCCTACTGAATACGCAATCCAGAAAGCAAACTCTTTTTTAAGAGCTTTAAAATGGCTCCTCGAGCTGGACTCGAACCAGCGACCCAATGATTAACAGTCATTTGCTCTACCAACTGAGCTATCGAGGAATAAAATGGTGGGTCGTGTAGGATTCGAACCTACGACCAATTGGTTAAAAGCCAACTGCTCTACCAACTGAGCTAACGACCCAAGCCGTTTATTAAACACGCAGTTTAACAAACTTTCAACTCTTTATAATCGGAAGTGATTAAGAAGAGTTGGCTCCCCGAGCTGGACTCGAACCAGCGACCCAATGATTAACAGTCATTTGCTCTACCAACTGAGCTATCGGGGAATCGTTGTCGGCGATGCGTTTGCGTCATCACCTGACGGCAGCGAATATTAATGAGATTTCTGGCTGAGTCAAGTCCTTCTCCCGAGCTTTATTCAAAAAAGCTGCTAAAAAAAGCATCAAAATAGCAGTCTGACATAGGTAGGAGCCTGTCAGACTCAAGACAATTTCGGCCTGAATTCCAGAAAGAGCGGCCAGATTTTCCGATGCATTTACTTAAATAGGTCAACTATTCGCATAAATCCATAGAAAAATCTGACTCGCTCTACTGAAATTCATGCTCGAAAGCTTAAGTCCGACAAGCTCCTAGCCCTATGGAAAAGAAGCCCCCTGATCCAGCCCGTGGCGGGTGATGCGATCGTACTTTATCTCTTTTTCGACATACTGATTAATAATGCTGTCACCCAACTCATTAGCCTTCTTCTCCAGTTTCTGACAGGAAGTTTCTGGCTTCATACTGGCAATAGCCTGCTCAATCTCAGTGGCGGCCTCAAAGCCAAACGCCTTATGACCACTTTCATGCTCCTGAAGAGCAGTGAAATAACGGTCCCACTTTTCCCTGAGTCGTTTCCTGGCGGAATCCCGGTTGATCCATTCAGGCAGAGTAAATTTAACTTCGAGTCGACTCGTTACTGCTTTAATCCGGCATTGATTGTTTGCCTCTGCCCATTCGAAGTGCCAACGCACATCCCATTTTGTAGAAGCATCAAATCGTTCACCGTCATCAATGACCGGACTTCTTTCATTCAGTTGCTGCCTCAGTTCATAGGGAGATGAGCCTTGTACCTCATAGTACTCGGTACTTGTTTCAACCACGGGGACGGCAAGGGTTGCCGTGGGTAGCAAAAGAAAAAACAGGAAATGCGTGATTCTGTGCATGGGATTACCTGACTGTATTGTTCTTTTTGTTCTTCGATTATCGACAGGAACTATATTATGTCACAGCTATACCGAGCCCGCTTAGACAGCCTTGTTTGATAGACGTAAACTTTTGTTATTACACACCCCAGAAACAGAAAAAGCTGCCATAAGGCAGCTTTTTCAATCATCAAATGATGAAGGCAGATATTACAGGCCTTCAGCACTCTCAGACAGGTACTTGGCAACACCTGCAGGTGATGCGTCCATACCTTTGTCACCTTTGTTCCAGCCAGCCGGGCAAACTTCGCCGTGCTCTTCGTGGAACTGCAGCGCGTCAACCAGACGAACCAGCTCATCCATGTTACGACCCAGAGGCAGGTCATTAACGATCTGGGAGCGAACAACACCGTCTTTATCGATCAGGAAAGCACCACGGAAAGCTACACCGCCTTCGGACTCAACGTCGTAAGACTTGCAGATGTCGTGAGCCATGTCAGCAGCCAGAGTGTACTTAACAGGACCGATGCCACCTTCGCTAACAGGGGTGTTACGCCATGCATTGTGAGAGAAGTGAGAGTCGATGGAAACACCGATCACTTCAGTATTACGCTCTTTGAACGCTTCGATGCGGTGATCCAGAGCGATCAGCTCGGAAGGACAAACGAATGTGAAGTCCAGTGGGTAGAAGAACAGAATACCGTACTTGCCACGAATCGCCTCGGACAGGGTAAACTCTTCAACAATCTCGCCATTGCCCAGGACGGCAGGAACAGTAAAGTCAGGAGCTTTCTTGCCAACCAGTACGCCCATGAATTTAATCTCCAAGGTTTAGTATGTATCGTTACGATCATGCAGTCATTGCACTGATCGCAATCATTTAAGCGACATCATGATACACCCGATAACGGCCATAGCCTACAAACCCCGGCACAAATATCTATAATTTTTCTCTCTCAACTGATAGATAAAATCTATCAACAACTACCAAACCATTAATTCTGAGGATCTTCCGAGACTGCCGGGCGCTAATACAAATAAGACATATTCTCATTGTATTTCAATAAGTTACCTTTGACAGAATCCAGTATAACTCCATACTTTGATAACCCTTGGTTTTATCGTGAAAACCATGCCCTCATTCGCACAGGATGAAATGGTTTTTTTCGCTCATGACTGTATGGAGCCCATACTATGCAAGGCGACAAAGGTGTTCTGGACCACCTTAATAAAGTACTTATGAATGAGTTGACCGCCATAAATCAGTACTTTCTGCATGCACGCATGCTGAAGAACTGGGGAGTCAACAAACTCGGCCAGTACATTTATAAGGAGTCCATTGATGAAATGTGGCACGCCGACTGGCTGATTGAACGTATTCTTTTTCTGGAAGGCATGCCTGACTTCAAATACATGCAAAAGCCTATTATTGCCGGCGATGTAAAAGGTATTCTGGAAGCTGACCTGCAACAGGAATTAAAAGCCATCCCCCCCTTGAAAGAAGCCATCGATGCCTGTGAAAAGGCAGGGGATTATGGATCACGTCAGTTACTGGAGAAGATTCTGGCGGCAGAGGAAGAACACATGGACAGTCTGGAGATCCATTTAAACCGGATCAAAACCATGGGGATGGAGAATTACCTGCTCTCTCAGAGCGAGGAAGACTAGATGTGGAGGATTGCTTCCTCCACATCTGAAAGATGACTGAGATTACTCAGCACCTTCCTCTTTACCAGCTGCAACCTTGATCATTTTCTGCAGGTCGCCGCTGTTGTACATTTCGATCAGGATATCACTGCCACCCACCAGCTCACCCTTGATCCACAGCTGTGGAAAGGTTGGCCAGTTCGCATATTTTGGCAGGTTGGCACGGATTTCCGGATTCGCCAGAATATCCACGTAGGCAAACTGTTCACCACAAGCCATCAGAACCTGAACAGCCTTGGAAGAAAAACCACACTGAGGCAGTTTAGGGGAGCCTTTCATATAGAGCAGGATGTCATGCGTTTCAATCTGCTCTTTAATTTGATCCATGATATCCATGAAGTCACCTCATCACCGTAATGGAATCAACAAGCCTTAATACCTTAAGAACGCTCTGTCACTTAAGTAAGCTGCTGGCACTGGCAACGCATTCTAAAGAAAATACCTGACTAACACCATTGGTTATACCGAAGTCCAATCCGACAACTACTGTTTAAGCGCTGCCTGGTATAAGGGGTCTACCTTAGCAACATTGGCCTGCAGCCCTGAGATTCGGGTTTCATGGGAAGGGTGTGTACTCATAAACTCAGGTACATTATTCCCCCCTTCCTGAGACATTTTCTCCCAGAGACTCACTGCTGCTTTAGGGTTATAGCCAGCACGGGCCATCAATTCCAGACCAATCAGATCCGCTTCAGCTTCATTGGTACGACTGTTTGGGAGAGTCAGGGCATAGTTGGCTACCGTATCGGCCAGACCATACGTATTAACGCCCAACAAGACCTGAATAGCATCCTTCCCCAGCTGAACCGCATAGGCTTGAGACATAGCTTCACGGCCATGCTCCCGCAACGCGTGAGCCATTTCATGACCCATAATAGCGGCCACTTCATCATCGGTCAGTTTGAGCTTATTCAGAATTCCCGAATAAAACATGATCTTGCCGCCCGGCATACAATAGGCATTTAACTGTTCGTCTTTCAGCAAATTGACTTCCCATTGCCAACTCACAGCATCCTGCCGATAGATCCCAACCTGACCTATCAAGCGGTCAGCAATTTCCCGCAGTCTTTGAACTTCAGCACGGTCCTGATTCAGCAACTCAGCTTTACGCCCTTCACTAAGGGCCTGCAGGTAAGCCTCTGCCGCCATGGTATTCACCTGATCTTCTGACAACATGGTGAACATACGCTGTTCTCGATCAACGCCCAGAGCACCACCAGAGGTAGTAGACACTGACTGACAACCCGTAAGCGACAGGGATAAAACAACAATTCCTGAGAAAGATTTAAGCCATTTTTTCATTTTTATACTTCTTCTCTATCCCCCAGCCACTGGCTCAGTGCATCACAGGCCTTAACCAACCTGGGGCAATACTCTTCCATAAAGTTTTCTGTTATTCCGGTGCCTGCAGCAGAAAGTGCCTGGCTACCGTCAAAGTCCACATAAGCTATGCGAGTATATAACTGCTCAGGCCTCATGCCAAAATCCGAGCCTGGCAACATGGCCACACCGGCTTCATCCAGAATGCGCTGACACAATGCTTCATCACTCTCTATTCCTTTGTGAGCCAGAGCATCTCGCCACTTCTGGAAGTTCACGAAAAGATAGAACCCCCCTTCCGGCGCTTCCATTTCCAGCTGGCAATTGCGAAGACGAGACACCATATAACCGGCAATCTCTTTCAACACCTTCCTGCTCGCATCAAGATAAGCATCAATAGCAGAGGAAGGCGTAAAAGCGGTAATGGCCGCGTATTGTGTAGGCGCACTGATAGACGTGAATGTTTCGCTGGCTATCACTGCCATGGCATCCTGCAAAGGCCTTAATTCCTCGGGAAAAGCCATCAGCCCCAGCCGCCAGCCGCCCGCTCCGCACCACTTACTCAAACCACTGCTGATGACAGTACCTTCAGGGTAGAACTCTGCCAGAGAATGAAACTCACCGGAAAAAGTAGTTTCAGCATAAATTTCATCCGCAACAATGATCAGTTTGTGTCTACGAGCCACCTCAGCCAATGCCTTCAGGCTGCCAACATCATAACTGCAACCGGTGGGGTTGGAGGGGTAATTCAGAATCAGTAACCGTGTTCTGGCTGGATTTTCCTGACAGTATTGATCCAGCTGTTCAGGTTGAACCTGCCAGCGGTTTTCAGCAGACACCTGCAAATAAGACACCTTACGTCCAAGCAGGTGGGCCTGAGGAGCATAAGAAACCCAGGAAGGCGTCGGTATCAAAAGATCCGACTGACAGGCCATCTGCAGATTGAACAGTAACTCTTTTGAACCAGGACCTATCAGAACACTGTCGGATGTATATCCCAGACCGGTTTGCCTTTTGTAATAATCAGCAACTGTCGCTCGAAGTGACTGTAAACCTTTAACGGGCAGGTAATCTTTCTCTCGGGCCGCCGCCTGAAGAGACTCCACGACGACTTCCGGAACAGGAAAAGGTGACTGCCCCAGACCCAGTTTGATAACAGACTTTCCCTGAGCAATCAGCTGGTTACTTTCCTCATTGATTTTAAGTGTTGCAGAGGGTTTGAGAGAACGAACTGAAGGACTCAACTGGTCTAATTCGAACATGATGGCACCGCTTTCCTTGGCTGATGTTCTCTGATTATTGACCGACTGATCAGGAAGGTAAATGGTTAATCTGACATTACTTCAGGTGCCCTGTATAGAGTGGCCTCTATACTGAGATAAAAGCCAAATCAGGGAATGAGTCATGAGCATCCAGGGACCGGGAAACACCCCCAAACCTAACTCCCCCAATAACAGTAAACCCGAGCCTAAAGAGAATCAGAGCAAAGGCATCTGGTCCTGGGGCAAAAGTATTTCCAAATCTATTTATGACTGGGTTGACTACTCGACTCCTCCTCTCAAGCAGGAAAACGGCAAACAGCTGCCCGATTATCAAATTTCCCAAGCAACTACCGATTGCTTCTCCGGCCAGTTACCTACCAGTATGCAGGCCCTCGCCAAAAAGCTTCCCTCTCTGAGCCAGTCAAGAGAGGTCTCAGAGGGAGATCCCAAGCTGTCTGAGGAGTGGAATTTTATTGCCCGGAAACTGACCCGACCCGCTGAACTCTCCCCTAAATCAACACGAAACGAGTCAAAAGGCTATTTGACAGACAAAGACCGCAACAGACACTTTTCATTAAACGCTGTACTGCCTGATCAGTCATTCATTGATACAGGTGATGTCAACCAGATACTGGATCGCTGCCTGGAACAATACCCGACAAAAGATTTGCCACTAGTAAAATGTCAGATGACAGAACTTTGCACCCAGACAGCCTCTAACTCCCTCCACAGCCTGTTACATGCCCACCTCCAGGACTTATTGGGCGAAGATGTCATCCCGATATTTCCAAAGAGTGCCAAGGTCACCACCACCTTTATTTGCAAAAATAATTATGTCGAAGCCCATATCCTGGTTCATGCTGACTCGTTCCAATTGATGGATGTTTTAACCAGTGACAGAGCTGAAATACATTGCAAAACTTCAATGAAGGCCAAGGTCGAAATCCCACTCAACTCACCTGGCTCAGGCTCTCTGAAGCATCTATCTTTAGGTCTTGGAGATGTAACACGAGTAGTGGCTCAGGGATAAAGCCAGAACTGAAGGATCTTTAAATTGATGTTGAATAAAAACACTCACTCCTCATCATGGCAGGCTTCTTTCCTGATCACATCCTTTATACTGCTGCTATCAGGGTGTACTCACTTCAACCAAAAGAAAGAATTGCTTCAACCCCAATACCAGCTCGATGCCAACCTGATCATTGACGAGCGTCCTCTTGAACCTCAAACCGCTCAACTTGCTGCAGGTCAGAGAGCCACTCTCTACTTTGAAGATTCGGAAAAAAGCCAGCTTTACAAGGTGTTCTATTTTCTTAAAGCAGGAGAGCAGGAAGGAACAGTTGAAATATTTACCAGCGTTAACACCGAAGTGACAGCCCCTTCCTTTTTAACCTATGAAGGGGAAGAGGCTTCTGCCATCTTCCCCCCAAAGGTGCCCATGATTGAGGTCAAGGTCAAAGCGACACCTGTTAAGCCAACTCTTCCCTGAGTTCAGTGGCTACCTGAACCATATTACCCAAAGCGGCTTCAACTTCTGGCCAGTCTCGGGTTTTAAGGCCGCAATCAGGGTTCACCCACAACCGTTGAGCAGGAATTTTCTCAGCGGCTTTTTTCATCAGCTGCTTCATCCAGACTGATTCCGGCACATTGGGAGAGTGTATATCGTAAACTCCCGGGCCAATCTCATTGGGATACTCAAACTGTTCAAAAGCATCCAGAAGCTCCATATCCGACCTGGATGTTTCAATGGTAATGACATCTGCATCCATAGCAGCAATGTACTCAATAATGTCATTGAACTCGCTGTAGCACATGTGAGTATGAATCTGGGTATCATCCTTCACACCACTGGCCGCAATTCTGAAACTTTTCACCGCCCACCCAAGATAAGCAGGCCAGTTCTCTTTTCGCAGAGGCAAACCTTCACGAATGGCAGGTTCATCAATCTGGATAATACCAATACCGGCTTTTTCCAGATCCACGACCTCATCTCTCAGAGCCAGAGCAAGCTGTAAGCAGGAAACACTTCGATCCACATCTTCTCTGGGGAAAGACCAGCAGAGAATGGTCACAGGTCCGGTCAGCATCCCCTTCATCCATTTACGGGTCTGATCCTGAGCAAAACGACTCCAGTCAACAGTCATGGGTTCCGGCCGGGAAACATCACCAATAATAATGGGAGGCTTTACACAGCGACTGCCATAACTCTGAACCCAGCCATTGCTGGTAAAGGCAAAACCATCCAGCTGTTCGCCAAAATACTCAACCATATCATTACGTTCCGCCTCACCATGAACCAGAACGTCGAGTCCAAGTGCCTCTTGCCTGGCAACAGTGTCGCGAATTTCCTTCTGCATGGCTTCAACATAAGCCACTTCGCTCAGCTCACCTTTCCTATATAAACGACGCTGCTTTCTGATATCCATCGTTTGGGGGAAGGAACCAATGGTCGTTGTCGGAAATAAAGGCAGCTTCAGTCTGGAAGCCTGGACAGTCGCTCTCTCACCATAAGGCAGGTTACGTTGGTCATCGCCTTCTGAAATACCCGCCACTCGATCCTGAACCGCCTTATTGTGAATTCTTGAAGACTGGCTGCGTGTCTGAACAGCCAGGTCAGAAGCCGCCAGAGCTGCTTTTACCTCTGAGCTTTGATCTCCTGAGAGAAGATGAGCAATCACTGATACTTCCTGGCATTTCTGAACAGCGAAGGCAAACCAGGACTTTAATTCATCGTCCAGCTCTGTCTCGCTCTCAAGATCAACGGGAGAGTGCAGCAAAGAGCAACTGGGAGCTACCCAGAGACGATCACCCAAACGCTCACTGGCTCCCTGTAACTGACCCACCATAGAAGAAATATCCGCTCGCCATATGTTTCTTCCGTTAACTACACCTGCAGAAAGCACTTTATAAGACGGCAGCCGATCCAGAATACCTGTGAGCTGGTCAGCACCACGCACCAGATCAATATGTAATCCTTCAACAGGCAGATTGACCACTGTCGTGGTTGTGCCATTTAAACCACCAAAGTAGGTAGCTAACAGAATTTTCAGATCCTTGCCCTGAAGCCTGTTGTAAGTGGACTCAAAGGCTTGATGCCATTCAGTTGGCAGATCCAGCACCAGAATCGGCTCATCAATCTGAACCCACTCCACTCCGAGTTTGGACAGCTGACTCAACACTTGTCCATAGACTTCTATTACATCATCCAGCAGTTCCAGCCGATCAAAGTGCTCACCTTTCACTTTACCCAGCCATAGCCAGGTCAGTGGTCCAATCAGAGTGGGTTTTACCTTGAATCCAGCGTCCAGAGCCTCTTTGGTTTCACGAATAATCTCGTTTGAGGACAGCTTGAATGATTGCCCTTCGTGGAATTCAGGTACGATATAGTGGTAGTTGGTGTCGAACCATTTGGTCATTTCACAGGCTGCAGCAGGCTTTCCGCTTGGAGCTCTGCCACGGGCCATACGAAAAAGGGTATCTATATCTTCGCAATCTGAGTCAGCACCAAAACGGGCAGGTACTGCTCCCAGCATGAGAGAGTGATTCAACATCTGGTCGTACCAGGCAAAATCACCCACCGGAATCAAATCCAGACCGGCCTCTTTTTGCAGATTCCAGTGCTTAAGCCTCAGTCGTTTACCTTCGTCCAAAAGCGCTTCTTTACCCAACTCACCTTTCCAGTAGGCTTCCTGTGCTTTTTTTAGCTCACGATTGGCACCGATACGCGGAAAGCCACCACTGTGCGAGATTGCCATAACCTGATTCCCCAGAGCGTCCACTCTTACTTATTTTGCGAAAAATAGTGCGTCACCTATGGCGCTGGAACTGCTTCCTGACGCTCATTGCTGAAGTGACTGTGAAATAATGGCCGTTGCGAAAGAAACGCCTTCACCTCCGGCTGCTCATGGATTATCAGTGTGGTTCACGAAACACATTGAATCAAACTCATTTTAATAATGATTAAAGTGAATAAAATTGATAATTTAATGAAAAAACAACCCTTATATGACTATTAAGACCATGACGATCAATATTGGACTGGAGCTGAGACACCTGAAAACCCTGCATGCCCTCAAGCAGACAGGCAGCCTGGTGGAAGCAGCAAGAAGTTTGCATCTGACCCAGTCAGCCCTGTCTCACCAGATTAAGGAGCTTGAGTCCCGGATTGGCATGGAGCTTTTTATTCGTAAAACCCGCCCGCCCCGTTTCACTTCCGCAGGCTTGCGGGTGCTTCAGTTAGCTGATGAGTTACTGCCTCAGATAAGACATGCTGAACAGGACTTATTCAGACTGGCAGGAGGCGAATCTGGACGACTGAATATCGCCATAGAATGTCACAGCTGCTATCAGTGGTTGATGCCTACCATTGACGCCTATCGTCAACAATGGCCAGAGGTGGAAATGGATTTTGCTACCGGCTTCAACTTCGCTCCCCTGCCCGCCCTGTCCAGAGGAGAACTGGATCTGGTCGTCACATCTGACCCCCTGGATATTCCCGGTCTGACGTATATCCCTCTGTTTCGTTATGAGATGTTGCTGGCATTGTCCAGAAGACATCCATTGCTGGACAAGGAGTTTGTTGAACCCACGGATCTTGATGAAGAAACCCTGATCATTTATCCCATTGACCATGATCGTCTGGATATTTTTAACCGCTTTCTTGATCCGGAAGGTATTGAACCGGCCCAGGTCAGAACCGTTGAGTTAACTTTGATGATGCTGCAACTGGTTGCCAGTCAGAGGGGGGTTTGCGCTCTGCCCAACTGGGCTCTGGCTGAATACCTGGAAAAAGATCACGTTGCAGCCAGAAAACTGGGCAGCGAAGGGCTATGGTCAACACTTTATGCCGGTATAAGGGTTGAACAAAAAGAACAACCCTATATTGCTGAGTTTCTGGAAACCGCCAGAGAGACCTGTTTTAAAACACTGACCGGCATTCTTCCTGCGATATCGGAGTAGATTGGAATGAGGAAAAGGAAGGCTGGTGTATTTACCCGAAGCCTTCCTTTGTTTTAACGCCTTTGCTTGCGAGGCCAGACAAGACTAAAGCGAGCACCACCCAAAGGACTGTGACTCACCATTGCCCTACCGTTATGCCAGTACATAATGCGCCTGACGATAGAGAGACCAAGACCATAGCCACCAGACTTTCTTGTGCGGCTGTCGTCCAACCTTGAGAAGGCCGAGAAAACTCTGTCCCACTGATCTTCCGGAATACCAGGGCCATCATCATCCACATCCACACGACAGGTATCTTGTGTTGCAGAGAATCTGACTTCCAGCTTGCTGTCAGCATAACGGCAGGCATTACCCACCAGATTCTGGATAGCCCTGTGCATATAGCGACGATCAACATCGGCAAAACGACGAGGATCAAGAATATTGCAGGGAACATGCTCAATGGCTACACGATCTTGCAATCGCTTGTGCTCACCGACCACCTGACCAATTACTTTATCCACATCGTGTCGCTTGAAACGAATCTCGGGAGCACCCTGCTCCAGGTTGGCATAGGTCAGAATCTCATCCACCAGATTGTCCAGCTCCTGAATATCCGTATCCATGCCTTCCAGCTGATGATCCCGCTCTTCACGGGTTTCCGCATCCGCCACCAGGTCCAGGCCAAACCTTAGCCTTGCAACAGGTGTTCTCAACTCGTGGGAAACACCACGAATCATCTCCTTCTGCAGGCTTAGCAACCTCTGGATATGCCCTGCCATGGCATTAAAGGCCTGGGCAAGTCGACCAATGGAATCCGCCCCATGCAAAGAGACTCGAACATCAAAGTCACCCCGACTGAATCGAGTCGCGGCCCTTTCCAGTTTTCGAAGACGCTTTTCCATACCTCTGACCAGGATATAAATTGCAAGACTCAATGAAGTGAGTACAAACAACCCTATGGTCAGCATCAACTTGAAAGGATATGGATTCAACAGACCCAGAGGGCCCATCCTGATCAGCCGTGAATCATCAGGCAGACTGGTGTAGATAGAAACTGTTTGCGCTTCATCATCCAGCAACATCATCATGCTGCCTTTACGAAGCTGTTCCTGCTGAACAGGTAACAGTCGTGTCTGGGAAGGCTCGATCAGGTGAACAGGATAACTGAAGGTATTAACCGACAGAGCTTCCAGCTTTTGTGCTCTCTGATCCTCGGGAAAACGCATCAGTTTTGACTTCAGAAGACTCAGAGTGCCACTGGCCGTCTGTTCCGAGCTAGAAGACACTACTCCTTCAAGCAGCAGGTCATTCTCAACGGGAGTCATCACCAAAGCTCGACTCTGATCCAGCATCCTGACCTTGATACCGTTGGAACCCAGCGATTTCAGCTGGTCCTTGTCCAGCCCTGAGTCTTCCTGACTGATCAACTCAAAGGGAATGGCCAGACGTTCACCCCAGTTTTGTAACCAGGATGTTCGCTCAGCTTCAGGAAGTTCTTGAACCGTCTCAGCAACAAGACGAAAAGTCCCCCTGACCATATCCTCACGATAGTCAGCCTGCCTGAGCCCATTGATTAACGTAACAGAGATGCCAGAGAGAACAGCGACGAGCACCAGGGTAAACAGGAGCCCGCCGTATATACGTAAGAAAATACTACTCACGAATACCTACTTAAATAAGCTCAAAGCGGTTTATTAGCTCAAGGCTGTTATTCACTTTTAACAAAGAGGTAACCTTTACTGCGAACAGTCTTGATCAGACGAGGATGCATGGGATCATCACCGATCTTGGGTCGGATGCGGGAGACCCGGACATCGATGGAGCGATCCTGCCCATCGTACTCAATACCACGGAGCTGAGAGAAAATCTCTTCTCTACTCAAGACCCGACCAGCATTGGAGCAAAGCAACCATAACAGATCAAACTCGGCACTGGTCAGCTCAACGCTGACCTCGTTCAACCAGGCTTCACGCATGGAGTTATCCACAACCAGCGGACCAAAGGTCAGACGGCTGCTGCTTTCTTCTTCCTGCTCTTCCAACGGGCCCTGGTTTCTGCGTAACAGTGCACGAATCCTTGCCAGCAAAACCCGTGGACGTACAGGTTTGGCGACATAGTCATCAGCCCCCATTTCCAGCCCCAACACTTCATCCAGGTCATCTGCTCTGGCGGTCAGCATCAGAATTTGTCCGGCATACTGCCCGCGAACACGACGACAAATGGAAACTCCATCTTCTCCTGGCAGCATCAGATCCAGCACTACCAGATCGGGACGCTCTTCAAGAATACGATCAACCGCTTTACCACCATCACCTTCTATAGAGACCGAGAGTCCATTGTTCTCGAGGTAGTCCCGGGTGAGTGTGGCCAGCCGTTCATCGTCCTCAACAATCAGGATTCGACCTGTTTCTGAATTCTCCACAGCCAAACTTCCAATGAATATAAATTGAAGACTTGAGAGGCCTGGAGGCTGACCGAGAATAGCGTTCGAGCATAAAGTTCAGTAGGACGAGCCAGCTTTTTCACTTAATTTGTGCGAATAGTTGACCTATTTAAACAAATTAAGTGGAAAAGATGGCCGTTCTTTCTGGGCTTTAGGCCGAACTGTCTATTCTCGGTCAGCCTCCTAGTAAACGCTCTGCGTTTATCAGCCTCACGGTAACGGATACTACTACAGCATTGCGTTAGAGTCCCTATATGACCCAGAAATTCCCCAAAACGCTCTTTGCCTGCACTAAAACCAGTCATTTGTAAAACACTATATGTTGTGTTTTACACCATTTCGGTGCGTCTTTCCGCAGACTGACTTTTTCTTATTGATTTATACTTATTTATGACTTTTTATTATATAGAGAGTCTGGCCTGCATCGGCAGAACTGTTCAATACTGAAAGCCGTGTCAGTAAAAGCAGTCAGGACGTTTGCAAGTACTAACACTTTGAAAAATTCACAAGTTATACACAATTTTTCCACTGAACTGCCAACTTGAATTTCTGCCAATAGCGCATTATCTTGTGTATATATAAGGTCATCACACAACATCTTGTGCCGACCTCAACAAGTAGTATCAAGAAGTCGCTAACGAAAGGGATTTGTGGCATCAGCGATGCAGTATCAGGGAAGAAAGGCTGACAGGTCACTCAGGAAGGCATCACATTCCTGAACACACCTCTTCGAGACAGTTTTACTGCGGGATCAGTTACCTGCGGATTTCTCTCGGCTTTACCCTCTGCTGCACATCTCCTGCACCCAAGACAGGGGCTGGCATTTAGTAGTGGCCGAAACATAAAAACACAATATCTTGAGTTTTAGTTTTTTTACTGGTAAGGGCTTTTAATGAACAAAGACATCCTGGTCACCAAGCGCGACGGAGACAAGGAGCAGCTGGATCTGGAGAAGATCCATAAGGTCATCACCTGGGCTGCTGAAGGACTGAACAACGTTTCCGTTTCCGAAGTTGAACTCAAATCACACATACAGTTCTACGATGGTATACAGACCACGGATATTCACGAGACCCTGATCAAATCAGCGGCCGACCTGATTTCTGAACAAGCCCCGGACTACCAGTATCTGGCAGCCCGTCTGGCCATTTTCCATTTGCGTAAAAAAGCTTATGGCCAGTTTGAGCCACCCAGACTCCACGACCATGTCGTCAAACTGGCTGAAATGAAGAAGTATGACGCTCACCTTCTGCACGACTATACAGAAGCTGAGTTCGACACCATGAATGGCTTCATCGACCACCAGCGCGACATGAACTTCAGTTACGCTGCGGTCAAACAGCTGGAAGGCAAATACCTGGTACAGAACCGGGTTACCGGTGAATACTACGAAAGCCCACAGATGCTGTACATTCTGATCGGTGCCTGCCTGTTCGCCAGCTACCCGAAAGAAACCCGCCTGGATTATATCCAGCGTTTCTATAATGCTGTTTCTACTTTCAAGCTGTCTCTGCCAACTCCGATTATGGCGGGTGTTCGTACACCTACCCGTCAGTTCAGCTCCTGCGTACTGATTGAGTGCGGCGACTCACTGGATTCCATCAACGCCACCTCCAGTGCCATTGTGAAATATGTTTCACAACGTGCAGGCATTGGCATCAACGCGGGTCGCATTCGTGCCATTGGCAGCCCAATCCGTAACGGTGAAGCCTTCCACACTGGTTGTATCCCGTTCTACAAGCACTTCCAGACAGCGGTTAAATCCTGCTCTCAGGGTGGTGTTCGTGGCGGTGCCGCCACACTGTTCTACCCAATCTGGCATTACGAAGTTGAAAACCTGCTGGTGTTGAAAAACAACCGGGGTGTAGAAGAAAACCGTGTCCGTCACCTGGACTACGGTGTTCAGTTCAACCGTCTGATGTATCAGCGCCTGATTACTGGTGGCAACATCTCCCTGTTCTCACCTATTGATGTACCGGGACTGTATGACGCTTTCTTCGAAGATCAGGAAAAGTTTGAAGAACTGTACGCCAAGTACGAACAGGATCCGAATATCCGCAAGAAGACCCTGAAAGCGGTAGAACTGTTCTCCCTGTTTGCTTCCGAGCGTGCCAGCACTGGTCGTATCTATCTGCAGAACGTTGACCACTGTAATACTCACAGCCCGTTCGACCCGACTGTAGCACCAGTGCGCCAGAGCAACCTTTGCCTGGAAATCGCACTGCCCACCAAGCCTCTGCAGCACGTTCTGGATGAGGAAGGTGAGATAGCACTGTGTACTCTGGCTGCCTTTAACCTGGGCAAACTGGACAGCCTGGACGAACTGGAAGAGATGAGTAACCTTCTGGTTCGCGCTCTGGACAGCCTGCTGGACTATCAGGACTACCCGCTGCCAGCCGCTTACAATGCCACCATGGCCCGCCGTCCTCTGGGTATCGGCGTTATCAACTTTGCCAACTACCTGGCCAAACACGGCGTTCGTTATTCCGACGGTTCTGCCAATGGCCTGACTCACAAAACCTTTGAAGCCATTCAGTACAACCTGCTGAAAGCTTCCAACCAGCTGGCTAAAGAGAAAGGCACCTGCACCAAGTTCCATGAGACCACTTATTCTCAAGGCATCCTCCCTGTAGACACCTACAAGAAGGATCTGGATGAAGTTTGCTCTGAAGAACTGCACCTGGATTGGGAAGGCCTGCGCAGTGAGATCAAGGAACACGGTCTGCGTAACTCTACCCTGACTGCCCTGATGCCTTCCGAGACATCATCACAAATCAGTAACGCCACCAACGGTATTGAGCCTCCACGCGGCTTTGTCAGCGTCAAGGCCAGTAAGGACGGCATCCTGAAACAGGTTGTCCCTGACTTCGAAGAGCTCCGTCACAACTATGAGCTGCTGTGGGATATCACCAGTAACGATGGTTACCTGCAACTGGTTGCCATCATGCAGAAGTTTGTGGACCAGACCATCTCGGCTAACACCAATTACGACCCAGCCCGCTTCGAAGGCGGCAAGGTACCGATGAAATTGCTCCTGAAGGATCTGCTGACAGCCTACAAGCTGGGCGTTAAGACCCTTTACTATCACAATACCCGTGATGGAGCGTCAGACAGCCACGAAGAGGCTGATGACGGATGTGCAGGCGGCGCCTGCAAAATTTGACGGAAGTCGGAACCGGGACATCGTATTGATGTCCCACTTAAACCAGAGTTAACAGCAACTGAGCGAGGCCGGCTTATCCGGCCCTGAAGCAGAGAAAACATGAGCTACTCGACTTTCAACCCAGAACAGTTCAATGCCACTCAGGAACCGATGTTTTTCGGACGCAGTGTTAACGTCTCCCGTTACGACGTCCAGAAACATCCTATCTTTGAAAAGCTGATTGAAAAACAGCTCTCATTCTTCTGGCGCCCTGAAGAGGTGGACTTATCCACCGATCGCAGCGATTTCGCGCACCTGCCAGAACATGAAAAGCACATTTTCCTGAGCAACCTCAAATATCAGACCCTGCTGGACTCTGTTCAGGGGCGTTCTCCCAATGTAGCCCTGCTGCCCATCGTTTCCCTGCCCGAGCTGGAAACCTGGATTGAAACCTGGGCCTTCAGTGAGACCATTCACTCCCGCTCTTACACGCACATTATTCGCAATATCATCACAGAGCCTTCTGTGGTATTTGATGACATCGTAAACAACGAAGCTATCGTTAACCGTGCATCAGACATTACCCGTTATTACGACGATTTGATTGAAGGCATTAACCAGTACAATCTGCTGGGTGAAGGTGCACATCAGATCAATGGCGAAACCGTGCACGTGTCCATCAAGGACCTCAAGCGCAAACTGTACCTGACCCTGGTATCCGTTAACGTGTTGGAAGCCATCCGCTTCTACGTCAGCTTTGCCTGCAGCTTTGCCTTTGCCGAACGCTCCACCATGGAAGGCAATGCCAAGATCATCAAGCTGATTGCCCGTGACGAAGCTCTTCACCTGACCGGCACCCAGCATATGCTGCAAATCATGGCCGAAGGTAAAGATGATCCGGAAATGGCTGAGATTGCCAACGAACTCCACGCAGAAGCCAGAGAAATCTTTATCGCAGCGGCAGAGCAGGAAAAAGAGTGGGCTGAATACCTGTTCCAGGATGGCTCCATGATTGGTCTCAACAAAGATATTCTGAGCCAGTACGTTGAGTACATTACCAATCAGAGAATGACCGCTCTGAACTTTGAGCCTGCGTTCCCTTCCCGACAGAATCCTCTGCCCTGGATGAACAGCTGGTTAAACAGCGATCATGTTCAGGTAGCCCCCCAGGAAGTGGAAGTCAGTTCCTATCTGGTAGGACAAATTGACAACGAAGTCCAAACTGACGACTTCAGTAACTTCTCGCTGTAATCGTATTTCTGTAGTTACAGGCTTGGGTGATGGTTAGCTTTTGGCTGACCATCGCTTTATCAGGAGATCCTCATGGCCAACATCGTCAAGATTATGGAAGGCTTCAGCTTTATTCCCAGAAGCGAGCTCAACCTTCTGGAAGCGCTTGAGTCACAGAATGTCGATATTGAATACCAATGCCGTGAGGGCTTTTGTGGTAGCTGTCAGGTGCAACTGGTGGCTGGCGAAGTAGAGTATTTTGCTGAACCCATCGCTTTTGTTCCGGATGGAAAAATCCTGCCCTGCTGCTGCCATGCAAAGAGTGATCTGACCATTGAAATACCCGGTGGCTGCCATATCAAAAAAGAGCAGTAAGGCGGTGATCACCTCCCGTCTTTAATTCCTAAATCAGCTTAAACTTTCGTCTAATATAAATAAAAACAATAAAAGATCCCTTCCTTATCAACAATCAAACTGCTCCCCCAATGAACTAAGACCTTCCAGCTCTGTCCAACATTTATACATGGCAAAGGCCTATAGAGAAGAAGGCATCTTGCGCGGCTCTTAGAAATAAGAAACGCTGAAGCAAAATGTTTCATGGACATGTACTCAGGGAGGAGTCGTACCATGAGAGGAAAATCCGTACCATCATATAAGCGCCTTATAGGAACCATCCTGATGGTTGGCGCACTGACAGTATCTGGTATCAGCCAGCAAGCTTTTGCCCTGGGCGAAAGTCTGCCTATGGGTAACATACTTCAGGGCTTTCAGGCTGACATAATGGCCCGCGGACTTCTCAAGCCCAACGATCCCCTGTCTGTACTTAATCTCAAACTGCCTCGCTCAGCTGACAGTATCCCTTACCTGGGTCCTTTTGATCCGGAGAAACTGAATGTCGATAAAATTCCGGCCTCCGATCCCATCCATCAATACATCAACTCTCCCACAGAGAGAGCAAAAGTTGAGCAATGGTATCGTGATAATGTTCGATTTATGGAAGAAGAAGTGGCCAGAATGGCTGCTCAGATCAAATTCAAGCATCAACTGGAAACACTTTATCCCTATGCATTCGCCAGCTATCTATCCTATCGCTATAAAGCTCACAGCGATTCTGCAGGTGTAAAAGAAGCTCTGGAAGATCGCCTTACCCAAATTCACTATCGCAATGCTGAAAAAGAAGACGTGCCTGAAAAATGGCTACAACAGGGGCTGTTTGAAACAAAAAATGAAGCTAACCGTGTTTATGACAAGAAAGACTCTGGTTTGAAAGCCAGGGTCTTCATTCACACCTCTCAGAAAAAGATACTAATAGCCTTTACCGGCACCGAGTTTGACAATGCTAACTCAATGATGAATGCAGCCTGGACACACGGTGGCTATGGCTATGGCTATCTGGCTCAAGCGACCTCTTACCTGACCGGATTCATTACAGGCAGAGATTACTCTCCTTATGAAGTCCCCATGCTGCGCAAAGCTCTGGAGCTGACCATTGACCTCTACGATGAGTACAAAGACAGGCAGTACGATATTGAGTTGACCGGTACTTCACTGGGTGGCGCTATTGCGCAGTATGTCTCTTTCAAAACCCGACTCAAGGCAGTGGTATTCAACAGCCTTGCATTGAACTCCGCGATTTACTGGCAAGTCCAGAATGAAGAGCCGGACCTGAAGCCGGAAGAACTGATCACCCATGCTTACCTGGAAGGTGAACTTCTCAATGACACGACTCAGGGGTACTTTATACAAGGTCCTTTCCACTACCTTTATGCACAGGGCAGCATGCCTGTTGAAGGTCTTGAAATCCCTGCGCCGGCTTCTGAAAAATCATTGCACGGGATAGGACAGTTCTGGTCCAGACACGCAGCAACGGGATTGCTCAACGCTATCGAAGCGCATATGAAACTGGACCTCCCCCCACTAAAGCCGAAGAAGCAGGAAGGGTAAGCTATATTTCCCCCTGCAGCCCTCATCCTCGAACACCATGAATAAACAATACATCTTCACCCTGAAAGAGCCTGCAGGCAGGGTGGCCTGAAAGTGGCAATGGATATAATGATCAGAATGATAAAAAGTATTCCTATCTGGTTCTGTTTTGTTACCCCATTGTTTGCCTGGGCTGAAGTCCATATAGAAAAATCTTTTACGCTCATTGGCGAAAATAAGTACCCTGACAACTTTACTCACTTTGCATACGCTAACCCTGAAGCCCCAAAAGGTGGTCTCCTTAAGCTGGCCAGGACAGGTTCATTCGATACATTGAACCCTTTCAACAGCAAAGGCTCAGCCCCTGACTTTCTCTATTACTCATACGCCTCGCTGATGACTCGATCAGCCGATGAGCCTCATTCTCTTTATCCATTATTGGCAGAAGCCATAGAATACCCCGACGATTACAGCTGGGTGGCTTTCCACCTCAATCCAGCGGCCCGTTTCAGCGACGGCAAGCCAGTACGTTCAAATGATGTTGTTTTTACCTTTGAGCTGTTTAAAAAGTCCGGCTCGCCCTTTCTGAAAAACCTCTACAAGGATGTGACCCGGGTAGAAAAAACATCGCCTTACCGAGTCGTTTTTTACCTCGACAAACCCAGTAAAAAGCAGGTGGCCCTGGTCAGTTACCTGAGAATTATTCCTCAACACTATTGGCAGAACAGAAACTTTCAGGATAAAGACCTGAGCCCCCCCATCAGCAGCGGCCCACTCAAGGTCAAAAGCCTTAAGGTGGGTCAAAGCATCACTTTTGAGCGAGTCAAAGATTACTGGGCAATAGACCTGCCTTCTCAAAAAGGCCGATATAACTTCGATGAGATTCGGATCGATTATTATCGGGACCGCCAGGCGGTTATCGAGGGCTTCAGAGCAGGTCTTTACGATGTCCATCAGGAGGGAGATACTACTCGATGGCATCAGTCGTTTAACTTTCCCGCAGTTAAAGAGGGCAAAGTCTTAAAAGAAGACATTGAACTGCTCTACCCCTCAGGCATGAGTGCTATTGCCTTTAACCTTCGCCGGGGCAAACTCAAGAATCGGGCTCTTCGCCAGGCTCTGATCGTGGCTTTCGATTTTGAATGGATAAACAGAAAACTACTGAACTCCGATTTTCAACGCACAAAAAGCTTTTTCTCGAACACGCCTCTCGCAGCCAAAGGCATACCCGAAGGTAAAGAGCTTGAATTACTGACCCCCTTTCGGGATCAGCTGCCCAATGAGCTCTTTCAACAACCTGTTGCTCTGCCCATATCTGACGGAAGTGGAAAAAACCGCATCAATATTCGCCAGGCTTTAGCCCTGTTCAAGGAGGCTGGATACCGACTGGAAAATAGCCGAATGGTTGAAATGGCGTCAGGAAAGCCACTCACCCTGACTCTGATCACTGATGACCCCAAGCAGGAAAGGCTCTTGCTGTCTTATAAGAAAACACTCTCCGATCTTGGAATCGATTTGAAGATACAAGCTCTGGATAAAAGTCTGTTCCGAAAAAAGGTCAGGGAGTACGACTTCGATCTTGTGGACTGGTATTTCTGGCAGTCCACCTACCCGGGAACCGAGCTCTACCACATGTGGAGCAGCAAGGTCATGATGGAAAAGCAAAGTGGCAATATTGTCGGCGTCAACAGTCCTGTCGTTGACTACTTATTGGCTGAGGCGGCCAAGGCAGATAACTATGAGAAGTTGACACCGGTCATCAATGCTCTGGATAGGGTTCTGATGTGGGGTCACTACGTCATTCCCAAATGGCACACTCAAAAAACTCATCTGGCTTACTGGCACCACCTCGAACACCTGCCACAAGAGAACCTTTACTGGCTGGACCTGAATAACTGGTGGTACAAGCCGGAAAAAACCAATCCCCCCTAAATTCACACATTGCTTCCATTGCGGCCACAGACACCTGAACCCGATGCTATATTTCCTGCGTTGTAACAATAAAAAGTGATGTTGGGCCGCAATGAAAAACCTACCTTTCTGGCTTTTGAGCCTTTGCATACTTCCTCTTGCAGCCATGGGCCAGGAGCGACAACAACTGTTTCAGTACTCCACCATCAACAGCCTGCTGGATGGCAACTATGACGGACACTTCCCTCTTCAGAAGCTGGCACGGAAAGGTAATTTTGGGCTGGGAACCTTTGACAAGCTGGATGGAGAACTGATTGCTGTGGATGGCCTGTTCTACCAGATCAATGCTGACGGCAAGGCTCATTTGGCATCACCTGATATGAAAACCCCTTTTGCTGTCGTTAATCAGTTCACTTCTGAGCTAAGCCAACCCATGAAAGAAAATCTGGATCTGGGAGGGCTTGGCCAATACCTGGACAGTCTCATCACTCGAAAGAACCACATACAGGCCATACGAATCGACGGAACCTTCAAAAAGCTAACCGTAAGAAGCATTCCAGCCCAGAAAAAGCCTTACCGAAAGCTGGCTGAAGTGAATGCTACAGATCAAGTCTACTTCCACTATAAAAATCTTCAGGGAACTCTGATAGGTTACCGATTCCCTGACTACATGGGTAATCTCAATATTCCGGGCTATCACTTCCACTTCATAGACGCCAACCGTAAATTCGGTGGTCACCTTCTCTCTCTTCAAACCAGCAAAGGCAAAATAGAGATTGATAACCTGCCCCAGTTTAAAATGCTACTGCCCGATGACGAGGCCTTTGCCAATCAAGAGTTGAACTTTGACAATAAATCAATGCTTAAAAAAGCAGAAACCAGCAACAGCAAATGAACAAGCCCTGATCAATCCGTAATGCAGTACCAAGAAGCCCTTGATTTGGGATTTGGCATCGGTAGAATACCCGGCAATTTGCCTACGGAGACTTGCCTCTGGGCACAGGCTTCATTAACTTAGGCATAAGCTATTTACTCTTACAGCTTTGACCTGCTTACTTGAGCAGTTCTTAACAGCTGTAAATGCCGGACACACGCGAATGACATCTGAGACTGGCTGTTTTGACATTGATACCTGCCTGATCAGGGTGCCTGCTGGCGCCAGCCGTGATCCGTTTTTTCAAAAAAGCCCCTTGATCAGGGGCTTTTTTTTGTCTTTGAAACTCCACCACCATTACTCAGGAACAGGTAACTCTTGATGGATAACCAGCTCTATCTGAGGGACATCATTTCCATAGCAGACCTGAATCGTTCAGACCTTGAACTGATTCTGGAGACGGCCGCCCAGCTCAAAACCACGCCCCGTCCTGATCTGTTGAAAGGCAAAGTGATTGCAAGCTGCTTCTTTGAAGCCTCTACTCGAACCCGCCTGTCATTTGAAACAGCCGTACAAAGGCTCGGAGGCACACTGATCGGCTTCTCAGACAGCAGCAATACATCGGCCAAAAAGGGTGAGACTCTGGCAGACTCAGTCAAAATCATCAGTTCTTACACCGACGCTTTTGTCATGCGTCACCCTCAGGAAGGTGCCGCCCGGTTGGCCTCTGAATTCTCCGATGTGCCGGTCATCAATGGTGGCGATGGTGCCAATCAGCATCCCACACAAACTTTGCTCGACCTGTTCAGTATTAAGGAATGTCAGGGTACTCTCGAGAACCTGACGATCACATTTGTGGGTGATCTGAAATACGGAAGAACAGTGCACTCACTGGTACAGGCTATGTCCCTGTTTGGAGCAAAGTTTAACTTTATCGCCCCAGACGCCCTTTCAATGCCCGACTACCTTCTGGAAGAACTGGATGAAAAAGGTATTGAATACCAACATTCAGAAACCATTGAAGAAGTCGTACCAGAATCAGACATCATCTATATGACCCGGGTGCAAAAAGAGCGCTTTGATGAAACTGAGTACATGCACATGGCTTCCAGATACATTCTGGGTCTTGAAAGTCTGAAAGAAGCCAGGGAAAACCTGAAAATTCTGCACCCTCTGCCCCGTGTCGATGAAATTGACGTAGCCGTTGACCACACCCCTCATGCCTACTATTTCCAACAGGCTGAGAATGGCGTCTATGCCCGTCAGGCACTTCTGGCACTGGTATTGAATGAAAGCATCTGAGGGAGAAAAGACAATGACGAACAAACTCCAGGTCGAAGCCATCCGCAAAGGCACTGTCATTGACCATATCCCGGCCGGCCAGGGTGTAAAGATTCTGGATCGACTGCACCTGCTGGATTCCGACGTCAGTATCACAGTAGGCTTCAACCTGCCCAGCAAGGCTCAAGGCCGTAAAGACATAATCAAGGTTACGGACCTGAAGTTTACTGAGCAGGAAGCCAACCAGCTGGCCTTATTTGCCCAGGGTGCCACGATCAACGTTATTGACGAATACAGTGTGGTCGACAAGTTCAACATGACCGTACCTGAAATACTCAGAGGGGCTTTCCCCTGCCCTAACTCCAACTGCATTTCACACAATGAACCTGTGAGCAGTTACTTTTACCTGAAGGAAAAAGAAGACGATATTCGTCTGAAGTGTCACTACTGTGAGAAGTCATTCAGCAAGGACATTGTTTCTGAACTCTGAGAGATAGCGTTTCTGGCCAGCCATGCTGGCCAGCAACAAATGTTATTGAACCTTTAAGAGCACAGCCCCTTCATAACCTGCCATTGAAATCGAACTGATGGGCTCACCCAGGCTGCCATCAAAGAACACTCTCCGATAAAGACCCGGTAGCTGCACCACAGAGGAATAACCCTGTTGGAATTCAGCATTATGCCCAAAGAAATCGGTCCGGTAGAGCACCAGTCCCCTGGTATATTCTCTGGCTATGATCATCTCTGCCGGACCACCCGAAACCACTTCACGACTGCTCTTCTGCAAATAGAAAAGGTTTGAGGGTTCAATGTCCAACAGACCTCCCGGGAAAATATTACTCACCAACTGACTCTGGTTGGAGTAACCCACAATGGCGTAGTCGGTAACTGCATTCTTTGCCATATAAGCCACGGGCTCTCGACTTGCAGGTAATGAACTGACGGGAACCCCGATATCCACAGACAGCATGGCTTCAGGCAAATAAGCCATATTTTTCGGGATACCTGCTTGATAATAATTACTGGCAGTGGTGTTTTTGCTGCCATAGCTGAATATACGGTTCCAGACGTGCAGATACGTTTTACCGGGCACATTCAGCAGATAAAACTGGGCCAGAGACGATTCAATATCTTTCTCCCAGTTCTCCTGAGTATTTCCCAGTCTATGAACTCTGCCCCCTTCATTGATCATGGCTGCCAGGATTGACCAGCGATCCTGCTTTGAAAGGGCAAATGTATCCCAGGCCTTACTCAAGCCAAACCAGCCACTGAACCCCAGGCTGGGCCTGATCAGACCTTCTCTTAAAAAGATACTGAATGAAGGTATAAAAGCACTGGCCCCCTCAGCAGACCAGAGATTAACCATTGAAATATTGGCACCAATAAAACTGCCGGAATTAATCCTGATGGTTTCCAGTGTATTGATGAAAGACTGCTGATACAGTGTCTGGGCCTGCACTGAACTTACTTTGTGGGGCATTTCTCGCAAACGCCCACCCGTATGAGGGAAGAACTCATTTTGCAGCAGCCGGAAGAGATCATCGTTATAAGCTCCATTGAGCTGCTCGCTGCCCCAGGTTCGCTTGTAATAATCACCCAACAAGTCTGCCAGAAGAGGATTTTGAAGGTTTGGGCGAATCCATGAAGAGCGTGAGCTCCACATTTTCCCTAAAGGTACCACTCTGGATTCCCATTCAAATCGAGCACTGGCAAAAGCATTGGTGCGCTGCCCAAACTCCGTCTCATCCACGTAGCCATCGCCATTCTGATCATTAGCCGGGTCCCAGCCAGGAATTCGTCTGACAGAAACCTGCTGTCCTTTTGGATTGAATCTTTTGTATTCGGGATTAATGGAGCTGACTGGTACGTTATAAACTACTGGCATCCAGTCTTTCACGCGAACATTGGACAGTCTGGGAGCTGTTCCAGAGCCATTCTTCCAGAGTATGCGAACCAGATAGTAACGCCCCTCATTGATCAGCATTCTCTTGCCGAAATAAGGTCCTCCTCCATAGGTCTTGCCAGAGCCATCATGGGTAGCAGCACGCTTCCAGTCAGCAGGTGGAGTCCAACTGATCACTCCACTTCGACGAAGGTTATCCGTACCATCACTGACGGTCATCTGACTCCAGCCACTGACCAGACCACCTGAAATGGAAGAAGGGTACTCCACTACCAGTTCGCCTGATCCAGAGACAGACGAAAGATCAATCTCCAGCTGATCAAACTTTTCGAAGAGGTAAACATAGAGTCCACCACCCGTTTCATGATGTTGCCATACAGGCTTGTCGTAAGGAGGTTTTTGATAAATCAGAAAACCCGCATGATCTGGCTGAACGGTCCAGCCAACCACACTGGGTGCCCGGCCAAAGGGCGTTTTGCTGCCATCATCAGGGTCTTCTATTAACAGATCAGTATCTTCTGCAAAGTGCAAAAACAGTGACTCATAGGACTCCCTGCGACTGTCAGTACGAGCTCTCAGATACATTTCCAGATCAGTAGGAGAAAATTCCAGCTTCTGGTTGTACATGTAGCCAAGAGCATAGGGTCCATTATTACTCCCTTCTGATGCACCCACTACCAGATCAGCTCTCTGCTGCTCCCAAAGCCTGACGGATTCAGCGGTTGGAAACCGTTTCAACCATTCGCTCTGGGTGGGAGCTTCATGATTTCCGGGGAGAATCCAGGCAATTCCGGCTGAAGGGTAGTACCGACCAGCCATGGCCCCCACGCTGAAAAAAGCCACCAGCAGTAGCATCCATGCTCTTTGAAACACTGTTCTTACCTATTTTGATAAACGTTGGGACGCCTGATTATCATGTGTTCGGCAGCCTTTAGTGCCTCATAAGGAACCATCCCCCTGATACCTATGTCTAATGGCCGTATCGTGCAGGTTTTAGTATTTTTAGAACTGTTTTTCATGAAAAAGAGGCCATTCCTGACTTTCATGAACAACAGCCCACAGCGCTTGAGAAGCGAGGTGAATTATGGAGTTAGCGCCAGTTCAGAACATTATGAGTTTGATGACTCAGGGATCGGAGAAGACCCCCGAGCCCGATACGCTGGCTGCCAGAAGCCAGAAGTTCGCCGAAGAAGCCAGCTTTTTCTTCACATTTTTCAAAAACCGTCCTTTAAGGCCCATGCCCGATCAGCCTTTGATGCTGATGCTCTACAAGTCCAAATTGAGAAGAAAGAAGCGCAAAGTCAGCAAGAAAGACAAGCTGGATAACCTGTATATGCGTAAAAGAAGGAATGAAGAGCAGGAAAACCAGCCTGATGAAGAGATGGATGATCAATCAATTTAGCAATCAACCGCCAGATACCTTAGAATCGTCCTGATATGCCGCAGCCTCGTGAATCCATTTATCTGCGGCGCATTGCTGCTGTAAGGAGCCTGACTAGATACTCAGCCTCCCGGACCACTTTCTCTTTCTGCTTGCCCGATTTTTACTGCCAGGGCGGAGATACCGGTCATCAGCAGACTACATCCCCGGCTCTGAGACAGCCTCAGAACTCACCTGCCATTCGCTGCAGACCGGGATACCGATACCGTTATGGAACGAGATTAAAGCATTGAGTGGTTTACTAGGTCTATTCAGAAAGAAGAAAGAACCTTCAGCGGGTGGAAAAAAATCTTCGCCCTCTTCTGACAACAAGCCCCCCAAACCCCAGGGTGGCAAGAAGAACACCAACGCTCCCAAGAGCAAATCCAAAAAGCCCAACAATTCCCAGAGCACTGCCCGTCGCAACCACCCCCGTAGCTCTCATCGTACACCCCATAAGAAGCCTGAACCTTCCTGGGATATCAGTCAGTTTCAGGTAGAGCCGGAAGAAGGGAAAACCCGCTTCCATGATTTTGAACTTCCTGATCAGCTGATGCGAGCTATCCAGGAGCAAGGCTTCAAATACTGCACACCTATCCAGGCTGAAGTATTAGGCAGCACCATAGCCGGTCGTGATGCCATAGGTAAAGCTCAAACAGGTACCGGTAAAACAGCTGCATTTCTGCTCAGTACCATTAAGCAGCTCATCGATATCCCTCCTCCCGATCAGCGCTATCTGGGTGAACCCCGTGCAGTAATTATTGCACCCACTCGGGAACTGGCTCTGCAAATAGGACAGGATGCCGAAGCGCTAACCAAGTATCTGCCCCTTAACGTACTCACTGTTGTAGGTGGCATGGATTACGAAAAACAGCGCAGTCGTATGAGCAGTGGTTTCATTGACATTCTGGTAGCTACACCGGGCAGGCTTCTGGATTATTGCGAACGTAAAGACCTTCATCTGGATCTGGCAGAAACACTGGTGATTGACGAAGCCGACCGTATGCTGGACATGGGCTTTATTCCACAGGTACGTCGCATCATTCGTATGACACCTCGTCCAGGTGATCGTCAGACTTTACTGTTCTCAGCCACCTTCACCGATGAAGTATTAAGACTCGGTGAGCAGTGGACCTGGAAGCCGGTTAAGGTAGAGATCGAGCCAGAAAGCGTGGCCACTGAGACCGTTGACCAGAAAGTCTTCATCGTCACTAATGAGCAGAAAGTCCCTCTGCTGATTAACCTGATCAATCAGAACAACCTGGAGCGGGTGATTGTATTCACCAACCGCAGGGATGAAACTCGCAGGCTGACAGAGAAGCTGCAAAAGAAAGGTCTGAAAGCGGATCAGATTTCCGGTGAAGTCCCCCAGAAGAAGCGACTCAAGACTCTGGACAACTTCAAAAATGGCAGGCTGACGGTTCTGGTGGCTACGGATGTAGCGGGTCGCGGGATTCACATTGATGGCATCAGCCACGTGATCAACTACAACCTGCCCGAAGATCCCGAAGATTACGTTCACCGTATTGGTCGGACAGGTCGTGCCGGAGCCAGTGGCACCAGTATCAGTTTTGCCTGTGAAGAAGACTCTTTCCTGATCCCGGATCTGGAAGAAATGCTGGGTGCCAAGTTGAACCTGGAATATCCACCTGAAGAACTACTGAAGTAATCTACAACCTGCCGATCCGACAGCGGATTTAAACCTTTAGGTTCGCTGTCGCTTTCTGACCAAAATCAAAAATAGTTATATCAAAGAAGAAAATCAGAACTTTCTGAAGAGTATTTTTATCAGAAATAGAAATGTAATCCTCTAAGTTTAGAATCAATTCGTCCTTATTAAAACAACAAACTCAGTATTTTGAATTTTTTATTTCTGTTAGAAATTTAAACTTGCTGACTGGCCTCTTTTCGATAAAAATCAAATATGAGAGATCCAAAAAACGGACGAGGAAGCCGCCTATGGGAAACGCCTTGGAAGCCAGGCCGATCATCTCAACCCAAACTACAACCTACATTCTCGACAGTAATGTTCTGATACACGACCCCAACTCGATCCTCAACTTTGAAGAGCATCAGGTGCTCATCCCCATGACCGTTCTGGAGGAACTGGATAAGCTTAAGAACGGAAAGCAAACCATTGCTGCAGACTGCCGACAGGCCATCAGACTGATTGACCAGATACTGGGTACTGCCTCACCCGCGGAGATCGAAGCAGGTGTTCCTATCCGACGTGGTAATAAATCAGAGCCTCAGGGTACTCTCTCAATCCTGAGTTCTCATCATGTAGAAAATATCACCACACTCCCGACCAGCAATAACGATAACCGTATCATCAACGATATCTGCCATTTCCAGGAAACTCATCCGGGTGCTCCGGTGATCCTGGTGACGAAAGATATCAACATGCGACTCAAAGCTCGCGGATGTGGAATTCCAACGGAGGACTACCATAGCGACCAGCTGGTTTCCGATATTGGATTGCTCAATAAAGGGTACCGCCTGTTTGAAGGAAACTTCTGGGACCGTGTCTCACAAGTTCAGACAGAGCAGCTGGAAGGTGTTACCTATCACCGGCTATTAAAAGAAGAACTGGGCGACGACATATATCTGAACCAGTTTTTCCTGGACGACACCGGTTTTGTAGCCAGAGTGAACGCCATCACTCAAGATGAAGTTCAGCTACAACACTACTGTCGTGAAACATTAATGGGCCAGGAAGCCTGGGGACTTCAGCCCCTGGATATCTACCAGGCCATGGCGCTGAATCTTTTGCTCGATCCCGATATCCATCTGGTCAACCTGACCGGTGCAGCGGGTTCAGGTAAAACCATTCTTGCCCTGGCTGCAGCTATTGAAATGACAGTAGCCACCAAACAGTTCCGTCGGATCATAGCCACTCGCTCAACCCGAGGGCTGGATGAAGACATTGGCTACCTGCCAGGTACAGAAGCGGAAAAAATGGAGCCCTGGCTCGGTGCCATTACCGACAACCTCGAAGCCCTGCATTGTGACGATGAGTCCACCAACAGCAGTGTGGATTACATTCTCAAGCAGGTTCCACTCCACTTCAAATCCCTGAACTATATCAGGGGTCGCAGCTTTCAACAGAGCCTGATCATCATTGATGAGTGTCAGAACCTTACTCCTCACCAGATAAAAACAATAATCACCCGTGCGGGTTCCGGCAGTAAGGTCATCTGTTTGGGCAACCTTGCCCAGATCGATACACCTTATCTGGCACCCACCAGTTCTGGTCTGACCTACATGACTGAACGATTCAAAAACTTCCCACACGGTGGCGCAATACAATTACAGGGAGTCCCACGCTCGCCACTGGCCGCTTACGCGGAAGAAAACCTTTAACCTTTACCTGCCTTTGAGGGATAGCCAGACTTATTAGTCTGGCTATCGAAGGGCCATAGCAAAATAGAATACAAACGATAGAAATTAATCATTAACTTTCCTGCTCCATCCCCCCTATCCTATGCATTATCGACCTGTCTTCAGTACAGGTACCCACTGGATTACAGTAGAGTAACTTCAGCTACCCGGCGTTACTCGATGATAAGGAGCTGGCACCATGTTCTCCAACAAACTGGACCTTGATGACTTCATGCAAGGACTGGCCAAGCGCAACCCCAATGAACCCGAGTTTTATCAGGCCGTTCATGAAGTGGCCCAGAGTGTTATTCCCTATATCAATCATCACCCGGAATACATTGACGCCCGTATTCTGGAAAGAATGACGGAACCGGATCGTATCATCAGCTTCAGGGTTTGCTGGGAGGACGACGAAGGACACATCAGAGTCAATCGTGGGTACAGAGTTCAATTCAACAATGCTATCGGACCTTATAAAGGTGGACTTCGTTTTACCAGCCACCTGACTCTGGATACATTGAAATTCCTTGGCTTCGAGCAGACTTTCAAAAACAGCCTGACCACCCTGCCACTGGGCGCTGCAAAAGGTGGCTCTGACTTTAACCCCAAGGGTAAAAGTGACCGGGAAGTCATGCGTTTCTGTCAGTCTTTCATGTCTGAATTACACAAACACATTGGTGTCTACACGGATATTCCAGCTGGAGACATTGGCGTTGGCGGGAGAGAAATCAGCTACCTGTTTGGTCAATACAAACGTCTGGAAAATCAGTTTCAGGGCGTTTTGACCGGTAAAGGATTGGAATACGGTGGCAGCCTGATCAGAAAAGAAGCCACCGGCTTTGGCACAACCTACTTTATGGAAGAGATGCTGAAGGAACACGGAGACTCACTGGAAGGCAAAAAGTGTGTAATTTCCGGTTCAGGAAACGTAGCTCTCTATACCGCAGAGAAAGTCATGCAACTGGGTGGGCATGTGTTAGCCATGTCAGACTCTTCAGGCTCAATACATGTACCTGAAGGTCTCACTCAGGAACAGCTGGACTGGCTGATTGACCTGAAAGAACATCGTCGGGGAAGAATCCAGGAATTTGCAGAGCACTTCCACTGCGACTTTTCGCCTGACACAAAAGTCTGGGACATTCCCTGCCAGATTGCTTTTGCCTGTGCCACCCAGAATGAACTGGAACGCAAAGATGCAGAAACCCTGATCAAGAATGGCTGCAAAGCAGTGGCTGAAGGAGCCAACATGCCTTCTACACTGGAAGCGGTTCAACTCTTCAAAGACAATAATGTCCTCTTTGCTCCTGCTAAAGCCGCCAATGCCGGTGGTGTTGCCGTCTCAGGTCTGGAAATGACCCAGAACAGCATGAGACTGTCATGGTCTCTGGAAGAGTTGGAAGACCGCCTGAAAACCATCATGCAGAAAATACACAATCAGTGCATCAAGTATGGACGCAGTGAAGGTGAAAACATTGATTACGTCCGAGGAGCCAACATAGCCGGTTTCAAAAAGGTGGCTGATGCCATGCTGGCTTATGGTGTTGTTTAGTCAAAGAAAATAAAACTCCTCTGAATACCTCATCTTTTATGGGGTATTCTCTCCGTCATCAGCTTGATATTCAGAAGAGACTTTACGAATAAATTTCCGTAGTAAAGGATAGAAAGTTGGAGATTCATCAAGATTATTATGATCGTAATTCGCAAAAACCTCAGTATCAGATGGACCAAACCAGGCTTGAGCAAGGTTTTGGCCATGATGGGGAGGTATGACTCTATCCTTTCCAGCGATCATGAATAACGCAGGCACATTGAGCTGACGAGCTACGCTCAAGCTATCAAAAGGATGCTTCAACAACCAACGAACCGGTAACCACGGGTAATGTTGACCAGCTACGGCCAGGAGGCTGTCATAGGGTGTAATAAGAACCACTCCCGCCAGAGATTGACCATTGAATTGAACCTGCTGAGCTAACTTTACTGCTACTCCTGATCCGAGGCTTCGCCCCACCACTATAATCTTCTCTGGAGATATTTCTTTTTGTACAGTCAGAAATTCAAACTGTGCCCAAGCATCTTCAATCAGGCTCTTTTCTGATGGAGAACCGTTACTGCTGCCATACCCTCTATAATTGAAGGAATAAAATTCCGATACACCCAACTCATCCGAGAGATAAAGCATTAAAGAAATATCTTCTGCATTACCACCAAAATACAGCACAACAGTTTTGTTGTCGGTATTTTCAAAATGACGACTAAAGCCGCTCAATAAAGCATCATTACTGTTGAGACTCAAAGGTGTATGCTCGACGCTGCTTAACATTCGGCTATCGTTCGTTGCGCCAGGAAAGATTAGACGACTCTGCTGGAACACGAAAAACATACAAATACATAGATACAGACCTGTAATTGCAGCTATTAGCAGCCCCAGACTGCTACTCATTGTTGCAACTCCACGTTTGCAACCATTGATCAGGATCACTATTGACTGGTACAGGGCTGACACATATGCAGACAGTATCTTCAACCAACCCAATACCCAGTAAATCACCAGGCTTTAAATTTGACAGTTCAAGCCTCGGCAAGACCAACTTTATCGTTCCCGGCTGACCACTTTTGATTACTCCCTTCAAGGTAGTTGGATCAGGAAACCCTTGCGCTAATGATGGGGATTTTTTCAATCCAAACAACCCACTCGATGAATCAATCTCTGTGATCTCAACTAATATCTTTTGCTGTACCTTCCTTTCTGCTGGCCATTCCCAACGCAGCTCTGTTTCACCTGCCATTGCACATCCTCCTAAAACCATCAGCATAAATAAAAAAAAACTAGCAGACCTGGATAGCATAATGCTCTTATACCTCGCTCACGGGTAACACTTCCAACTTAAAACGCAAGTCTGCAGTTCGGCGTACACCAATATGGCCAGTAACAAACTGAACATCTCTACTTTTCTCTTGGCTAAGCTGTTTGAATAAATTGTTGGGAGTATCTAAGCCAGGAATACCTTTTGATAAAATATTAGCTTCTACAAAGGCTTCGGATGCATGAGATGAACAATTCCCGCCCAGCAAATTGAAAGAGCCTGGATTCAGTTGTAATTGCTTCCAGAACTTATCAAAAAGATCACTCTCTTGTGGAGTGACTTTCAAAGACAGCAGGCAAGAAACCACATTGTATTTTTTAGCCATGGATGCATCCACATAATAGGGACGAATTTTCCTCATCCCTTCATAGTTAGCAACCATACCCTTCATATTCATACCGGAACGGTTCCAAGAAATAGAGTACCGACCTCCAGATGCTGCACCTTCATCACCAAAGAAACCAAAAGGCTCACCTGTTGATATAATACAATCTGCATGCTGTTCCATAACACCAGGATTATGATCAAGAGAACGCTTACCTCTTACAATCAAACCAATACGTTTGGTTCCTGACATCTTCTTCTCCCTGAAACGACTCATTGTAATTCTTTTACTGGTGCCAACGTTTTAATCTTCTGATCCAATGCTAACAGGTAGTCGAAGAAATGTTGATAACTAGTGATTAAGAGGTGAAAGTTGATTTTTCCATTTCCGATCTGAAGAAACATCAACGATCTCACACCTTGAAGCGACTTCTAGTCTGTAGACTCTCACTATTACTATGCCGCATCCTCAAATTGATCCCAGGGAACCTCAGAGAGAACATCCAGCAATTGATTCACCTGCTCATGGCTGTGGCTGGCTGAAAAAGTCACTCGCAGTCTTGAGCTGTCTCTGGGAACTGTAGGTGGGCGAATCGCCGTAACAATGATGCCTCGACTTTCCAGATAGCGGCTGACTTCCATGGTTTTTTCAATACTGCCGATCATGATTGGCTGAATGGGGGTGCCAGAATCCATGAGAGGAATGCCCATGGCCATACACCCTGCTCTGAACTGCTCCACCAGTTTGAATAAATGATCCCTGCGCCACTGCTCCCTGGCCATAATCCCAAGACTGACCCGTGTCGCTTCCGCTACAGCCGGAGGCATAGCTGTTGTGTAGATATAACTGCGGGAAAACTGAATCAGCACCTCAATCAAGGCTTCACTGCCAGCGACAAAAGCCCCGAAAGTCCCAAGGGATTTACCCAGTGTTGCCATCAGTATGGGCAACTCTCGCATCCCCAAGTCATCAGCATTAGCAGTGCCTTTTCCCTGCTTTCCCAACACCCCAAAGCCATGGGCATCATCCAGCATTAACATTGCCTGATGCTTGCTGGCGATCTGAGCAAGTCTGGGTAAGTTCTGCTGATCACCGTCCATACTGAAAACACCATCAGTGGCAATCAACTTTCGGGAAGCACTGCTGGAGATTAACCTCTGCTCAAGATCATCCAACTCAAGGTGACGGAAACGTTGAAAACGCGCTCCAGATAGTCGTCCAGCGTCTAGCAATGAGGCGTGATTGAGACGATCCTGAAAGATAGCATCCCCCTGCTGGAGCAACGCACTCATAACACCAAGATTCGCCATGTACCCTGTAGAAAAAAGCAGAACCCGAGGGCGACCCAGAAAATCAGCCAGCTCTTCTTCCAGCTGATGCTGTGGACGACTGTGACCCAGTATCAGATTGGATGCACCACTGCCTACACCATATTCATCCGCCGCTTTTTGAAATGCCTGAACCACATCAGGATGATTTGCCAGACCGAGGTAGTCATTGCTGCAAAAAGCCAGACAGGGTTTGCCATTAACGATGACAGAAGCATCCTGAGAGGAGCCCAACACCATTCTGTTGCGATACAGCCCCTGCTCCTGCCGCTCGGACAGCAGTTGCTGGAAATAGTCTTCTGACATTCCCCTTATCCTGCGGCGTTATAGAACAAAGCCGTGTCGCCGGAATCTTCCGGATGAACCTCTACCGGCTCAGGTTGTATCCCCAGACGGTTAAAGAGCTGATAGTCCGCCTCTTCTTCCGGTAAAGGGGTTGTTAATAACGTTTCTCCAAGAAAGATGCTGTTGGCACCCGCAAAATAGGCCAGTGCATGAAGTTCATCACTCATCTGCATTCTGCCCGCAGAGATACGGACATGGGCTTTGGGCATCAGAATTCTGGCTGCAGCCACTGTCCGCACGTATTCCAGAGGATCAAGATCTTCGACACTGTCCAGCGGCGTCCCTTTCACTTTGACCAGCAGATTGATAGGCACACTACCGGGATGAACAGGCAGTATTGCCAGCTGATGCAAGAATGACGCTCTGTCCACAGAAGTCTCACCCATGCCGACGATCCCGCCACTGCAGACATTAATACCAGCCTTCTGTACTGAATCCAGTGTATCCAGACGATCTGAAAAGGTTCGGGTCGTAATGATGTCCCCATAAAACTCAGGAGAGGTGTCAATATTATGGTTGTAATAATCCAGTCCAGCTTCAGCCAGAGCATTAGCCTGTTCATCTGTCAGCATGCCCAAAGTCACACATGACTCCATTCCTAGAGCTTTTACCCCTTTGATCATTTCTATGACTTCGCCGAGGTCTCTGTCATTAGGATTTCTCCAGGCGGCGCCCATACAAAAGCGAGTTGCACCACTCTCTTTGGCCTGCTTGGCTTTGTCCAGAACCGCCTCAATTCGCATCAGCTTTTCTTTCTGGAGCCCGGTATTGAAACGGCCACTTTGAGGACAGTATTTACAATCCTCAGGACAAGCACCCGTCTTAATCGAAAGAAGCGTACTTAATTGAACATGGTTAGGATCAAAGAACTGACGATGTATGGAATGCGCCTGAAACAACAGGTCATTAAAGGGTTGATGATAGATTTCCCTGACTTCGTCCAGCGTCCAGTCCGTACGAATAAGCTCTTCCTGCCTGACAACCTTGGACATACGCAAATACTACCAGTGAAGATGACTTGAGTTATTTCTGGAAGAAAGTCTATTTGGGGAATGCCAGCTGTCAACTTTATAGACCATATAAAGTTGACAGCTGATAAGTGTTTCAGACATTCAGAGGGTTACTGTTCAACTGACACATCTGTTCTACCATAGGTGTCTTCAAACCGGACAATATCATCTTCACCCAGATAAGCACCGCTCTGAACCTCAATCAGTTCAAGCATGACTTTACCGGGATTCTCCAGCCTGTGAGTGCACCCCAGGGGGATATAGGTGGACTCATTTTCAGACAGTAGAACCTGCTCACTGCCACGAGTCACCAAGGCAGTTCCTTTCACCACAATCCAGTGCTCAGCCCTGTGATGGTGCTTTTGAAGGGAGAGACGGGCACCCGGCTTCACACTGATTCGCTTCACTTGATACCTGTGCCCCTGATCAATGGAATCGTATTTACCCCAGGGTCGATAGACATGTCGATGATACAGCGCCTCCTGACGATCGTTCTTTTTCAGGGCAGTCACAATATCTTTTACGGACTGGGCATCGTTTTTATCCGCAATCATGACCGCATCGCTGGTCTCAATCACCACCAGATCCTTGACCCCGACCAGAGAGACCAGTCTGTTTTCGGAACGCACATAACAGTCTTTGGAATTGACCGACTCAACATCACCATAACAAGTCAGGCCTTCCTGATCACCTGACTCCAGCTCCATGATTGAAGACCAGGACCCCACATCACTCCAGCCACAGCTGACAGGTACCAGAACTGATTTTTGGGTTTTCTCCATCACCGCATAATCAATCGAGTCCGACGGGCAGCTGAGAAAAGCCTCTCGATCCACCCGAATAAAATCCCACTTGTGCTCTGCAGAGGACACAGCATTTCGACAAGCTGAAAGAATGTCGGGTCTGAACTGTTCCAGCTCAGTGAGATAAAGCGAAGGTTTGAACACAAACATGCCGCTGTTCCAGTAATACTGCCCGGACTCCAGATAACTTTTTGCAGTTTCAGAGTCCGGCTTCTCTACAAAAGACGACACTTGGTAAGCTTCTTCAGAAACACTGCTCAACACATCACCTTTGCTGATGTAACCATAGCCCGTTTCCGGAGCTGAAGGCTCAATACCAAAAGTCACCAGATAATCCTGCGAAGAGACATTGACGGCATCAACCACTGCTGCACGAAATGCTGCTTCATCCTTGATAAAGTGATCTGCAGATAAAACCACCATAACTTCATTTTCTTCGCGAAGCAGAAGGCTGGCTACCGCGAGAGCCGGAGCCGTATTTCTGCCCTCCGGTTCCAGCAAAATACTGCCATTGGTCATCCCGAGTTCTTCTAACTGCTCTTCTACGATAAATCGGTGTTCTTCATTACAGATAATCACGGGGGGATGTGCATCCAGCCCCTCAAGACGCATCAGAGTCTGCTGGAGCATTGAGCGCTTGCCAAGGCAAGGTAAAAACTGTTTGGGATACTGTTTTCTGGAATACGGCCAGAGACGGGTACCAGACCCGCCAGCCAGAATGACCGGTGTGAACATCAAGATTCTCCTTTTGTTGTTCAACGGCTGATAAGTACCTAACCAGTTGTGCTCGCATAATCTGGACGGCGGCTTTTTCCATCCTTCTGTGTTCCAGCTCTGGTTACGTAGCTAAGGCTACGCGCCCGACGTTGCGCCTTGAAGGATGAAAAAATCCACTCGCCAGAATATTGCGAAACAACTGGCCAGGTACTTACGATTTATGCTTTTTCCGTTGAAATGCCACGACTGGAGTACTGTTATTGTCATTATTCAGGAAAGCGGCATTTCCAATTGTTCAGCTGTTTTACAGTTTATTCCGTTAATAAAATCAGATTGGTCAGGTTGCCTCCGATATACGTGTGTCGCATGGAGCGTAGTTCTGTCAGTAACTGCTTACCTCTTGTAGTGAGTGGATAATGCTGCTGATAAAGCTCCATCCAGACCAGTGAGTAGGACTTTTCCAAGCCGGTTGTATCCTGGGCTGAACCACTGGCTTCAGCGAACACCGAAACATTTTCTATTCCCGTCATGACCGCCGCACCAAGACGCTTGATTGCCTGATTATTTCGGCCATAAAGGTCTATCCCATTCAACTTTCCTTCCTCAGCCATAATGACCAGAGGTATCAAGGCAAAATTATGGTAAACCAGCGCTCTGGTCTTTCTTTTCATTTCATTTTTAAGAAACCCGTTGTCGTCCACCTGGTCGGCACCTGCATTGAAAGCCCTTACACCCCAATCGAAAAAGTCTTTCCTGCTGGCAACAATCCCGGTCAACATGATCCCTGCACCTGCCCAATACATATGGTTGTTAATTTTCTCAGGGCGGACAAAGTAGCCCTGGTAATCTTCCATGACTTTCAGGGCTACGGCGGCCAGCCAATTCCTGATGGCTTCGTCCTCTGACAACGGTCGATTAAGCTTGAGATAACTTGCTGCGATTGAACTGAGGAACCATTGACGCACAGCACGGCCGGTTGAGGTTGTCGCATCCTGTGTCATGGACTTTGCCTCAGCCCATTTATTCAGCCAACTGAGCGCACATTGCTGAAGAACAGAATCCCTTCTTGCTGACAGTACATACTTATCGGTAATTTTGGCCATGTACTGCTCATACTTCTTAATATCCTCAGTCTGCTTTTTATAGCGCGCTTCAGCTTCTGCGTTTAACTGATCCCTTCCAGAGCCACTGCCTTCATATTTACTGGGCATACTCAAAGGTCCACTAAAAGGGGTTACCACTTCTGAGCAATAATCCTGACTTACTGCTTTATAGCTTTTATCCGTTTTAAGACTTCTACTGTAGAGAGATTCATATCGATCACTGCCTAACAAATTAGAAGCTGACACATTCAAAGGTATCAAAGCCAATAAAGAAATCTTTAACAACACTATTGAAACAGTTCTAGAAAACTGTAATTCATTCATTATTTATCCCTGCCATATAATTGGATTCATTCAAATCTTTTCTTTTACACAAGGAAGTTTTCACTGTGCCTGAGTGAGGTAAATCTTCTTTTAAAAGGATGTCTGCAGCAACAAACATCTGATCCTTAAGAGGTGGCTCAGCATTCAGCTCAATAAAGAAAAGACCATTACTATCGACTCGGTTAGATCGTTCTATTTTAATCTTTTCCGACTTGCCGTTAGCGTACCAGACCTTAACTTCGAATTTATTAATCAAAGTGTTATCGAATTCAAACTTTAGAAAATGTTCATCACTTTTAAATATTTCATCAAGAGGCTTTTTATTGACTAAAGCAGGGTTAATTCCAATTGAAAGCTCACTCTCATTATTAATAATCTCTTCATCAATTTCACACCCACCATAAACAGGAGGAATCATTCTTCTAAAAAAAGATTCTGACTTGGGTATATGATGTAAGAGTGACTCCCAAACCACAAAGCTAGGCTTAGCCTCAGAAGAATATTCGCCATGTAAATATTGATCTATAGCCCCTGAATAGTTACCTCCAATCACAGACAAGTTCAGTACATCTCTCTTCAACTCACTTTGAAGGCTATCTGCAAAGCCTAAGTAATCCAAAGCACTAAAGCTGGTTCCCAATAAAATGATCTGGGGTTGCTTTTCATCAGAAAAAAGGTCATTAGAAAACAAAGTTGATGCGTCAGCTTCTGACTGCTGCTTTGTAAAGCTGTAGACTCGAGCATACTCCCAGGGGACGTTTCGATCACAAACCTCAGCTAACGTCATCATTAGCATACTTTTGTTAATTCTTTTCACCCCTGCAGGTTCCCTTTTATAGATAACCTCATCAAGATCACCATATTCCGGCTGCATTTTAATGGCATCAGCGGCAACGTTGGCCGTTTGTAACGCCCCTTCCGGTGACCAGTGAATATCTCGCTTCAAAAAAAGAGGCTCATTGATTTTTTTCCAGTGATGAAGTGAAGAAAAATCAATGGTATTCACGCCCTTATCTTGTAAAAGCTCTATTCGCTCCTTATAGCTTTCTTCTGCTTTCTCAATATCAAATTGACGGGTAAAAGGGTCATTCCAGTCAAGCATCTCTGAACTCACAAGCGTCCTGGCCGGAGGGTTTAAATAAATCAGCCTTATACCATTTTTCTCAAAAGCATCCTGAAGTCTTTTCAGATCATCAACTATCTTCTTGTCCATCGAATAATTAGTCGTATAGCCGACTTTTGACCTGAAAACCCACTGCTCTTTGCCATTCGACAAGAACAAAGCACCTTTGGACCTTTTTGATTCATAAGCGCTTTCATTCTGAGATTCCTTACAGACAGATAGTGGCGTCAGATCAACACCATTCCAGATATCAGCCTGGGAAAAAGAGCAGTACAGACAGAATAAAAGCCAGCCTGGAATGATCTGTTTCATAACCTTGTATACACCTTATTATTATCAACTGAAACACGCTGACTCTGACCACCAAAGAAAATATTGGTAACCTCTCCCCGTTTGAACTTAATGCTGCCCACCTTGGCAACTTGTTGTTCTCCTGCATAGATAGCTAAAGAAACATTCACCGCATTGATCGTTCTGCTACCTTCCAAACCGGCAGCAATTTCTTCGAGAATAGCGACTTTGCCATCAGCTGTTTTGAGAGAAATATTCTCCATGTCACTGACATTATAAAGACGAACCATCGCTTTCGATTTTCGATTGAATGCTTCATCTTCCTTGACGATATACCCTCCTCCCTGCTCTAAAAGGGTATAAAAGCGTTTGGCTTTCAGCTCTATTTCATCCAGTCCTGGTAACCCCTGAACACTGTGAGTCCCTTCTTTTAACAAAATGTAGGGGGTAAGCCCGGACACCTTGTTGAAAGGCGGCTTTTTCCCTCCTACCAAAAGATCTTTCATGCTGGCCGGCTGGTCGCTATACACTCTGACAAAAGCTGAATCTGCTGCAGCGACCGGATCATAAACTTCTGCCCACAGTGATCCTGAAGCGAACAGAGAGATCGCTGTCAGAAAAGCACTAAAAGCCCGGAGAATGCTAAAGAATTGACGTTCAATGGTCTTCATGACTGTTTGCTCCTGTACTCTTCCAACACCTTCTGATTACCTTCCACGCCCATATACCTCTCGGGAATTTCCCAAATCACCAGCTCAGGCGGACTTTCAATGAACTCTTCAGAGACCAGATACTCCAACATCGGTTGAAAGGGCCCTTTTCCTTCCTGAGCATGATTGGGAATTTCCATGCCCAACGACTTCTGCAAAGCATCAGCAAAGTGCCAACGCTCATTAGCTGAATAACTGGTACCTACCAGATTGACCGGGAAAGACAGTCCATCAAACAGGATGTTTTCAGTGTTATTGATAGCTCCATTAATAGCTTCATGAGTCAAAACCAATTGCTTCGTTTCAATCAGATCCGGGCTGGGTCCAAACATTTCCAGTCCCCTACCCAAGGGCAAAAAGTTATAAAGATCTCCTCGAAAAATCTCCGGATCTGATCTCTGCCATTCAAATGAGGTCTGATCGTATGATAAATCTGTAAATTGCTGCCTGATCGACTGAGACAAACGCTCAGCCACAGACTCAGTAGCCTGGGGAGTCCAATGGGTATCGGTTCTAAGAAAAGCCTTTTCACCTAAATCACGCATGGTCTCATAGGCATCAAACACGGCTATATCTTGCTGACCAACAGCTTGTTTATTACTAAACGCATCCAGCAGATAACTTCTTCTCAAAGCAATATCAGGAGCGATCTCTTTTTCGCCCAGATTTTCAGGAACCACACGCCATTTGGCGGGTATCACTGTAATCAACAACTGACTTTCGTTTTCTGCAAAATGACTTTTAACTATTTCAATGAGTTCCCGCGCGGCCTCTACTTCCTGATGCTCGTGAGCTGACGGCTCCAACTCTTCTTTGATGAAAAGCCAACCATCTTTACCGACAAACAAGCCTTTCTGGCCTTCTCCAAACAGCGTATAACTGACCAGGGCCCACAACCCTACGGCATAGTTTCTAGCCGGATGCTCCTTGTCATAAAGCTTGCCCACAGCGGAAGTGATTTCGCCATTTTTCCAATTCCCCTCCAGGACAAACCATTGCTTCCATGGCAACAATCCAGCCAACGAGAAAAGCATCAGAGCTAACAGAAATCCAAACGCAGATGATGGGAACAACCTTGAGCGCCTATCAGTATTGAAACGCCTCAACCCGTTTCTGTAATCCATGTTCATCGCTCGTCCCTCTAAAACTGGAAATAAAGAAAAGGTGAATAGGATTCAGCCATCAGCTTGCTGACCGCCACCGCAAACAGACCGCACATTGCCAACTGGGAATAGTTAATTCCAATCGGGACACTTTCACTCTTTAACCTTTGATTCAGACCCCGGTAGAAGATGAGCCACCAGGAAAAACAGAGCATAAGAAAGGACAGGGAAGCGACATCAGCGATGCCTTTTACAGAAAACTCGAGTCCATTCAAACCCAGCATGCTATACAGGAATTCAAAAGCGGTACCGACATTGTCGGCTCTGAAGAATACCCACCCCATCATGACTAGAAGAAGAGTAGTCAGTATCCTTGCCGCTTTAAGAGGATCGGTATCCGATGTTCCCAGCTTGAAATAACGCTCAAAAGCCAGAATCAAACCATGCCAGGCACCCCAGACCAGAAACGTCCAGTTGGCTCCATGCCAGAGGCCGCCAAGCAGCATGGTCAGAAACAGATTTCGATAAGTCAGGAATGCACCTCCCCGATTACCTCCCAGGGGAATATACAGATAATCTCTCAGCCAGCTGGACAAACTGATATGCCATCGACGCCAGAACTCGGTAATGCTCTGGCTGATATAAGGCTGATTGAAATTGTTGATAAACCTGAAGCCCAGCATCAGACCCAATCCAATGGCCATATCGCTGTAACCACTGAAATCAAAATACAATTGCGAGGTGTAGGCGAAAATCCCGAGCCAACTTTCAAGGAAAGTCGGAGATTCCAGGGCGAAGCTGGCATCGGCAATAGGCGCAATGGTATCGGCTATCAGCACTTTCTTGCAGAAGCCGATCATGAACAGCCAGGCACCTTCGTTAAACTTTTCCAGTGTATGGCTTCTGGACTCAAACTGATCGGCAAGGTCTTTGTACCTAAGAACAGGACCCGCGATCAGCTGTGGGAACAGGGCAATAAAAGCGGCAAAATCGATCAGGTTTTTGGTAGGTTTTACATCTTTTCGATAAACGTCAATGACATAACTGATCGCCTGAAAGGTATAGAATGAAATCCCTATAGGCAGCAGTACATGAGCCAGATCAAAAGGCTCATAACCCATGGTCGCCATCAACCCATTGAGACTGTCGATACCAAAATCTGCGTATTTAAAATAACCCAGTGTTAGCAGGTCACCAATAATGGCAACTGTCAGTAAATTCTTACCACTGCCTCCGGCCTGTTGACGCTGATAAATCAGGTTTCCAAATACCCAGTTCCATAATGTGACACCAATAAACAGTGCCAGAAAGTCCACTCGCCACCAGGCATAGAAGGAGTAGCTCGCCACCAATAACAAAAGGTTTTTCCAACGCCCGGGCGTCAGATAATAGAGCATTAAAAAGAGTGGCAAAAAGAGAAAAATAAATACCGTTGATGAGAACACCATAACCCTGTCTCCCTGACCGACCTTAATTTTCAGATATTTTCTATTTCTGTTTCCGTTTCAGCTTCAATCAATACCGTTTTCTGTTCTTTATAGATGTAATTCAGCAGCTGACTTTCATACCTTGAATAGTCTCCCTTGAAGACACCCCGACCATTATGATCAAGCTGATTTTTTCCAAAGATTGAAAAATCGAGCCCATCAAACTGAAAAGCACCTGTCGTATTGGCTTCAATTTGATTACTGACAAGCAGATCTATGGAAGATTTTGGTTCAAAGGGATCAAGCTCAAGGTTTCGACCTTCAATCTCTTCCTTTATGTAGCCATAAACACCCACACCTTTATTCGCCATAATTTTGTTTTTAACGACAATGACGTTCTGACTGTTTCTCATCCGAATGCCGTCTCTCTTGTTGTCAAAAACATTATTTTTGTAGATCAGGGCATCCGATGATTCATAAAGCGTTATACCATCGCCTTTATTATTGAAGGTGCTGTTGTTGTAGATCAGGTTTTTAGTGGAAGTGCGATCCAACATGATCCCACTGCCGTTATTATTAAAACTGACGTTATTGATAATAAAGCTGTTGATCACTTCCCTTGAGACAATAATGCCGTGTTTCTTTTTTGTTCCGAAGGTTTTGTTGCCGGAAATAATCAGTCGCTCAGAACGATCATGGGGGTCAATAGCGTAAACTATATTCTTCTCATACTGGTTATTCGCGATCACCACATCGTTGGCTTCGTAACTGTAAAAGCCGTAATACAAATCAGTGAAGTAATTGCCAATCAGCCAGCCCGTAGGGTGATCCAGCTTTTCTCCACTCTGCACCAGCTGAGCAGGTCCCATTGACAGTGAAAGGCCATAGGATTTTCCCTTCAGATACCCCAGTGACTGAAAGGTACTATTGCCTGCGTAGGTCAGGGAGTTACTCCAGGCCAGGATAAAAGGTCTAAAGGCTTTTTCATCACCTGAGTAAAGTGCGGGCTGTTGCTTTTCTTCTCGCCACCCTGCAACTATAGAGTCCAAGACAAACAGCTGACCACTATTAACCAGAAAAGCACCACGCTCTTCACTCAGACGAAGCTCTTCACCCTCTTCTATCAGCAAAGAGCTGCCATGTTTAACCAGAATCGGTCGTCTTAAAAGATAGGTTTTATCCTCTAGTCGTTTAATGACCTGATCATCATTAATGATCCGGTTAAGTTCAGCCAGTGTGGCAACACCTTCCTTTATGACTATGGCTTCTGGCAGTTTTCCCTGTTTTTGCAGGTATACCGGTAGATTTCCATCACGGGTAAAACGAAGTAACTCATCATGATCCCAGAAACGCGAGATCTCTATATCAATAGATTGATGACTGTTTTTCTCTTTGGCAGCCATATCCCTGATGCCATCAGTACTGAATTGGCTCAGATCTGGCAAAGCTAATGCATCTGATGAAACGGCTCTGGCTGTTACCTCTGATAGCGTCTGATCAATGGGTTGGTCATCCACAGCAAACAAAGGTCTGGCTATGAACATAAACCCGATCATCCAAATTCCTTTTATCATCAGAAATCCTCCAGATCCTGTCTGACCTTAAACTCCAACAGCACTCTGGAACGTGTCTTTCCGCTGGCATTGCCATAAGCATCACCAGCCCTGAACAACCCCGCCCTCATGGTCAGCTGCACCCTGTCCACAGACTCAAAAAACTGCAGGTTTTCCGGTAACCAGCTCACTTCGAAATCCAGAGTCTGACCAAGAGAATGATTGCCAGCGATCAACCCTTCTTCGGTACTGATCTGACTGTCACCCACACCAGCCTTACTGTTTCGACGCTGGATAAGATTCCACTGTACGCCTGCTCGCCATTGCTCCTGGCGGAACCCATACAGCAGACTAACCATGGAAAGATTTTCCAAAGTCTGGCGATAGGCGTAACCCGTCTTGTAAAAAGAGAGACCAAGATCACTTGCACGATAACGATTGCTGGCCAGGTCAGACTGGATGAACCCTTCCCTGTCACCCTTATCTTCACCTTTGGAGGTCAGAGTCAGATTGACTCCAAACCAGGAAGACAGTTGTGGCATTTCCCACCAGACTCCGGCATCCAGCAGCCAGCCACTGATATCATAGGTTTGCTGCCCTGTTATTTGCCGTTTACTTCCAACCGAGCTGCTATTGGAATCAACGCCTTCACCTTTTACAGTCTGAACGCCCAGATGGACTGCTATACCCTGTTCAAACTGACTGGATATGGAAAGGCCCAACCAGGTAGCATTACGATCATGACGATCGATATCTTCTGAATTGTGAAGGCTGCCAATCGGCTGCAAGCCTGAATAATCATCCTGATGCAAAACAAAGGCGCTGATGTGGCTTTGATAAAACCATTGATAGTCGACAATGCCTGAGTAATATCGGATCTTTTGATCTTCATTAAAGAAATCGGTCTGATCGGTTCGCCAGGCCATTAGCCTTTCAGAAACTCTGACTTCTGCATTGAGCAAAGTTGAATGAAAACCGAGAGAGAATCCTTCAATGTCTTTATCCCACATCATGCCTGAACTTTCCCTGAAACGGGTCCGACCAATGGCATATTGCCATTCACCATTGTGCACCGGATTCGTGAGCTGATAATTAAAGCGCTTCAGTTCTGCAAAGGTTCTGGAGTTATTGTCATCGAAGCCTGTGTTACCGATCTCCTTATCACTGCCTGCCAGATAGAAGCGTGTCAGCAAATCCAGTGAACCCAGATTATCGTTCTGCCAGACGCCACCATAACGAACATCCAAAGCTGTAATGCCAAAATCAGTTTTGGTATCACGACTCCCCAAATAAGAATCGGTTGCCCTGTCATGACTCACCCGGGCGTTTACAAAGGATGACCAATCAGCACTAGCGCTAATGCTTGTCGCCATCGTGAATACAGCCGTCGTGACAGTCAGGGTTTTGATGATCTTGTTTCTAACTTCCACTGTACCTACTCCCTTACATCAACCTTCGCTCTGAATAACCGAGTCTTGTTTCGAATCCTGACCCGATTCTGATACCCGTGAAGCCTCTATTTCATAAAGCAACTCAGGTGCTCTCCGGGCTCCCATTTGCCAGGCCTTTTCTGCGTAGATACGAGCTTGAATGGGATTAGCAGCAATACCGAGTCCTTCATGCAGGATTCTGGCAATTTCCAGATACCCTTCAGGCTTACCCATCTCTGCAGCCTGACTCAGCAATTCAAAGCCTTCATAAAAACGGGCTTGTCCCAGCATTTCGGTTAAATAAAGTCGCCCTAGAAGAAAACTGGCTTCAGCATTCTCCTCAACATGCGGTAAAAGCAGCTTTTCTGCTGAGAAGGGATCTGTAATTGAATAGACCCCAGCCAGGAATTGCTTGGCTTTCCAGACATCGGCTTCTTTAAAACCGGACTCCTTTGCCTTTTCAAACCACTCACTCAGTTCTTCTGAATCCGTTACATGAGGGTATTTGAGCGCCATTCTAAACAGTTCGGCCCAAGCTTCATGATCAGTTTCCGTAGCCTTCAGGAAGTATTCTTTAGCAGCCAACAAAGACTCTGTCGTTTTATTTTCATCACTGTAAAAAGCCTTGCCAAGTTGGGCATATAAACGACTTATTCCCAGATCTGAATCTTCTAACTGATCTTTGAGTGCTTCAATAGAGCCTATTTCAGGAAACACCATTACCAATTGAATAGCCGGTTTTAATGCCTGATGTTCCGAGCCAACAACACCCAGCAAACAATTCCAGGCTTCAGTCATCTTCTCTCTGTCTGGTTGAAGCCGCTCTTCATCCAGCACTTTATTCAGCAAGGCTGTCCCTTTATACAAACAGGCCTTTTCAATGCCAGAGGCAATCAGTTCATCAAAGAGCTTCAGCCTGGTATCAAAAGGAGTCAGTTCTGGCCACTCATGATAGAGATTTGCCCTTTCCAGTTTGGCCTGGAGCTCATCAAACTCTTCCATCTCCTTGATGATGGACAGGGCTTGTTCAGGACTCTGGCCACCAGCACTTTTACGGTAATGTAAACGGGCCATTCTGGAATAAGCCTTGTCCACCCCCAGCTCAAGAGACTGCCTGTAGAGCTCCAGAGCCTTCTCTCGATTCCCCTGATCTCGTTGTATATCACCCAGCAGCAGAGTAGCTTCAGGAAAGCCTCTTCGAGACAGCGCCATGAAATGTTGCTCGGCCTCAGCAGAGCTGTTTTCAGTTAAAGCTCTTTTGCCTGCGTCTAAATCCGGCAAACTGCTACAACCCGCCATCAGAAGGACTGAAAAGAAGCCTGGAAACACCACGAATCTGTTCATAGCCAGCCCATAAAGCTCACATCAACACGAGATACTTTCACCTGAACCGGACGATTCACCCACTCTATAGGCAGCGCTTCCTCTGGCTTGATCCAGACGTCCACACCCCGGGTACCTTCTGCATCCAGAGCAGCCTGAGCCATTTTGAATTCGGAAATCGTGCCATTGATGGTTGTGTTTTCCCCTACCACTTCCAGTACAACATTTTTGTTGTTTTCAAGATGTGCCGAATCCTGAAACCGGAATTTCGCCATAACCATGACCTCCTGATGGTCAGGAATCAGCTGAAAAATCGTTTTACCCCGATTCACAACAGTGCCATCCAGTGCACCTACTTCCTTGATCAGGCAATCACAGGGACTGAATAATGTGGTAGTAAAATCCTGAGAGATCAGCTTATCCAGATTTTCAATCACATCGGGATCATTGATTGCACGGTCATTAATCAGGCTCATTGCTGAGACCGTATAACTGGCCAGTGGCTGCCCTTTGGCGACCCGAGTCTCCCCCTCAGGAATCAGACTGGTGAATACAGCATCCCTGGGCATGGTCATTTCAACTGTGTTGATGCTCAGGTTGGCGGTGGTTGAACGATCCACAAGATAATGATCGTATATCTGGTAAAGCACCAGATAGCAGGCAAGAATACCGGCTAACGAATAAATAGCTGTCCCAAAGAAAGCCTTGGGTCCCAGTTTGCCAGGGTCATCTGATTTCTTTTTCTTTCTGGGGGTAACAAAATTATCTCTTTTTGAACCATTGATCATATCTTCCGGTTCAAGTAACTCACCCGAAACATAGCTATTGATGATGAGCTGAATAGCGGACCGTTCACGCACACCCAAATCATCAAACATGGCACCTGCTAAATGGCTTTCAGAATCAATATGAACGATAACGATGGATGTATTGATTCGATATTCAACACCCGCAAATGCGGTAATGATTCGAGCGGTATAAGTAGCACCGGCCTCCAGTTCTGAATCGGTTACTTTAAAACCCACACCACCACTGGAGATGTTAATAAGCTCACAACTTATCTGGGAATCTCCAGCCTGAATACTGATAAAACCATTCAATCTGACTCTCGGATACTGCCTTTGAACTTCCGACTCATGAACCAGACTTCGGGTGGCCATATCATTCATGTGCTAACTCCTTGTTCATCTATCCTGCTATTCAATATTGATCTGTTTCACACCAGCCAGAAGGTAAATGCCAGAAACATCATGACCGACGAGGTGTAGGTCAACCGTGTGCTCCAGTCATTAAAGTGCGCACGCCAGCGACTCATGTTTCGGCTCAGACTGGTGTCCTGCCGGGTCCATGACTGTTTGTCCAGACGGAAGACCACATAGGTTTTCACCAAAGACCCCACCACCTGGTTGTAGTAAATCAGGAATGGATACATGGCACTGATCGGATGTCCGGAAGCGCTGATAGAAAGCATCATCAGAATCCGGGTAATACCAATCCACAGGATGTATGCAATGCCTGCGGTAATCGTGTATTGAATGGAAGCCAGAATGGCGAAAGCTGGGCCAATCAGGCAGGTCCACATTGAAACCCTTTGATCCAGTAGAACATACCAGGCATACCAACCCATTCGACTCGGACCCAGCTTGAGTGCCCTGGAATTCTGCCGCAATGAGTTCCCGTACCAGCGATACATCAAGCGCAAGGTAGACTTGATGAAACTCTTCTCAGGCGGATGTTCAATGGTTTTTACCATGGCATCCGGCACGTAAAAGGTTTCAAAGCCCAGGCTCATCACACTGAACCAGCTGGACTTGTCATCGCCGGTCAAAAACCGAAATTTACCCAGGCGCCAATGCACCAGAAAGTCTTCCTCAACATCCTTGATAAACATCGGATTACAGACGATATCTGCTCTGAAAACGGACATTCGACCCGTCAGGGTCAGAACCCTTTTCGAGAGTCCCATGGAATTCATGTACATATGACGCTGCCCAAACCGCAGGGAGTGCCAGGTTTCCATGATCCCCCATTTGTCCTCAAACTCTTCGGGCATCTGGCAGTATTCATTGGTCGTCAGCGCACCCACTGAGGGCAACAACTTAAAGTAAGGAATACACGTCTGCGTCACACCGTCCTCAAGAACCGTATCACCATCAATTACTGCCACTACAGCGTCGGATGCCGGGCTGGTTCTTGAAATGGCCCTGAAGCCAGAAGCCAAACCGTCTCTCTTACCTGTACCAGGAATCCGGACAATCAACAGAGCTATCTCCGCCTCGGATAAATAAGTCTGATGTATCGTGCGGATTAGCACTTCATCCTGAGCTTCAACAATGGAAGCAACCACGGTCATTTCTATTCCATGCTCTAAATGACACTGCACCGCCTCGCGAAATATTGAGTGGTAAACCTCGATAGAAGTCTCAACACTGATACGAAAGCTGGTCACCATCAAATAAACACTTGATGGCATCAAATCTGCCCCGCCCTGTTTTACCTGTTTGCTTAGCTTCGGGTAATACCAGCGCTGGAAGATCTGTGACCGGATAAAGTGCAGCAAGCCCACGCTGTATCGCCACAGCCCAATGACACCGATGAGAAACAGAAAGTGTCGGCTTTCTATATTCAACATGGCGTCGGGCAATGCAAAGCTCAGCGCAGCCAGCAGGAGCGCCAAAAGCGCAAACCCCTGCCAGCGGCTTCCTCCCTGTTTGGAATCAGGCATCTCCATCATGGCTTCCTTACCAGCAAACACCTTCGTACTGCTCATTGGACAGCTGCTTGGAAATACCCGCAAAATCAATCACTTTCTTGCTGGGTGCCAATTCATTCAGCATGTTTTTAAAATGACTGGAACTGTTTCCCACCACCAGAACATCGGATTGATCAACCACTTCCCTAAGATCATTATTCAGCAGGTTACTGATATGAGAGATTTCATTTTCGAAGTATTCCTTGCTGGCACCTTTTTCTTTGGCCACAGAAACATTTTCGTCATAAATCTTGAGCTCATACCCCTTACCCATTAAACGCTCAACCAATTCCAATAAAGGACTTTCTCTAAGATCATCGGTATCGGCTTTGAAACTCAAACCCAACATTCCGATTCGATTAGCCTTTTGTTTGGTAATTAATTCCATGCCATGTTGAACATGACGATTATTACTGGGCATGATGGAGCTTAATAAAGGAAGACTGACGTCTTTTGAACGAGCACGATAGGTTAAAGCTTTCACATCTTTAGGAAGACAAGAACCACCAAAAGCAAAACCCGGTCTTAAGTAAGCACTGGAGATATTCAACTTGGTATCATTACATACCAACTCCATAACATCTCGGCCATCAACACCCAGGTTTTTAGCTAATACACCGACTTCATTACCAAAACACACTTTTACTGCATGCCAGGTATTAGCAATGTATTTTGCCATCTCAGCCACTTCAAGGTCATTTCGGTAAAAACCACCCGGCAATCCATCATACATTTTAGCCAGAAAGTCTCCGGCCTCAGCATGCATTTGACCAATAACTGTCATAGGAGGTTCAAAGAAATCCTTGATTGCAGTACCTTCTCTCAAAAACTCCGGATTCATGGCCACATAGAAATCTACGCCAGCTTTTTTACCGGATGCATGTTCAATAATAGGAACAACAACATTACGAGTCGTGCCTGGTAGAACGGTACTGCGAATAATAACAACGTGCTTGTCTTCTTTTTCTGCCAGCACCTGCCCGATGTTTTCACTGACCTGGCGGATATAGGACAGATCAAGGTCACCGTTCTTCATACTGGGTGTGCCAACACAGATGAGACTTGCGTCACTGTTCATAATGGCATGGCGAGTATTATCGGTAGCATAGAGTCGACCGCTTTTCACAGCGGAGGAGAGATACTCTTCCAGTTCAGGCTCAACAATAGGCGACATCCCGTCGTTGATCATTGATATCTTGGTGTGATTCAGGTCTACACCAATCATCTGATGACCTTTCTTGGCAAGGCAGGCAGAACAAACGACCCCCACATAGCCCATTCCAAAAACACTTATATTTAACATTGTTAAATTCCCTTTCTATTTCAAGATTATTAATAATCAATGCATTTTTTTGGAACTTTCTTAATTAAGGTACGCACCAATTTAATACATTTTATTTTCTTTAGATAATAAGATGCACCTACTCTTAATAACGAGCACCATAATTAAGCATGAAATATTATCGCAACAATTCAATCAGAACCCTGAAATCAAATTTAAAGACAAAGGTCGCTTAAATTTAATAAAACATCCAAGAAAAACCGAGAATACTTCTGCGCGACAGACTAGCTACGACAACGCAAATCTATTATTAAGATTCAAATGTGTCAATATTATGATGTAATTAAAAATTAATAAGACAGCTCTTTTCTAATAATCATCATTAATATTTAATTAGCGAACAAGACGATAAAACGGTATTATTAACACATCAAACGAAAAGGTTGTTTTTAATGAAATCTTTGAACTGTTTCAAATCATATGATGTTCGGGGTCGCATGCCGGATGAATTAAATGAAGACATTGCCTGGCGAATAGGTCGTGCAACAGCCGAATACTTGAAAACTGACACCATCGTTATTGGAGGAGACATTCGCCTTTCCTCACCCTCACTGAAAGCAGCCCTCAGTGATGGGCTTCGCTCTGGCGGTGTGAATGTTCTTGATATTGGCCTGTGTGGAACAGAAGAAATCTATTTCGCTACCTCTTATCTGAAAGCAGGTGGTGGTATTATGGTGACCGCCAGTCATAACCCAAAAGACTACAATGGCCTGAAACTGGTCAGGGAAGAAAGCAAACCTATCTCTGGCGACACCGGCTTACGTGAAATTCAGAAACTGGCTGAAGAAACTTTTGTATCCGCAAAATTGAACGACAGCTCTTCATTAATAGGCCATTATGAAGAGATCACTGTTCTTGATGCTTACATTGATCACGTTCTGGGTTACATCAAACCGGCTCAACTAAAGCCTATGAAGCTGGTAGTAAATGCTGGTAACGGTGCTGCTGGCCATGTTATTGACGCAATTGAAGATCGATTCAAGTCAGATTCCATCCCGGTTGAGTTTATTAAAGTCCATCACGAACCTGATGGTCATTTTCCCCATGGTATCCCTAACCCTCTCTTGCCCGAGTGCCGACAGGCTACCAGTAATGCCGTTCTGGAACATAAAGCGGATATGGGGATTGCCTGGGACGGGGATTTTGATCGCTGCTTCCTCTTTGATGAAAAAGGGCAGTTCATAGAAGGCTACTATATCGTCGGCCTTCTGGGTGAAGCCTTTCTGAGCCATTCACCGGGAGCCAAAATTATTCATGACCCTCGTCTCACCTGGAACACTATTGATCAGGTGCAAAGCTCTGGGGGTGAGCCTGTTTTGTGTAAGACCGGTCACGCTTTTATAAAAGAAAGAATGAGAGCTGAAGACGCTGTTTACGGAGGTGAAATGAGTGCCCACCATTACTTCCGTGACTTTGCCTATTGCGACTCTGGAATGATTCCCTGGCTGCTGGTTGCAGAACTATTATCCCAAAAAGGACAGTCGCTCTCTTCTATGGTGGCCGAACGGATTGCCAAATTCCCCTCCTCAGGGGAAATCAACAGTAAGCTGGACAATCCGGCGCGGACCATTGAACACATTCTTTCCCTCTACGAAAAAGACTCTGTCGATATCGATCGTACCGATGGTATTTCTGTTGATATGGGGCAGTGGCGCTTCAACCTGAGAATGTCCAACACCGAGCCGGTTATCCGCTTGAATGTAGAAAGTAGAGGTGATCAAGCCTTGATGAAAGAAAAAACAGAAGAGTTGTTGAAACTGATAAGAGATCAGTAACCTCATAGATAATGGCAAAATCTGACAGCTTGGCTACATTCCTTGAAGCATCAAGATTTCTGGAGTCAAGCTGATGAAATTTCTCAATGGCTGTGTGGCCTTATTCTGCATGGCCACTTCCCTTTCTGTACTTGCAGCCTCTCCCACTGAGCCAGAAAAAGTTTCAGGCTTTTGGAAGAACAGTCGAGGCTCAATCCTTGAACTCAAGCAGGAAAAAAATGAATTGTCAGGCAACTTCACAACAGCCGTTGCCAAAACTAAGACCTGTATAGGTTACAAAGCCCCCTTTCTGGGCTTTGCCAATGGAAATGCCATTTCAGTGAGCATCAGTATGGAAGGTTGTAACTCCCCGGTTGTGATCTCAATGTCCGGCATTCTGATGAAAGACAAGGATGGCAAAGACCAGATCAAAACCCAGTCATTGGTTCAATACAAAGGGCAGGAAAGCTGGAACTCCCAGATTCTGGTCACCGACTACTACAGCCGGGTGGATGAGAAAGACGCCAAGATAGCCCCTGCCAAGTAAGTATCTACTGGGCATGGAAGCCTTGCCTATCAAGCTAATAGAGATAATTCACTACCAAAGCCCTGCCCCCTCTACTACTATGTGTTCCATAGTGCTAAAGCAGGTCACGCTGCTTACCAACCGGAATTCGAAAGGAAGGAAACTCATATGCTTTTTGTCGTATCACCTGCCAAAACGCTGGATTACGACACCGCACCGGTGACAAAGAAATTCAGCCAGCCAGAGTTCCTGGACCAGTCACAAGAGCTTATCGAGCAGCTTCGCGAATTGAGCCCGGCTGACATTGGCAGCCTGATGAGCATCAGCGACAAGTTGTCCCAGCTGAATGCCGCCCGTTACGAAGCATGGCAGCAGCCTTTTACCCAGGAAAATGCCAAGCAGGCAGTTCTGGCTTTTAAGGGTGATGTTTACACGGGCCTTGATGCTGAAACAATGAATGCCAAGCAGTTTGACTACGCACAGAAGCACCTGCGAATTCTGTCCGGGCTTTATGGACTGCTGAAGCCTCTGGACCTGATGCAAGCCTATCGTCTGGAAATGGGTACCAAGTTTGCAAACAATGGCGGGAAGGATCTTTATGCATTCTGGGGCGAACAGATCACTGACAAGTTAAACGATGAGATTGCAGCCCAGAAAGATAATGTACTGGTTAATCTGGCTTCCAATGAATACTTCAAAGCCGTTAAGCCGAAATTACTGAACGGTGAGATTATTACTCCCGTCTTCAAAGACTGGAAAGGCGACAAGTACAAAATCATCAGTTTCTACGCCAAAAAGGCCAGAGGCCTGATGTGCCGCTATGCCATCGATAACAACCTGAAAAAGGTTGATGACTTGAAAGGCTTTGATTACGAGGGCTACAGCTACAACGAAGCCATGTCCAATGAGAAGGAATGGGTTTTCATCCGTAAGGAAGCCTGATCACTGATCCACCTTAATCTCCAACTCCCGCTTTCTGGTATACAGAAAGCGGATCAGGTCATAGCTGAACGGAGAACTGAAATCGTCGTAACTCATGGGTATTGTGTACCGATAGTTGATGCCATAGATAGCAAATACTTCTGGTTCAGAGAAAACCTGAGATGGCACTCCGGTGAAATCAATGGAGTCTTCAGCCGTTAAATCCACTACCAGGCCACTGACATCTCTGAGACTGTAGGGGCCAATAACAGGCACCACCAGATAAGGGCCTGCTCCTACACCATATTTGGCCAGTGTCGTACCAAATTCGTTGCGTTTATGAGGCAATCCCATACTCTCAGCAGGATCAAAAAAGCCCAGCATTCCCAATGTTGAGTTGATCACTAATCGACCGGCAGACTTGACTGCCCGCTCTCCCTCAAACTGAAGAAGACTGTTCAAAATGGTGGGTACTTCTTTGAGGTTCTGAAAAAAGTTGGCTACACCCTTGCGAACAAAAGACGGTGTAACTGTTTCATAGAGCTGAATGACGGGCTCAAGAAAATAACGATCCAGCTGGCGATTAAAAGCAAAGACCTGGCGATTCAATGACTCAAAGGGATCGTACACATCCATGAATTGCAGACGATCTATCCGGTTATGCCAATCCTCCAACAGGTCATCGTCACTGTCATTAAACTTGAGGGTTTGCATAGGGTCAGTGTAGGGAAGTCGTTGATCGGCATAGACTTCTTGCGAAAGCATAACCAGCATCATTACTACTATCAGCCCAGCCCTATGCATCAGGGAACCCCTTACCTTTGATGAAACTGAGCATATCCCGTACATTTTCATGATACTGAAGATTGCCCATATGCCCACCCAGAGGGTAAACCTTTATCCTCTGGCCAAAAGTATCGTAAAGAAAATCGAGTCCTTTCTGATCAATAATAAAGTCGTCAGAATTGTGCATAACGCCCACATGACGAGCCTTTTTTAACCAGCCTTCCAAATGAGGCAAACTGTTCTGCTTGAATAAAAGCGTTCGTAGTGCGGTTGTGTCCTTCAGCTCTTTTGAGACAGAATTATCCTGTGTACTTATGTACGGAACCAAGACTTTGTTCACATAACACTCAAAGCTGCACAGCATGGCCTTTTTAAAATAGGGTGTTCGGCTGTCACTGCGCTTTAGTTTGAAGTCCTTTGGAATCAGGTTGCTGTCCCAGGTCATGGCATCCGAAGTGAAGTACATAGAAGCTACAGAAAGTCTAAAACTGACGCCTATCAGCAGAGCCAGCTCCTCACGACTGAGGGCATAAGGACTTTTCTGCACTTGAAACAGCATGGATTCATCCAGATCGATGCTTTTGTGCGTCCGAAAGTAGTCAGCCAGCTTGTCAAAAAAATGATCAAAGAGCGTAGTTGAATCATCTACACCAGGCACATCGGCCATCAAAAGACGATCCAGATTATTGATAGAGTGTTGCAGATTGACGGGAGGATTCAGCAATAAAACCTTTTCAAAACCAAATGCTTTCTGTTCACTGTCGAGCCTTGCAACAAAGGCCGCATTGAGTGCGCCCAAACTGTAGCCCGTCAGGTACCAGCCATTAATATCCAGTCTGGTAAATAACTTTGCTCTCTCCACTGAAGCTTTCATCATTCGATAAAGGTCTTCGGAATCTTGCTGTGTTAAACCCGGTCGATGCGTCTGAGAGCCAGAAACGACAAAATCGTAGCTGGTAGGGGAGGAAATCTGGATAACATGAAAACCGGCTTGATAGTAAACCTGCTTGAGAAACTCCACCTTACTGGTGTCGAATCGCCCACCGGTTCCGGCAATTATAAAAATAAGTGGCGCTGGCTTTTCCTGCCAGGCCAGTTTGAACCTGGGCTTGTTTACATCCCAGAATATATCAGGAGCATTTTCAACAGTTTCATTGGCCAGCCCCAGTATTGCTTCCCGTACCGTGACATGATCCAGCTTTACCTGTTGCTCTGGAGGTGTCCCTGCAACAGTTGCCAGGAATGGGTTTCTGATTGGAAAATCATAGGCCCATAGCAAAGGGGATATTGAGAGCAAAAGAAAGATGGGTAAACAAACGGATAAAAAACGTTTTGAAAAACATTTCACCCGACTGAAATCAAAACTTATGAACGACAGCAGGCGAAATGCTTTTCTTGTACTCATAACCGATATAAACCCACAAATAGAACGTTATTGAGTATTTTCGGGGGATGAAATTAACAGATAGACTGTCCAATCTTTGGAAAACAGGCCTCCGGTACTGACTTTTTCCAGAGAGCCTCTGACCTGGTTATTGATGGAGTATTGAACTTTCTGACCTTTCTGATCCGGCAAGGCTACCTGTTGCTGACTCCACTTTTCGGGCAGACATTGGCCAATAATGCGGGACGCTTCATCAAATACACGGGTTGCGGTCTGTTCATCGGGCAAAACACGACTGCAGACATAGCTGTAACGGTTCGACCACTGCCAGATTTCACACCCACCATCCAGAGGCTGGAAATCCGTTTGCCAGATAGTGATCTTATTGTAAAAAGCGGGCTGCTTTCGGATATCGGTAAAGCCATTATGGCTTTTGGTAAAAATCTGTCCCAGATCCTGACAGACTTTATTCTGATCAATCACACGTTTGTCCGTAATCACTTCATCCTTGTTTTGGGCTGAATGTGTGGCACACCCAGAGACAAAAATAGCTGCAGAGGCCATCAAAGCAGCAGTGATAACACGCAATTTGGTTTTATTGTGACTCAAGACATTTCCCATTGTTGACTTCCTGGTTCAGCAATAGCAGTAAAATAGCCTGCCCGTTCAACAGGCAGGCTGGGCGTAACAAGTCTAGAAAATATAATTCAATTGTGCAGCCACAATATTAGAACTGTTGTTGTATTCACCGGTTAGTGCGCCGTAGCTATCAACTACATCGGGAGAGACTCCTGGAGGGTTATGCTGGGTTTCGTTGATTTTTCCTTTCTTCAGGCTGACGTAAGCATAGGAAAGGTCGATAGAGAATTTGGGATCAGGTTTCCAGTTAGCCCCAAGAGTAAACCAGTTACGATCTGCATCAGGAGTACGAGCTGTTCTGTTTTTATCGTCCACTGGGGACTGGTCAAACATATAACCTGCCCTGAGTTGCCACTCAGGCATCACCTGCCAGGAAGCACCGAAGCTCCACGCCCAGACATCTTTCCAGTTGATGGGGACAAAACTGGACATGGCAGGATCATCCGCTCTGACATAAAATTCTTCGAAGCGGCTCCAGCGAGTCCAGGTTGCTTCTGCCATCACGGCCCATTGATCATTCAAGTGATGCGTCAAGCTAAGGGCCGCCTTCTCCGGCATAGTGATATCAAGCTTCCCTTTTGATTTTTTATTAACAGGCTGGCCCAGCAATGTACCATCGGCTTTGACATCGCCCTTCAGTTTGAATTCCAACTGGGAAAAATAGGCAAGACCCAGATTTGTCTTTTCATTAACTTTCCACAGTGCACCGAGAGTCCAGCCAAGTGTTTCAGCGTCCCCATCAACCTTGGCTTCTGCCGCAGGCTGATCGGGAATCATAAAGTTCGTGAGGTCCGTCTTCTGGGTCAACTTTCCCTTGACGTAAGAACCGATTAATCCGAAGCCAACGGAAAAATCTTCCTGAAATTTGTAGGAAACAATTCCCTGAAGATTAATGGTTTTAACGCTGGTTTTATTACCAAAATATCGGCCAGCCCAGTCTTTATCATAATCCAGCTCAATTCCATAAGGGCCATAACCACTCAAACCAAAACTGAGTTGTTCATTCACTGGAATCACAAAATGACCAAAAGGAACCCATGTAGTGGACTGGAAATCTTTGGTTTTCCCTTCAGCAACAGTTATATCTGGTTGTCTTGGAAGTGGATTTGGTCTGGTATGCTTACCCTCAAACTCTCCCCCTTTAAAAATAACGGCTGAACCCACAGAAATCTGTGTACCTTCAACAAAAGCGATACCCGCCGGATTATTAGCAGCGATAGACGCATCTTGTGGGTTGGAAGCCTTCCCCGCAAAGGCTGTACCCATATAGCTCGCCGAGTTTTCATAAATACCGTAGCCAGCAGAATGCGCTGAGCCGGAGTGAAAGGAAACTGCCATGGCAGCAAATAGAGGTGACAGGACAGCCACCCTCTGTCGTGAACAGAAAGCCATTTTCAAACCTCAATGTGTGTGTTGGTTTGAAATGTATAGACGCAGATTCGCGTCCATGCCTTGTTTTACAGGCATAAACGACGACTAGTAAGTAACTGTTATTAAAATCAAAGAGCTCTGATTAAAAAGGCTATAAATCAGAGCTCTGTACAGGTCAGCGGGCGACTGGAGGCAGGTCGAAACGGGGAAGAGAGACTTTTTTATACATGGCCAGCAATCTGAGTGCCAGGACCACTCCTGCGGAAATCAGTGTGGCCTCACCAGTTCCGGTATGTGGCTCCAACACAACAAACAAGGCACCACCTGCCATGGCGGCAAAAGCGTAAACTTCTTTTTTCAGAACCAGCGGAATTTCTCCCGACAACAGATCCCGAATGGCACCCCCGCCACATCCGGTCAACACCCCCATCATCACAGCCACCGTCGGAGATGCACCAAAGGCCATAGCCTTGGTAACACCAATAACGGTGAACACCGCCAGTCCAAGGGCATCGGCAATCAATAAAAGATTATGAGTCTGATCGTGCCAGCGCCTGATCAGCAGAGCCAATAATGTTGAAGCAAGGATCACCAGTACATAATCATGATCCTGCACCCAAAATACCGGTGTCGCACCCAGAAGCACATCGCGAATCGTACCTCCGCCGACTGCTGTCACAAAGGCCAGGACCATTGCGCCAAATATATCCATATCCTTGCGGCAGGCCAGCCAGGCACCACTGATGGCGAACACCGCGGTACCAAATAAATCCAGTGTATAAAGCAACATGAGAGCGAGACTGAGAAAAGGTTAGTTAATACTCAAATTATAAATTCTAAACCACCCGTTCCATATCAGGACGCTTACTTAATTCAGCAGGAACTTTCCACCAGCCTCAGGGTCTCAACTATACCCAGATGCCTTCATCTGGCGTGCGCTATTGCAATGACAGGAGGTCAAAACATGCTGCAGGGACCAGAAGCCAGCTCGGATTCATTACATGCATCCCAACAACTACAACACGTGGAACCACAAACGGTTCAACCACCCGTTGTGCCTTCTATTATGTCTACAGAATCATCGGCTTCACAGACTGGCTCTAGAAGAACACTCTCCAGCTATAGCATCAGACGTGCCGATTCCAATCCGCCAAAAGCCTCCTTCAATCTTGATAAATCAGCTCAGTGTTTGAGTTCAACACCTGAGCTTCCTGAAACCGACAATGTACAACTCAAGAAATTGCTGCCAGTTGTAGAAAGGTGCTTTGCTCAAGGCAAGTTTGAGAACGCCATCAGTTTTGCTGAGAAGCAGCTGAAAATGACTGAAGGCCATGCAGAAGAACTCAAAAAGGTCATCCAGTACCTTGAGACAATAATATTTCTCTCTAAATTAAATCTGGGTCAGCATGAATGCCTGGCCCGACTCCCGTCAGAAAATCGCGAAGAGTTTATATTCTGGCACCTCGAAATAGCTAAAGCTGCAGCTAACTCGGCGTCTCCCATCAATAGCTCCAGGGATCTTGAATTACTCTGCCTGAGAAGAGCGGCTGATGCCGGCAGTCCCAAAGCCAAACTGGATCTTTCCGCCCAGCTACTGCTTCCTGCAAAAGAGAAAGCCTTTGCCTTTCAGTTTGATGAGGCACTTAAATGGATGTGCTCACTCCCCTGTCAAGAAATAGAGCGCCTGAAGCCGTTAACAAATGATCAGACAGTCGTGAAGCACATAGCGGATTTCCTGAGCTCACCTTCTGAGGAAAATAGAGACCATCTTGCATCATTGCTGATGACCCATGAAGATCCTAATGTCAGACAGCTCGCTCCAATGCTCTACCTCAAAGAGATTTTTGGCGATATTGATACAGAGAAAGCCGATTCCACTCTTAAATCTCTTGAAAAGGATTGCGCTGCAAAAGGGACTAAAACAGGGGACTCAGCTCGTTTTCTCTTCGATTATTGGACGGCCGAGTGCAATTGGGTCAAGGGAGATGAGCATCTGGCAGAAAAAACACTCAATAAGCTCTCCCGCAATGACTTCGCTCCAGCGCAACAACGACTGGCTGAGTTATATCTGGTTTCCGGTACACCTCAACAACGCGAAATCTTGTTGGTATCGTTGCTCAAGCCTGAGATGAAACCTTGGATAAGATTCTGCCCAGATCTTGCTTATGCACTTTACCTGTGCAGCAGGAAGTTACCCGAGTCCACTCAAATGCAACGGCATGATCAAGTTCAACTCATGTCTACCTGCCTGTCCCATTGTCACTCCGATGCCCGGGCAAGAGAACTTTATCCACTCTGCAAGGACAGTATTCGTTCGGTAGATGACTGGCGTGCCGCCGGAACGGCTGAGGCCAAACCTTTCCCGGAAAGGGCTCTGGCATTACTTGAAGACTGGCAATACTCCTGCGACCCACAGACACTGGTGTTCACCCATCTGGTACAGGTCAACAATCATGGTTCTGGTGATGAAGCTTTAATTGAGAGTGCACTGTCGTCAGACAGACTGGCTACTTTGTATCGTCTTGCATCACTCAACCATTGCTCAGCCAGTCTATCCAAAGAAGCGGTATTTGAAGAATTACTTAAGACCGTGGGCCGGAAAAGCCACTTGCTCAAACGCTGGCACCATGAACACGCTTTCTTTAACAGTTTCTGGTATGACCTTAAAAATCATTACAGCTATTTTTCCTTAGCAGAAACCTCTCTCCACCTGGCCCTGGCTATCGCTTCTGATTTGGGAATCAGCCCGAAAGACTATGGTCATATTTATGAGTCACTAAGTAAATTGGCTCTCGAACAGGGGGATACAGCCGCTTTCAAAAATTTCAGCAGGCAATACCAGGCGGCCAACCAATCGGATCGGATGAGAAGACGACATGCTCACTCCAAACAAGAAGACAGGAAAGATCCTCAGGACCATCGAGTCCTGCTCGGTGAACTGCCTCTCCACTATTCAGAACTGTGCAAAATGCAGGTCGTCACCCATCATCCTCTCGATGCACCTATCAAAGGGCAAGAGTTGCTGCGAATTTTCGAATCTCTTAAGGATGAACAAAATCCCGCTATTCTTAAAGTCTGGCTCGATAAAACACAAAGTTTATTCACCTATTCCAGCCGTCATATTGATCGCGAGATCTTTCTAAAGCTGATAAAAGCAATGGACACCCTCATTGTCAGAACTCACAGCTTAACTCAAAACCATTTATCCTGTGCCCAGACAATCCTGGAAAAAAGACTGGCAGAGCTGGACAGGCAGTCCATGACATTAAGTAAAGAAGCGTCAGAGTTGGAACAAAAAGCCGTTCAATGCTTTGGACCGCTGGCCAGGAGAAACGAGCTGTATCACTTCAAACTGCCGAGTTCATTTCCTAACCCTTGTCACCAGCATGCTATGGAAAGATCACTGGAATCAGAGCAGCCTCCAGCTCAAGTTTTAAGGGTGGCTGAACAGTGTCTTCAATATGAAGACTCTGATCCTTTGGCCCTGACACTCAGAGCTATCGCACACCTTTCTTCCGTTCCCCGTCGGCTCGAAGCTCAAACCAGACAGCTGTTAACTCAGCTTCTTGAGAAAATCAAAGATCAGCAGCAGAAGTTTGAAAAGCTCGAGCATGAGCTCAAAGGCCAGCAATTACAGGGGTTATGCTCCTATATCGAAGAGCATGAGGGCGAAGACACATCAGCTCTGGCTGAAGACCTGGAAGTACGTCTGACCGAAGAAACTGAACAAGCTGCAGACTCACTGGCCAAAAGCATGCATATGGGGCTCCACAAAAAAGACAAGGCTTTTTTCAGCAAGCTGCATCAGTCTTCCCAGACTTCCCTGCAAGCTCACGTGAATTATCTGGTCAGTACTCTAATGGAAGAGCCAGCCATGGCTGCTGAGTGGATCAGAGCCCTCCATGCACAAGGTGTGCACACATTAACACCACAAGAATCTGAGCAGATCATAGAAAACCATTCAGGGCATCAAAAACCTCTTGCCCGGCTGATCGTCACTTTCCTGAACGGAGATCCCTGCAAGGAATACGTTTTAGGACAGGCTAAAAACAAGTCTGTGAAAGACAGAGAAAAGATTAAGCTACTGTGCCTCAGCCTGGGGCTTGGAGTGCTTTCCAAGGAGGAAGCAAGGCCTTTAGTCAAACATTTCTCACCCGGCGCCCCGGAAAGAGCTTCATTAAGAGCCTGGGTGGCAAACGATAAAAATGAGCTTCCTACAGAACAGCAGTGCATACTTGCCAGTGAAAGATTTGCTCCTGATATTTATCTGACCATGGGTTCCAGACTGGTTGAATTCAGGGATTTTTCATCCGCTTATAATGCATTACTCAAGAAAAGCACATACAGCAAAACAACAGGGCCTTATCTTCTGGCCATGCTGGCCTGGCACCACCTGAAACCGGAAAACACAAAAACCGACATTGTCGCTGAGCTATGCCAGAGTGCAGAACGCCTCCATGTAGAAGCTCAATGTCGTTTGCTCGACTGGTGCCTGCTCAATCCGGATACCGATTCTGGTGTTAAATCTGAATGCTATCGCTACTTGATTGCCCCCTTCATTGGCCATACAGAAGAACGTGGGCTGTATCAGGGCATCGCACAATATACCGGAACAGGCTTTCGGGCTAACGAAGAAGCCGGACTGGCTAAGATGCGACAAGCTATTTCCGAGGGAAGCTTTCTACCCGCGGCTCGTCTGATTCTTCTGATTGAAAAAGACTGTCTGCCAGCTTCTTTACATCAGGAGTTGAAGCCCGCCTACTCTCTAGCCCAACAGTTAACGGACATTCCTGATGCTCTTGCACTCAGCCTGCCTCCAGCAGACATTGCTTTGCTAATAAACCATTTGAAAGCTTGTATTTCTGCGGATGCTTCACAAGCACTATTAATGGGCAAAGCCATTACTCAGCTGGAAGAAACTCTGGCAAGATGGCAAGGCATCAGTCCAAAGCCGCTGGCCATAAAGGCAGCTCCTGTTGAAGATCATGCAAAGATTCTTCGAGAGAAGAAAGAACAGGATCTCATCAGACAATTAACGCTGTCCGTCTATAAGCCGGGCTCTGATAAGAAACAGATTCCCTGTTTACTTCATCAACTGAAAGTTTTACAAGGTGACGCCTATCCTGGCTTCAGCGAAAAAGCCTGCGCCAAGCTGATCGAACACCTCCCTCTCGACAGTGAAGAGAGCAGTGAACGTGCCATTGAACTGTTTTCCTCTGTTCAGTCAGTTTCTGTCAAACAGGAGATTATGGAAGGATGTCTCGGTGACTTCCTCCTTGATTGCTTTTTATTACCTGAAGCTCCATTGCCAGACTGCCGACGCAAGGCGCTGGTTCATATGCTCCCGGAGAATCTTGAAGTGGACAGCAGCTTTTCTGATGCTTTGTTGAAGCTCGCTGATGCCTTACCTTCAGATCCTGAACAGTTATCTTCCAAAGAGTTGAGAGTCGTTGAAAAATTCGGAGAAGCTTCTCTCACCCGAACCGTGGAAGTGGCTTCTGCACTGCAGCATCCTGATCTGATTATTGCCGCTATCAGGAATCGCAGGGCCAGTCCGGATCGATTGCTGAAAAAACTCACCGGTAAAATTTCAGGCGAGGAAAGGAAAGCTTGTCTGGCCATCTGCTACCGGATTGCAACAGAGTCTCCCTCAAGTCTGAAGTCGATCTTTTTTCAGCACCCGGCACTTAGTGCCAAAGATAAACTGGGCATTTTCAGACTGCTGCCTGCTGAACATTCCAGACGCCTGGGCACACCTGTGAATCTGGCAGTAATAGGCCAGCAGGCTCTTGTTGAACTGGAGCAGGAACTGTACTCAAGACATCATGCTCTGAGCAACGCCAGACAGTTGAACAGTAACGGTCAGAAGTACAACCTTGAAGAGATGCTGAAAATCTATCTGTCTCTCCTCAAGCACGGAGATATACAACTGGCGATGTCTATAAGAGGAAAAATGATCGCTGAGGCTCAAAGAATTCTCTCTGAGCCCCTGCAAAAATGGATGGGAGATCGCTCCCGGTGGCTGGCTACTGCTGCGCTAGCCTTGCAGCAGTAGTTTTTTGACAGAACTAATCAATCAGTTTTTCTGAAACCGGGCTGCTTACGCCATTAGTCTTGGGCTTCTTCCGGCCATAGTGATCCAGGAACCCCATCAATAATGCTGAAATCACAAAGGTCATATGCATGACGACATTCATCAGTAACTTGTCGTTGGTAATATTCTCCGCATTCATAAAGACTTTCAGCAGTTGGATGGACGATATGGCAACGATCGAGGCAGCCAGCTTGGCTTTCAGAGAGCTGCTGTCCATTTTACCCAGCCAGCTCAGTTTTTCAGTGTCTTCATCAATATCGAGCTTGGACACAAAGTTCTCGTAACCGGAGTACATCACCATTACGATCAGCCCTGCTACCAGCACTACATCAATCAGTGTCAGCACTTTCAGTGTGACATCATGCTCTGCCATTTCCAGAACATTGAACGCCAGATACAGCACACCCTGATAAAACTCTATGAGTAATACGATGAGCACCAGGCTCAGACCCAGATACATGGGCGCCAGTAACCAGCGTGCAGAGTACAACACTCTCTCTAGCAATCTCTCCATTAAAATCTCTACCTCAGACATCATAAAAACAGGTCGAATGGACTCTATTTTGCTCTGATTATTCGGGTTTCGCCAGTTAAGCTATGTATGCTGTTCAGGAAAGAATATCATTGCATGGGACAGGTTGAGTCTGGAAGGAGGGCCATACTTCATCTGAAGTATGGCCTGAAAATCAGTTGTAGTAGGCTTCAGACATCGTGCGACTTGAGCCATCCAGAGAGAAGTTAAACACTCGGTCTACGGTTTCCTGACGATTTCCTTTTTCATCACGTGGTTCGAATGAAAAACGGATAGAAAGGCTGTCTGACATTTTCATTTGGGCAGAAAGCCCTTTCATTTCCCTGTAATTATCCAGTTCATGGATAACCAGCATCCCTTCATCTACTGTCCCTTCGAGGTAGTAGCTGTCTTCCATATCATCGATAGAAAGAGTGACATTAATTTCATCACCATCGCGCAGGTAATAGGTATCTTTATTCAATACCTGAAGCTTTTCATCACCATCAATCCTGGTGTAGAACAGGTAGGTGGTTTTATCTGTGCTTTCGGTATGTGCTACTGTATTTCCAACACCATCCTTGGAATTAAACCATTCAGAAGCCTGAACAGAAAAAGAAAGAGTGGATGCCAAAATCGCTGTTGTCAGGACAGATGTGTATTTTTTAATCATTACTGCTTGTCTTTCGTTTTTTATACTTAATGTTTTAAGCACTCAAACGGATCGGATTTCCATCACTGGATGTTTATTTTTTATTCTGCCCTTGATGATCTCTTTGAGTGGTTTTGGACTGTATCTCAAACGGCAAAGTATGTATAGCCAAAAATAAGACGAACGTCTTACAATTTTTTTTCAACTTTGTTGAGTAACTGAAATAGTTCCATCCAGAAAGTAGCACTTACATAATTTCAATAAATATCAACCAGTTAGCTTTCAAACCCATCTTAAAAAGATGTCGAAATTAATTAAAATAAAAATCGAATACTATTCGAATTTTAATTAACAACACTGCCGAACTTGACTCCTCACTTTTAAACAGAGATATTTCGTACCGTCGTTTCAAATGCCTGTTTTAATACACAATAAAAAAGTGATTTTAATAACCAGATATTTACAAAACGACAACAGAAATTCCTAATAAGCATAAATAGACTAGCGGCCTTTCGACCAGCGCACCTTAAAAGACTTCACAAGAGCAAACAGGGTTCGCAATCAGGCAGGTTCATACCACTTGTTGTTTTAAAAGTTCTTTTTATGTGATTTTTCATTGGGACTTTTAATTGAACAAAGAACTGCCTCCGGTCTTGCCACCATCAGGAGTTGTAATGACAAGCCATACACGTTCCTCGCGTTTTTTCTTAGTTTCCTCTCTCGCCGTTGCAGTTTCAGCAGGTAATGCTGTCGCCGGTGGTTTTGAAAAAGCGACTCTTTGGGATGCCCAATACAGTGCACTGGCGGGTGCTGCTGTTTCTTCCGTAGATGATTCCAGCGCGATCTTCTTTAACCCGGCCGGTATGGCTTTTGCAGAGTCCAATGACATTGCTCTGCATGTTTCCCCAACCTTTACCACTACTAATGGTCCGGCTGCGGGTGACAACACCTTTATTGATGGCGAAACCAACTTCTCTCCAGTGGGTGGCCTGACCGGTCTGTTCAAGCTGAACGACAAGTTCACTATGGGTTACGGTGTTTATGCTGCCGGTGGTGCTTCTTCTAAATATGAAGATGTGACTGTTGGTAACGACCGTCCTATCACTGGAGACTACTCTACTGATATCCAGGTTATCGAAGCTGGCCTGGGTCTGGCATATCGCATCAACAACAACTGGTCCGTTGGTGGCACCTATCGACTGACATACGCCACCGCTGATATCAATATGCTATCTGCTACTGATATTAATCTGGGCCCTATCTCCCAAAATGTTGGTGGCTCTGTAGGCTACAACGACATGAGTGGTTTCAATACTTTCGGTGTTCGCCTGGGTGCGATGTTCCGCTCTGACGACAACCGTTGGGGCTGGGGTATCAACTATCGCTCCGAAGTTGATATTGAAGCTGATGGAGATGCTTCTTATAAAAATGGTCTGGGCGCAGGCGAGTACAACAAAGTTGATGCAACTGCTAAAACCGCTCTGCCAATGCAGATCTCTACCGGTGTAGATTATCAGGTGGCTCCTAATTGGACACTGTTTGGTGAAATCACCTATTCCGAGTACAGCAACAATGAACAGATCAAGTTTGAATCTGATGACACAGCTCTCGCTGTGCCAGCAATCAATGCTAACTGGGAAGACCAGTACAACTACCGTATTGCTGCTGAATACACTGGTATCGAGAACTGGGCTCTGAGAGCGGGTTACATCTACACAACAGCTGTTGTTACAGAAGAGTACGCTGCCCCAACCTTCTCTACTCCAGCTAACGCACACTCCTTCACCTTCGGTGCCGGTACAACCATTCTGGACGGACAGGTTGATCTGGACTTCGCCGCTGAATACAACATGGCTGAGAATGACAGCGTGAAAGGCGGTGGTGATCTGAGCAGTGCCAGCAAGTCTCACCCTGGCAAGTATGAGTCTAACGCTTACGCGATCCACGCTACTGTGAAGTACAAGTTCTAAGACTGTTCTTCAGCAGAGTCGCACCACAAGGCCATCGATCGAAAGATCCATGGCCTTGTTTATTTTTGAGATCATTATTTGATCATCTCTGAGTCACCACTAAACCCCGGGCAATGATCACTGAGATGGTTGATGACGAGTTCCTGCTCTTCCAGCTCCATTACAGGTGGTTTCTGATCCCAGTTGATTTTCACAATCAGCACCCGGTTGTACTCTTCATTCCCCCACTCCTCTAATGACTGATAATTGCGAAACTGTTTCTGCAGCTCCTTAACAAAACGCAGAATCTCAGTATGCTCCCAGACAAGGTAGAGCGTTGAATCACGGTACTTCTTCTTGGTCACTTCTGAGGCCAGTGCTCTCACCTGTTTATAACCAAACTCAACGTTAACAGGCAGCCCCAAACGGATGGCTGTAGGCTCTATCGTCGCCAAAGGCCGGATATAGTCATAATGCTTTTGATCACCATGCCTTTCATAGACTCTGTCAGAAGGTTTGGGAGCAAAAAGGAAATCCGGCTTTGGATATTTTCCCAACAACAAGTCGGGTAGCATCAGGGAACGATTCAATCCCCTACAGTCCAACTGCCCAAGGCCTGCTTTCGGCTTCTCCCCATGCCTGAAAATAACCAGCGTTTCTATCGCAGGTTGAGCCAAGGCATAAGGCACAAATAAAACAGCAAGCAATATAAGAGCCAGGGACTTCATAGAACAGCCTCTCTGCAGAAAATAAATATGACTACAGATTAGTTGCTTATAAAGCTTTATTAGTGGACCTGAAAATCTTTCCTGTTATAGCCCTGATCCCGACAAAATCTGCCGACCAAAGACTGAACCAGTACCTCAGGAGGTTGCCGTATACCTTCTCCCCAGGGTTGTGAAATCAGCAAGGCAGCACATTCGTTATACAGGGCAAAGATGGGATCAATAAACTTCATGTGCGTGGGCTCTTCAAGAATAAAGTTAAAGGCCGACTTGTCGTTCTCTATCGCCTTTTCGGGAAAAGATTCACCGTACTCATCCTCTGCCCCCATGTTGATCAAAGTCGCCGGGCTCTCCAGAAAAGCCTTCACCGGATAATTCTGCTCGATCACGCCTCCAAAGCCTGTGGCTGTGATGATAAAGTCCGAATCAGCTACCGCAGCCAGAACCGTCGAAACATCATCAGCCTTTATCCAGTCAGCCACACCATTACCTGCAGGCCGGTCCCTGAGTTCAACAACAGACACCTGAGCCTGCTCAGCCTTCAAAGCTCTGCAAATCCCTACACCCACCTTGCCATAACCAAACAATAAGGCTTTTTTGTCCTTCAAAGCCTGATAACCCGATTGCTTCATCGCCCTTAGCAAACCGTCTCCAGTACCCAAAACGGTTTCAAGATTCTTCACCTCGGTAGAATCCACATCCAGACAGGGTTTTCCTTTCAGGCGGTGGTAATAATTAAGCCCGCTTCGGGTTAGCTCAACATACCCGTAGCGGGCTTCAAGATCAGCATGATGGCCGCCACAATCGAGAATAACGTCAAAGGATAAAACATCAGGGACCTGCTTATAGCAACATATCCCCTGACTCTGGAAAAGAGCCACCACTTCAGGATCTGCTTCTATAATTTCGGGCCATGAGAGCGTCAACTCAGCACCACCGGCAATCATGGGCAGAAGTGCTACCTGCGTGTTTTCGGTGAGAGGAGCGGCATACAGTATCTGCTTGCCTGCAAAAGGCTTTTCCTGTTCAAAGCGTCCCAGTTGCTCATGCAGACAAGGGTATTCATTGACGGTAAAGCTGCGCTCAACCGCATGTTTAACAGTATCAAAAAGTGTCATCCAGTCTTACCTGATGGGTGTTTCTCTATCAATCAGGTTTAAAGAAAGCACTCTGGTTTGAACTGTCAAATAATCGGGCCGTTCTTAGTGAATAAGAATCTGCCCCAGAAACTCTTTTGTCCGCTCCGATTCAGGGTTGTTGAAAAACACTTCCGGTGTCGCTTCTTCAACTACCTGCCCCTGGTCCATAAAGATCATACGATCCGCCACGGTTTTGGCAAAACCCATTTCGTGGGTCACACAAATCATGGTCATGCCTTCATTAGCCAACTCGATCATGACATCCAGCACCTCCTTGATCATTTCCGGGTCCAGTGCAGACGTTGGCTCATCAAACAACATAATCTCGGGGTTCATACAAAGACTGCGTGCGATGGCCACGCGCTGTTGCTGACCTCCGGATAACTGGCCGGGATACTTGTCTGCCTGATCCGGTATACGTACCCGCTCCAGATACTCCATCGCCACTTTTTCAGCATCTTTCTTAGATGCTTTTCTGACCCAGATAGGCGCCAATGTACAGTTTTCCAATACCGTCAGATGTGGAAACAGATTGAACTGCTGAAAGACCATCCCTACTTCACGACGCACTTTTTCAATGTTCTTCAGATCCCGATTCAACTCGGTACCGTCCACAATAATCTGACCTTCCTGATGCTCTTCCAATGCATTGATGCAGCGAATCAGGGTCGATTTGCCGGAGCCGGAGGGACCACAGATGACGATCTTCTCGCCACGCATCACATCAAGATTAATATCCCTGAGTACATGGAAGTTGCCGTACCATTTATTGACCCCCTTCAATTGAATGACGGGGCTTGTTGGGTCTTGACCTTCCCGGACCATCTTTTCCATGGTGACCTCTCATTTTATTCTTCTTTTTGAGCCCAACATTCAAACTCAATGTTTTTCGAGACGCTGGCTGTACTGAGACATACCAAAACAAAACAGCCAGAAAACGAATCCGGCAAACAGATACCCTTCCACTGCACTTCCCAACCACTGGGGATCATTGAGACCGGCCTGGACAATCGAAAGCAGGTCAAACAGACCGATCACCAATACCAGACTCGTGTCTTTAAACAGTGCAATAAAAGTATTCACAATCCCTGGAATGACTAACCGAATAGCCTGAGGCAAGACCACCAGCAACATACTTTGCCAGTAACCCATGCCCAGACTCTGACAGGCTTCTACCTGACCTCTGGGTATTGCCTGAAGACCGCCTCTGACCACTTCCGCCATATAGGCCGACTGAAACATAACAATACCGATCATCGCTCTGACCAGCTTATCGAAAACAATTTCTTCCGGCACAAACAAAGGCAGCATAACCGAGGCCATAAACAGCACGGTAATCAGAGGGACACCCCGCCACAACTCTATATAGGCAGTGCAAAAGGTGCGTACCACGGGCATCGAAGAACGCCTGCCCAGAGCCAATAAAACCCCCACCGGCAACGATGCCAACATACCGTATAGCGCCAGTACAAGCGTCACCATCAGGCCACCCCACTGATGGGTTTCAACCGGAGGCAGCCCCAGCAGGCTTCCGGTCAGGATCAACCAGGATGTAACAGGCAATACGAGCAGGCCTATCACTAATGCCATTTTTTTACCGGGTATTCGAGGGATCATGAGCCAGCCCAGCACCACCGCCAGCTGAGCAAAAAAGAGATTCACCCGCCAGATTTCACTGTCGGGATAAAAGCCGTAAATAAATTGATCGAGCCTTGCGGTTACAAAAGCCCAGCAGGCCCCCTCTGTCGTGCAATCAGATCGACTGCTGCCAGTCCAGCTGGCATCCATGACCGCCCACTGCCAGAAAGGCGGAATAAACAGGTATAAGCCATACAACAGAGCCAGTGTAACCAGGGACTGGGAAGGACTGGCAAACAGATTTTCCCGGGCCCACCCCAGGATACCTCTGGAATTAACCGGGGGCTCACGTGCGGGTATCATCTTCTGTTCCATCTCGTTCTCCATGAACAGGGCGTTTATCGCTCAACCAGCGATACCCATCGGTTATATAAATTCATCAAAACAGAGACCGTGAGGCTGATGGTCAAATAGACAGCCATGGTCATAGCAATTACTTCCACAGCCTGCCCTGTCTGATTCAATGTGGTACCGGCAAATACACTCACCAGATCGGGGTAACCGATAGCCGTTGCCAGAGAAGAGTTCTTGATCAAATTAAGATATTGATTGGTCAGGGGAGGAATAATGACTCGCATCGCCTGGGGTATAACCACCAGGCTCAGAACCCGTCGAGGTTTTAACCCCAACGCAGCCGCCGCTTCTTTCTGACCTTTACTGACGGACTCAATGCCTGAGCGAACCACTTCAGCAATGAATGCTGCGGTGTATATGCTCAACGCAAACCATAATGCTGCCAGTTCCGGAAGAATGACCAGCCCGCCTGAAAAGTTAAAACCTCTCAACACAGGCATTTCCCACTGTAAATGGGCATTGGTAAGCCAGGCTGTCAGCAGTGGAAGACCTATAATCACTGACGCAATGATGACTTTAATATGCGGTAGAGGCCTGCCTTTAGTACGCCGGTAATTACGACAGAGCCCTGCTACTCCCATGGCCAGAACCAAACTGGCAATGCCTGCCCAGACGACTATTTCCATCCCGGAATCCAGAATGGGCCAGGGCAGAGAAATACCTCGAACATTCAGAAAAATGGCATCGAAAAAGTTAATGCTTTGTCTTGGGCTCGGTAAAACGCCGAGTACGGCAAAGTACCAGAAGAAAATCTGCAGCAGCAGGGGAATATTACGGAATATTTCAATATAAGTACTGGCCAGACGAGCCAGCAACCAGTTACTGGAGAGTCGGGCTACCCCGATCAGAAAACCCAGAATCGTGGCAAAGATCACACCAAGAAACGACACCAGCAAGGTATTAAGGAGTCCTACCAGAAAGGTTCTGCCAAAACTCTGGCTTTCGTCGTACTCGACCAGGGTTTGTATGATGCCGAAACCCGCAGATTGTGAAAGAAAATCAAAGCCGGTGCTGATGCCACGATGTTCAAGATTGGTAAGGGTATTATTTATGACCCAGGCCACCACCGCGACCACACCCAGAATCAACAGAACCTGAAAAAAAACGGCCCGCCAGACTGGATCACGCCAAAGTCTTACCCACATAGAGACGCCTTTCTTTTTATTATTAATTGCGCAAACAAGCAGCCCATGAACTTCTCAATCATGGACTGCCGGAAGACCTAATGTTCAGAAAGAACGATCAGCCTCCCTGACTCTTAGCGGAAAGGAGGTGCGTAGAGGATGCCGCCCTGACTCCACTGGGCATTGAGGCCACGCTCAATCTTCAATGGCGAGGATTCGCCAATGTTACGTTCAAAGATTTCACCGTAGTTGCCTACCTGCTTCACCACCTGGTAAGCCCAGTTATCTTTCAATCCCATGCCTTTGCCCTTGGGACCTTCAATGCCCAGGAAACGACGTACAGACGGATCGGTTGAAGACTTGCTCTTGTCAATATTGGCAGAAGTCAGACCCAGCTCTTCAGCATTGATCATGGCAAACAGTGACCACTTAACAATATTGAACCATTGGTCATCCCCCTGGCGAACCAGCGGTCCCAGAGGTTCTTTGGAAATAATTTCGGGCAGAACAACAGCCTGATCCGGTTTTGACAGACGCAGTCTCAGGGCATAAAGCTGGGACTGATCCGAAGTCAGCACATCACAGCGGCCGGAATCAAAGCCTTTGGCGGTGCCGTCAGAGGTATCAAAAACAACAGGCTGATATTTCATACCGTTGGAACGGAAGTAGTCGGCGAGGTTCAGCTCAGTGGTTGTGCCGGATTGAATACAAACAGCCGCGCCATCGAGCTGCTTGGCACTGGTTACACCCAGCTCTTTTTTCACCAGGAAGCCCTGACCGTCATAATAACTGACACCGGCAAAGTTCAGACCCAGAGAAGCATCGCGGGTGAGCGTCCAGGTGGTGTTACGGGAAAGCATGTCAATTTCACCGGATTGCAGGGCGGTGAATCGTTCTTTTGCCGTCAGGGGAATGTATTTCACTTTACCGGCATCGCCCAGAACGGCTGCAGCTACTCCGCGACAAACGTCCACATCCATACCGGACCACTGACCTTTCTCATCAGGAGTGGCGAAACCAGGCAGACCCGTATTCACCCCACAACTGAGGTACCCCTTGCTTAAAACAGTTTCCAGAGTCGTACTGCTGGTCTCTGCCTGAGCGCCGGCAGCGGCCAGCAAAAGGGCGGGCGCGACCCACTTTTTGAGTTTTCTGATCATGGTTCCGGTCCTGATTGTTATTGTTCTTCTACATCAAAATAGGCATCTGATACCTGCAAAACCTTACCGCTAATGGGCTGGGCTGGCAACTGTCTACCCTGCTGCCTGGAACGTCAGTCAGCGGTTAGTTTCACTAACCAGCGAGTTATTATCTGGAACTTATGTACTAGACCGCAACTCTAAAAAGGATTCAAAAAACATCTATGGATTCAATATGTACAAAACAACTGCGCCTGATGCCACTAGCAGAGCACCCAATGATTGCCCTCAGAATTTTTCTCAAGAGACAAGTGCAGTCCAAGCTTGTCCGGCTACTACCCACATAGACAGGCAAGGTGATAGTCGATCAGCATCTCCTCTGGCAGCAAGAGAAGCTTCTCAGACAGTTCCCATTTCTACTGCCACTGCATATGGCATCAGCCATCAGCTCTCCAAAATAGCCTCCTCTATATGGGATAGAGATATAGAAACTGAAGAGCTACTTAAGGACCTGGCAGAAACTTATCAAACTGCATACCTCAATAATCTACTCCAATCATTTGTAGAGTACCGTCCGGAAACTATTGCCAGTGCAATCAGTGAAATTAAAGACAGGCTCCTGAGAAAGCTTACAGACAAATGGAAAGACAACTCCCTGTATTCAGAATTGGATGGTTTTGAACCAGGTGTCGACTTTGTAGCTTTTCAGCTGTCCTCTTTAAATCCTCAGGATCTTCATACGATAGTGAGCGATATAGAAGCAGAAATACGGATAAAGGCAACTCAAATCGACCCTCTGAGAGTAAACGCAGCTAAAACAGGGCCTTGGAAAGCCAAGAGCGAATCCTATGTTACTTGCTATGACCTGCAGAGCCCTGAAGAAAAGAATGCACTGAAAGTAATGAAAATCCAGGATGAGACCTATATCACATACCGCTTGATTGCCATCCAGTTTCGAAAACTAGCACTAGAATACCACCCTGATAAAACCCAGGAAGATGACGAAGAGAAGTTTAAAGCTTTGAATTCTGCCAGAGACCTCTTGGTGAGAAGACTAGAACAAAACTAAAACACTGAATAAAGTAAAGCTCTGCTATGTTGTACCTTTAAGAATACTTTGCTTTGCTCATCGCCGTTTCGGCTGGAAGTGTCCGAAACCATTCCACACTGCCCCCTTTGTGTTAAACTCTTGCCACTTTTTTTTCCATGAAACTGCGCAGTCACAGACACCTGCCCTTTCATGCTGGGCTCAGGGCAGCCCTCTCTGACTGTCCCCATGAGCTATACAAAACTGACTACTCACCACTGGGCGAGCCATGACCGAACAATTGAGCGAACACTACAAAGCCATTCTTGAGTCCCTGGGGGAAGATATTCACCGGGATGGCCTGAAAGACACCCCAAAACGGGCTGCCAAGGCTATGCAGTTCCTGACTCGCGGTTATGACCAGAGCCTTGAGGATATCGTCAATAATGCGGTGTTCGAATCTGACATCAGCGAAATGGTGGTGATCAAGGACATCGAGCTGTACTCCATGTGTGAACACCACATGCTGCCTTTTATTGGCAAATGCCACATTGGCTACATTCCCGATGGCAAAGTACTGGGTCTGTCCAAGTTTGCCCGTATCGTCGATATGTTTGCCCGTCGCCTGCAGATTCAGGAAAACATGACCAAGCAGATTGCCGACGCCATTGTCCAGGCCACTGGCGCCAAGGGTGTAGGTGTTGTCATCGAAGCTCAGCACATGTGCATGATGATGCGCGGTGTAGAGAAGCAGAACTCCTCCATGACCTCTTCTGTCATGCTGGGTCTGATGCGTGAAAATCAGCCCACCCGTGAAGAATTCCTGCAGTTTATCCGTCACAGATAAGCCTGCAATAAGGGAGCCCGATCGGGCTCCCTCACTCACTGGCTGGCAACAGGCAGGTAAATTCTGTCCCTTTTCTCTCAATGCTCATTGCACTGATCTTGCCGTTGTGAGCTTCAACAATAGCCTTCACCAAAGACAACCCAAGCCCAAATCCTGGAGTTTTCCGACTGGCATCCCCCCGATACAGGCGATCAAAGATATGGGGCAGATCAGCCTCGGCAATCCCTCTGCCAGAATCGCTGACTGAAACCTTCCAACTGTCACCTTCCCTGCCAGCAGAAACCACAATACTTCCCTGTTCCGGTGTGAACTTCATAGCGTTGTCCAGAAGGTTGGCAAAAACCTGCCGCAACCGGTTTGGGCTGGCCAATACAGTCATACTCTCTGGTATCTGGAATTGCAGATGGATCGACTTTTCCTCTGCCAGGTACTCATAAAGCTGTCCAGCTTCAGTAATCAGATCTGAAAGGTTGGCCTGGGTTCTGTCCCGAGCATCAAGGTGTTGCTCTACCGCTGCCACGTCCAGCAAACTGTTGACCATGGAAAGCATTCTTTCACTTTCTTCCAGACAATCCATCAGACTCTCTTTCAAAGCTTCAGGGTCATTATTCACCATGGCTTTTTCGGCACTGAGTCGCATGCGGGTCAAGGGGGTTCTAAGATCATGAGCCGCCGCATTGAGTGTATCTTCCAGACTGCGAATCAACTGATCAATCCGGCTCATCTGCTGATTAAATAGCAGGGTTAACTGACCCAACTCGCTGTTTTTGGAAGACGACAATGGAAGCTGATCCTGAAGCCCCTTTCTTTGCAGGCTTTTAACATGCTCCACCAGTTTTCGAATGGGTTTAAGCATTCGATCATTCAGCCAAGCCACCAACAGAATACTGATAGCCCAAAGAGCAAGCAGCGTCATCAGCATGACATTGCGAAAACTGGCGAGTTCTTCAAAGCGCAAATTACTCGATAAGCTGAGTACCAGTGTCTGACTGCCAAAGTTTTTATGGGTAACCAGACTTCCGTCGTCCAAACGTCGGGTTTCCGAGAAGGGCAGATCCACTCCTTCATGGTAGAGCAGCTCTCCATCCTGTTCCCAAAGGCTGGCACTGTATCCACTTAACCGGAGAAAGTACCGATCCCGCTCCAGGACTTTCAGAAGTTTATCCTGACCACTGCTGACGAAAATCCTGTTCATATTATTGTTGACGACTCTCAACAGCTTGGCATCACGACTCACCAGCTCTTCTTCAAACAGATGGTAACTGACAGCCCCTAAACCAACAGCAATGACCATCATGATGACCCCGTACCAGAGTGTGAGCACACTTTTGGTTGGCGTCATCACTTTGCCTTCTGGTTTATTCACCGGCTCTGAGTACATAGCCCATCCCCCTGATGGTGTGCAGCAGCTTGACGGGCTCATCCTTGTCGATTTTACTTCTCAACCGGCAAACCAGAACGTCCACAACATTGGTTTGAGGGTCAAACTGATAATCCCAGACATGTTCCATAATCTGGGTTCTGGAAATTACCCGTTCACGATTACGGAGGAAAAATTCCAGAAGCACCATTTCCCGAGGCTGCAGAGAAAGCTTCCTGTCCCCCCGCCAGGCCAGCTTTCGGGAAGGATCAAAGCTGAGACCGTGAAAGCTTAATTGCTCGGTAACTGTCGTTTGAGAAGATGGATTGCGCCGCAGCAGAACTTCAACTCTTGCTAACAACTCATTAAAAGAAAAAGGCTTGGTCAAATAGTCATCGCCGCCAATTCGCAGGCCTGAAACTTTATCTTCAACGGTCTTGCGGGCACTCAGAAAAAGAATAGGAAAGGTAACCCCCTGTCCCCTGAGGTTTTTTACCAGGTCCAGACCGTTCATTCCGGGCAGCATGATATCGACAATGGCCAGATCAAAAGGGTCGATCACCACTTCATCCATCGCCTCTTCTGCACTCTGACACTGAGTGACACCATACCCATGTTCTTTCAGTCCATCGCTGACAAATGTGGATATAACAGAATCGTCTTCTACTACCAGGATATTCAACGGCGTACACCTCAAGCGACCATTATTAGAATCATTTTTCAGGGCTAGATTACCAGTAAAAAGCCAGAAATGAAGAAACCTTTCCAGTCTGTAATGTTCAGGCAAGGTCAGGGCAATAATGACGCCGTAATCTACAACCAAGCGCTGAGACAACAGCAACAAAACACAGAAACAACAACCCATAATATTAAGGACATCATCATGAAAAAGAGCATCATCGCACTGGCTTTCATCGCAACCGGACTGACTACTGGCGTACAGGCTAAAACCACTGCCCTGCCAACCCTGACCGACACAGCAGCTCTGGAACTGGTTAACCAGGGTCTGCAATCCTGCAGCAAAGATGGTTACAACGTAAGCGTTGCAGTTGTTGACCGCACGGGCTCCCTGAAAGCGTTTGGTCGCTCTGAACTGGCTGGACCACATACAGTCGACAGCGCACAGAAGAAAGCATTCACTGCCGCATCCATGGGCCAGCCTACTGCCAACCTGGCCAAGCTGGTAACTGACAAGCCTTTCCTTCAAGGTCTGAAAGATATGGATTCACGTATGTTGCTGCTGGGTGGCGGAATGCCCATCAAGGTTGACGGACAAATCGTAGGTGGTATCGGTATCGGTGGTGCCCCAGGTGGTCACCTGGACCAGGCTTGTGCGGAGGCAGCTATCAAGGTGGCTTTGAAGTAATACCACAAGATTCCACGCCCTGTGCCTGAGTTAACTCAGGCACATATTCCCATCCCCCACCTTTTTTCTGATCTGTTGACGCATCCGCAAAAAATAAGCAGCTTTTGAGTGCACTTTTCTACACCCAATCCCTCCCATAAAAAATCCTGATAAGAAGTACGTATGTTTATACAAAAAACAGGTTGACTCACATAAAATTCGGCATAACATATAAATAGATGTTTATATGTATTGGGAGGATGCAGTCATGTCCACATGCACAACAACCAAAAGCTGCTGCTCAGCAGATAAAGTGGTCAAGCCCGTTACTTCCATAGAAGCCACCACCCGTTATAAGTGGTCTGTAGGGGGTATGGATTGCGCAAGCTGTGCAGCAAAGATCGAAAAAGCACTGGCCTCTATTGCCGGTGTTAAACAGGTCAGAGTCGCCTTCGCAACTGAACGCCTGTTGGTGGATCTTGACCAGAACATGTCGCCTGAAGCCATTACAAAAACCGTTCAGCAGCTCGGCTTCACCATCAAAAGCACTGATCAGAGTGAAGAGGAAGAGCCACTCTGGAAAGCCCACTCGACCTTCACTCTGCTGGCCGTTTTGATGACGCTTGCCAGTATCTTCATGATTGTTGATCCCACCTGGGGCTCTGTAGGTTTTCTGGTAGCAACTACGGCTGGAGTCATTCCCTTTGCAAAAAAATCTCTCAATCAGATCCGCAACGGTACCTGGTTTGGTATTGAAACCCTCATGACCGTTGCTGCTCTGGGTGCATTGATTCTGGGTGAAACCGTTGAAGCGGGTCTGGTTCTACTGCTGTTCTCTCTGGGGGAAATGCTGGAAGGCTTTGCCGGTCGCAAAGCCAAAGCCGGTATCAAAAGCCTTATGCAGCTGACCCCGGATACGGCCTGGAAAATACAAGACGGTGAACGAATAGAAGTGCCCGCAGATTTTCTGGTTCCCGGAGAACAGATTGAAGTATTACCCGGCGATCGTCTGCCAGTAGATGCGGTTCTCTTTTCAAAGCTGGGTTCATTTGATGAAAGTGCCCTGACCGGTGAGTCTATACCTGTCAATCGTGAAGCCGGTGAAAAAATCATGGCAGGCTCCCTGGTCGTTGATAAGCCTGTGCGCCTGACCGTTGAGTCCGAACCGGGAGAAAATGCGATTGATCGTATCGTCACCCTGATTGAAGAAGCAGAAGAGCGTCGTGCACCCATTGCCAGAATGGTTGATAAATTCAGTGCCTGGTATACTCCGCTGGTTATGGGGTTTGCAGCTCTGGTCATGATTATCCCGCCTTTGCTCACAGGAGCCGCCTGGACACCCTGGGCCTACAAAGCTTTGACTCTGCTGTTAATTGCCTGCCCCTGTGCCCTGGTGGTATCCATTCCTGCAGCTGTGACTTCAGCTCTGGCCTCCGCCGCTCGCTTTGGTGCTCTGATTAAAGGGGGTGCGGCACTGGAACAACTGAGAAGTATTAAAAAACTGGCCTTTGATAAAACCGGCACCTTGACTGAAGGCAAACCCAAGGTGACCCATGTAGCGGGTATTGCGGAACAGGAAAACGTTCTCCTTTCCCTGGCGGGTTCTATCGAGATGGGCTCCAGTCATCCTCTGGCAGCAGCCATCATTGATGAAGCCAAAAACAGAAATCTGGCATTTACAGAAGCTACTGATCTTCAGGTTCTGACAGGACGAGGAGTACAAGGTACTGTCTCAGGCAGAACCCTGAAAATTCTGGCTCCCCGCTACATTGACGACAGCGCCCTGGGACAACACAAGACTACCATTGAGTCGCTGGAGTCAGAAGGCAATACCGTGGTCGTAGTGCTGGAAGGTAATACCGTTCTGGGCCTGATTGGTCTGGCTGACACTTTAAGAGAAGATGCGATTGAAGCCATCACCAAACTGAAGAAAATTGGCGTAAGCAGTGTCATGTTAACCGGCGACAATCGACGTGCAGCCGCCGCTATTGCCGGTAAACTAGGGATAGATTTCAAGGCCGAACTGTTGCCTGAAGACAAGGTTAAAGCAGTTCAGGCAATCCAGGCTCAAAATAATGGTGCAGTGGCCATGGTTGGGGATGGAATTAACGATGCCCCAGCGCTGAAAACTGCAGAACTGGGCATTGCCATGGGACGCGGCAGTGATGTTGCTCTTGAAACTGCCGACGCCGCCCTGACACATGAGCGTCTGGTTGAACTACCCCACATGATTAAGCTGTCCAAGAATACCGCCAGAATCACCCGTCAGAATATCGCTCTGGCCCTGGGCATCAACACCTTATTCCTGCTGACCACACTGTTTGGCATGACCGGTTTGATGGCAGCAGTACTGTCTGATGCAGGTGGCACCGTTCTGGTGACTTTGAATGCATTAAGGTTGATGAAAAAACAAGGCTGATTTGAGCAGGGTTGATCATGGATACAGCTTCAAACGCTATGATCAACCTGCTTTATGTAGCCATGGCCGACGAATGTTCATAGCTGTCCAGCTCAAAGTAGAAAGTAGCCCCACTCCCTTCTCTACTGGAAACGCCAATAGCCCCACCGTGACGCTCTATAATCGATTTGGAAATACTGAGCCCCAACCCTGTACCAGACTCTTTCCGGGTAAGTACACTGCTTGCCTGAGTAAAGCGATCAAATAATTTATCTTTGAACTCTGGGGGAATACCAGGCCCCTGATCCCTGATGCTCACCCTGACTTTTTTGCTCTCTGGGTCTGATTTGACCGAAACTTCAACGGTTGAACCTTCAGGTGAAAACTTGATGGCATTGGACAGCAGATTGGTCAGAACCTGTATCACCCGGTCGGCATCGGCCAATATAAAAGTATCGTCACTAAAGGGAAGTACCTTTGTTGACACCTTATATTGACCGGCATACAGCTGATTTTCAGAAACCGCAGACTCAATCAGTGACTGCAAAGAAACAGGCTGATACTTGAACACCATTTCTCCCGCTTCCATTTTCTGAAGATCCAGAATGTCATTCACCAGTCGTATGATGCGTCGAGTATTTTTCTCTGTGATGTGCAGAAGGCTCTGTGCCTTTTCCGGAAGTGCTTCCTGATACAGTTTTTTAAGCAACTCCACGCCCCCCTGTATAGACGTCAGGGGTGTTCGCAACTCGTGATTTACAGTGGATATAAAGCTGTCTTTGAGCGCTTCGATTTTTTTCTGCTCGGTTATATCCTGTATGACACCTACATAGATAGGGTCGCTTTGAACGGGCACTTCACTGATTCCCAGCCTAATGTAAAAACTGCCCCCGCTTTTTCTTTTACCCTTGAAGTCTTTGCCCGAGCGGGAATTTGCGGCCATCTCAGTATTTTCTGGTTCTTGGGTACTTTCCCGCTCTTGCTGCCAATCAATATCCGGCAGTAACAAAGTGACAGGTTTACCAAGAACTTCAACGTGGGTATAACCGAACATACTCTGTGCAGCCTTATTAAAAGACTGAATGACACCATGATGGTTAATCGTCAGAATGCCATCCAGAGTATTTTCCAGAATGGCATTCAGACGCTGACTCATGACCCTGTGTCTTTCTTCAGAAGCCCTGACTTCAAGCGCGTATTTGATTCTGCTGAGAATATAGGCGCTCATGGTTAATGCCACCGCCAACACCATAAAGGCAATCATCCAGGCCAGATGTTCCTTATCAAAGGTTCTCACCGGAGTAGAGGGCACAGCCACTACTTTCCATGTCCGCCCTCCTACCTGAATATCCGAAGAGGCTGTCTGACTGAACTCCTGACTCAAATTATGCACAGGTAACTGAGTATTCACTGCCGGATCATTACTGAGTACAGCTAAAGGTGAAGGGTCCCATCGATCTTCAACGTCATAGATATAGATGTGCAAGTTGGGGTCGTATCCCCCAGGAAAGGCGCTGATAAACATATCCTGCACACGGAATACAGCCAGAAAAAGATTCTGATTCTTTCGAGCCTCAACCAGATCAAGCCCTGCCGTTTGAGGGTAGAAAACCAGGATTCCATTCTGGGATCCGGTCTCCTGAACCAGCCTGATTCTGGAACTGGCCACCATAGTTCCCAGGTTAAGCGCAGCTTTCAGAGCGGCCTTTCTGGCAGGATTCGATGCCAGGTTAAAGCCCAGAGCTTTCTCATTACCCTTTAATGGCTCAACAAAAAAAACCGGGAAGTATTCATCACTCTCACCTGCCCTGACCATATTGCCTCTGGCATCGGGCTCCTTGATCATGAACTCGGAGAAACCCTCCAATTGAGCTTTGGCTTCATACAGTCGACGCTCACTGGCCTTGACCCTTGGGATCCATTCCAGCGCCTGAATGCCACCGGTTCTCTGATAGACACTTTCAGCCAGAACCCTGAACTGTTCACGACTGATCTCTCGGGTACTCACAGCAAAAGCGTCCCTCATGGCATACAGAACATCCAGTTTACTGGTGATGGCCCTCTGGATAGACACTTCAGCTTGAAGTGCACTGCTCTGAAACCTCAGGAGTTCTCGATTGGACTCTTCAGCTTTCATCTGCAAGTAAGCGCTGACAGCAAAAAATGTCAGACCCGAGAGCAGACAAAGAATGGCCGTCAGATAAAGGTAGGATTGCTTACGATTCATGACAGGTCTGTTCCTGACACCTGTGCCTGAAACGCTTCCCAGAAAGCAATCAGCTGGTCAGGCAGGGTAACGGGATCAAAAGGCTTTTGAATAACCCCGACAACACCCTTGGCAAGATATTCATCAATTTCATGAGCCTGCACCCGGGCCGTAATAAGTATTACCGGTACCTTGCAATAATCTTCCTGACGGGAAAGGTATTCAAAAACGGTCAAGCCATCCATGTCTGGCATCATGACATCCAGCAAAACAAGATCAGGCGATACAGAAGATGACTTCAAAATAGCCTCAGAACCATTCTTGCAGCTGATCACTTCTATATTCGTCATGGCTTCCAACGTCATCTCAACAATCGAACGAATATCTTCGTCATCTTCTGCATAAAGAATTGTTTTCAGGCCATCATCTTGCTGATTCATCCCTGACCCCTGACTCAGATGTTAAGACAATATTCAGGAGTTTATCGGCTTCAGTCTTATGCTCTTGATTCATCCATAAAGCTTTAAACACCTGAGCCGATAGCCTTTTATCATTACTCCTGACCCTTAAAATGATGAACAAGCCCGTCCTGAAGAATGTTCTTTACGTAGAAGATGACAGCGACATTCGTGAACTCGTCAAGATCGCTCTGAATTCATTGGGCAACTATCATGTCGACACATGCGTCAATGGCAAGGACGCCCTGGAGAAGTGTAAGACACTCAAACCCCAACTGGTTTTACTGGATGTGATCATGCCAGGCATCAGTGGCCCCAATGTCTTCCAGGAGTTACAACAGATTCAGCATTACCAGACGGTACCCGTCATATTCCTCACAGCCAAAAATCAGGAAGAAGAGATAGAAGAATATCTTGAGCTGGGTGCTGCCGGCGTTATTTCCAAACCCTTTGACCCCGTTGAGCTGCCACGACAGATCAATGACATCTGGAATGACTATCACCAGAAAAGTGCAGAAGCCTACAGTGATGGCTTGGAGAAGCTTCGTCAGAAATACCTGAAGAACCTCAATCAGTCGATCAAGAGCATTCAGCATCAGCTGGTTGCTATCGACAGCCAGACGCTTAACTCCGATGACCTGAAAGCCTTCATGATCAAAATTGGCAATCTGCAGGGCTCTGGAGAATCATTCGGCTATCAGGATGTTTCCAACAGTGCCCGAATTTTGATGCACTCACTGGAAGAGATAAAACTGGATGGAAAAAGTGTTATTTTGTCGGATCGTGACGCATCCAGACTTTCGGCAATCATGCTGGCTTTGATCGCCATTATTGAAAAAACCGTCACCAGCGCAACTAAAAAATCCAGGCTAATGAGCCTGGAGGCCCCGGCTCACAAGTAGTCGGATCAACGAAGTCGATATTATCATAAAACACCAACAAAGCTGTAACACTACTGAAATATTATCCCCCTATTCTCGCAACCATCAAATTTACCAACAACAGAAAAGTGTTTTGCACAACCCATAATCAGATAACGGCGCGGCAAAATATTTTTCTCAGTGAACACAACTACACACTCCAAGCGAGTTTTCGGGGAGAGAACAAGTGAAGTTACTGAAGTCTGTTCTGATGTCATCTCTACTGGCTGCTGCGTCCTTCTCTGCATCTGCCAAGACTGAAACCATCAACGGTGCCGGGGCCAGTTTCCCACACCCTATCTATGCCAACTGGGCTGAGGAATACCAGAAAGAAACCGGTGTTCGTATCAACTACCAGGCCATCGGTTCCGGCGGTGGTATCCGTCAGATCACAGCCAAGACTGTTGATTTCGGCGCCAGCGATGCCCCTCTGGACGCCAAGAAGCTGGATAAAGAAGACATGATCCAGTTCCCAATGGTGATGGGCGCTATCGTTCCTGTTATCAACGTTCCAGGCATTGAGCCCGGTGCACTGAAGCTGACCGGTGAAGTACTGGCAGATATCTACCTGGGTAACATCAAGAAGTGGAACGACAAACGTATTACTGACCTTAACCCGGGCGTCACGATTCCTAATCAGGCTATCTATGTCGTACACCGCTCTGACGGTTCCGGCACCACTTACAACTTCACTGACTACCTGAGCCGTGTGAGCCCGGAGTGGAAAGAAAACATTGGCAAGAACACCGACATTACCTGGCCAAAGAAAGCTACCACTATTGGTGGTAACGGTAACGCCGGTGTCGCTAACTTTGTTCGTCGTACCCGTGGTGCAATCGGCTATGTTGAGTACGCTTTTGCCAAGCAAAACAGCCTGACTTACACCCAGCTGGCCAGTGCTGAAGGCAAGTTCCTGCAGCCTAATATGGACACCTTCCAGGCCGCTGCTGCCAACGCTGACTGGGCAAATGCTCCTGGCTTCCGTCTGCTGCTGAACAACCAGCCTGGTGCTGACTCCTGGCCTATGACTGCCGCTACTTTCATCCTGATGCACAAGGATCAGGCTAACGCTGAAAAAGCAAAGCAGATCATCAAGTTCTTTGAGTGGAGCTATGAGAAAGGCGGCGACTACGCAGTAGGCCTGGACTACATCCCAATGCCTGAGGCTGTAGTTGAAATGGTTGAGAACGTCTGGAAAGAAGACCTGACCACTGATGGCAAGACCATTATCAAATAGCCCTAAGCCTGAAATGCTGCCTCTGGCAGCATTTCAATAATCAAGAGTCCAAGTACCCAAAGCTTTCTGAACTAGGAAACGAACGACAGTTGATCAGCATAGCGCTGGTCAGCTGTCGTACTGCTGCTTATGCTTTCGACTACGACGCCCCGCGCCATCAATGGTGATTCAATCTTTCACAGACTGAGCCTCACCAGCGCCATACTGATCTTTCTGGTGTTGATCGGGATTATCCTTTCCCTGATCGACGGAGGCTGGCAAGCCCTCGCCGAGTTTGGACCCGGTTTTGTTTTTCGTAATGTCTGGGATCCTGTAAACAGCGACTTCGGTGCAGCTGCGGCCATTTACGGCACCCTGGTATCCTCTCTTATCGCTATTGTTATTGCTATTCCAGTGGGTCTGGGCACTGCCATTTTCCTGGCTGAGCTGGCTCCCAGCTGGATCAGCAAGCCCATCAGCATGGCCATTGAACTGTTGGCCGCTGTTCCAAGTATTATTTACGGTATGTGGGGTCTTTTTGTCTTTGCCCCGTGGTTCTCAGAAGGTTTCCAGTTCTGGGCTCTGGAAAATCTCGTGGGCCTGCCTCTGATTGGTCACTGGTTTGATGGCCCCCCCATCGGCATTGGTCTGCTGACGGCCGGCATCATTCTGTCGTTTATGATTCTGCCCATCATTACCGCCCTGACTCGTGACGCCCTGAAGACTATTCCTAATGTGGTCAGGGAAGCTGCTTACGGTGTTGGAGCTACACCTTATGAAGTGATTACCCGTGTACTGCTGCCAAGTATCAAGAATGCTGCGGTGGGTGCCGGAATTCTCGGCCTGGGTCGTGCCCTGGGTGAGACCATGGCGGTAGCCTTTGTTATAGGCGGCGCCAACCGTATAGAGACCTCACTGTTTATGCCTGCGAGCTCTATTTCTTCCACGATTGCCCAGCAGTTCAACGAAGCCACCAATGAGATGCACATCTCGGCTCTGATCAGCCTGGGTCTCGTACTGTTTGTACTGACATTTATTGTGATGGGTGCGGCCCGTCTGCTGTTGAGGACGCGATAATGCCAGTCAGGAAACTCAAGAACTACGCCTTTATCGGCTTTTGCATTTTCTGTGCACTGTTTGGCCTGGTGGTCCTGGCCAGCGTACTTTACAGCCTGGTTGGAAAAGGTATTTCCGGCATGGGGCTGCATATTTTCACCGAACTGACGCCTGGACCGGGTAGCCCTGGTGGTTTGAAAAACGCCATTATAGGCAGCTTGATTCTGACCGGACTGGGTATCCTGATTGCCGCACCTCTGGGTGTACTGGCTGGAACCTGGTTGTCTGAATCTGACAAAAGCTCAAAGATTGCGGAAATGTTGCGCTTTCTAAACGGCATGCTGATGAGTGCACCTTCCATTCTGGTAGGTCTGTTTGTCTACAAGGTGGTAGTGGTTACCACTGGATCTTTCTCAGGCTGGGCAGGCGCTACAGCACTGGCTATTCTGGCACTGCCCATTATTGTCAGCACCACTGAAGAAATGCTGCGCCTTGTACCTACCACACTGAAAGAAGCAGGCAGTGGTCTGGGTGCTCCACGCTGGAGAGTGATTACCCAGTTGTGCTATAGAGCAGCAGGCCCCGGTATTATTACGGGTATTCTGTTGTCTGTTGCCCGTATCACCGGTGAAACAGCACCATTGTTGTTTACCGCCCTGAACAGTAACTTTATGAGCACCGATCTGGACAAGCCGATGGCTAACCTGCCGGTGACTATTTATCAGTACGCCATGAGCCCTTATGAATCCTGGAATGAACTGGCCTGGGCTGGCGCGTTACTGATTACCGTATTTATCCTGATTATCAATATTCTGGCCACCGTTTTACCGCGTTGGATCAAAGCTCGAAAGGCAGCCAAATGAACATGAACATTGCTACTGCTCCTGCGGCTACAGAAAGCCTGACTGACCTCAATACAGATTCCACTCTGGCAGAAGATATTCTGCACCCGAGAATGGAAGTCAAAGATCTCAGTTTCTATTACAACAAGGGTTCCGAGCCTGCGTTGAAAGAGATCAACATGCCGATCTACAACAACAAGGTTACGGCTCTGATTGGTCCATCCGGCTGTGGTAAATCCACACTGTTGCGTACCATGAACCGTATCTTTGATCTGTACGGAAACCAGGGTGCTGAAGGCGAGATTCTGCTGGATAATGAAAACATCCTGCAGCGTGGTGTGGATCTGAACGACCTTCGCTCAAAAGTCGGCATGGTTTTCCAGAAGCCAACCCCGTTCCCTATGTCCATTTATGATAACATCACCTTTGGACTGAAAATGAGGGGAGGCATGAGCAAGCCGGAAATGGCTATCCGTGCCAAGAAAGCACTGAAACGAGCTCACCTTTGGAAAGAAGTCAAAGACAAGCTGCATGCTGATGCCAGCAGCCTGTCCGGTGGTCAGCAGCAGCGTTTGTGTATTGCCCGCACTATAGCCCTGCAGCCAGAAGTGATTCTGATGGACGAACCGACTTCGGCTCTTGACCCTCTGGCCACCAGCGCTATTGAAGAACTGATTACTGAGCTCCGTGAGAAATACACCATCGTAATCGTAACCCACAACATGCAGCAGGCCATGCGTATCTCTGACTATACCGGCTTTATGTACCTGGGTGAGCTGGTTGAATTTGATGAAACCAGCAAGATCTTCAAGGATGCTGCTAACCAGAAGACCCGTGACTACATTGCCGGTGATTTCGGTTAACTACCACTCTCAACAGTGGAGCCTTGAGCTCCACTATTTCTCCTTGAAGTGATCTCTCTCAGAGTTCATCCCGCTGAGCCCGAAAAGAACGCACCATCTTCTTGTATAGATCCTTCAATTCCAGCGAAATCTGTTCTTCCAAAGAAAACAGCAGTTTTTTCAAAGAATGAGGATGCGTGGAAAAGTTTTCCACAGCCTTCAGTTTGAAGGGATCCCCTTTCACTCCCAACTTCTCAAAGTCGACTTTCTCAGAGAACCGGCATTCGGGTGCTAACAAATAGTTCAGAACCAATGGTTGATGTTGATAGCGCTCAACAATAGTTCGGCATCGCTGAATTTCCAGAGGACAGTCATAGCCACCCTGTGCGGCCTTTATTTTCCCATTCACTGACTGGGCCATGCGCCGGGCAGAGTAGGAACTGCAGTTTACGCTCTCATCCCAGGCAGGTGACATGTAGGTGCTGACATCAAAAGACACCTTTTGATTCAGTTCATAGTGATCATTGGCACAAACCACATAGGTTTTTGTAGTTCTGATCTCATCAAAATAACGCTCTCCCAACAGATCCTGCCAGAATAAAAATCCTTCATAGTTGGCCGCCAGGTCTCCCCGGGAAAAGACTCCTGTTGTAGAAAGTCCATAAAACGTTGCTTCAGTAAATATGCCAAAATCCAGCAGCGCCCTGAGCGTTGGATGGCGATGACTGCGAACAAAATAGAAATAGACGTAGCCTGTTCCCAGAAAGTGGGAAACTTTATCGGTGCCTATTACCAGACCATCTACACCCAGTGCAGGGTTATAGACACCAGGCATTCGAATAGGGAACCACAGGCTGTCAGGCTCCCTGACATCGCTGTAGATACTCTGATCAAAAGGCGGCTTGACTTTTACAAGGCTGTGGTTATTTTCTGCTTCCTTATTGAAAGCATCTTTGGTCATGCCCCCTAATTTGGCCAGCATGTTATCGTAGAAGGCCTCTCGGTCGCAGCCCATGGTTTCCTGAGCGGCTTCCTGAATCAGTCTGTTGACATATTGATTGATAAATTCAAGATTTTGCGGGTGCTGACTGGCAATCAGCTGGGTACGGGCTGTAAAACTGTCAATTTCCGAGCCCTGTACCCATGGGCAGATCAACAAAAGCAAGATCAGAAAACGCTTCATCAGAGCTATCCTGTCGTATGAATACCGTCAAACAGCATAGTCTTTGTTGTAGCTCTTACTGGATTCTATCGTCACTTCCCAGCCATTGAAGGCACAGGCCTGATCACTAAGGAAGCGCCTGTCGCATCAAGATTTATTCCATACTTTTCCTTCATGTATTGCGCTATTCCCTGCTGGGTCTGAATACGGAATGCCTTACTGCCACTGTCGTCATCAATAGCTGCTTTAATAACCTCAGCCACTTCAACGGGATCCTGTCCGTGGCTCAGCCCCTGTTCCAGCTTCTTCTCAAAAGACTGATAGGTTTTGGCAAAGTAGTCGGGGATCTGTCCTGCTTCCGGGAATTCAGCCCCCTTCTTGAATTCTGTTCGGGTATAGCCAGGCTCAATCACCTGACAGCTCAGATTCCAGGGCTCTCCATCGGCCTGCTTCATTACACCCAAATAGCCTTCCAGCGCCGCACAAGTGCCTTCAAGGGCAAACTTTGAGCCAGAGTAGACGTCCATCATAGAAATACCAACGGCCCCTGCCAAAGAAGAAACATTCAGTAAACGGCCATAATTGTTTTCCCGCATAACCGGCAGTACTTCTTTCATAAGCAGCAGGGGACCGATGACATTGACATCAAATTGCTTTCTGATCTGTTTTTCTGTCAGCAGCTCAAGAGGTCCATACACCCCTACACCGGCATTATTCACCAGCACATCCAGACGACTTTCCTTCTTCCTGATAATGCCGATGGTCTGCTGTATGTCCACATGACGGGTTTGGTCCATCTTCAGCATGGTGACGCCAGGAAAGTCTTGCGGATCGGGCAGCGTGGTATTCCAGGTGCCGTATACCTTGTATTGATCCGGGTTTTCAGCCAGTTTAAGCACCAGCGCTTTTCCGATACCTTTACTGGCTCCGGTAACCAGCACCACTTTAGGCTGAGCCCAGGCCTGCAACTGGACCAGTATCAGTCCCGTAAAGAAAAGAATAAAAGCCCTCATTCATACTCTCCAAACGAAAACTAAATTAAGTTAGCACAGAGAAAATTCTTCGCAGGCCAATTGCAACGCTTCTTTGAGTCACGAGGATAGACAGTTGCTTCTGGATACGCTGCATAAATGCGGTGAGAAACGCTCGAGACATCTGCCTTTATCAGCCATTCAGACTAAAGCGATCGACTTACATTAATGGATAATAGGGCCCTGACATAACAACAACAGGGGAAGGCCATGGGTCCTTTAAAAGGCATCAAGGTTCTGGAGATTGCCGGTATCGGACCAGGACCGTTTGCCGGCATGATGCTAGCGGATATGGGTGCCGACGTTATTCGGGTTGAACGTCCCAAAGGGGGCATGTTCGGAGATAACCCCAAACTGGATATCCTGAATCGGGGTAAACGCTGTATCGGGGTTGATCTGAAAACACCTGAAGGGGTTGCAACCGTCCTGAAGCTTGCCGAAAGTTGCGACGCCATGTTCGAAGGTTTTCGACCCGGTGTCGTTGAAAAGCTCGGTATTGGTCCGGAGCAGGTCATGGCTCTGAATCCCGGCCTTGTCTACGGGAGAATGACAGGCTGGGGGCAGGATGGCCCTCTCGCTCATGCCAGTGGTCATGACATTAACTACATATCCATCACTGGAGCTCTCCACGCCATTGGCAACCGTGGTGAAAAGCCTGTGGTTCCCCTGAATCTTGTGGGTGATTTTGGCGGCGGCGGTTTGATGCTCGCTTTCGGCATGGTCTGTGCCATTCTCGAAGCTAAAATCTCCGGTAAAGGACAGGTGGTCGATGCCGCTATGGTGGATGGCGCCGCTGCACTCATGGCCAGCGTTTATGGTGCACAGCAAAGTGGTTTCTGGTCAGAAGAACGCGGAACCAATATGTTGGATTCCGGTGCGCACTTCTACGACACCTACGAAACATCAGACGGTAAATACATTTGTGTTGGAGCCTTTGAACCCCAGTTTTATGCCGAGCTGCTCAACCTGATCGGACTGGAAGAGAAAGAACTGCCTCATCAGATGGATATGGGACAGTGGCCTGATATGAAAGATCGCTTCACTGCCGTTTTCAAGACCAAAACCCGGGATGAATGGTGTGAAATACTCGATGGCACCGACGCCTGTTTCTCGCCCGTATTACCCATGTCTGAAGCGTACAGTCACCCACACAATGTTGCTCGTGGAACCTTTGTGGAACGAGAAGGCGTGATGCAGCCAAGACCAGTACCACGCTTCAGCCGAACCGACAGTGAGATTCAAAGACCGGCTGCCCGGGTCGGAGAGCATACCGACGAAATTCTGTCAGAAGCAGGCTTCTCTGCAAACGACATTGCCAAACTAAAAGAGCAAAAAGCCATTAAATAACCCTAGGAGCCTGTCGGACTTAACCAGCAAAACAGGTAAAATCCTGATTCCAGTACCAGTAACACTCAAAGCACTATGAATAAGTGGAAGTTCAAACCGGTCGACCGAAACACTCCCGACCTTTTCCCTGCCAGCATCCAGGATTATCTTCCAGAAGGTCATATGGCTCGCTTTGTGGTGGATGTTGTTGACCAGCTCGACCTGTCTCCACTGATCAATTCTTATCGAGGCACAGGATCAAAAGGC
>NZ_LASA01000193.1 GCF_001562015.1 Endozoicomonas arenosclerae | reverse complement strand
TACCGCTATGAAAACATGATGACCCCTTACGAAAAGTTCCTGTCACTGAAGGAACCAGAACAGTACCTGAAAGAAGGGATTACACTGGACCAACTAAAGGACAAAGCGGAAGCCATGACCGATAATGAAGCGGCCAGAAAGCTGCAACAAGCCAGAGAAATCCTGTTTCAATTAGTTCATGAGCGACAAGCCGAGGGTTAGGTAGTAGTACCTGCCTTCAGGCTCATTTCAGGATTGGAAAATACTATGCTTCCGTCTGCCTCCCGCCAAAAGCCGGAAAGGTAGAGATACTGTGCTCCCTACAATAACCATAACCATGGAACCGGAACTATGAACCAGGCTTATAACCAACTGGTAGAACGTTTCAACAAGCTATACCGTTTTCAGCACCTGTCCTCTATTGCCAGCTGGGACCAGTCTGCCATGATGCCTTCGGGTGGCAACCAGGCTCGCTCTGAAGCCCTGGCAGAACTCTCCAGCCTGATGCACGAACTGATCACCGAAAAGCAGGTAGGTGACTGGATTCATGAAGCCAGAGAAAACAGCGATGACCCGGAGACCTTGAGCTCCATCAGGGAGATGGAACGGAGCTGGAGAAAAGCTTCAGTTATGCCCGCTGAACTGGTAAAAGCCCAGTCTCTGGCCAGCTCAAAATGCGAGCACGCCTGGCGAACACAGCGTACAGAAAATGACTGGCAGGGCTTCTCGGAAAATCTGAAAGAAGTCGTAAAACTGGCTCAGGAAGAAGCCAGTATCCGCGCTACAGCTTCTGGAGTAAAAGGCTATGACGCCATGCTGGAGCTGTATGAGCCTGGCATGACCTCCAGCGAACTGGACGTGCTGTTCGGCAACCTGAAAAGCTGGCTGCCAGACACATTGCAAACAGTGGTTGATCAACAAGCTTCGGACACACTGATTGCCAGTCAGGGTCACTATCCAACTGAGAACCAGAAAGCTCTGGGGCTTGAGGTGATGGAACTGCTGGGTTTTGATTTCAACCATGGTCGTCTGGATGTCAGTGTTCATCCGTTTTGTGGCGGCGTATCAGAAGATGTTCGACTCACAACCCGTTATAACGAAGCGGATTTTGTTGAATCTCTGATGGGAACAATCCACGAGACAGGTCATGCCCGCTATAACCAGAACCTGCCTGAAGATTTGCGAAGCCTGCCATTAGGTTCCTACCGCTCAATGGGAGTTCATGAGGGTCAGAGCCTGTTTTATGAAATGCAGCTGGGCCGCAGCCCTGCCTTTTTGCAATTGATCAGACCACTGATTGTTAAACATCTGGCCAACGGGCAGGAAGATGAGCGTTTCAGTCAGTCGAATCTTGAGAAAATCTATAACAGAGTCAAGCCGGGTTACATTCGTGTTGATGCTGATGAGATCAGTTATCCACTGCACGTAATCCTGCGCTATGAGATTGAAAAAGCCCTGATTGAAGGTGACCTGAAGGTCGATGACCTGCCCCAGGCCTGGGATGAAAAAATGCAGGCTTATCTTGGTTTGTCCACTGGAGAGAACCATAGCACTGGCTGTATGCAGGACATCCACTGGCCCATGGGAGCTTTTGGCTACTTCCCGAGCTATACCCTGGGGGCGATGTATGCAGCCCAACAGTTTGCCACAGTTAAACGACAAATTCCGGATGTAGATATTCAAGTGGCCGCCGGAAATCTTGAGCCGGTTTTCAGCTGGCTGAAAGAGAATATCTGGCAGCAGGGCTCAAAACTGGAAACCCATGAGCTTTATACCCAGGCTACGGGTGAACCTTTAAATGCAGACCATTTCAAACAGCACATTCTGAATCGTTATTTGAAAGGCTGATTCTTACCAACAACCAGTGAACCTCCGACACCAAAACAGTTTGGGTTCAGGTTCACTGGACACGGTTCAGCGATCAGCTACTTTTATGAAATCAAAATCGTATTCAGGTATGAATTGTGTCGTTCAGACAACTGGTGTCCGCCGTATGTTTTTCTCTGGTCTTCAGTTTCCATGCGATTGCACAAGCCCAGCCCAATTTTCTGGTTCGTCTGAAAACACCTTCTACACCAGGACTGCCTCCCGCTATCCATCTCTACACTGTTAATGGCGAACTTTTGCAATGGGAGCTGCAACTGCAGTGGCAGAAGTCTTCCAACGCAATTCAAGGCAATAATTCACCCGATATTTCCCTTAAACATGAAGAGAGTAATATGCTGCATCATGACTCTGATGCAACCGCACTGGACGACCAACAGTTTCAGGCTTTGATGAACTTTCTTGAGTCTGGCTTTGAAACCCGTCAGAACTATCAGCAGAAGACAACTCAAAGCTTTATGGCAGAACAGCTGGACGGCAAGCTTGTCGATCTTGATCAACTGCAAAACTTCTACTCTTTGACCCTGACTGATGTGGCACCCGTCAAACAGGGCTGGAATGAAGTGACTGTCACAGATAATCATGGCAACCCCAGCTCTTACCAAATCAAAAACACAGCCAGTACCCTGTCATCACGAGATAAAAGAAATGCCAAGATCGCACAGGTCAGGCATTACTTATCCCTTCTGGAAAACGAATGCAGTGATCTGGCAGGCACTGACTGCCTGTATGAATGGGTGGATGACGAGCCTCCTGTTTATAACGTGCCCCAACAGAGATTGATTCGTTCCATCAATCATGTGACCGATGAATATGGCAATATCACCAATGCCACAATAGCTCCCGATACCCACCAGGGCCCCTATATTTCTAACCTTGCAGCTACCCTGATCATTGCGGGTATTGCTCTGGTTTATATTGTTTTTGATATTGTCCTTGTTGTTGCACTTATCTGTGTTTGTCGGGGTATTTCGAAGTCAGCTCCCAACCCCAAGAATGCCGTACAGCAAAGCATTCCACTCCAAGAACTGTAAATCGTTGGGAAAATTCATACGACATACTGCAGAAGTCGTTGTACCCTGTCTTTAAAGCCATTCCTACCCTCAACACAATAACAGCCAGCAACAATGCAACTATCCGAATTACAGACCAGCGGCCGCTATCTGATCATAGCCGCAGCACTGGTTATTATTCTTGCCGGAATACGTCTGGGCAGCGATATATTGTCGCCATTGCTGTTTTCCTATTTTCTGGCCATATTGCTTAATCCGGGCATCAATGCCTTGAGCCGACTGCATATTCCGAGAATACTCGGCATTCTGGTCGTTGTTTCCTTGTTGATTTTTGCCATCCTGACAATTGTCGCCACCATTGGCAGTGCCTTGCAGGAATTTGCCCGGGCCTTGCCAGGCTACAAGCAGCAGACCATAGATCTTGTTCACCAGATCAGTGACAAGCTGGCTCAGCGCAATATCAACCTTGACCTGAAATCGATGACAGAGCCCTTGGACACATCTTCTCTGTTTGGTTTCCTGACTTCCATGCTGACCCATATGGGCAGTGCCACCAGCTATGTTTTTCTGATTTTTCTGACCGTTATTTTCATGTTGGCAGAAGCGCCTTTACTGAGAAATAAACTGATTCGCTCCATGTCTAACCCCGATCAGCAGCTTAAAGACCTGGAAAGATTTGTATCCTCCGTCAATCGCTATGTTGCCCTGAAAACCGCTATCAGCCTCCTCACTGGATTGCTGGTCGCCTTGCTGCTCTGGTCAAGAGGGGTGAACTTTTATCTACTGGGAGGCATTCTTGCCTTTGCGCTGAACTTTATTCCCAACATTGGCTCCATTTTGGCCGCTATTCCCGGCATTTTGATTACCCTGTTGCAACTGGGCTTCTCCGAAGCCATCTTTGTCTCAGCAGGCTACTTTGCCATCAATATGGTTATAGGCAATATTCTGGAGCCCAGAGTTCTTGGTAAAGGTCTGGGCCTCTCGCCCATGGTCGTTTTCCTCTCATTATTGATCTGGGGCTGGCTGCTGGGGCCCATCGGCATGCTGCTTTCTGTTCCTCTAACTATAAGCATCAAGATATTGCTTGAATCATCTCCTGGCAGTCGCAGGTTTGCAGCACTGCTGGGATCAGGTCGATCCAAATCGGAAGTTGAGGCAGAACAGGCAAAATAATCAGCTATAGCCGCCGACTCTGTATTACAGTAAATAGACTTTTTAAATGGGCAGGATCGAAGACAATGACCAAAAACCCATGGATTGACTGGGCTGAACAAATACGTGCCATTGCCCAGAACGGGATTACTTATACCGATGAAGGTTTTGATCTGGAGCGCTACCACCAGTTGCAGGCCATTGCCCATGAGATGACAGCACAGCTGACGGATGCACCATTGGAAAAGGTGGACAACTACTTTCTTCCTGAAACAGGTTACACCACCCCCAAACTGGATATCCGGGCTGGCGTGTTCAAGGATGGAAAAATCCTGCTGGTTAAAGAGCGTTCAGACGGTTGCTGGGCCTTACCGGGTGGCTGGGCTGATATCTGTGAATCCCCTGCCCTGGGTGCTGAGCGCGAAACTCTGGAAGAGTCCGGATACATAGTGAAAGCTGAAAAGCTGGTCGCTGTCCGGGATGTCCATAAACACCCATACCACCCCAGAAACCCACATCATCTGATTAAGATGCTGTTTCTGTGTGAGTTAAAAGGTGGCTCTCCCAAGGAAAACATTGAGATCTCTGAAGTGGAATTCTTTGATCTGGATAAGCTCCCTCCTCTCTCACAAGGAAGAACCATTGCTTCGGACATCGCCTTGATGAAGCAGCACCTTGAAAACAGGGATTTGCCTACAGAATTCGACAAATAAGTAGTTGCACCTACCATTCTCCAGCATTTACTGGCACTATGTCGCCTAAAAGCAGGATGCTACTAGTGCGCCATGGAGTCCGGCCCGACTGTTCACTATACGGTCAAATTCTCAGGCGGTAGCGTGCCTAATTACCTCTTCCTTGTTGTATTCCTGCTGTAAACCCCATCCATAATCAGATTACTTTTATATGCGGAAATCTGACCGACTTTTTCAGCTCACCAATATTCTTAGGGCACACCAGCCCATCACGGCAAAACAGCTGGCTGAAAAACTCTCTGTTTCCGAGCGAACCATCTATCGCTATATCGATGATCTCTCGGTTTCAGGTATTCCTGTTTATGGTGAAGCCGGATTAGGCTACCGATTATCAGAAGGTTTTGAGCTACCGCCATTACAACTGACCCAGGCAGAACTCGAAGCACTTGTTGTTGGCGTCAATATGGTTGCAGCCTGGACGGGGCCGACATTCAGTGAAGCATCTTCCTCGTTGCTCAATAAAATTGAAGCGGCACTGCCTGAAGAATTTTCATCTTCAGGCGAATTTCAAAGATCCATCAGAACTCCCGGAGAGCACAGACGAGTCATGGATTTTGAAGTTTGGGAAACACTCCATAGTGCCATTCAATCGGGTCATTGGTTGCTCATGTCGTATCAATCACTTTCAGACGAAAACTCCAGCCGAACGATTTTTCCGTTAGGGCTTTTTTACTGGGGAAACAAGTGGACACTGGGTAGCTGGTGCCATCAAAAAAGCGCGTACAGAGATTTCAGGCTGGATCGGATTTCAAAGCTTGAGGTGGTGACCACTGACATGAAACTACCTGACTCTGTATGCCTGAAGGCTTACATCCAATATCAGAAAGCCAGATCTCAGCAGAACGACACTGACACAATGCTGTCAGGAGACTAACTGAAAAATGATCTCTCCAATACAGGAGAGAACCATGATCTATCGTCAAGCTACTTCAGCATTTGCAGGTATGGAATTTGCCACCTTCAAACTCAGAGAAGGTGTGACTGAAGAACAGTTGATCGCTCATTCAAAAGCGGTTGATGAACAGTTTTTATCTTCTCAAACAGAGCTTCTGGCCCACTTCTTACTGAAAGGAAAAGAGGGCCAATACGCCGATGTTGCTATTGCCACCACTCAGGAAAAAGCCGAAGAGATTTGTCAGATGTGGCTTCAGAATGAAGTCACTCAGAAGTACCTTGAACTACTGGACCACGACTCTGTGGATATGACGTTCTGGTCCCGCATCAGCTAATTGCCTGAGCCAGTCACCCTTTGATGACTGGCTTTTACCTTCACTTCTTTAGAGACATTTATGATCCCAGTAAACACTTCTGTTGTTTCCGGTGTTGCCATTGCTGATATTGATGGAGAACCTAAAATCCTCTTGTTAAAGAGAAGCAAAGAAGGCTTCTGGTGCCATGTAGCCGGAAAAATAGAAGAAGGTGAAACCGGCTGGCAGGCCATTATTCGTGAGTTCCATGAAGAAACCGGTATAAAAGTCACCAGCCTCTACAATGCCGAATACTCCGAACAGTTTTACGAATCGGGCAAAAACCGCTTCATGATTATTCCTTCTTTTGTCGTTTTTTGTGAACAAAATCAGGCAGTAACCCTGAATCACGAGCATACTGAGTATCGCTGGTGTTCACTTCAGGAAGCCATTGAGCGAGTGCCCTTCCCGAATCAGAAGCACCTCTATCAACATGTCTGGCAGTATTTTATTGAGAACAGACCATCAGAGATGATGAAAATTGACTTAGTTGCCTGAAGCATCTCTTCATGTAACGTCTGCACTTACCTGACCTATAAAAATGAGGCCCAAATGAACTGACGAGAGACATCAATAAACAGCATACAAACAAGATTTTAAAGTTAGAACAAAAATGGAATTATCAGTCATGGAAGTAATCTTCAACATCATTAACCTGAAGTCTTTGATCACCTTTGTTCACCTGGCAGGATTGGCCTTTGGCCTGGGTGGCGCCTGGGTTCTGGATGGATTTCTAATCAAACTCAGTCGCAAGGATGTGACCCCGGAAAAATATCAGATCATTGAGTTCGTCTCGAAGTTTGTTCTGGTCGGCATTCTTCTACTCTGGTTCTCAGGCTTGTCATTTATTGCTTATTACTACTTGTGGGCTCCTGAAAACCTGGCTAATGAAAAAGTCTGGGCAAAAACATTTATTGTGATGGTTCTGAGTGTGAACGGTTACTTTGTCCACACAAGAATTCTGCCAAAACTGAAAGCCTGCATTGGCAGAACACTGACCGAGTCACTTTCAAGATCTGAGCTGAAAGCCATGACCGCTATCGGTACAGTGTCCTTCGTGTCCTGGTTATTCCCGGTCATTCTAGGTGTTTCCAAGAGTCTCAACTTTACCGTTCCTGCTTTAAACATTGTCGCTTTTTATCTTGTTTCGATGCTTGCAGCCCTCGTTGTTGCCAATATTCTGTCAAGCAAAATTCTGTTTGTTTCTGAGCCCTCACAGACAAGCAGTCAATCGACTTGAGCGTCTGCCTCCCACAAAATGTTTTTCGTTATGTGGGAGGCAAAAATTTATACACCCGGAGTAAACATTGACACCACAAGATCTACTGCTTCGCTATGAACAGGTGCTTGCTAGCCAGGACTGGGAAAAAATAGCCCCTTTAATGCACAAAGACATTTGTGTGACTTTCTCCAATGGCACTTACAAAGGAATCGAAGCGGTAGAGTCAGTCTTTATTGATAACTTTACCTCAATAAAAGAGGAAGACTATCGAATAACCAATGTTCATTGGGCCTACATCTCCGAGAACACAGCAGTGTGTCTTTATGACTTCAACTGGAAAGGTATTATTGATGGTGAAGAATGCTCTGGAGGTGGACGAGGTACGTCTTCTTTAATTCGTGAACAAGATCAGTGGCTGATTATCTCTGAACATTTGGGGCCTTATTCTTCTTAATCCTCCTGTCATGTACAATCCCCATAGTTTCCTATTAAAAAAACAATATTGATTATGAAAACAATTAAAAATGCACTGCTCTCGCTCGCTTTAGCCAGTACAACATTGACTGCCAGTGCAGAATCCACGGTCGCCATCAATCAGAAAAACCTCGTAGGTACCTGGTTCTGCGAAGCCTCTGTGGCCATGGAGCAGGGTAAAATGGAGTACACCAGCACTGAGAATTATTTGAAAGATGGCAGTTCAACAAGCTCAGGCTCTATGAAATTGAGCTTTGGTGAAATGAATATCCCGGACATAGAATACGCGATCAGTGGCACAGGCACCTGGCGTCTTGAGGCTGAAAAGCTGACCGAAACCATTACAGAGATCGATATTAAAAACCTGACCAACCCTCAGTTTGATCAGTTCATCAATCTGAAAGATATGATTCCTGTTAATGTGCCCGAGACATCCACCATTACCAAACTGACTAAAAGTACTATTGCCATCCAGTCTGGGGAAAGCAAAGAAGTTCTGGAATGTAAACGCAGCTAAAACTTCTCTAATAAAGAAATACAGGAGAGCCTGGCATCTCCTGTCGCACAACAATAATAAGTTTTGCCATGTCTGAAAAAAAACTGGTTATAAAACCTGTCAGCCCGGAAGATCTTGATTCGATAGAATCACTGGTAAGAAGAACCTCTGAACAGGACATTTACCCCCTGTTTTCAGCAGAAGGCAGAAAGACCTTTAACAACTCCATCCTCAAGGATACCCAAACTATTTTTGATACCGATCGTTTTTATACGGTCAAGGCCATTGAAAACAATCGGATTGTGGGTGTCGCAGCACTCAGGGATAAAAACTACATGACCACCCTGTTTGTGGATAAAAACAGTCAGAGTAAAGGTGTCGGCAAAGCTTTGCTGAATCATGTACTGGATCATCTGGAAGGCGACAGCCTCTCTCTGCGTGCCTCCATAAATGCAGTCGGTTTCTATCAACATCACGGATTTGAAGCTACAGGTCCTGAAGGTAATGTTAATGGTGTCCGCTTTCTGCCCATGACTTTGAAGTAAATGATCCACGTTCTTAGAACGTGGTTTTGCTTTATGCCCCCCCTATAAGGGGGCTGAAACCGCCAGCCTTCAGAGAAGGCTGGTGAGAGTTGCCCCAAGATTGCAGATTATTTCCTGAAATCTATCTCCTGCTGGAGACGTTCTTTCTTTTCTTGGTACTTCACATATTTACGGATCATTTCTGCATCTACTCCGACAGTATCGACACAGTAGCCTTTTGACCAAAAGTGATTACCCCA
>NZ_LASA01000192.1 GCF_001562015.1 Endozoicomonas arenosclerae | reverse complement strand
CTCCCAGACGGATGATGCCACGGATATCGTCACTGATAATACGGGCGGAGCCTGGACGGTGACCGGTACCCAGACGCTGGAGAGTGGCAGCCGATCACTGAGTGGCGTGGACCGGGTCAATACGTCCGGAAACATTACCGACAACAGCACCACCGACTGGTCCGTGGACGGTGCCAACCTTATCTCGTCCAGCGGTCGGGGCCTGACCATTGGCAGTACCACCCAACTGACCACCCAGGGCAATGTCACCGATGCCACCAATAAAGGCTGGGCGGTACGGGGCGATAATCTGGCCTTCTCCAATGATAATAACTTGACCATTAGCGGTACGAGCCAAATTACTACTTCTGGTAGCGTAACTAATTCCAGTAGTGCTGATCAGACTGTTGAACTGAATGCCAGCAGCCTGAAGGTTGCCGAGATTACCTTTGACGGTAGCCAAACCTATATCGGTTCTGCGGGTCAGACTGATACGGTTACAGACACAACCGCAGCAGATTGGAAGGTGACCGGTGTTAAAGCTCTGACCGACGATACCCGAACTTTGAGCAATGTTGATCGCCTCAACGCCAGTGGTGCGATTACGGATCAGGGCGATACCGCCTGGTCGGTCGATGGTAAGAATCTGATCTCTTCTTCGGTTCAGGAGTTGACCATTTCCGGAACCAGCAGTTTGACTACAGCCGGTGATATCACTGATAAAGGTAATACGAACTGGTCGGTGGATGCGAAGAACCTGATTTCATCTCAGGATCAGGCTTTAACTGTTACTGGCACAAAGAAACTGACGACCCAAGGGAATATTAACGACACAACCAACAAGGCCTGGGCTGTTAAGGGCGATAATAATGCCTTCTCCAGTGACAATGACCTGACCATTGCGGGTACGGGTCAAATCACTACTACGGGTGGTATTACGAACGACAGTGGTAAGACTCAGGAAGTTACCCTGAACAGCAACAACATCACTGTTGCGGGCATTGCTTTTGCAGGCAGTACTGCCTACACCGGCTGGGATACCAGTGATGAGACCCAGCTTGATACGGTAGTAGATAACAACAGTAATGACTGGTCGCTGACAGCGATGAATACCGCTAACGATGGTACCCGTTACCTGAGCAAGGTGGGAGGGATTACCAGCAGCCAGTCTCAAGTGACCAACAACTCAGGTGGAAGCCTGACAGTCGATCTGAATAGCGACAACCTCAAGGTTGGGGGTATCCAGTTCAAAGAAGTTTCCAGTTATGTAGGCCACAGTAGTTACGACAGTGTTAACGATACACAAAACAGTAATTGGCTTGTTACTGGTAATAATACAGCCAATAACACTACATATAGCTTCAGTAATATCAATGCAGTGACCACCCAGGGTGAAGTCACTAATGACAGCAATGCCAAACAGGACGTAACTGTTGATGGAGACAGTATTTTCCTCGCGGGTATCGACTTTATTGGCAGCCGGGTGTTCAACGGTGCATCCAATTTTGATGATCTGGTGATTGACAGCAGCAACCGTGCCTGGGAACTCGTGGCAGCGAATAAGCTGACCGGTAATGGCTTTATCCTGAACGAGGTCAACCAGATCACCTCGGAAGGGGTGATTACCGACTCCGTGAAGTCTAATTGGATCCTTAACGGTACTCAGCAGGCAACCTCCAGTGCGGGTAACCTGAAGGTCGTCAACAGCACCCGGATTGTGACAGAGGGTTCGGTTACCAATAACTCCGGCAGTACCCAGACACTGTTGTTGGAAGACAGTGGCTACACCGTGGCGGGCATCAGTTTTGATGGCAGCAAGGTGTATATTGGTGCCAGTGGTCTGGACGATATCATTGATGATGAAACCACCACCCAGGGCAAAAACAGTTACACCATTGCGGATGCCGGAAAGGTGACCTATCAGGGTTACACTTTCAGTGAGATTAACGAAGTTCAGTCTCAGGCTGATGTCATTGACAGTGTTGGCAGCGATTGGTCGGTAACAGGCTCCACCATTGCCAGTGATGGCACCATTACCTTCAAGGGGATGGACAACGTTCAGACCGTGGGTGGTGTGACCAACAATACCAACGCGGATCAAGCGGTCACTCTTAATGCCAGCAGCCTCACGGTAGCGGGCATTACCTTTGCGGGCAGTCAGAGCTACACCGGTGCTGCGGATAAGAAGGATACGGTGACAGACAGCGCCAATGCAGGCTGGAGTATCACTGGTAACCGTGCTTTAACCGATAATACCCGTACGCTGTCCAATGTTGAGTACATCAAAACTGAAGGTGACATCACAGACAATGGCAACACAGCCTGGTCGGTGGATGGTCAGAACCTGATCGCATCGGCTGATCAGGGCATCACCGTATCTGGTACCCAAAAGCTCACTACCCAGGGCAATATCACTGATACCACGAATAAGGCTTGGGCGGTCCAGGGCGATAATCTTGCCTTCTCCAGTGACAATGACCTGACCGTAGCAGGCAGCAGCCAGATTACGACTGCTGGTAGTGTTACTAACGACAGTAACAGTGATCAGGCGGTAACGCTGAACGCGTACAGCCTGGTTGTTGCCGGTATGACCTTTGCGGGTAGCCAGGACTACATTGGTTCTGCAGGTAATGCGGATACTGTGACTGATACAACAGGTAATGCCTGGGACCTGACAGGTAATCAGGCCTTGAGTAATACCAGTCACAGTCTGAGTAACGTTAACCAGCTGAATACCAGTGGTGATATTTCGGATCAGAACAATGGTCACTGGTCTGTGACGGGCATTAATATGGCCAGCTCAACCGATTTCAATGTTCTGATTAATGGTGCAGGTCGAATCTCTACAACTGGTAGTGTCACCAACGCTACGTCGGCAAATCAGGCGGTTACTCTGAATGCCAGCAGCCTGACGGTAGCGGGCATTACCTTTGCGGGCAGTCAGAGCTACACCGGTGCTGCGGATAAGACGGATACGGTGACAGACAGCGCCAATGCAGGCTGGAGTATCACCGGTAACCGTGCTTTAACCGATAATACCCGTACGCTGTCCAATGTTGAGTACATCAAAACTGAAGGTGATATCACCGACAATGGCAACACAGCGTGGTCGGTGGATGGCCGGAACCTGATTGCTTCAGCCGACCAGGGCATTACGGTTTCTGGTACCCAAAAGCTCACTACCCAGGGCAATATCACGGATACCACGAATAAGGCTTGGGCCGTGCAGGGCGATAATCTTGCCTTCTCCAGTGACAATGACCTGACCGTAGCAGGCAGCAGCCAGTTCACGACTACCGGTAGTGTTACTAACGACAGTAACAGTGATCAGGCGGTTACTCTGAATGCCAGCAGCCTGACGGTAGCGGGTATTACCTTCGATGGCAGCCAGAACTACACGGGTTCGGATACCAAAAMGGATACGGTCACAGACAGCACCAATGCAGGCTGGAGTATCACCGGCAACCGTGCGTTAACCGATAATACCCGTACGCTGTCGAATGTGGAGCAGATCAATACTTCTGGCGACATCACTGACAATGGCAACACAGCCTGGTCGGTGGATGGTCAGAACCTCATTGCTTCGGTGGATCAGGGCATTACTGTATCCGGTACTGGTAAGCTCACCACCCAGGGCAATATCACGGATACCACGAATAAGGGTTGGGCTGTTCAGGGCGATAACCTTGCCTTCTCCAGTGACAATGACCTGACCGTAGCGGGCAGCAGCCAGATTACGACTACGGGTAGTGTTACTAACGACAGTAACACTGATCAGGCAGTGACGTTGAACGCGAACAGTCTGGTGGTTGCCGGTATGACCTTTGAGGGCAGTCAGAGCTATACCGGTTCGGCCACTAACACGGATACGGTGACTGACAGTATTAATGCTGCCTGGAGTATCACCGGCAACCGTACGTTAACGGATAATACTCGCACRCTGTCGAATGTGGAGCAGATCAACACCAGTGGTGATATCACCGACAATGGCAACACAGCCTGGTCGGTGGATGGCCAGAACCTGATTGCTTCAGCCGACCAGGGAATTACGGTTTCTGGTACCAAAAAGCTCACCACCCAGGGCAATATCACGGATACCTCGAATAAGGGGTGGGCCGTGCAGGGCGATAACCTTGCCTTCTCCAGTGACAATGACCTGACCGTAGCAGGCAGCAGCCAGATCACGACTACGGGTAGTGTTACTAACGACAGTAACAGTGATCAGGCAGTGACGCTGAACGCGAATAGTCTGGTGGTTGCAGGTATGACCTTTGCGGGTAGTCAGAGCTACACAGGTTCTTCTAACAGCACGGATACGGTGACTGACAGTATTAATGCTGCCTGGAGTATCACCGGCAACCGTGCGTTAACGGATAATACCCGTACGCTGTCGAATGTGGAGCAGATCAACACTTCTGGCGACATCACTGACAATGGCAATACGGCCTGGTCGGTGGATGGCCAGAACCTGATCGCATCGGCGGATCAGGGCATTACAGTATCCGGTACTGGTAAGCTCATCACTCAGGGCAATATCACGGATACCACGAATAAGGCTTGGGCCGTGCAGGGCGATAACCTTGCCTTTTCCAGTGATAATGACCTGACCGTAGCAGGCAGCAGCCAGATTACGACTACCGGTAGTGTTACTAACGACAGTAACAGTGATCAGGCAGTGACACTGAACGCGAATAGTCTGGTGGTTGCCAGTATGACCTTTGCGGGCAGTCAGAGCTACACAGGTTCTTCTAACAGCACGGATACGGTGACTGACAGCGTCAATGCAGGCTGGAGTATCACCGGTAACCGTGCGTTAACCGATAATACCCGTACGCTGTCCAATGTTGAGCACATCAAAACTGAAGGTGACATCACAGACAATGGCAACACAGCCTGGTCGGTGGATGGCCAGAACCTGATCGCTTCAGCCGACCAGGGAATTACGGTTTCTGGTACCAAAAAGCTCACCACCCAGGGCAATATCACGGATACCACGAATAAGGGTTGGGCTGTTCAGGGCGATAACCTTGCCTTTTCCAGTGACAATGACCTGACCATGGCGGGCAGCAGCCAGATTACCACTACCGGTAGTGTTACTAACGACAGTAACAGTGATCAGGATGTAACGCTGAACGCAAATAGTTTGGTGGTTGCGGGCATGACCTTTGCGGGTAGCCAGGACTACATTGGTTCTGCAGGTAATGCTGATACTGTGACTGATACAACAGGTAGTGCCTGGGATCTGACAGGTAACCAGGCCATGAGTAATACCAGTCACAGTCTGAGTAACGTTAACCAGCTGAATACCAGTGGTGATATCTCGGATCAGAACAATGGTCACTGGTCTGTGACGGGCATTAATATGGCCAGCTCAACCGGTTTCAATGTTCTGATTAATGGCACAGGTCAAATTTCTACGACGGGCAGTGTGACCAACGCTACATCAGCAAATCAGGCTGTGATGCTGAATACCAGCAGCCTGACCGTGGCGGGTATTACCTTTGATGGCAGTCAGAACTACACGGGTTCTTCTAACAACACGGATACGGTGACAGACAGCGCCAATGCAGGCTGGAGTATCACCGGCAACCGGACACTGACAGACAATAGCCGTAATCTGTCCAATGTTGAGCACATCAAAACTGAAGGTGACATCACCGACAATGGCAACACAGCCTGGTCGGTGGATGGCCAGAACCTGATTGCTTCAGCCGACCAGGGCATTACGGTTTCTGGTACCAAAAAGCTCACTACCCAGGGCAATATCACGGATACCACGAATAAGGCTTGGGCCGTGCAGGGCGATAATCTTGCCTTCTCCAGTGACAATGACCTGACCGTGACAGGTAGCAGCCAGTTCAGTACTACCGGTAGTGTTACAAACGACAGTAACAGTGATCAGGCGGTAACGCTGAACGTGAACAGTCTGGTGGTTGCCGGTATGACCTTTGCGGGTAGCCAGAGTTATACCGGTTCGGCCAATAATTCGGATACGGTGACTGACAGTACTAATGCGGCTTGGAGTATCACCGGCAACCGTGCRTTAACGGATAATACTCGCACACTGTCGAATGTGGAGCAGATCAACACCACTGGTGATATCACCGACAATGGCAACACAGCCTGGTCGKTGGATGGCCAGAACCTGATTGCTTCGGCSGATCAGGGCATTACCGTATCCGGTACTCGTAAGCTCACCACCCAGGGCAATATCACGGATACCACGAATAAGGCTTGGGCCGTGCAGGGCGATAACCTTGCCTTCTCCAGTGACAATGACCTGACCGTAGCRGGCAGCAGCCAGWTYASKACTACCGGTAGTGTTACTAACGACAGTAACAGTGATCAGGCAGTGACGCTGAACGCAAATAGCCTGGTGATTGCGGGCATGACCTTTGCGGGCAGTCAGAGCTATACCGGTTCGGCCAATAATTCGGATACGGTGACTGACAGTACTAATGCTGCCTGGAGTATCACCGGCAACCGTGCGTTAACGGATAATACCCGTACGCTGTCGAATGTGGAGCAGATCAACACAACTGGTGATATCACCGACAATGGCAACACAGCCTGGTCGGTGGATGGTCAGAACCTGATTGCTTCAGCCGACCAGGGCATTACGGTTTCTGGTACCAAAAAGCTCACCACCCAGGGCAATATCACGGATACGACGAATAAGGGTTGGGCTGTTCAGGGCGATAACCTTGCCTTCTCCAGTGACAATGACCTGACCGTAGCGGGCAGCAGCCAGTTCAGTACTTCCGGTAGTGTTACTAACGACAGTAACAGTGATCAGGATGTAACGCTCAATACCGACAGTTTGGTGCTCGCAGGCATGACCTTCGCGGGTAGTAAGAGCTACATTGGTGGGTCTACTACCATAGATAACGTGACGGATAATACAGGGAATGCCTGGAATCTTTCAGGAAACCAGGCTCTCAGTAATACGACTCATAACCTGAGTAATGTGAACCAGCTGAAGACCAGCGGAGATATTACTGATCAAAACAATGGTAACTGGTCTGTTTCTGGCACTAATACGGCCAGCTCGAGCAATTATAATGTTCTGATTGATGGCACTGGCCGTATAGTTACAACCGGTACTGTCACCAACAACACTTCTGCTGACCAGACAGTGACATTGGGAGTCTCCAGCCTGTCATTCGCTGATATCAGTTTTGATGGCAGCACTACTTATATTGGCTCATCCACTAATACTGACACGATTGTTGACAACAATAATGCCAGTTGGAGTTTGACTGGGAACAATGCTCTAAAAAGTAGTTCTCATACGCTGTCCAATATTAATGTTGTTAGTACCAGTGCAGCGATCACCAATGCGTCAGGAACCAGACAGACAGCCAGTATTACAGGCAGCAATAATATAGATGTAGCAGGAATCAGCTTTAACAGTGCTACAAGTTATAGCGGTGGTACTGATAACGCGGATAGTGTTACAGGCACCGATTTGAGCTGGCAGCTTCAGGATGAAAGTAATGCTGTTTCTGCAGCTGGAGTGAGCTTTAGCAATATTGGAAATATTTCCGATACGGGTTCCAGCAATCAGCTGGCCGGAGTTAGCAGTAACGAAACCTACGAAGTAACAGGTGACACTGCCCTGACTACCAAGGGAATGGCAATCACGGGTATTCGTATGATCTATGCCGGTGACGGTGTTGATCAGGTGATCAGTAACAACAGCGCTGAACAATGGCAGTTGAACGGTGATAACCAGATCATTGCTCAGGGTATGACTTTCCATGAGGTTGAACAGGTGAATGATCAGGCCGGTAATGGTTCTCTCCTGGGCTCCAGCGGCGATGACACTATTACCTGGACTGGAAACAATACACTGAACAGTTATGGCGTTGATTTCACAGGTATTAAGAGTATTGATACGGGTGCCGGTAATGATACCGTCTATGTGGATAGCAGCTTAAGCTCTCTGGACAGTCTGGCCGGTGGTGACGACAGCGATACTCTGGTTAATAGAACAGAAGGTTTGAGCTGGGATTTAACCTCGTCAGCTACCAGGCTGGGTGGTTTTGCCTTCACCAGTTTTGAGAATCTGACTCATACATTAAGTACTCTGGATCTTACAACGGATTCAGCAGTCAGTCTTTCTGTAGGGACGATTGGCACACCTGGCGCAGTGAACAAGTCCATTAACTATACCAATCCATTGGATCTGTTAACTCTGAGCACTTCCAGCAGTATCAGTGGCACTACAGATGTGACCAATCTTAATGCTACTGCAGGTGGCAGTATTAATGTTGTATCGACGGATACTCTGACGATTGACAACGCCGTGAGTCAGACTGGAGATGTTGAGTTCACTGCAAACTCAGGGGATCTCAATATTAATTATGTAGAAGCAAATGGAGGCGCAGGTACCGCAAGCTTCACAAGCAATACCGGGAATATCTATGCCGTATCGAAAGATACAGCAGAGCCGCATATTGTTGCTAAGGTCACTAACTTTACTGCATTGCTACAGGTCGGTGACCAGGTCAATCAATTTGTAATCGACAGTACAACAGATGGGCAAGTGAATATTATTTCTGCTGCCTTTGTATCCCCTGTCTTTACCGATGCGACTCCTGAAGTGGTTTCTGTGGGTGAAAAACTCCTGTCCATCAACGAAGCAGTAGCTCTGTCTGCCTTCAGAACAACCTCTCAGCAGCTGGCCGATGAGCTGGGCAGTGTTGACCCCGCTATCTTTACCCAACTGAACAACTTTAACGTTGGTTCTGAAGGGGTGGCATTGCCGCTGGAAGGCGACTTCCTGTTAGTTGAGAACGGTCTGACGTCTATCCAGGCGCTGCCATCGGATGCGACTGCTGCGGGTGAAGAAGAGGAGGAAGAAGGCGTTTATTGATTCTTCTTTCTAAAATGCAAAACCCTTCAGGCTTTATAGTTTGAAGGGTTTTTTTTATTCGAAACTGCTATTCAGTGGGACTACAGGTACTCCATCTTTGATAGCAAAAAATTCATCTATACCCTCGATATAAACTCTTAGTACTACCGGTGTTTCTGCTCTTACCACGTTTACCCATATCTTCTTGTTGTGTTGCCCAAGCAGTGTTTTTAGTGTTGTCAGTGCATTCTGGCCATAGGGCTCTTGTTCATCTTGTGGGTGATGGAATGCTTCTTTCGTGTTGGTTCTTTTGAAATCAATATCAATACAGGGCTTAAGTGCAGGCCATTCTGCAAGTTGTTGACAAGCACTGGTGTATTTTTGATGTTCCTCTTCTCCATAGCGTTTGAAGTATTCCAGCATTTCTTCCGTTTCCAGTAATGATCGGAGCAGGGCATGCTCGTGACTGATGCTGGCGCCTTTGCCTGAGATAAAAGGCTCGGTTTGTTGATCACAGACACTTATGTAAGCTGGAAGGCCAAAACGATTGGGCATTCTGAAACACTCAATTTGGCATTGATGGTTCATTTCAATCCGTTCTGTTATCTCCCTGGCTGATTCAGGCAATGTAGCTCTATCAAGAGCAGTGGCTACTTTTCTGTTAAAGCAATGTCTTACCAGAAATCCAGCCAGTGCATCTCTTTCGATCAGTTCTGTGACTCCATGAACCAGTGCATCTTCGTATCCACATCCACTGGCCACACCACTGGTTGTGGCCATGAATAAATAGTTTGAATAGAAATCCTGCATGGTCTCCGGGCATGATGATGCATAGCTCCATTCCGCTGCTGCTAGAGGCATCAATGCGTTTTCAGGTTCTTTGCTCAGCCAGTTGGAATAACTGAGAAAGGGAAGTTCTTTTGAGAAGAGCTGATTGGACCTGGACAGCAATTCGGAGCTGAATCGTTGAGGCAAGCCTAGAACAGTGCTTTGATTTTCTAGAAGGTCTTTGAGTGAAAGGAACTCAATAGGTGAGTCAGTGTTAAGACTTTGCAGTTGGCAAATCAGTAACTCAAAGGCTTCGAAAGCAGCACTCACCATGGCTTGCTCCTGAGTAATCCCTTTTCCGCTCCCTCTCGTTGAGATACCTGAAGCTGGATCTTTGAGCTCTACTATCCAGCATTGTCCTGCGGTATGAGTATTAATCTCTAAACCCATAAAATTGCAGGTTTTTCTCCATTGAGCAAGGGCACCCTCGCTCGTTCGATAGATGTCGTTCAATGCGGCGGGTACCCTGAGAATAATTTAAAAAATGTCTTTCTTTTGGCAGAGTTGATTCAGTGCTTGCCGACGTTTGGAAGAAGGCTTCTCGGAAGGTTTGTTGTGCTCTGATTTCAACGACAGACGATCATTAAACTCTTTTGAGAAAAAGCCAACATGACCGACAAGGGACAGGGATAGTGTTTTCATAGTGCTCTCCTGTTGTGACTATTGTTAAAAAATTAAAATAATTATCAGAGAGTCGGTGAGAAGTTAAAAAGATAATTTTGAGATATAACGGGGTCTATCTATGACGTATGGGGCTCAATGGCTGAGGATAAATAAACATTTATTCAGGCTAACTTTTAAAAAAACCATGCCGCTGGCGTTCTCTTCCATGATGATGCACGCGGCAAGTCGGGATTTACTAGGCGGAGTAGGGGACTGTTTTATCTCCCTGCGGTTCCAGGTTTACCTCCTGGCTGACATGACAACAGTCGGCAATAGCAACCGTAATATTGTCCTTGCCTCCCAGTCGGTTGGCTTCCTCAATAAACCGGTAGCAGCATTCCAGTGCGGGTCTATGGGTTGAAAGCACATACTCGATTTCGTCGTTATCAAAGTATTCCGTTAAGCCGTCACTGCAAAGCAGGAGAATACTGTCACCGGTCAGTTCAAATTCGGAAATCCTTGGATCGATTTTTGGACCCACACCCAGCGCCTGGGTTAACTGGTTTCTGACATTACTGGTGCGTGCGTCTTCTTCAGAGAGTGCACCACTGTCAATCATGTTCTGAACTACAGAGTGATCCCGGGTCAGTTGTTTCAAACCATAACGGTTGTCCCACAGGTAAGCCCTGGAGTCACCAATATTGGCTACCACCAGCTTATTCTGCCAGATGACAGCTATTACTATGGTGGTTCCCATCTGTTGTAATTGGGGGTTGGCTACTTTTTCTTCGAGAATACGTTGATTGGCTTCTGTAATGGCCTGAAAGATTTCAGACTTTAGAATCATGGGTTGTTGTTGAGGTGTGCAGGAAGAAAAGGTACTGGACTGAATGGACTGTAACCGTTGGGAGATAATCTCCACTGCGAGCTGGCTGGCTCTGGCCCCACCATGATAGCCACCCATACCGTCTGCAACCACAATCAGAGAGAAAGCGTCCTCATTATTGGCTAGCCAGTATAATGAGTCTTCGTTCTCTTCCCTTATACGGCCTATATCGCTTTTGCCGTCAATGGCTATCCGAAACATTGTTATTATTGATCCTGTGTGAATTGCATGATCACACTCTCCATTTTACATGGAACAGAATGGAAAACCACTGGATTATGCTGCTTGTGTTGTTCTTGAATCCCATCTCTGTCAAAAGCTTTAGCGGTCTACATTCAGGTACTATTTGCTGAGTCAGGCTCGTCAGCCATGGCTACTGCGGGTATAAAAGCAGCAGCCAGGCAGAGAGATAACGTATTGAGTGTTTTCATTGTTCTTTCCGAACTTATTATTGTGGTGTTGGGAGACTGGGGCTGTAGTTAGATAGCGTCAGTTCCTGTTTCGCCAGTACGGATACGAATCACTTGCTCAAGAGGGCTGACAAACACCTTGCCGTCACCAATTTTGCCGGTATTGGCTGCATTAATGATTGCTTCTATAGCACGCTCGGCCAGTTCATCAGAAACAGCCAGCTCCAGTTTTACCTTGGGCAGGAAATCGACCACATATTCAGCACCACGATACAGTTCAGTGTGACCTTTTTGACGACCAAAACCTTTGACTTCAGTGACGGTCATGCCATCAATGCCCACTTCACCGAGTGCATTGCGAACATCATCCAGCTTGAATGGCTTGATGATGGCAGAGATCATTTTCATGTGTTCTTCTCCTGATTTTTTGCCATGAATGCATTTTCAGATTGCTTGTTCAACTCATGGCTTTGTCTGCACTGTTGCAGTGCTTTATTGTTAAAACTGCTTTAGATCTGCACAAAGCCGGAACATTTTACTTGAAGCAGGCCCCAAATCTGAAGCAAAACCCTTCTTTTATGCACTGATATGTAAAAGCGGGTGGTATATAAGGCTTCATCCCTGGGTTGGCTTATGAAGGAAGATGACGTCCTGAGCTTCAAAACTCAGTTTCGCTCCCCACTGATCCGCCAGTATCTGAAAAGTGTCTTTTGAATAGAAGCAGACATGGGTGGGATCGTTCTTGTAATGCCAGCGCGAAAAAGCTTCCTGATCAATCACCAGCTTGGTCATCAATGCCAGAGTTCCACCGGGCTTTACCATACCCCAGAGCTTCGGGAGCCAAATATCCGGTTGGTGAATATGCTCAATCACTTCTGTTGCTGTTATAAAGTCGTAACGCTCGTTCAAAGCAGCTTCATTCGGATGAAAAAATGGATCGTACAAAGCCATAGCCCATCCAGATTCTTCCATCATCAATGACAGCGCTGGCCCTGGACCGCAGCCAAAGTCGAGTCCTTTAGCATCTGGCGATAGCGTTTCTTTAAGAGGGTTTATGACTCTGGAAAGGAATTTTCGGTAACCCGGGTCTGAGGCGTCATTCTCATGAAGTTCATACTCTGAGCGCTCTTTTTCCGGGCTTGGCCAGCTTTTGGGATCAGCGAAAACTAATGCGCATTCAGAGCACTGGAAGTAGTTTCTTCGATTGTCGCTGGCATAAGGTGGTGATGCAGAATGGCAGAGAGGGCAATCATAGTTTGCGGTGTCCGGGTCAGAAAACGGCAAAATTCTTTCTTTCATGATTGCTTTAGTTTCCATTGTTTAAACTGGGAAGGTCGTAGTCCATATCGGGCCAGAACACCTTCGTGCAAACGTCTGAGCTCTTCGATAATCAGTGCAGAAAAGTCTTGTTTGCTGATGCCATCCAGCGTAGCAGGAATCAGTTTTTCGATAAGTTCAACAGGATCATTGTCTGGCGATAATACGACCTCATGAACAACCTGCTTAATAAGGTTTCTGTATTGCAGGCGAAGAGGGTCAGGTGCAACCAGTTGTTGCTTTATCGCCAGATATTCCTGAGTGGAACGCTCATAGGCCCAAAGGTAGAGGTCACGCAGCATTTCAACTCGTGTCATTTCATAGACCCCCAAAGTTGCACGACTATAAGCTTCTACAGGTACACCTAAAAAGGTCATGGGGCAGAGATTGGCTTTTATTAGCGGTAAGTTAGCGGCCAGGCGCGATGTTCGTTTATTGACATCAGCAAAAGGTTGTAGATAGGGCAAGTGCACCATCATGAAGAAAGATTGCTCTAAAGGGTCTTTGATAGCATCTGCTTTTTGCAATAACAGATCCAGTAGTTCACTGAGTACTCTTTCTCCGGCGAGTGGCTTGAAGACACTTTTACCGATTTCAACCTGGTGGTGACGTATGCGGCCTTCATCGGCAGGGTTAGGCAAAAGGTTTTCAGACAGGGCACTGTGCAGGTTGAGTACCATAAAACGATTCATTGATGCGTCTTCGGCGTTATCAATAAGAAGCTCTATTGCTGTTTTATGGTTGAGAATCATCTGGGCTTCCAGAGTTGCTTTGCCTGCAGCTTCCTGTCCCTGTTCAATCAGCTTTACAGTATCCAAACGGCTGTATGTATTGCCCTCAAGATGACTGGATGCCCAGGATAAATCAATCAGTAAACGATTGAAGATGGCTCGGCCATAAGTGCCTGCTGGTTGAGTTTCCTGTTCTGTTTGACCCATTCTGAGCAATTGCTTTCTCAGTGGGGCAGGTAAGTAGAATGTTTTGTTCGGGCGGTAACTCTCTATAAAGTCACGTTGGTAGCTTACAGGATGACGAGAGCTAAATGGACGTTGCAAGTAGTCAAGAATTTCCTTGCTATCCGCTGACAGGGGTATGTAATCAGCCAGCAGGCTGGAATCAGTAGATTCTTCTGCTTCGGTACGGGCAGTATATTTCCGTGAGCGGCCTTTACCAATAACATGAATCTTCTCTTCACTAATCCATTCGCTGAGTTTGCGCTGAAGTGTTCGTCTGGATGTATCAGGGTGCTGCTGAAGTAACTCAGAAATCGATAAGGGTGTGCTGGAGTTGAGCAAACTCTGGAGTATTTTCTTCGTTGCATCCATACATTCGACCTGGATTTGGCACAATTAATTCAACTGCATGGCACAATTATGGCGCAATTAGCTTAATTGTGCCATTTTGGGTGGGTGTTTGGCGCGATTAATCGAAGACTTTTATTGAGCACTAATGTACCACTTTTGATGAGCATGGTTTCTAGCAGTTGTATTAACATTCTCTAGCCACTGCATAGAAGTAACCCAGTACATAAATCATACTCAAATTTTAGATCTATCCTTAGCAATCCTAATTAAGACTTTCTTTACGTGGATTGTAATTATGTTAAATATGTCTTTAGGGCGAGTGGTATGTACCATGATTTTGCTGACGACCAGTATTGCTGCACTGGCCGTTGAATCTGAATCTTTGTCTGTAACTTCTCCTGCAACGTCTCCAGTGGTGTCTCCTACTCCCTCAGCAAACGCCGGGTATATATACGAGAAGGCATTTTGTGGAGGGAACCCGTGTGTAGATCTGACAATTCTGGGTGAGAGCTTCACTTTCCTGATCAATACTTGCGAATATTACACCGTTGCTGAGAGTGAAGTAATTAACCTGCTTTCTTCACAACCTACAGAAGTTGAGGTCAAGGATTTCGAGGGTAGGGCAGCAAAACTCTCATTTTATAAACCTGCGACAATGCGCTTGGGTGGTGTCAAACCGCTTCGCTCTTCTTATCCTATAGCGAGTCAGGAGGTTGGCGGTTATAAGAAACACCATGGAATATCCGGCATCCTGGGGGCCAGAGATATGATGGGGCTTATCTGGGATATTGATTATGAGAATCAGAGGCTCAGGGTGTGGAAATCGTTCAATGAAAGTAATGAGTCTTTTGATGTGCGCACAAGTATTCAGGGAGTCGGTCTTGCCAGCAAACCTCTACCCAGTACACAAGTGACGCTGGCTAAGCATACTTTCATTCTGGAACTGGAACTGTTGGAGCCTGAGGATATCCAGATCAATCACAACTTTATCAAAATACTCGAAGAGGCATCAGCCATCGAAATTAAAGGTTCAAGAATACTGGGGCGTTTTTTTGAAAATGGCTACAAAAGCGGCGCCCAGTACACCATGACAGAAGGGAAGCAAGATACTACGGTGGGTGGGTATAACTACCACAATATATTTACTGTCATGGCAGGTTATGATCAGCATATTGGCCGAGGCTTCTTTAGCCGGCAAAAACGTGTAGTGATTGACCTGAAAAGTAACCAGCTATGGATAGTGCCAAACCCAGAGTTTGATAACTGCCTTGCTGAATCAGGGACTAATGATTCTGACTAAGGGTTTGTCTCGAAATAACTTCCCGGTTTACATACAGATTCCGTTCAGGCTTAGCCTGAACGGGTTTAACATGGAAGTTATGTCAGGAGAATTCCTAAAGGGTATGAAAGGAAGTGTAAAGCCTCCATTGCTCCAATAATGATGCTTCTGGCATATGATTATTCATCACCTTAATCATGGAATAATGTCATCGGAAGAAAATGATTGGTTGATTGAGTCAGTCGTTTTTTGATGAGACAAAAAGAAACCCGCGCCTCTGGGGGAAGAGTACGCGGGTTAAGACCATTAGGAGTGAAACATAGGTACACAATCCAAGTACCAAGGTCATGTTACTGACCCAGGCTGATTGGCCGTAGGGGGAAGTCGACCGAATCAGCACGTGTAATTATGGTGCAGAATTTTAATGCGTCCACTGTGTTTTAAGATCAATTCCGAATAATCAGCCTCTTCATTACACTGTACGCCGATTTCGATGATTCTTTGGTCAGGTGAGTATCAGTTCAAAGTATTACGATTGCCCAGGTTTTCAGAATCAGTTCCTCCGTTCAAACCCATCTGTTGCAACTCTTTGACCTTGTCGGGGGAGATATAGAGATCACCCTCGCGTCCTTCAAGAGCACCATGACCATGCCAGGGGAGTAATTTGTAATCGGAGTGGTGAGTGTAATCCAGGAAGGGGTATTTAATGATCTGGAAGTAGGGTGAGTAATCAAAATCGCTGGGGGTGCACAATTTGGGGTTACGCTGAAACAGTTGCACTCCGTTTTCTCCATCCAGTTTCACTAATGGCAAAATAGGGAAATGGATAAAGCTGAAAGCTTCAGCAATCATGCTGGAGCAAACCGTTTTGGTTTCATCGCCCGGTGAGTGCTGGAACAAACTGGAACGCCAGCGTCTGGGCATAATAGAGTAGGGGAAAAAGAACCGGGCCAGATCCAGAACGTGTCTTACGTTGTAATCCAGCCCTAGACGACTGACTGCATAATGAATCACTTGCTGGCTATCTGAATAGTTCAGGCCATTGGGCCGGCAGATTCTAAGATGGTCTGATTCATAGCGACTCAGTGGATGAACAACGGTTCCGAATCCTAATTCACTTTCTATGATGAGCTGGTCATCTGGGGAGCCGTTGTAAGATTCTTTCACAGTCTGGCGGATTCGATCGTCTTCAATGTCATGAAGGCGACCAATATAAAGCATGGCGTGGGACCAGGGACTTTGGGTAATCTGCTTGATAACGTTACTGACTCTGGATTTTCCTTCCACCAGAACAACATCACAGGGTTTGAGTTCGTGGCGAATGCGTTCAAAATCACAAAGATGACGTTGGCTGTCTTCTGGCTCCTTCATGAGCCATTTGGTGAGTATGCCAGCGAGTGATTTGACGAGCTGCATGATTTTTCCCTGTTGATCTTCAGCTTTCTCAAACAGTTTTGAGCTTTGGATTCCGCCCACCACTGATTCTTTTTTGGCTATAGGCAATGTGAAGGTGCCGAAGCCAGAGAGGAAGGTACTTACAGAAAATGTCCTGGTTAACAGCCTTGAGCACTTTTCCATAAATAGTAGCATCGGCCATATCCCTGATAAGATGATCAGTGGCCTGTTATAAACTCTGCCCTTACACTGAATCCATTCGGTGTCAGGTAAAGATAAATCAAACGGCCTCCTTATTCAGACGATATAATGGCTGTATTGCACTAATGTTTCATTGCAGTACCAATTTTTCGCCAGAACAATGACAACAGGCAGAGGTTCAATACTATGAGTGATCAACCCGTTTCGCCCGGAAAGTTGGCTGAAAGCCTCAAGCCTCTCCATAAACAAAAGGGTTTGCCCCCGGTTCATTTATGGAACCCCGATTTCTGTGGGGATATCGATATGAAAATCTGCCGGGACGGCAGTTGGTTGTATATGGGGTCTCCCATTGCCAGAGAATCTATGGTGAAACTCTTTTCCACCATACTCAGACATGACGATGATGACTGTTTTTATCTGGTGACGCCTGTAGAGAAAGTTCGCATTCAGGTGGAAGACGCACCTTTTGTAGCCGTATCCGTTGAGCAGAAGGATGAAGGGCTGGTTTTCACTACGAATGTCGGTGATGAAGTGTCTTTGGATCATGAACACCCACTATGGGTCGATGAGGATCAGTCGACAGGAGAGCCATCCCCCTATATCAGGGTCAGGGCCCAGCTGGATGCTCTTGTTCACCGAAATGTTTTTTACCAGTTAATAGAAATGGCTGAAGAAAAATCGACAGATGAGGGTGTGGAACTCAGTATCAGCAGCTATGGTCAGTCATTTACTATAGGTACCCTTGGAGACCACTGATGGCAAAGTCCCTGTCAGTCATTATTGATACAGACCCCGGAATTGATGATGCCATCGCTCTATTGCTCGCCTGGGCAAGTCCTGAACTCAATGTTTTGGGTATCACAACCGTGGCTGGCAACGTTGAACTTGAGCAGAGCTATTTGAATGCTCATCGTTTGAGATGGCTGGCAGGCAGGCGAACCCCGATATATGCAGGCTGTCCAGAACCTATCCTGAAACCCTTGAAAGTGACTCATACCATTCATGGTCGTGATGGGCTTGGAATAAGCTGGCCAGAGATGGAAGCCCCGGAAAGTTCCACGCACAGTGTCGACTTTATTATTGAGCAGGCACTGAATCACAAAAACTCACCTGTTACTCTTTGCATGCTGGGGCCATTGACCAATCTTGCTATGGCCTTGATCTTGTGTCCGGAGATCAAGGAGGGAATAAAGCAGGTGGTGCTTATGGGAGGTGCTTTGGATAATAAAGGGAATACTTCTCCCGTAGCTGAATTTAATTTTTTCACGGACCCACATGCTGCCGCGAGGGTTTTTGACTCCGGGTTACCTATTGTGATGAGTCCGCTGGACGTAACCAGACAGACAGAGGTTGCCGAAACCTGGCTGAATGCAGTCCAAAGCCTGGACACACCGGTATGCAAAGCAGTTTATGAAATGTTGAGTGTCTATCGTTCAGGTACTGGAGGAGGGTTGCATGACCCTTGTATTGTTGCCTGGCTGATCTCGCCAGAGCTGTTTACTGCAAAACGTTGTGATGTGAAGGTGAAAGTCTGTGGTGACAGGGAAGGGCAATCAGTGCCTGAGTGGAAGGACGATGGTCAGGTTCTCAGTCTTATCAATGTGAACGCCGATGGATTCTTAACTTTGCTAAAAAACCGTATACAAGCACTTTAATCCTATGTAGTCAGAGCCAGTGGATTGGTCTTCGAATCTATTACACCTGTTCTGACGGTTTGTTTAGCTCATAAAAAAAGGAGCCCGTTCAGGCTCCTTCTTCATCTTTATAACATTACATATTCGGGTAGTTAGGCCCACCGGTACCTTCCGGCGCTACCCAGGTGATGTTCTGTGCAGGGTCTTTGATATCACAGGTCTTGCAGTGAACACAGTTCTGACTGTTGATCTGGAATTTCTGTTCGCCTGACGTCTCATCAGCAACAATTTCGTATACACCGGCCGGGCAGTAACGTTGAGCGGGCTCATCGTACTTGGGCAGGTTGTCTTTCAGAGGAATAGACGCATCGGCCAGTTTCAAGTGGCAGGGCTGGTCTTCTTCATGGTTGGTATTTGACAGGAATACGGAGCCAAGACGATCAAAGCTGAGTACACCATCCGGCTTTGGATAGTCAATTTTCTTACTCTGGGCCGCTGGCTTCAGTGTTGCGTAGTCGGGTGTTTTGTCATGTAGAGTAAACGGCAGTTTTCCACCAAAGATATTCTGGTCTACAAAAGCAAAACCGGCACCAATAAAGTTGCCCCATTTGTGCATGGCCGGGCCAAAGTTTCTCTGAGCCTGCAGTTCTTCACCCAACCAGGAGTTTTCAAATGCCTGGGCGTAAGCGGTGAGGTCTTCTCCTCCTTCAGAACCACCACTGATGGACTTGAACACTTCTTCAGCCGCCAGCATGCCAGACTTCATGGCTGTGTGTGAGCCTTTGATCTTGGCACCGTTCATGGTTCCCGCATCACAACCGATGAGCATACCACCAGCAAAGGTCATTTTAGGCAATGACTGTGGGCCACCCTTAGCCAGGGCACGAGCACCGTATGAAACACGCTTGCCGCCTTCAAGGTATTTCTTGATGGTTGGACTCTGCTTGTAGCGCTGGAATTCTTCAAAGGGGCTTACATGCGGGTTGGAATAGCTCAGGTCTGTAATCAGGCCCAGTACTACCTGATTATTTTCAATGTGGTAAAGGAAACCACCACCCGTAGAGCCGCTTTCTTTAAGAGGCCAGCCTGCGGTGTGAACAACCAGACCTTCAGAATGGTTTTCCGGAGCGATATCCCAGAGTTCCTTGATCCCAATTCCGTAATGCTGAGGATCTTTGCCTTCGTCCAGGTTAAATCGGCTGATCAGTTCTTTGCCCAGTTGGCCACGGCAACCTTCAGAAAAGAGTGTGTATTTGGCGTGCAGTTCCATACCTGGCATGTAACTGTCTTTCTTTTCGCCTTCAGCAGAGATGCCCATGTCGCCAGTGGCAATCCCTTTTACACTACCGTCTTCATTAAACAGCACTTCATTAGCTGCAAAACCTGGGAACACTTCTACCCCCAAGCTTTCAGCCTGTTCAGCGAGCCAGCGGCAAAGGTTACCCAAACTGATGATGTAGTTGCCTTCGTTATGCATGGTCTTAGGCACAAAAGCGCCAGGCACTTTAATGGCTTTTTCCTGAGAGTTCAGCCAGTAAATATCATCGGAGATGACCGGTGTATTGAGTGGCGCACCTTTCTCTTTCCAATCAGGAAAAAGTTCGTTGAGCGCGGTAGGTTCGAATACTGCACCGGAGAGAATGTGGGCTCCGACCTCAGAACCTTTTTCAACGACGCAGACAGAGAGTTCTTGACCTGCTTCCTGTGACAGCTGCATAAGACGACATGCGGCAGACAAACCGGATGGTCCAGCACCCACAATTACCACGTCAAATGGCATAGACTCGCGTTCCATGATGGATCCCCTCCCTCAGCCGGGTTATCGCATGGTGACTTTCATACAATGTTCTTTGTTGCTGGATCCATTAAGGCCATCGATATTCGATTATCGGGCGTTAGAATCAGCAGAATCTTCTGGCATGAAAATCAAACAGTTGTTTGAATTTTTTCTGCATTATACCGGCTCAGCCATAAATGGCCAGTTTTCAGTGTATTGAACCCTCTATTGCCTCTTGGCTATAGAAAGTAATACACAAAAAATGGCCTTGCTTATGTCCGGCTTTCAAGTCAAATAGCTTAATTTTTTGACCTGAGTCTGCAAAAAATCGGTTAGCTTCAACCGGAAAATTTACTCACTATCATATTACCGGAAGGCTCCATAATGGTTGGGTATTCTAATGAAAGGCGATGGTCTGACACATAGTTCGTTACGCCTATTTGGTAGCGAGCAATTGTGAACATAGGTTTGAACCCTTATTGACGTGCTGGTAGACTCCCCACACGCAGCGCTGTGAAACAATGATAACAATTGATGCTCCGCGCGATGTTTTCGGAGATTTCATGCCCTGCTTCACAACCAAGTATCCAGTCATAGTATAAATAAGGAAGGCTGCGAACCCATGAAAATACTTGTAGCAGTCAAGAGAGTCATCGACTATAACGTCAAGGTTCGTGTAAAGGCGGACCATAGTGATGTCGATCTGACAAACGTAAAAATGGCCATCAACCCTTTCTGTGAAATCGCTGTTGAAGAAGCGGTTCGACTGAAAGAAAAAGGTGTCGCCACTGAAATCGTTGCCGTTTCCCTCGGTACTAAAGAGAGTCAGGAGCAGATCCGCACCGCTCTGGCTCTGGGTGCTGACCGTGGCATTCTGGTTGAAACCGATGAAAAGCTCGGTTCCCTCTCTGTTGCCAAACTTCTGAAAGCCATTGTTGATGAAGAAAAGCCTGACCTGGTGATCCTGGGTAAGCAGGCCATCGACAGTGATAACAACCAGACCGGACAAATGCTTGCTGCACTGTCTGGCCTGTCTCAAGGTACTTTTGCTTCTGAACTGACCGTTGAAGATGGTAAAGCCAGTGTCACTCGTGAAGTAGACGGCGGTCTGCAAACAGTTTCCCTGTCTCTGCCAGCCATCGTGACTACCGACCTGCGCCTGAACGAGCCTCGCTATGCTTCCCTGCCTAACATCATGAAGGCCAAGCGTAAGCCTCTGGACACCAAAACACCTGCTGATCTGGGTGTAGAAGTTGCTTCCAGCCTGACCACCCTGAAAGTTGAGCCACCTGCAGAACGCAGTGCCGGCATCAAAGTGGGCAGCGTAGATGAGCTGATCGAAAAACTGAAAACTGAAGCGAAGGTAATCTAATGGCTATTCTCGTAGTTGCAGAACATGATAATGCAGCCCTGGGCGCAGCCACACTGAATACCGTAGCTGCAGCTCGTCAGATTGGCGACGACGTTCACCTGCTGGTTGTAGGCTCCGGTTGTGGTTCCGTAGCAGAAGCTTCTGCTGCTGTTGAAGGTGTCAGCAAGGTTCTGGTTGCAGACAACGCTGCCTATGGCCATCAACTGGCTGAAAACGTCAGTCTGCTGGTTGCGGAACTGGGTAAGGGCTACAGCCACATCCTGACTTCTGCCAGCACCAGCGGCAAAAACTACCTGCCTCGCGTAGCGGCTCTTCTGGATGTAGATCAGATCTCTGACATCATCCGTGTAGACAGTGCAGACACTTTTGCCCGTCCAATCTACGCCGGTAACGCTATTGCAACTGTGCAGAGCAGTGCTCCTGTTAAGGTCATCACTGTTCGTAGCACTGGTTTTGATCCTGTAGCGGCTACGGGTGGCAGTGCTGTAGTTGAACAGCTGGACAGCGCACACGACGCAGGTATTTCTTCTTTCGTCAGTGAAGAAATGGCTCAGTCTGATCGTCCGGAACTGGGTGGTGCCGAGATCGTAGTATCCGGTGGTCGCGGTATGGGTAACGGAGAAAACTTCGAAATCCTGTACAAGCTGGCTGACAAGCTGGGTGCCGCTGTAGGTGCTTCCCGTGCAGCGGTTGACGCTGGTTTTGTTCCTAACGATATGCAGGTTGGTCAGACCGGTAAAATCGTTGCTCCTAACCTGTACGTTGCTGTGGGTATATCCGGTGCAATTCAACACCTGGCGGGTATGAAGGACTCTAAAGTCATTGTTGCTATCAACAAAGACGAAGAAGCGCCTATCTTCCAGGTAGCCGACTATGGTCTGGTAGCCGATCTGTTTGAAGCGGTTCCTGAGCTGGAAGGCAAGCTCTGATATCAGAGTGTTGTAGGCTGCCAGCCAGTTAAAAAGGCTGGCAGCAGAATAAGGCTGGTCCGACCGCTGTCGTGACCAGGCTATTTTCTGAGAGTGCTCACATTGGAGTGGTTTGCCATCAGGGAAGTACAAGATGGATTAGGAAAATAATAACCATAAAGATGCAGGTTGGAGTTTGTCATGATTCGCGTACTGATTGCTGACGATCATGATCTGGTGAGAACGGGTCTATCCCGTATGCTTTCCGATATACAGGAACTGATCATCGTCGGTGAAGCCTGCAGTGGGGAAGAGGCTATTGAGAAGTGCCGTAGCTTACAGCCCCAAGTTGTCTTAATGGATGTCCGGATGCCAGGTATTGGTGGTCTGGAAGCTACCCGCAAGATCAGCCAGTCGTTTCCTGAGACTCAGGTGATTGCTGTCACGGTCTGTAATGATGAGTTGTATCCTACAAAACTGATGGAAGCAGGCGCTTCCGGTTACGTTACCAAAGGTATCAGTATTGATGAGATGGTCAGTGCCATCAAATCAGTGGCCGTTGGCAAGCGATATATCAGTCCGGACATTGCTCAACAGATGGCGCTTAAGTCCTTGCAACCCTCTTCAGGTTCCCCATTTGAAAAGCTGTCCAGCCGGGAAATGCAGATTACCCTGATGATTGTTAACTGTGAAAAGGTTCAGACCATTTCTGACAAGTTGTGCCTGAGCACGAAAACAGTCAACAGTTATCGCTATCGTATTTTTGAAAAGCTTCAGATCAACAGCGATGTTGAGTTGACTCACCTGGCCATTCGCCATGGGTTGATTGAAGCAGGACAGGATGTAGTGTCTGCCTGATTGCCAAAGGGTAGGGCAGAAGTAATGAAAGAGTAGGTCTGAGAGCTTGTTTGTCAGTATACTGTGCGAAATCAACCGACAGTATTCGTAATTCATGACAGGCTCAACGGCTCAGGGTGAAGATCAAGAGCGCTTCGACCACAAGGCTTTTCTGAAAAAGGCACCCATGCAACCCGGTGTCTATGACATGAGAGACAATCTGGGCAATACCCTGTACATAGGGAAGGCGAAGAATCTTAAAAATCGTCTGTCCAGTTATTTTCGTCCTACCGGTCTGACCACCAAAACCATGGCGCTGGTCAGCAAGATCCACAGTATAGAGGTCACCATCACCAACTCGGAGTTGGAGGCCTTGCTGCTGGAACAGAATCTGATCAAAGATCGCAAGCCGCCTTATAACATTCTCCTCAGAGACGATAAGTCTTATCCATTCATATACCTGTCTGTTGAGGATGACTACCCGCGTGTTGATTACCAAAGAGGCCGAAGCAAAAGTAAGAAAGGCCTGTTCTTTGGACCTTATCCCAGTGGTGGGGCGGTCAGGGAAAGTCTGAATCTATTGCAGAAAGTCTTTAAGGTTCGCCAGTGTGAGAACAGTTATTTCCGCAACAGAAGTCGGCCCTGTTTGCAGCATCAGATCCATCGCTGTAAAGCACCCTGTGTGAATCTGGTCAGTCAGGAAGAGTATCAGCAAGACGTACAGGATACCCGACAGTTTCTCGAAGGAAAAAGTCAGCAGCTGATCCGTCGTTTAATCAAACGAATGGAAAAAGAATCAGAAGCCCTCAGATTTGAGCAGGCAGCAGAGATTCGGGATCAGATCAGTCAGCTCAGGCACGTTCAGGAACAGCAGTCAGTGACTCGCAGCACCGGTGATGCCGATATCGTCGGATACAGTAAGCAGATGGGTAAGAGCTGTTTTGCTGTACTCTTTGTCCGAGACGGACAGTTATTGGGTCATAAAAGTTACTTCCCTAACTTCAAGCTGGATAATGAGTCGGAAGAAGACCTCTCGGAATTTCTCGCCCAGTTCTACATCAAACTGGCACAAAGCCGAAACTTTCCATCCGAAATTATCTTACCCATGGCGATTAAAGATGCGGAGTTGCTTGAGCAAGCCATCAGTCAGGTGTCGGGTAAAAGCATCAGGATCAAGAACAAGGTCAGGGGAGAGCGCCAGGACTGGGTGAAGCTGGCCGAAAAAAATGCTGTCATGAGTCTGCAAACCGAACTGGCCGGTAAAACCCATCAAAGAAAGCGGACTGAACAGCTGGGTAAACTACTCAAGCTGAAAGAACCTCTGAAACGTTTTGAGTGTTTTGATATCAGTCACACTATGGGTGAAGCGACAGTGGCCTCTTGTGTGGTATTCAATCAGGAAGGGCCTGATAAAAGCCAGTATCGAAGGTTCAATATTACCGGTATCCAACCTGGTGATGATTATGCCGCCATGAAAAAAGCACTGCATAAGCGCTATAAAGGTTTGGCAGAAAACCCTGAGCATACTCCGGATCTGATTTTGATCGACGGTGGCAAGGGTCAGCTGAGTATGGCGGAGGAAGTAATGTATGAGCTTTCGCTGCAACATATTCCTCTTTTAGGTGTGGCCAAGGGTGTGTCCAGAAAGCCTGGTTTGGAAACCTTGATTTATCAGGGTAAAGAGTTGCCGGCTTTGGAAAAGGATGGGGCGCTGTTGTTGATTCAGCACATACGTGATGAGGCGCATCGTTTTGCAATCACAGGACATCGACAAAAGCGCAATGCCGCCAGAAAGCGCTCAACACTGGAAGATATCCCGGGTGTGGGAGCCAAAAGACGCTCGGCATTGCTGAAGTTCTTCGGTGGTCGCCATGGTGTGATCAATGCACCAGTGGACGAACTGTCCAAAGTTGAAGGGATCAGTCAAAAACTGGCAGAACAGATCCATGCGCATTTACATGGCTCCTAGTGCTGCCAAGCGTGACTCCGTTCATCCTGAGCTTGTCGAAGGGTGCTGGTAATGAACTTCGACAGGCTCAGTGCGAACGGTATGAGGTATAGCGCATAGCTGTTCTAAAGCTCTGTAGGACTTATCATTTCAGGCAACTATATGTCGAGCTTCTCGATCAGCGTTTGTACTCTGTCTCTTGACTGTGTAACTTATGCGCCTGTAACTATTTTTCAATCGCAGCCCGTACCGATTTCCCTCGTTGCCTGAATGCTTTGAGTTATACGAGTGTTCAGGAACATAAACGTAACAGGCTGTTTCACACACGACTACACAGGGTTGGAGAGGGTTAAGCTTGAGTTCAGTCAATCATCTGCACACTCAGAGGCTTCTTCAACCCGTCATCATGGTTAATAATCTTTTGCTATGAATATTCCCAATATTCTGACATTGCTGCGCATTGTGCTGGTTCCTTTTCTCGTTCTGATTTTTTACCTGCCTATCGAGACTCGTTATACCATCTGTGCCGGTATTTTTGCTGTGGCTGCGGTCACAGACTGGTTTGACGGCTACCTGGCCCGACGTTGGAACCAGACAACCCCGTTTGGCGCGTTCTTCGATCCGGTAGCGGACAAAATTATGGTGGCGACGGCACTCTGCCTGCTGGTAGAAGAGTTCAGGGCGGTTTGGATGACCATTCCAGCCATGATCATAATTGGCCGTGAAATTGTGATTTCAGCCCTGCGTGAGTGGATGGCGGAATTAGGCAAACGTACCAGTGTCGCTGTAAACATGATTGGTAAGTTAAAAACAGCAGGGCAGATGATGGCGATCACTCTGTTGCTGTTTGCACCTGTACCTCTGGAATCCATAATTGGTTACGTTGGACTGGCACTGCTTTATGTTTCTTCCATCCTGACACTCTGGTCCATGTATGTGTACCTGCGTGCAGCATGGCCGGATCTGACGCCATTCTCTAAGGCTGAAAACTAATTCGTTGTCGTAATCTATTGACAGCAGACGAAATATTCTTAAACTACGCAGCATCTTCGACGGACACGAAGCCCAAGCGGTTCAAGCGATGACGAAGATGATGCGGGAATAGCTCAGCGGATATCTCATAACCTTGCCAAGGTTGGGGTCGCCTCAGAGTTAAAGAGTGAGTCTCGTTTCCTGATACGGACTTTGAAGAAGTCCTAAAACATCTTTATTGCGGGAATAGCTCAGTTGGTAGAGCACAACCTTGCCAAGGTTGGGGTCGCGAGTTCGAGTCTCGTTTCCCGCTCCAGTTTAAACACAGAGTAATCTGTGAGGTGTGAGAAGGTTGGGGTTGTCTTTTTATAGAAAAGGCGAGTCTTGTTTCCCACTCCAAAGAAGGCGAGTTAGCAAAGCGGTTATGCAGTGGACTGCAACTCCATTTAGACCGGTTCGACTCCGGTACTCGCCTCCAAATCCCGAAAAAGCAGGCTGCTTAGCCTGTTTTTTTACGGCTCGAGTAGGTAGACTATTCTTGTCGCCCGGGTGGTGAAATTGGTAGACACAGCAGACTTAAAATCTGCCGACTGAATAAGTCGTGCCGGTTCGATTCCGGCTCCGGGCACCATATAGAAAAGGTCATCGAATTTCGATGGCCTTTTTTTGTGTCTGTTCTCCACGTTTTCTCACTATACGCCAACTGCGACAAGGCGTTGCGCCCAACTCTTCCTATATAACCATTTCTTTTATTGATCATGCTTCATCTTGCTAAACTTCGCTTGTGCCATTTGTGCCACTGATTTTTGGCACTGGAAATGGCACAGAATTCATTCTGTTTTTGTCTGACAAAGAGATAGGTGGTGTTGTCATGGCGAAGTTTGAAAAGAGGAAATCTGGCTGGTTAGCCAGGGTCAGAAAAAAAGGCATAGATCAGGCCCGGACATTCGACACAAAAAAAGAAGCTGCAGAGTGGGCTTCCAGTCTTGAGCGAAAAATTGATGAATATGGAAAGAATGCAGATGAGGTAGCGCGTCATCGTTTGTCTCGAAAAACACTGAGAGAGACGTTTGTTCGATACGTTGATGAAGTCAGTCCCAGAAAGAAAGGCAGGGAAACCGCATTACGGGAGAATCAGCGGTTTCAGCAGATGGCGACCAGCCAGAACCATTCTCCTCTGCCTGATTTGATGGATAAACCGATTTCTTCCATCAAAAGCTTTCATATTGCAGAGTGGAAAATGACCCGGCTCAGTACGGTCAAAGAAAGCTCTGTGGCCAGGGAGAAGAACTTTCTGTGTAATGTGTTTACGATGGCTCGGGAGTGGGGGTATATCGAAGAGTCGCCTTTGTCTAGTGTGAAATTTTCTGACGATCGCTCAGCTTCAAGGGATCGCAGAGTTTCAGAAGAAGAAATCAAGCAAGTACTCTTTGCACTGGATCACTGGGAAGATCATAAGGTGCCTGAAACACCGGCTCAAACGGTGGCATTGTTATGGAAGCTGTGCATCGAAACGGCCATGAGGCAACAGGAAGTGAAATATCTGGTCGCCAGTGAAATTGATTTTGATAATCGAGTGATTAATCTTGCGGCGGAAAGAACCAAAGAGAAGAAGAAAAAGACTCTGGCACTGTCCAGTGAAGCAGTTCGGTTATTGAATTTAGGTAAAGCCGATGACGACTATTGGTTTGCTAGCTCAAAGCTAAACGTAAGCTCTATATTTAGCATTGCTGTGAGAAAAGCGCTGATCAACGATCTTGAATTTCGCGATTCCAGGCACGAAGCACTTACCCGATTATCTGAAAAGCTAACACCGTTTGAGCTGGCGAAGCAGGCTGGTCACACCGACATGAACAGAACACTGAAGTATTTTAGAAAAACAGCAAAGGACTTTTCCTGTAAATTAGCTTGAAAATCAACAGGTTCAGATTCGAAATTCATCTGATACTTTTCGTTTTCGACCTGATTTTTCAGGTTGCCTTTCTTCCATTTCAGATTGGGAGCAGTACTCCTGACTTACCCATTCACTAATTTCCGTATCGATCCAGCGTGGTTTGCTTTTCTGTTTTTTTCCATTGACCTCGATGAATGAAAATCTTGGCTCAGGAAAGTTTTCCTGTTTCACGATGACATTCCGTGTGTAGTTGACTGAGAGATCAAGGAAATCTGCGATTCGCTTGATGGACCAGAGCTGGTTTTCAGTGTTCATTATCAATTTGACCTATTGAATGAAGTTTTTGAGTTTGTCGTGTATAGGGGATTGGATTTGTGCTGGAGACGTTCCAGACATCCCGGGTGATTGATGTGCTTTTGTAGTCTTGCTCGCTAATCCACTGGGCTTCACGGGCTGCGTCAACAATACGGTTGTGCAAATCAATATAAGAGCTGACTCCCTGACGGAGCTGAATGATCTCATCAGGTGGTTTCATTAAGAACAGAGCAGGGTAGGTTTGTATGTTGAGTGTTGGATTAGGTTGTCTGTCGATACGGCTGTCAGGCAAATTAGGAATAAGTTTTCCGTCAGTAGAAAAGGAAATTAGCCTGAAGCCGTACCGTTGGCTTAATGCCATTAAAGTCTGAGCCTGTAGTTGGCAAAGTCTACATTTTCCCTGATAGTAAAATACAAGTCCGGCGACTTGCGCTATTTTCTGTAAGACCTGTTCTCTGGCGTGTTGCACCATGTCGTCATTTATTTTGGCGGCAGCAGGAGATATAGGACGCCGGACATTTTCATCCAGATATGGGTCGCTCTCTATAACCCGCTTGCCTGCATGGGCAAATCGCTCGGCTTTATCTTTCACTATTTTATTCAGATAAAGATAAGCACTAATGTTCTCTTTGCTTGGCTCGTCTATTGCCCTATCCAGATATTGCCCGATATTCCTTCTGATCCAGTTTGTAGAAGGTTCTTGCGATAATGTGCTTGTGATTTGTTGGGTTTCAGTTTGTTCTCCTGGCTCGGAAATAGATTTATACCAGAACCAACCTTCTGAGTGTCGGTAAAACCACTGCGGTTCTGCTGAAGCCATCGCTGACAGTAATCCGATGAATAGAACAAAAAATGGCATCAGATTTTCTTCTGCCAGTTTGCTGTCCACCATCCAAGGCATAGTGCTGTCAGCCAGGCTCCTGCAGGCATCAATAAAACCGGGACAGGCAGAGGAATAATAATCAGATACAAGAATAAACCGGGAATCCATTTTGACGCCCGTCGACTCCATAGATTTTGCAAAGGGCTGGTGTAGTGAAAATCGTGATAACGGATTTTCCGAATTAACAGACCATCAATTATGGCAGCAATAAACATCAAGCCCCAGAATGAGTCTCTTCCAATATGAAATGAGCCTGAAGAAGGGGCTGGTTTCTAACATGAAATGAGCCGACTTCAGCACTGTCGTTCATGATGAGGATATGAAAATCATCATGAACACCCATTTCATCAAAACCCTGGAGGATGTAAGAAGCCTCCTTTCACAAGCAGACTGTCTGGAGCCCGGCTGGGACTCCAAGGACGAATGTTACCGTTGGATTGAGCTAACCCTCAGCCACTTCAAATACCGTTCC
>NZ_LASA01000191.1 GCF_001562015.1 Endozoicomonas arenosclerae | reverse complement strand
AGTGGATGCAGTGGCGTCTGCAAACACGAGAAGGACGGGCGATTTACAGCCAGCGAAAACATACGATAGAACCGACCTTTGGGATACAGAAAGAAGCCATGGGGTATCGGCGTTTCATGGTGCGAGGGTTGGACAATGTGACAAAAGAGTGGTCGCTGGTTTGTCTTGCGTATAACTTGAGGCGGATGTTCAGCCTGAAACAAGTGAATGAAGAGCAGTGGTTGGAACTGGTCTTGTTGGCGACTTATCTGTGGCACTATTGGGCTGATCTGAGGCCAAGAGTGAGAAAAATCATAAGGACAAGTTGAAAATGTAATGCGCCGGAGAGGGTTTTATAAGTTCTCTCCGGAATAGTCAGAGTCTGAAATTACTTGAACTGCGTTTATGGGTTCAAGTCCGACAGGCTGCTAGAACAACGGTTGCCCCCACATCGCCCTTCTCAATAGCACCTTCTCATTGCAGTGTGTGGGATAGTTCTTATCCTCCAGAATATCAGTATGGTGAGATAGACAGCAGAGTCTCCGTGAGAACATCTGCTGAACTTATGGACGCTTTAAACAATGTATCCATCTCGGTTGATGCAGATCCTACCGTTGCTCCATCGTATCCAACCAGCTGCGACAATCAGGCCTTCCTGGATTACTTTCGTTACTGCCGATCAACAGGTCGGTATGATCGAACCTGTGTGAATGATGGTTTCAGGAGCGTTCTACCGAATCAGCGCTTATGTTCAGCAAATCATGACGCTGAGTACGAGTTCTTTATTAGCAGTTGGAGGGAGTGGCGAGATTATAATCATTGCGCAGGCGACGACAGCTATAGCACATTGGATTTTTGCCCCCCTTATCCGACAACACCGCCAGTACCTGCTAACAAAGGCTGGGTCATCCTGCTTGAAGCCGAAGAGTTTGAGATTACTGAGAGCTTGGCGCTTGATGACCGTTATCCATTTATTCTTTGTAGCAATGTTATTGATGTAGACAGTGGTGAATATTTGCCCGTAACGATTAAACCTGCATCAGATCTTGATACTACAACCCCCCCTCTGTTAATGAGACGATCGCATCTTGGCCTTGCGAAGGTGGATTTTGTTTCAGGTGATTGGGTGAGTGACCAGCCTCTGATTCAATTTGAAGGGTACAGTAATTGTTTTGGAGGGAATGATTGTCGATTTAAGAAGTCTGAAATTAAAGCCAGGGATGTAGAGTTCGAAAAATCCTCTGCGTTAACGGATGCGTCGGTAATTTTGCGTACAGTGGATGCTGATCTGACAGTTGATGGTGCTGTTTTTAAGAACGCCTCTTCAAAGGGAGTCTCATATCGTAATACAGACAGCACCGCTAACTTCACCAATACCGGGTTTGTCAGCAGAGGTAATTCACTTGCCATTGAAGGAGGGCCATCCTCTGTCATCAATTTGAGAGCAGGGGTCTGGGGTATTGGGCTCGAAGAGGACGGCAGGGCTCCGAGGTTTTATCATGGCCTTCCAGCCTTTCTTTTTTTCCAGACATTTAATCCTGAAGATCCCCCCTGTATTGCCGGAGACTGGTCACTTGGCTTTCAGTTTGATACCTCAATGTATTTTTACTACGTCAATGCTGTTATTAACTGGGGGGCAGTGAGTGGTGAAAAAATTTCAGATATCAGTCGTTTTCCGGATTTGATCATCTCAGATAACAACTGTGGACCTGACCTGGTAGCAGTGTATTCCGGTTTTGGTGAGCCTGAAAACGAAACGACTACCGTATCCACTGAAAGTGAATATACAACCAATGATGGTGTCTCTGATTCTGATGATGAATCGACGACTCTGGTGACTACCAGTATCTCTACAACAGAGGATGATTTCGCTGAATTCGGTACAGATGAGCCTACTAATGAGTCATTGCCTACAGTGGTCAGTTTCGGTCTACCCACAGTGGCAACGTTATCTGAAGGAGAAACTTCATTTTCACCTGTGCCTACAACACCAACAGGTTACATGTCAGAAGGTTACATGTCAGAAGGTTATACCTCTACGATGATGACAACCATCAAAGATAATACAGGACTGAACAGTGATGAAATAGCTCTCATATTGGGGGTAACAGTAGTAGTGGGAGTGACTGTGGCTGTGGTTATTCCAACAACGCTGGGCATACTGTATTGGTACAACTATGTCAGACAGGCCGCTATCAATGCGGGAGATACCGAATCTCCAAAAGGTGTAAGCAGTCCCAACTTTGGTTCTAATGAGAATATGCTTGAACTGAACACTATGTATAAAAATATTGTGACAGATTAAAGACAGGAAATGATGGGAACAGATTTTTTATGCAGAAATCTGTTCCCGTTTTGATTAGCTATTCTGGCTCTTACTCGAGGTTTGGACGTAACCAGCGTTCGGCTTCTTCAAAACTCATACCTTTGCGTTCAGCGTAGGAAGCCAGCTGATCTTTGGCGATCTTACCCAGACCAAAGTACTTGGAATCAGGGTGAGAGAAATACCAGCCGCTGACACTGGCTGCTGGCATCATGGCAAAGTGTTCCGTCAGATTCACTCCGGTGTTTTCTTCACCTTTGAGCAGCTCAAACAGCGCTGTTTTCTCTGTATGATCCGGGCAGGCTGGATAACCGGGAGCAGGGCGGATACCGGTGTATTTCTCTTTGATCAGCTCTTCATTACTCAGAGCTTCTTCCGGCGCATAGCTCCAGTATTCCTTACGGACTTTCTCGTGCATGTGCTCAGCAAAAGCTTCTGCCAATCGATCGGCAAGTGCTTTTACCATGATGCTGTTGTAGTCATCACCCTGGTCTTCATAGGTTTTGGCAAGCTCATCGGCACCGATGCCTGCTGTCGTGATAAAACCACCCACGTAATCTTTCAGTCCTGTGGCTTTTGGCGCTACAAAGTCTGACAGGCAGAAGTTGGGTTTATCATCCGGTCTTGGGTTTTGTTGACGAAGGTGATGCAGCAATGTTTTGACTTCAGTTCGTTCTTCATCAGCATAGACTTCCAGATCATCATTATTGACCTGTGAAGCAGGCCAGAAACCAATAGCAGCACGAGCACCGATCTTTTTGTTTTCAACCAGGTCTTTCAACATGGCCTGGGCATCGTTGTAGAGGCTGGTAGCGGCTTCGCCGACAATTTCGTCTTCCAGGATTTTCGGGAACTTACCGGCCAGATCCCAGGTGATGAAGAATGGTGTCCAGTCGATATAATCCACCAGTACTTCAAGTGGGTAATCATCAAACACCTTTACACCTGTAAATGTAGGAACCGGTGGCTGATAATTGTTCCAACCCGCATCAAAACGATTATCAACCGCTTCCTCATAAGTCAGCAGTTGTCGTTTGTTACTCCGCTTTTCATGGCGTACGCGAATTTTCTCATATTCTACGCGTGTCTCTTCAATCAGCTCTGGCTTTAACTCTTTACTCATCAGTCGTGTGGCAATGCCTACACTTCGTGAGGCGTCGGTGACATAGAGCGCTACATCGTTTTGAAATTGAGGTTCTATCTTAACGGCTGTATGAGCTCTTGAGGTTGTGGCGCCGCCTATCAAAAGTGGCAGATGCATATCCTGACGCTGCATCTCACTGGCAACATGGACCATTTCATCCAGAGAGGGTGTGATCAGTCCACTGAGACCAATGATGTCTACATTTTCCTCTCGTGCAACCTGCAGGATTTTCTCGCAGGGCACCATAACGCCGAGATCAATCACCTCAAAGTTGTTACAGGCCAGTACCACGCCGACAATGTTCTTACCGATGTCGTGAACGTCACCTTTCACTGTGGCCATCAGAATCTTGCCGTTGGACTTAACTTCGCCGTCTTTTTCCTCCTCAATGAAAGGAATCAGATGGGCTACGGCCTGCTTCATGACCCGTGCGCTTTTTACTACCTGGGGCAGGAACATTTTGCCAGCACCAAACAGGTCGCCGACTACGTTCATGCCATCCATTAATGGGCCTTCAATGACATGGATAGGGCGGTCGGCCTGCTGGCGGGCTTCTTCGGTGTCTTCAACGATATAGGTGGTGATGCCTTTAACCAGGGCGTGTTCCAGACGTTTTTTGACGTCCAGTTCGCGCCAGGAAAGATCTTCCGTTTTCTTCTGCCCTGTGCCGCCGCCACGGTAGTCTTCAGCAATGGCCAGCAGGGCTTCTGTTGATTCGTCATTACGGTTGAGAATGACGTCTTCAACCTTTTCACGCAGCTCCTTGGGAATCTGTTCATAGATTTCCAGCTGACCGGCATTCACGATACCCATGGTCAGACCGTCTTTAATGGCGTGATAAAGGAAGACAGCATGAATAGCTTCCCTGACCGGGTTGTTCCCACGGAAAGAGAAGGAAACGTTACTGACGCCACCGGAAATCATGGCGTGAGGCAGGTTTTCTTTGATGTAGCGGGTCGCATTGATGAAATCTACGGCGTAGTTATTGTGCTCATCAATACCGGTAGCAACGGCAAAGATATTGGGGTCAAAGATAATGTCTTGAGGTGGGAAGTTCAGCTCGTTGACCAGAAGGTCGTAGGAACGTTTGCAGATCTCGATTTTGCGAGCTTCTGTATCTGCCTGGCCAGTTTCGTCAAAGGCCATAACCACGACAGCGGCACCATAATTACGGCAGAGACGTGCCTGATGGCGGAAAGCTTCTTCGCCTTCTTTCAGGCTGATGGAGTTAACAATGCCTTTACCCTGGATGCACTGCAGGCCCGCTTCGATAACATCCCACTTGGATGAGTCCACCATCACCGGTACTTTGGAAATGTCCGGCTCGGAAGCCACCAGGTTCAGGAAGGTTGTGATGGCCTTTTTGGCATCCAGCATCCCTTCATCCATGTTGATATCGATGACCTGGGCACCGTTTTCTACCTGCTGACGGGCTACGTCCAGAGCGGTGTCGTAGTCTTCTTCAATAATCAGGCGTTTAAAGCGGGCAGAACCGGTAACGTTACAACGTTCACCGACGTTGACGAACAGGGAGTCTTCAGAAATATTGAAGGGCTCAAGGCCACTGAGACGACAGGCTACAGAAATCTCCGGGATCTGACGTCTTTCAATGGTCTCCATTGTTTCTGCAATGGCTTTGATGTGTTCAGGAGTACTGCCACAGCAACCCCCGATGATATTCACCAGGCCGGATTCAGCGAATTCGCCAACGATGGCTGCCATCTCTTCAGGGGTCTGGTCATATTCACCAAAGGCATTGGGTAGACCTGCATTGGGGTGTGCACTGACATAGGTGTTGGCAATATTGGAGAGTTCTTCCAGATAGGGGCGCAGTTCACTGGCACCCAGGGCACAGTTGAGACCAACGGAGATTGGGTTGGCATGCTGAACCGAGTTCCAGAATGCTTCCGTGGTTTGACCGGACAGTGTTCTGCCTGAGGCATCGGTAATGGTGCCTGAAATCATGATCGGCAGCTCATAGCCCAGTTCATCAAACAGTTCTTTAACCGCGAAAATAGCCGCCTTGGCATTCAGGGTGTCGAAGATGGTTTCAATCAGAATGATATCGGAACCGCCTTCGATCAGGGCTATTGTTGCTTCTTTATAAGCTACGGCCAGTTCTTCAAAACTGGTGTTGCGATAACCCGGATTATTAACATCGGGTGAGATCGAAGCCGTACGGTTGGTTGGGCCAAGAACCCCGGCAACAAAGCGAGGCTTATCCGGATTCAGGGCAGTAGCCGCGTCCGCCACTTCCCGGGCAATTCGGGCAGACTCCCGGTTAATTTCCGGTACGAGATGCTCCATCTCATAGTCAGCCATGGCAATGGTGGTTGCGTTGAAGGTATTGGTTTCAAGTATGTCGGAACCGGCATCCAGATAGGACTGGTAGATTTCCTTGATGATTTCAGGGCGAGTCAGGGAGAGAAGGTCATTGTTGCCTTTCAGGTCACAGCCGTGATCTGAAAAACGCTCACCACGGTAGTCTTCTTCACCCAGTTTATAGCCTTGAATCATGGTGCCCATGGCGCCGTCAAGGATCAGAATCCGTTTTTCCAGTTGCTCTTTAAGAAGGTTTGCTTTTAGAAGGTTTGCTCTTTCTTGGCTGTTAGGCATGGGTACAGATTCCGGGCCAGTTCACTCTATTGCCATGAAACTCTATAGCTGACAGAAGATCAGTTTGACGGTTCATGGCTCTTTGTAAGAATTGTCAGGAGAGCGATGGTATCAGAAATACGCCTTAGAGTGTCTACTCCAAAGTGCTCATATAGAAACCAAAGACAGGACAGGGAGGAAAAGGTGTGGGAGTAAGGGGTTGAAGACATGCAATATAGGTCTGCATGCCTTCAAAGTTTTTATCAGATTCAGGCAGCTTGTACGGTTGCGTGAAGATCTTTGCTGGTATTGTTGCGGATGCAGAGTCCTGCAGCCAGAGTCGCCAGTAGAGTCACACTGGCCAGTGTCAGTGTTCCCATTTCCGGGAGAGAGCCTACCAGGCCGCTGACGACAGTAGCCAGCAGCATTTCTATAAAGAAAATCAGGCCTGCAGCCGTACCGACATTTTTTGTCATGTGTTCGGTGGCTCTGGCCTGACACAGTGGCATAAACAGACCCAGTCCCAACTCAAAAATGACAATACCGATCATATAGCCCAGGATGGAATTGCCCTGACTCCACCATGCGGTAGCAAAGGAAACTAAAGCACCTGTAGCCAAGGCCATCCAGGCCAGCCGTGTACTTTTTTGGCGACCAAGACGATCATTCAGTTTTGGACCAAAGGAAGCACTGAAAAGGTAGCCCGCAATCGCGGCAGCGAATAGGAAACCATAGTATTTGGGGGCCAGGCCTAACTGACTGATCATAACGAACGGCCCGCCAGCGACAAAGACGAAGGCGCCTGAAAAAGCCGCACCTGCTGCCAGAGTGAAGCTCAGATAACGCCAGTCGGTCAAAACGTCTTTGTAGCCGGATAAAATAGGGCTTCCAGCTTTTTTGGAGGCCTGATGTTTTTCCGGAATCATCATCAGTCCAAGCATGGCGACGATAGCCATAGAGCCCATGGCAATGAAGTTATATTGCCAGCCAAAATATTCCTGAATAAAGCCACCGGCAATGGGAGCCAGCATAGGAGCAATGGTCAGGCAGGCACTGATGTAAGATAGCATGCGAACTTCCATTTTATCCTGGAAGTAATCTCTGGCCAGGATTCGGGCCACGGCTGTACCAAAACAACCAAACAGGGCCTGGGCAAAACGGGCCGCTATAAACAGGTAAATGTTATCGGTCAGCAAGGTGGCTGCAGTTGCAACCAGATAAAGGGTGTAACCCAGCATCAGGGTTTTCTTGCGGCCAAGTCTGTCTGCCAGGGGGCCAACAATCAGCATGGACAGGGAAAAGCCGAGCATAAAGATGCCGACGCTCCACTGCGTAGTCGCACTGTTACTGCCAAAGAATTCCGTGATAGCAGGCAATGATGGCGAGAAAATATCAATGGACACTGGTCCAACTACGGCAAACAGTGTCAGGATCACCAGGACAGCGATAGGGTGTTTTTCTGGATTTAATGCGCTCATGAACGTCCGTTGATCAAGTTCCAGTCAAAAAAAGAGCGCGAAGATTGAAGACTTTTGGTTATAAAAGCAATCAGTTTATTTGCTAACTAGGATATATAGAACTACTGCGGAGCCAAACCGTACACCGAATTCTAATACCCGACTGTCCAGCTGGGGATTTCAACAGGCTCTGGAATGGCATAGAATGACGGCAGAATGATGAGAGGGTTCTTGAGTTGAATATTACATTCACGGAAGCAGCACAAAAATATCTGTCTACCTTGCTGGAAAAGCAGAATGTAGAAGGTGTTGGTGTTCGTTTGTTTGTTACCCAGCCCGGTACACCTTATGCCGAGACTTGCCTCGCGTATTGCAAGCCAGGTGAAGAGAAAGAGGGTGACCTGATTCTTGAGCTGGAATACTTCAACTGCCATGTTGAAGGCAAAAGTGAGCAGTATCTGGAAGAAGCATTGGTTGATTTTTCTGAGGACAAGCTGGGTGGTCAGCTGACCATCAAGGCGCCTAATGCCAAGCTGCCTCAGGTAAGCGAAGACAGCCCTCTGGATGAGAAGATCAATTATTTCCTGCAGACAGAGATTAATCCTGGCTTGGCATCCCACGGTGGGGTTGTTTCTCTCGTTGAGATTGACGAGGGTGTTGCAGTTCTTCAATTTGGTGGTGGTTGCCAGGGCTGCAGTGCCGTTGACATGACTTTGAAAGACGGTGTAGAAAAAACACTGATTGAGCGTATTCCTGAGCTGAAAGGCGTGAGGGATGTGACTGACCACAGTATTACTGAGAATGCTTACTTCAAGTAAGAAAGTCTCTGTGAAAGGCCGGCTCTTCAGCCGGCTTTTTTATGCATCACTGGAATGTTTTCCGGATTTGGCAATCCCTAAGAGAAAATCCACTGTCAGCTCAGGGTGTGTAATCATAAGGTCATGAGGCACTTCCATCTTGCGAGTAGGCCATCCCAGTTTCACTGCTTCATCATAGTAAGGCTCGATTGTACTGAATGAGGGGTTTGTACAGTGCAAGTAGTGCGCGGGAATCTCTGAGAGAGCGTGTTGTCTTTGTGGGGCCGGGGTCTGGTAAGTCTGTACAGGATGATGGCTGAGATGTTCTCGCACCCATTTGAGGTCGCAGGGCGACTTTATACCAAAGAACTCAGACTGAGGAGGTGGCATTCGATCGTTACCATAGTCTCTGGCTGACTGTAACCTTGATTCAACAACACTTTTTTCAATCTTTCCGAAGAGCGTTTCTCCGCTTTCCAAAAAGCAGCCATCCAGAATGATGAGTCTGTGTAACTGATCCACCATTCTGTCAGCAATGGCAGTGACCACAGCGCCGCTGAAACTGTGTCCGACAAGTGTAAACGCTTCATTACCGACCATTCTTTTAATCTGGCCCTGAAGGTCATCAATACAAAAAGTCAGGGTAATTCCGGTAGCATCTTCATCATGTCTTTCTCCCATGCCGGGAAGGCAAGGGGTAAACACCTTGAATCCAGCAGATGAAAGACCAGGAATAATTTTGTGCCAGCACCAACTGCCATGCCAGGCACCATGAACAAGGATAATATTTTGTTTCATTGCTAAATGTGTGACTTGTCTGGTCAGGATGTTTTAAGCAATCACTATAGCTTTGAATGAATGAAATTTTTCAATATAAATATATTATACAATCATATATTGCGTTGTTAATTAGGGAATCGAGATCTGTGCAAACTAAAAGAGAATACAAAAAAGGAAGGGCTGATTGTTAATCAGCCCGCATCTATAAAGGTGTGAGTTTCAGACTATTATCTTTTAATATCCCATTTCTCTTCAAAGCAACGGTGGGCTAAAGCTTTTTCTGATGTGAATCGCTTGTCTGGATCTGCTTCAAGCAGTTTGGGCAGGAGCTCTGCAATCATGAAGCGATGTCCAGAGCGAGTATTTCTTGTTAATGTTGCACTACAAGCTTCACGAAGCTTTTCGCCATATTCTATGATGGCATTTTTGGATCTTTCCAGTTTGCTGGTGTTTTGCAGAGTTTCACCTTTGTACTCATCCGTAATTCTCTGACAGGCTTCAGGGGCAATCCAATGAGCGAGTGTGACGCCCAGTGCCCACATGTCTCCGGCAGTTTCATAACCTTTATCGTGGGTGAAAGCTTCCGGTGGCAGAAGTTCGGGGTGTGGAACATTGAAAATCGTATCAGAAAAGTATTTTACCCGGTTCATCATAGCTTCATCGTGTGGTTCAGCAGCTTCTTGCTGTTGCTTGGCCATGCCAAAACCATCGAGCTTGAGTTGACCTTCATGTTCAACAATACATTCACTACCGAGACAGCCATGGGACATGCCTTTGCTATGGGTATAGGCTAGACATTCCAGAACCGGTTTCAGCTTGTCAGCAAAAGGCTTTAAGGCTTCACCTGGTTTGGGGCAGGTCATAACGGCAGGGGAGCCAGAGTAGGCTTTGAATTGTTTTCCATCCGCTTTTACAAGTGAGGGTAGGTGTTGAGCACCCGTATCACCTTCTTCTTTCTGTTGATGAAGTTTTTGAAGAGTTTCCAGTTCAGTCGTATGCCATTTTTCGAGCTGTCTGTTTTTTTCTTTTACTCTGTCTTCTAGCGCTGTGCAGGTTTCATCAAATTGTTCATCAGAGAGTTGGTTAGTTGGGCTGGTTTTCATCAATGTGACCCAGCCTTTGGTTTCGCCAGGCAAACGATTGTTTTGATCTACGCAACGTTGGATGGAGTCAGCACCTTCGTCTCCAGCCTCAACACAATACTGACCATTAACACCCACCAGGGCGCCTTTCGTTAGATGTTTGTCATTGACATAAAAGCGAGGAACAGGCTCTTTGGATTCAACGGCTCGATTGAAGATCGGTACCACCAATACTTCGACTCTCTCAAGTTTCAAAAGTTTGGCTACAAACTCAAGCTTGATGCTTCGCAGAAATGCATAGAGCCAGCTCTCTTTATATTGTTTCTCAATGGTGGGTAATTTGTTCGCTGAATGGGCGGAACCGGTTGTAGGCAGGGCTTCCATGAAGATCGTCCTTGATTGATCAATAATTTCACTATAGATGAAAATATAATCAAAATGAGCGTGTTAGTGGCTATTGAAGTAAGCAGTACTTTGATTAGCTGGCATCATTGATTAGGATGTTTTCTTAAATCACTCTTTTCATAGGAAATTCTGTGAAATCAAATCTCATCACTCAGGCAGGCAAAGATCAGCTTGAAGAAGAGCTGCGTTTTTTGTGGCGGGACAAAAGACCCAAAGTGACCCAGGCAGTTTCTGAAGCGGCAGCGCTGGGTGACAGGAGTGAGAATGCTGAGTATAAGGAAGGCAAACGCCTTTTAAGAGAAATTGATCGTAGAATTCGTTTCCTTACCAAGCGGCTGGATATCGTTAAGGTGGTTGAATATGCACCCGAGCAAGAAGGCAAAGCTTTTTTTGGGGCCTGGGTGGAGCTGGAAAATGAAGAAGGTGAAGTGCTTCACTGTCGGATTGTCGGTTCAGACGAAATTGATGTTAAGAAAGGACATATTACCGTCGATTCACCCATGGCCAGAGCGGTCATTGGGAAGCGGGTGGATGACGAAGTTCTGGTCAAAACGCCGGAAGGGCACAAAGTCTGGTATATCAACAAGATACAATACAAACCATTTAATTAATGGATGTGATGGATAGGTTTGTTCAACTTGTAACCAGAGTTGAGAGTCTGTTACCGTATTTCTACCTAAGATGGTTTTTGGGTGTATAACAGTCGGCCATAATCGTGTATTGTGATGCGCCTTTTTTCTTCCGCAATGTTTCTGGCTGTTCCAGTAAATAAAGGATCTGTGAAGCGTTATAAGCAAGCCATACTGTCAAATTTCTTCGTAGCTCAGATTATCAAACCCTGTGGTTCCCAGTTCACACACCTGGTTGAAGCCAATCTTGATATTGAGTCTCGCGCAGACCGTACACTGTGTACTGAAGTATTACACGGTGCGTATCGCTATGAAGTTTTGACGAACCACCTGCTGCCGGATGTCTGCCCTATCTGTTCCGCCATTCTTGATAGAAGAATCAGCAACATGCCTAAAGATCGTAAGATTACCTCAGGTTTTCCTGATGAGATTTGCTCGGAAGTGCCGGAGTCGCAAATGGATCTGCTGTCGGGTATGAGTGCGGAGAGGACTGAGGCAAAGGTGGAAGAGGCTAAACAGGGGCATCAGTTCGATCTGTTCTGACACAGCCATTGCTGACTGTGCCAGAGCATTCAATTACTCTGCGATTCGGGCAGGAAGAACGTCTTTCAGTTTTTCACTCATGTCACGCAGTGTCTTTTCAGTGGTTTCCCAGTCAATGCAGGCATCGGTAATCGAAACACCGTATTCCAGATCTTTCAGATCTGCGGGCACTTTCTGGGCACCCCAGCCAATATTGCTCTCAATCATCAGGCCGACGATAGAACGGTTGCCTTCAATAATCTGGTTGGTGACATTTTCCATAACCAGAGGCTGAAGAGCAGGGTCCTTGTTAGAATTCGCGTGAGAGCAGTCCACCACCACATTAGGTTTGATACTGGCCTTTTCCAGTTCCTGCTCGCATAGAGTCACGCTGACGGAATCGTAGTTTGGCTTACCGTTACCACCACGCAGAACAATGTGTCCGTATTTGTTGCCCTTGGTGCGGGTCACCGCTACCTGACCATTGCCATCAATTCCCAGGAAACGGTGGGGGTTGGATACTGAGTTCAGAGCGTTAATAGCTACTTCCAGACCACCATCGGTACCATTCTTGAAACCAACCGCAGAAGACAGACCACTGGCCATTTCCCTGTGGGTCTGGGACTCGGTGGTACGGGCGCCAATGGCTGACCAGGAAACCAGATCCTGCAGGTACTGCGGAGAAATCGGGTCCAGAGCTTCTGTGGCAGAAGGTATGCCCAGTTCAGCAACGTCCATCAGCAGGCGGCGGCCAATATGCAAACCTTCTTCAATCTTGAAAGAGTCATTCAGGTGAGGATCGTTGATCAGTCCTTTCCAGCCAACAGTAGTACGTGGCTTTTCAAAATAGACGCGCATGACCAGATAGAGAGTGTCGCCCAGCTCATCCGCCAGTTTCTTCAGGCGGTTGGCATAGTCCATGGCTGCTTCAACATCATGGATAGAGCAGGGACCGATAACAACAAACAGGCGATGGTCTTTGCCATCCAGAATGTTGCGGATAACTTCACGGCCTTCAGAGACAGTACGCTCAGCAGCTTCACTCAGAGGAATTTCTCTTTTCAGCTGCTCTGGGGTGACCAGTAAGTCCTGAGATTCAATGTTCAGGTTTTCAATTGGTAATACGGCCATTGATTGCGCTCTCAACTTTAATTATGACTCCCTTCCGGGTTTGCGCCGTAGATTGCTGACCCGGATAAGGAAAAACCGGGATTGTACAGATCAGCGACGGTCGTTCACTCTAATCAAGAGCTCGGTCAGCTGCAACCCCATGAAGTGGAAATTCGCTTAATTTTAAGTCGTTCCTTTTAACGTGAAAATCACTTCATTTCTAAAGTGATGAAATGATTTTCATTGCTCAGAACTGCTCAAAGCAGGTAACGAACGCCCAGTACCAGGAGTATGGTAGCCAGAATCATTCTCATAATATTCTCAGGCAGGTACTTACCTATCTTGGTCCCCACATAAATGGCTGGCAGAGAGCCCACCATCAAAGCGGCCAGAAGGTTGAAATCAACATTACCCAGCCAGATATGGCCAATACCCGCTACCAGTGTCAATGGCACAGCATGGGCCAGTTCAGTACCGACTACCCTGACTGAAACCAGGGCAGGGTAGAGTAGAAGCAATATTGCAGTCCCCAGCGCGCCAGCACCCACCGATGAAAGTGTGACCAGAACACCCAGCGCCATTCCCATGAAAACTGTGAAGTACTTAAGACGATTGCCTGTCAGTTTTGCCTTGCTCTGGAACTGCAATTTGTTCAGTTTGTTGCTAAATATAAGCACCAGCGCTGTCAATGTGAGCATAAAGCCAAGGCAGGTACTAAGTATCGGGCTATAATGATCGCTTCCGGCGAACAGATATTTCAGCAGGAAAATGGTCAGTAACGTAGCAGGAATACTGCCGACGCAAAGTAACTTGACCAGTTTCCAGTCCACACTCTTTTGTCGGTGGTGAACCAAGACACCACTGGCTTTGGTAAGGGCTGCATAGAGAAGATCCGTGCCAATGGCAATGTGTGCGGGAAACCCGAATAAAAGGAGCAGCGGAGTCATTAAAGACCCGCCTCCTATGCCGGTTAAGCCGACGGCAAAACCCACGCCGGCACCCGCTGAAATGTAGAGCAATGTGTCCATGAAATATGGTCTAAAGTTATAAGTAGCTCAGGCGATGTTTGAAATCATGATAAAACCCACATGATTCGCTGGTAACTGTAGCGACCGGCTAGTATTCTTGGAAGTAATTAAATGGCATTCTCTTATGCCGCTAAGAACTAAGAGTGCTCATATTTTTTCACGCTATGGGTAGAAGTTAGCTCGACCGGAGGCCATCAATGAAGCTGCAACAACTGCGCTATATCTGGGAGGTCGCTCACCATGATCTCAATGTATCCGCCACAGCGCAGAGTCTGTATACCTCGCAACCCGGTATTAGCAAACAGATTCGCCTGCTCGAAGATGAGTTGGGTGTCGAGGTGTTTGCCCGTAGTGGTAAACATCTGACCCGTATCACTCCTGCTGGTGAAAAGATTATAGAGACTGCGGGTGAAATTCTCAGGAAAGTCGAAAGTATCAAACAGGTAGCCCAGGAGTTCAGTGATGAACGCAAGGGTTCTCTGTCCATTGCTACGACTCATACACAGGCACGCTACGCATTGCCGGATATCATCAATAAATTTATTGCCCAGTATCCTGACGTATCACTGCATATGCATCAGGGCACACCTATTCAGATTGCTGAAATGGCGGCAGATGGTACCGTCGATTTCGCTATCGCTACTGAAGCGCTTGAACTGTTTAATGACCTGGTGATGATGCCTTGTTATCGCTGGAATCGTTGTGTACTGGTACCCAGAGATCATCCATTAGCCCAGATTTCTGAACTGACTCTTCAGGATGT
>NZ_LASA01000190.1 GCF_001562015.1 Endozoicomonas arenosclerae | reverse complement strand
GAAGTAAATTTCATAACGCTCTGAGATAGCCAAGCATACCTCCTTCAACGTCTTGTCTACTTCATCGCTAAAGACCACTCTTCGATACTTTGCTGGACAGACCAAGTGATACATAAGAACAGTGACATTGTGGGATTTGTGGATGAACCTACTTTTAGCCATCCACAAAATGTAGTCACAAGTTCATGCTGCGGCTAATGCCGCAGAAACGCAGCAAGCTGCGGGGAATATGACCCGTAGAGATTTAAACGTAAAGGGGCGTTCTCTTTATGATCAGAGTTATTGCTTTTTAGGAAATAACTCTCTTTTTGCCTGAGGAAGATTGGTTACATTCGTTCGTAATCACTGCTGTACCAACAGCTGAGATTCAATGAAGCCATTGGGCCGGGTCAAAATTCAGGCAGGTTTTGTTCAATTTCAATTTACCCCATGCTTTTCCCCTCAAAAAAGCACGGCTTGTGATTACCTATTGTACTAGTTGACAACTCTTTGATGTCTTTAGTCATCGGTCTACACCTTAGGTAATACAAGGGTTCTAGTACGATTATACAGGATTATTTATATCTGTTTAGTACTAAATTGTAGGCAGGCTTATTGCCTTACCTGTGTACAAAGGTGTTACCAAGATCATGAGCTAACCTGAGAGCAATGCAGTACTAAGGTTCATGGAAAATGAAGTCAGCCTTTATAGCCTCCGTTTTAACCCTTTCAGTCCTCGTAGGCACAATAGCTCCTACAGTCCCTCTGGAAGCCTCAGACAATTCATACATAGAGAACCGCTACCTGACTGATAAGGACGTGATACGTGCTCAGAGGCTCCGTATGGCGCTCTATTTGCCCTGTCATCAGGTCATCAAGAGAGAGGATGCAGCCAGTATCATTACTCTGAATATTGGTATGCAGGATGAGGAGTTGTATAGGGAGCTTTGGGAAACTGAAGGGGCAATGCAGGAGCATGTGAATAAGCTAGTGGATATGTGCAGGGTGTTCCCTATGGAGACTTTCTTTGACCTTGAAATGTACACACCTGAGTAACCTCCTTTTCTTCCTTACCACTTCCCACTAACATCCCCCAATCAAAATCATTTCATGATCATGCACAGGTCTATTAGATGCCAGAAGCCCAAGAGAAACAGAAGCCTCTCTATCTGAACTCCTTCGTACAGACTGCTGGAGTTGTTGCTGTCTTCGTTATGGGACTCTATTTCTACCATTTCGCAGGCAATGGCTTCTCAGGAAAAGGGGAGAACTGGGGAACTTTTGGTGACTTCCTTGGCGGTACACTGAACCCTGTATTTGGTTTTATTACTATTCTGTTGTTGATAGAGACACTGAGGCAAAGCCGAGAGGCACTCATACAGAATGATAAAGCGCTGGAGCAAGGCAGAATAGCATTAGAGCAAAACAATAAAGCCCTTGAGCAGAACCGTGAAGAGATCAAGTTAAGTCGTGAGGAGCTTGAAAAGTCATCTGAGGCTTTGCAAGACCAAGCTAAGCAAATGGATGAGCAGAGAAAGGAGGAAGAGAAAAGGTTTAAAGCAACCCTTCACCATAAGATAGTCAGTGAAAAGCTCAGTGAATTCCAGAATGCGCTCAACTCTGAGTCAGAATTAACAGTAAAAACCGGTGAAAGGTCATTTGGATATGATACATACAGATTCATTGAAGTAATCACAGTGAGCTCTGATGCCTTTCTATTTTCATTAGAAAATGGACTATCACATGACATAAAGAGGCACTACAAGTATAAGGTTCATTCACGTTTGTACAATTTAGCTAGGGCAATCAACAGAGCCAACAGAAACTCAACTGATGACCCTATTATTGAAGACTTGGTGAGCCTGATAGACAAGAGAATTGAATCTATATATAGGTTAGGTTTCTTTGGCCTTGATGATGATATTACAGCTGACTTTGGGGAGATACGGAATGCCTTCACCTTTTTGAACACATAATGCTCGATGCAGTTCAGCCCTGATTCTAAGGTGGTAGTGATGTTTATCTGCTGCTACCTCCTCCTTCCAATCCTCACTACTTCCAACTAACATCAACTTCCATATTCAATAATAAATGACAATGTACAGGTAGAAAGGATGTCTGATTGGGGTGTAACAAAGGAACCTTGGTATAAGGATATTGTTGTCTGGATTGGAGGAGTGGCAGGAGTAATTGGTATAGCCATAGTGACCAGGTTCTTTGATTACTTCGGCTATGAGCCATCTAATAATGTAGGCAACTGGGGAGCTTTTGGTGATTACGTAGGTGGTCTGCTGAACCCAATGTTTGGCTTTATGTCCCTTCTGTTGCTGGTTGTTACCTTGAAGCAGAACAAAGAGGCCTTGAAGAATAGTGAGATCGCCCTGCAGCAAAGCAGAGAAGCTCTGACAATGAACCAAAAAGAGTTGGAGTTAAGTCGAAGAGAGATGGCTGCATCAGCGGAAGCTTTGAGGAAACAGGCTGAGCTGATGGATGCACAGAGCGAAACTGAAGAATTAAGGTTCACCCGTAGTTTGCACCACAAATCTGTTGAGCATGCATTAAATAAGTTTCTTGATGCTGTATATGCAGAGCATAGATGGTTTTACCCAAAAACTAAAACACATGCAGCATCTATAGATTGTAGCTTTTATTCACTAGGGAACCTGCGAATAAGTCCCTGATCATGAGATAATAATCTCAGCAGCTTGATCAGAGGTAGTCATGGACCAACAACTCTCTTTTTCCGACAGTGAATTCAGCCAGAAGCGACGCAGAACTCGTAGGGAAATTTTTCTTGAAAGAATGGAGGTTCTGATTCCATGGAAACGCTTAGAGGCCGTAATCGAGCCCTATTACCCTAAGCGTGGCAACGGAAGACCTCCTTATCCTC
>NZ_LASA01000189.1 GCF_001562015.1 Endozoicomonas arenosclerae | reverse complement strand
TCAATTTGGATTTATAAAAGCCAGGTATCGAGGTTTGAAGAAGAATGACAATAAACTGTCTACTTTATTTGCCCTGGCGAATATTGTTCGACTGGATCAAATGATCCGGGCACAGGGTTAGTCCGCCCTGAAGTCACGAAAGTGGCTAAATATCATACAAATAAGGGGTTGAGACCTCTGATTTCAGTCCTACTTCGAACTCGATTCAAGAAGGGAAGTAAATTAGAGGTTATTCGCAGGTTCCTTAAGGAATAGTCCTGAAATAATTTCCTTGTGGAACCCTTCTCAACCCGTTCGGGCTGAGCCTGTCGAAGCCCAATGCCACGACCCTTCGACAAGCTCAGGGTGAACGGAATCCCTATGTAAACCGGGAAGTTATTTCGAGACAAATCCTAAGCTGTACCCGGGAAAAAGAAAATGATCACAAGGATTTGTAGACATATAGTCGTATTGTCTCTTCTCGTTTGTCAGCCACTGTTCGCTGACACATCCATTTGGCAAGTCAGTAAAGGCGATCAGTCTATATTACTGGGCGGTACTATCCACTTATTGAAAGAAAGTGACTACCCGCTACCTGCCGAATTTGAAAAAGCCTACAACGAAGCCGACTCTCTGGTCCTGGAGATCGACCTCAATCCGCAGTCTGAGGTGCAGCTGCAGCAGGAAATCGGCAGGGCTATGATGTTGCCCCAAGGGCAAAATCTGAAAGGCCAGCTGTCTGAAGATACCTATAAAGCACTGCAGAGCTATGCAAAAACTCAGGGTATGAACCTTGATCATCTGGCTATGTTTAAACCCCAGATGGTGAGTCTGATTATCTCTGTAACGGAATTGCAAAAGCTGGGCATGACCGCCCCCGGTGTTGAAGATTATTTTTCCAGGAAGGCTGAAGAAGATAATAAAAACATCATTGGGCTTGAAACGGTCAGTCAGCAGGTCGACTTTCTGAGTTCCATGGGGGAAGGGAATGAAGATGAGTTGATTCTGCAGACCCTGAGTGATGTTAAGGAGCTGCCGGAAATGATGGGAGCCGTGTCTGATGCCTGGAAGTCTGGCGATGAACAGGCATTGTACAATGCAGCCAATAAACCCTTAAAAGACAACTTTCCAGAGGTGTATCAAAGCCTGCTGGTGGAGCGCAATAATAACTGGATGCCCAAGATCGAACGGTTGTTGAAAGATTCAAAGAAAGAGCTGGTGTTGGTGGGGGCAGCCCATTTAACTGGAGAGCAGGGGCTTCTGGATCAACTGAAAGAGAAAGGTTATACCGTCTCCAAGTACCGCTAAATGTTCGTCCTGATTCCAGGGCTTTTATCTTCAGGAAACGAGTACCAGAGTGAGAAATTTTCAATACTCAGCTCTGGAAAAAAGAAATGCGGCCTGATAGCCGCATTTCTTCATGTCTGATACCTGAATGCCGTCATCCGGCAATCATAAGTCTCAAACCATCGAGTCTCAGCATGGCATTCTGCAGGCATTGGTGACCCAGAGCGGCACGCAGTTTCAGATGTTCAATCTCTTCATCGCGTACGTTCGGGTTCACAGCCTTCAGTGCTGCCAGTCGCTTGATCTCTTCTGTGACATTACTCAGCAGGGTTTTGCAGGCTTCGGTCACAATGGGGTTAACCTGTTCCTTGGCTGCCTGCTCGGCTTTGCCCAGCATGCTCAGAATCGGTTCCCGTTGCGCTTTAACCAGCTTTTTCGCCATGCCTTTCTTGATCGGCTGCAGTTGTGCATTCAGGGTATCAAAGGCCACTTTTTCAGAGAGGTTATTCATGCCAGGGTCAATCAGGCAGCGAATAGGTGTCGCTGGCAGGTATCGATCCAGTTGCAGTTTTTTCTCTCCGGTGGCTTCCACCACATAGATGGCTTCCAGCAGCATGGTGCCCGGCTTCAGGGCTTTGTTTTTCAACAAGGCGACCGAAGTGTTACCCATTTCACTGGTTAGCAGCATCTCCATGCTTTCCCTGACCATGGGATGCTCCCAGGTAAGGAAGTGCATGTCTTCGCGAGACAGTGCCATATCACGGTCAAAGGTGACTGTGATGCCATCGGCAGGCAGACCCGGGAATGAGGTCACCATATGGCTGCCAGGACGTACAACCAGACAATGCTTGGAATGATCTTCTGATTCAACGCCAAAACCTTCGAACAGTTTTTCCATATAGCGTTTCAGCTGTCTGGGTTCTTCCTGTTCTTCAATGTCGTTGATCAGATCTTCACTGGACAGGGTGCCACGGGAGTTGATTTCCAGCAGGCGATCCCGACCGTTGTGGAGGTGCTCATTCATTTTGGCATTGAGCTCGGCAGTCTCTTCGATCAATGGCTGAATGTCAGCCAGTGTCGTTTTCTTTTCCGGGGCCAGTGCTTCGGTAAATATTTCTCCGAGCTGTTCATAGACCATGCTGCCTGAAGGGCAGGTGTCCGCAAAAGCGTTCAGGCCTTGATCGTACCAGTGGAACATCAGCTCCTGACCGGTCCCTTCAATATACGGCACATGTATTTTGATGGTCTCGGTCTGACCAATACGATCCAGACGACCAATACGCTGCTCCAGCAAATCAGGATGAGCCGGCAGATCGAACAGAACCAGATGGTGCGCGAACTGGAAGTTACGGCCTTCACTGCCGATTTCCGAGCAGACCAGCACCTGGGCACCGTACTCTTCGTCGGCGAACCAGGCGGCAGCGCGATCCCTTTCCACAATGCTCATGTTCTCATGGAATACTGCGGTAGGAATGCCTGACAGGATTCTCAGTGCGTCTTCAAGGTCCAGTGCGGTGTTGGCGTTGGCACAGATCACCAGCACTTTTTGCTTTTTGAGCAGTTTCAGCAGATTGATCAGCCAGTCGATACGAGGGTCGACTTTCCACCAGGGGTCCATGTCATCCACGCGGATGTGAGCCTGATAGGCCAATTCAGGATAAAGAGTACCACGAACCTCAGTCTCTTCTTCCTGGGCAATCTGATAGAGCTCGGGCATTTTCTGGGCGTAACCCTGAACAACCCGACCCGGGAAGCCGCCGACAGCTGCACGTGTGTTTCTGAAAAGTACACGACCGGTGCCGTGACGATCCAGCAAAGTGCGCAGCAACTGATCACGGGCCGCTTCTTTCTGTTCTTCTGAACCGGTATTAATCAGGTCGATCAGAGGTTGGCAGTCCTGACCCAGGAAACCGATCAGGTGCTGACAAGCAGCCTCTGGAAGATGATCATTTTCCAGAAGTTCCTGAACGGATTCAGCTACAGGTTCATAGCTCTTCTCTTCTTCCTGATAGGTGGCCAGATCATGGAAACGATCGGGGTCCAGCAGGCGCAGACGGGCGAAGTGACTCTCAGGTCCCATTTGTTCCGGCGTTGCCGTCAGCAACAACAGACCGGGAATCTGGGCCGACAGGCTTTCCACGACCTGATATTCACGGCTGGGTTCTTCTTCTGACCAGACCAGATGATGGGCTTCATCAACGATCAGCAGATCCCAGTCCACTTCCAGAGCTTGCTGGAAACGGTCTTCGTGACTGCTCAGAAAGTCCAGGCTGCAGAGAATCAGCTGTTCAGAGTCGAACGGGTTTTCATCTTCAATGGCACGGCAGCGCTCTTCATCAAATAGGCTGAAGTGAAGATTGAAGCGGCGCAGCATTTCTACCAACCACTGATGCTGAAGTGTTTCCGGCACCAGGATCAACACCCGACGTGCACGTTCAGTAATCAGTTGCTGATGCAGAATCAAGCCGGCTTCAATGGTTTTACCCATACCGACTTCGTCGGCCAGCATCACCCTGGGAGCATGACGCCCTGACACTTCACGGGCAATGTGAAGCTGGTGGGGAATCAGGCTTGTGCGGGCTCCGACCAGTCCTCGCATGTGAGAACTGCGCAGGCGACAATTGTTCTGAAGCGTTTTATAGCGCAGGGAGAAATTACTGTTCTGATCAATCTGACCAGCCAGCATTCTGTCCTGGGGCTTGTTGAAATGGATAAAGTTGCCCAGTTCCGATTCGGGAAGCTCTTTGGGCTCACCATCGGACAAAACACCTTTATAGAGGAGCAGACCATGTTCCTCGATGACTTCTGTCACCGTCATGATCCAGCCTTCGTGACTTTCTACCTTGTCACCAGGATTAAATTGCACCCTTGAAAGGGGGCAGTTATTAATGGAGTACAGCCGGGTTTCACCGGTGGCGGGGAACAATAAGGTGACCATGCGACTGTCGAAAGTCAGAACGGTACCTAACCCTTGTTCAGTTTCGGTGTCACTGATCCAGCGCTGTCCAGGAACGAAGCTCGTCATGTCGTGACTACATACCTTGCCAGACAAAAAGGCCGCTATATTAGCGGAATTAGATGTATTAGCAACCAGTACAAGTGCTACTTGGCGGGACGTATCGGACTTGTCTTGCCCTGATGGCTCGGAAAATAGCCGCCAGCACTGTGGTTTATGGTAAAAACCCTGTTATCTGAATGAAAGTTCGAAGGGCGGGTTTTTATACATACAGGGCTATATGTAGCTGAATTTGTGGCAATCAAGGGGTATTTAATGGCGCTGGACAGTGGTCCTCAGGCTGGGAAAAGGCGTTAAGCAGGGAACCAGAGCGGATTTGAGAGTTCCGCTCTTTTGTTCGGAAAGTGCGTAGAGCTGTTTCAGGCGGCTGCTTCATCCTCGGTGCTGGTGTCTTCTTCGGAGGCTTTTCCAATCTTCAGAACCAGGTCCGGTTTGCCTTTGAAAGCTTTGGCAAAGGCTTCCTTGTTGCGGGCAAACATCAGGCCGATCTCTTCCGCCAGGTTTTCATCAATTTCAAAGCTGTCTTCGAGCAGGCTGGTAATATTGGCTGCCAGCTCCAGCATGCGATCGTATTCTTCAGCGGCTTTTTTGTCTGTAAACATGCTTCCATCCCGGTCAACTCGCCACATGGGGGTAATAGACATGGCCCTCTCCTGTCAGGCTTGGTTTAATGATACTGTATAAAAATACAGTATCGGTGTCCAGTGGCATTTCTTTGGGATTTTTCAGCGCTTTGAATCAAAGCTCATCATGTGCGCCGCTATCTGCTGAGCTCTGATTGCTCTGGTAGGTATTCTGCCAGACCGGGACGATGGCAAAGTCATCGTAGTAGTTTTTCGTGAGTGTACCGTATTCTGGCATGGGAATTCGAAGCAGCAATCTGGCTTTGTCTTCCTTGTAGCCTTTGTCAGCAGGGTTGAATGAGCGTATTGAGGTGTAGATCTCATAACCTGCAGGGTATTCGAACCGGGAGCCATCTGGATATTGGAAGGGGGGAAGCTTGGTTCTCCCTCTGGCTCGACCGGCTTCAAAGTGGATGTTCCGGCCCAGATAATCGAGACCCAACAAGTCATTGCAGACGTTAGGCTTGGCTTTGTTACTGCCTTTTTCGTAACGCACCAGCTGTTCGTAGGGAATACTGCCGGAGTAAAGGATGGCCTTTTTGCCGCTTTTCAGGGCAGGAGCCGGCTTTTGTTGGGTTTCTGATGTGAAATAGAAAGGTTCATGGAAGTTGTGAGTGAATCCTTGAACACTGGTAAACAATTCATCCGAGTCAACGAAGTCGTTACCACTGGCTGTGGGCTCGTTTAAAGACAGGCAGTGGCTGTGATGGGTTCTGCAATCGATGCGGTCTTCGATGTCATCCCGATGTTGCTTCAGATCGTTGTGATAAGCCAGCAAACTGTTGGAAGTAGGACTGCTAATGTCACCTTCTATGGATCTGTGGCCGGAAAGTATTGCCCTGGGGTATGCACCAGACCAGTCTGCTATCCAGTTAAGCACCTGGTAGTTAAAGTCGTAGAGTTTGCAGAGCCTGTGGTAACACTGATCTTCTTTGGCTTCATCGTAGCTCACCGACAGGGTATTAATGATGTCCATTGCCGGATCCAGAGGAGTGATGGCTGCACTGTCGGTAAACAATCCAGTCACCTCATCCAATGGCATTTTCAGAATGATGGCAGGTTTGACGGTGCCGCGAACAAATTGAGCAAAGCGATCGTGTTGAGTAAAAACCAGGAACGGTTGTCTTTTTTGATTGATATGGACACTGAAGCCGGTCTGGCGATTGGTTTCTTGGGCCACCGGGTCGTATCGTTTTTCTTTGTAGAGCGATTTATTGAGCTCTCCCGTGTCAGGGACCCCCATTCGATGACTCACCGATTCAAAGGAGTCGAGCTCAGCTGACCGTTGTTCCCTTACATCCTTAAAAGTTAACGTGTTGCCATTTTCGATCTGAACAGAATAAGCTCTGTTGGCGCGAGCCATATAGAGGTTGTTCGGATACTGAACGGCCCATGCGACAAAAGCAGGGCTTCTCTCCTGGCTGGCGTCGGGATCGTGGGCATTCAGATCCAGAGTGTCCAGAAGCTCTCCGTTTTCAATCAGCGCCAGAAGGTTGTTATCGCAATAAATGACATCTTTGGGTGATCCCTGGTTGTCAGGGCTGTTGACGGTAATGCCGTTGCCAAACTGGTCGTCACTTTTGCCTCCGTGCTTGACCATGTCCCAGACGTTCCAGCTGCCCTGATTGAGCATATGACAACCTGGTACATAGGTTTGGTTGGAAGACCAGAAATCCTTGAACTGATGTCTCATGGGGTCAAAGGTTGAGGGCTCGAAGCTCCGTTTCAGCAGGGGCGCTCCTGTTTCAGAAGACAGGGATGCATTTTTAACATCAACATAGCTGCCAAAAAACTGTGATGGAGTAATGGAATATGCCCGCAGCTCGTATCTTACTGGCATTTCTTTCAGAGGTTCAGGAGGGGTGGCCATAGAAAGAGAGGCACCCAGTGATAGAGGTAGAAGCCAGAGTCTGGAGGGCATACTGCGAATCCCAAAGATGTCTTATTTATTGAATCAGACAGAAAACTATAGTTTATGTTCCCATTTTTTCAGAAGAATCAGGCAGGAAAGTGGCAAAGTATGAAAGGATTGGACTGAAGCAAGGCGGATAAGAGCAGGAACTCCGACCCAGGGTCGGAGCTCTATAGAACATTACTGATGTCTGTTCTTTTTGAAAGCGCCTGTCTTCTTGTGAGGAGAAGGGCGTTTCTTGTTGGTAGTGGGCTTGCCACGGGAGCCTTTGGTTTTCAGGCCGGTTTTGGTGTGACGAGAATCGGCTCTGCGAGTCGGGGCATTAGGAGCCGGTGTCAGTTGGACAGCCGCTGCCAGTTCATCGATGTCCGTCTTGTTCAGTTCTTCCCACTGACCCATGCGCAGATGATCAGGAATAATGACATTGGCGAAGCGTACACGTTTCAGTCGGCTGACAGTCAGTTCCTGGGATTCCCACAGACGACGAACTTCCCGATTGCGACCTTCCAGCAGGCAGACATGGAACCAGCGGTTGATGCCGGTGCCACCTGAATCAACAATGTCAGTAAAGCGGGCGGGTCCGTCTTCCAGTTCGACACCATCAAACAGGTTTTTCACTTTCTGTTCCGTCACAGACCCCATGATACGAACGGCGTACTCACGTTCTACCTGGTAAGAAGGGTGCATCAGTCGGCTGGCCAGTTCACCGTCAGTGGTGAACAGTATCAGTCCTGAAGTGTTGATATCCAGACGGCCAATTGCGATCCAGCGTTCACCCTGAAGTTTGGGCAAACGATCAAACACGGTGGGGCGACCTTCCGGGTCATGGCGGCTGCAGATTTCACCTTCAGGCTTGTTATAAGCAATGACGCGGCGAATTTTGGAAGCATAGGTTTCCAGTTTTACAGGGCGTCCGTCTGCAGCAATCTTGTCTTCGGCAGTGGCTCGATCACCCAGTGTGGCCTTTTCGCCATTGACGGTGATGCGTCCTTCGCTGATCCAGCGTTCCATCTCACGGCGCGAGCCCAGGCCGGCGCCCGCCAGGATTTTTTGCAGTTTCTCACCCTGGGGAGGAGTGGTTTCAGTTGTCATGATAGTTACGGCAATGCCGCTCAGTTATTCAATCAAAGGGGCCAGAGTATAGCGATTTCATTTCGCTAAAAACAGCGTGGAATACCGCTGCTTTCATTGTCTCCCATGTGAAAGCGCTATCAAGGCTTCTGGCTTCAGCGTTCAAGCAAAGGCTCTCTCATTCACAGGCTACTTATCAACCGGAAATGAACGCCCTTCAGGGTGATAGACCTGGGGCTCAGACCAGTGGGCATGGCGTATCTTCCAGTCGCCATTGCGTTTTTCTGCATAGAGCGTGGACCGGACCATGGGGATTTTCTGCCATTTTTCACTGCCGTTATGTTGGTATTCAACTTCCCAGTCAGACAGGATCACGCCGGCCTCTCCGTGCGTGAGCACCCGAATGTTCTCTGTGGTGATGCGAGTCTTGGCTTCCTTGAAATCCCGCATAAGCGCAACCTTTACCTCATTCAGATTGGTCGCATGTTCATCTTTTGCAGTGCCCCAGATATCGATATTGGCGTCCTGGACATAAAACTGGGAGACGGCTTTTACATCGCCCTGTTCATAGGCAGATACATAGCCTTTCATCATGGTTTCCAGATCTTTGCGGTCATCAGCTGAGACACTGCCTGAAATCAGGGGGAGAATAAGCAGTGAGAACAGTAGAGGCAGGTGAAGGGGTTTCATAGGGAATGCTCCGGAGCTAATCAATCGGGACCTTACCAAGGTAGCCCCGATTGACCATGATTACCTGCTCCTGGTGGGGCTAAATGTTAAACCTCATACCGTTCGCACTGAGCCTGTCGAAGTGCATCATCTGCATCCTTCGACAAGCTCAGGATGAACGGAGTATGTATAAGCTGTTTGGCTGCACTAGATGTCCTGTTCACCTTGAGGCGATGGACTGTTAGTGCTTTCTTCAGAGGTTGTTTCTGGTTCGTCCAAAGTATGCTCGAAAATTGAGGGCTCCCCAGACAGCTCTATCGACTCATCTTCTGAGACTGCTTCAGGTAGCTGGATGGCTTCATCCAAAGCGTTTTCTTGCGGTGAGGCATCTGCATCGGCTTGTGATGTCTCATCTTCCTGTTGTTGCAGTTCCAGCTCTTCAACTTTCTTTTTCCGGATAAGGTCGTCAAAGTTGTCGGGCAGGTCGGCTTCCAGCTCATCCAGTTCGGCAAACAGTTCTTCAGCCGTTTGCTCTTCTACATCAATCACTTCCTGAACTTCGGAGTCGTCCGCTGGCTGTTCACCTTCCTGACTCGCGTTGGCTTCTGCCAGTTCTTTGGCAGCCTCTTCGAGATTGCGTATCTCGGAAAGGGGAGGCAGCTCGTTCAGATTTTCCAGATTGAAGTAATCGAGAAATTGTCGGGTAGTGGCAAACATGGCGGGTCGGCCGGGTACATCCCGATGGCCGACAACTCGAACCCACTCCCTGTCCTGCAGGGTGCGGATAATATTACTGCTGACCGCTACGCCCCGGATCTCTTCGATCTCTCCGCGGGTGATGGGCTGGCGGTAGGCAATCAGCGCCAGGGTTTCCAGCAGGGCACGGGTATAACGTTGGGGTTTTTCTTCCCAGAGTCTTCCAACCCAGGGGGCCAGATCCTGTCTGACCTGGAACCGGTAGCCGGAAGCGACTTTTTTGAGTTCAAAGCCACGGCCTTCACAGGCTTCGGAGATGGCGACCAGGGCTTCTCGAATCTGGTTGCCGTCCGGGCGCTCTTCTTCTGAATAAAGATCGTCCGGGAACAGGGCTGCCAGTTTTTCCACGGTGAGGGGTTTCTGGCTGGCCAGCAGGGCTCCTTCCAGGATGCGTTGCAGCTGTTCTGCTTCCATTAGTCAATCCGGGCCTTAACGTGAATGGGTCCAAAAGGTTCGTTCTGTATCAATTCGATCAGGGATTCCTTGATCAGTTCCATAACGGCCATAAAAGTAACGACAACCCCGAGCTTGCCTTCTTCCAGTCTGAACAAAGCAACAAAAGGCGTAAATCGCTCAGAGGTCAGCATGGACAGAACTTCACTCATACGTTCTCGAGTAGACAGCGCTTCCTGTTCCACCTGATGGTTAACGTACATTTCCGAGCGGCGAAGGATTTCGCCCATGGCCAGCATGATCTCTTTGAGATCGACTTCAGGATGAGGGCGTTCCTGCTCCAGATCGGGCGGTGATGCACTGGCTTCGTGGAGATCCCGGGTCATTCTTGGCAGCTGATCAATATCTTCTGCGGCTTTCTTGAAACGCTCGTATTCCTGAAGGCGACGAATCAGTTCCGCACGGGGATCTTCTTCCTCGTCTTCATCTTCTGACACCCTGGGCAGCAACATACGGGACTTGATTTCGGCCAGGGTAGCGGCCATGACCAGGTATTCAGCCGCCAGTTCGAATTGCCCTGAATCCATCAGCTCAACATACTTCATGTACTGTTCGGTGATCACCGCAACCTGGATATTAAGAATATCCATATTGTTGCGTTTAATGAGGTACAGAAGCAGGTCAAGGGGGCCTTCAAAGGCTTCCAGAAACACTTGCAGGGCGTCAGGGGGAATATAAAGGTCGTCAGGCAGCTTGGCCATGGGCTGACCCATAACCATTATCTGGTGTTCAATGAGTTCAGGTTCTTCACCTGATTGAGCTTCCGGTGCCGGCTCCTCAGGGAGTTGCTCTGCTCCGGACTCAGCCACGGCTTCCGTGGAGGTCATTGATGCTTCACCCTTTATTCATTCCTCTAACTGAAAAAAAGCAGTTTGGCCGGCAGGCGGCGAAACTGCTTTTTATGGCAATCAGGCTTATTCAACCTGATCTCAAATATTTGTCTGATACTTCACTGAAACACAGTGTTCAACGATAGTCCAGCCCTATGGCTTCCCGAACTTCCCTGAGAGTGTCCTGGGCTTCGTCCCGGGCCTTCTCGGTGCCTTCAGCAATGATACTTTTTACGACATCAGGATTGTTCTCCAGTTCCCTGGCTTCCATCCTGATCGGTTCCAGTTCTACCTGAACGGCATCAATCAGTGGTTTTTTACAATCAAGACAGCCAATGCCTGCGGAACGGCAACCGGTCTGAACCCAGTCTTTGCGCTGTTCATCGGAATAGACCTGATGCAGCTGCCAGACCGGACACTTTTCCGGTTCGCCCGGATCATTTCTGCGAATACGGGCAGGGTCCGTAGGCATCTTCTTCAGCTTGGAGGCGACGCTGTCCTGATCTTCTCTCAGGCTGATGGTGTTGCCGTAGGACTTGGACATCTTCTGGCCATCAAGGCCTGGCATGCGCGCCTGTTCGGTCAACAAAGCCTGAGGCTCTGGTAGAATCACTTTGCCGGTGCCTTCCAGATAGCCAAACAACCTTTCCTGGTCACCGAGCGTGATGTTGCTTTGTTCTTTCAGCAAAGCTTTGGCTGTGGCCAGAGCTTCATCATCACCCTGTTCCAGGTAGGAACGACGGAGTTTACGGTAAAGATTGGCGGCTTTTCGGCCCATTTTACCAATGGCGGCTTCCGCGTTTTCTTCAAATCCGGGTTCTCTGCCATACAGATGGTTAAAGCGTCTGGCAATCTCACGGGTAATCTCCACGTGAGCTTCCTGGTCGGCCCCAACAGGTACCTGGCCGGCCCGGTACGCAAGAATATCGGCACTTTGCAGCAGGGGGTAGCCGAGGAAACCGAAGGTGGAGAGATCTCTCTCTTTCAGTTTTTCCTGCTGATCCTTGTAGCTGGGAACCCTTTCCAGCCAGGAGAGCGGTGTAATCATGGACAGCAGCAGGTTCAGTTCTGCATGTTCAGGTACCCGGGACTGGATAAACAGGGTGGCAGAGCCCGGATTGACACCGGTGGCCAGCCAGTCAATGACCATGTCCCAGACTGAGTCTTCCAGTTTTTCCGGCTCTTCATAGTGAGTAGTCAGTGCATGCCAGTCCGCTACGAAGAAAAAACATTCATACTCATGTTGCAGCCGAAGCCAGTTTTTCAATACCCCATGATAATGACCAAGATGTAATCGGCCAGTGGGTCGCATGCCAGACAGAACACGCGACTGTGAGTCTACAGCGCTCAAGAGGCTCTCCCGTTAGAATCCTGAGTCGACAGGTTACGATAGTTTGGACGCAGGTAAAAGGGCGTTTTTGCCTGCATCAGGCAAAATATTCTTTAGGGTAAGAAAGTGTCTGTGGCGGATGAATCAGCCATGAGCGAAATAAACTTTCTTCGTCACCCTCAGGGGATGGGAAAGTTCACAGTAAACAAACCATCAGTTTAGAAATGGCTCCGGAGAGCCTTTACCTTCCCTTAGTACTTCAGGAGTATCTTCCAGCAGGCTTATCACCGTTGTCGGTTCCATACCTCTATAACCGCCGTCAATGACCAGATCCAGCTGACTTTCCAGTGTTTGCCGGATGTCGTATGGGTCCAGCATGGGTTCATTGTCACCGGGCAGTTGAAGAGTGCTGCTCATAAGAGGTGCATTCAATTCATTAAGCAGGGCGCTGACAATGCTGCACTCAGGGACACGCAGGCCAATGGTTTTACGCTTGGGGTGCATTAATCGGCGAGGGACTTCCCGGGTACCTTTGAGGATAAAGGTGTAAGGCCCGGGGGTGTGGTTTTTCAGAAGTCGGTATTGAACATTATCAACCTGGGCATAGGTGGCCAGTTCAGAAAGGTCTCGGCACACCAGAGTGAAGTTATGTTTTTCATCCAGTCGGCGAATCTGTCGGATACGCTCAACGGCTTTTTTCTCACCAATCAGGCAGCCCAGAGCGTAGGCTGAGTCAGTCGGATAGGCGATTACCCCACCGGACCTCAGAATTTCTGCGGCCTGACGAACCAGGCGAAGCTGTGGGGTCTCGGGGTGAATCTGAAAAAACTGACTCATGGCTGATGTGTACATGGTACCTGCACCTTGCGAACAGTCATTTCTGACGGGTGTTCACAAAGATGTCGGCAGGTTGCCATTCTCTTGCAGTGATAATGGAGCGCGCATCATACCACTGAAGAGTCGCAGTGCAACGATTCCGTATGCTACGAAGGTAGGAGAGTGGCTCTGAGTGTGTTCAGCTCAGTTTGATCAATGGTGCGAAATGTTCCTTCCAGCAGGTCATTGAGTTCCAGGTTGACCAATCTGATCCGTTTCAGGCTGGTGACATGATATCCGAGGGACTGACACATTCTGCGAATCTGACGATTCATCCCCTGGGTGATGATGATATGAAAAGTGTCAGGACTGATCGGGGTGATTTTGCAAGGTCGGGTTTTGACATCGTCATACTCGACGCCCTTTGACATTTGGCTACAGAAGTCATTATCGATGACCTTGTTTACGGTGACCTTATATTCTTTTTCATGAAAATAATCAGGATGCAGTATTTTCTGACAGAGCTCGCCATCATTGGTGAGCATGAGTAATCCATGGGAGTCTTTATCAAGACGGCCAACAGGGAACACTCTTGGCCCCTGATTCAGCTGGTGAATGATACTGTCGGGGTCGTTTTTATTGCATACACAGTCAATACCCACCGGTTTGTTATAGAGCAGGTAAACCGGTTTAGGGGGGGCGGTGATTCGGGTCTGCTCGACAATAATCGAATCTGTTTCTGAAACCCGATCGGTGTGTTTTCCTTTTTCTCCATTCACTTCAACCTCTCCGGCTTCAATCAGACGACAGGCAGCCCTGCGGGAACAGTATCCGGAATCGGCAATCCATTTTGACAGTCGGGTTGGAGAGTTGGCAGGCACAGTGTTCTTATCGTGAGTGAATGATGAACAGCATTCTAACGGGCTAAATGCCTCCTTGAAAGTTGCATAACCATGCATGATTTTCTTAATTCTTTACACAGAGAGTCAAAAATGCACCTACATTTATGAGCTGCGGATATAAATGGGGGACAGAATTATGAACAGGTCTCGCTGGTTCTGGATAACCTTTTTTTTGCTCTCGACCAGTTTCTCTGCGCCGTCTTTCGGGCTGTGGCTTCTTTTTGAACGTTTTGAAGGTTTAGCCTCGGCTTATCAGAGCATGGGTTATCAAGCTGTCCACTTTCAGGAAGTGCAACATGATGGCGCAACCCCTTTTCAAACCCTGATGAAAGGGAACAGTTACTTTATTCCTCATCCATCGCCTCAGTCTGCCCAGACCCGTGAACATATTTTAGGTGACAGAAATTGTGTCACGGAACCGGTTAAGCAAAGCCGTGCAGGCTCCGGCTCAGTGGGGTCCGGGGCGTCACAAAAATCGGCGGATTCAAGCTCTCCTGATCCTATGAAGTCGAGTCCTGGGGAGTTGAGTGTTGGCTCACCGGAAGCCTGGTTCAACCGGCAGAGCAGGGCAACGTTCAATAATCGAAACAGCAACTCCTCGGGAGGAGGTAGTAGAAGAAGGGGGCAGCAGTGCAGGACTCTTACAAGTGCAGAGATACAACCGGGTAAGCCACAGCAAATGTTTTTTAAAGTTGAATCAATGCCGGGCGCAAAAGAAGGGACAACTTCAACCCATACTCAATTTACAAGAATACTCCCCTCCGTCTCTAACAGCAGTCATGAAAATCTTGGCTTCTCCAGTATGGATTTACTACAGGTGCTGTATGTTCATGATGCCTCAGCCAATACGGATAGCGATGATCTTCTGCAGTTGATGTTGGAGAGTGATGAGAACGATCCAGAATTTGATCAATACTCTGAAGAGCAGGTGCGTGCTTTAGAAGAGTTTCGCCGAAGGGCAAGAAGAGCATTGGTACAGCTGCATGGTGAGTATATTGATGCTCTCTGGGGGATCAGCTGTGGCTGGGCCATTGATGCTCTTTATATTGTTGAAACAGGGTCTTTATCGCTTGAAATGATTAGCCCGGAACAACAACAGATATTGCTTGTGCCTATTGACTTACAACAGGTCCCTGAAGTTCTGCTGGCAGGGTTACAGGGTTTGAATGTTTCAGCTGAGTAACTATCTGCAATGGTGGTCGCTCAAGCACAGTCGGCTCCCTCCCCTGTACAGCAGGATCCTCCTGCAGCAGGAAATCCAACACCCGTCGTTCATCACTATGATGAGGTTCCACTGGAAGCTACTGGAACACAGTCTACTCATGATCACTCGCCTGAAAGCAGTGGCAAGAATCAGGCTGCATACTACGATCCGGTAGCATTGGATGAAACACCCTCTCATGGGCAGGAGATTGTTGGCCCCTGGGATCTACTTACAGGGAATGATCCCATGACCTCTGTTAAGCGCAGAGGGTATGAGTCCATGCAAATGGCGCTCAAAAATGACCCTTCCATAGATAATCGGGAATACCAGTTAAGTAGAGTCAGGGTGGAAATTCGAAACAACGTCAAGATGGTTGCTGACAGGGAAAAAAGACACGAGCAACTGGAGCAATTTGAAAAAGCGTTAAACGGCGAGATTGTTGAGTTCAAGCTTTGGGGTATTGTTGTGGTGCCTCGTAACTGCAAGGGCGGCAGCTGCACAAATCATTACAGGAAAGATGATAAAGATCGTGATGGCAATGGTGCTGGTGGCTCTGGAACCAGAGGTGGACGAGAGGGAGGTAAATGGAGTCGAGAAGGAGACTACATTCAGTGGCAGCCTTCATCGAACGCTTCAGGGGGGGGCGGTGATCGTTCCCGTAAGACAGCAATGCAATGGCAATTCAATTCACCATTACCCAATAACGGCACTGGTGTTGTGAGCACTGACCTCAGTCCTATGAATGACTCTTTGTTAAGGAATAGGCCATTAATTGGACAGTGGTCCCTTTGGTTCGCAGAAGAGGTTTCTGCAAATGGTTTACAGAGCTTTTCTCAGTAGTTAGCGAATGCAACAAGACGGGAAGGTCTTTTAAAAAGAAATGGCGTTGAGAACGTATAGAGGGCCAGCTGTTATCAGCTGGTCCATCGCTTCAGAAAAGGATCCTGGGTTTTGTACAGAGACTCATCCAGCGTTTCACTTCTTGGTTTATGGGTCAGGTTTCTCACCGATTTGAAATAGAACGTCAGATTATTATCCCTGACTATTCTGAAGGGTTCTTCGTCCAATGCGATAGACTTTAACTGGATCGCTTGATGGCTCTTGGCGAGAACGGCCGACCATAACTCAGTGGCACTGAGAAGCTTTAAAATCACTGGTTTTCTTCATCCAGAGGTTTTAAAGGTGGAAGTATAGAATGCTTCACCCAAGTAGCTTCTGGTTCATTGCTGAATGGTCTCCCTGCTCTCTTTTTATAAAAGTAAGTTTATTTTTTAATCAGTTGTCATGGCCGGAAAAAGACTCGCTCACAACGGATCGCGTTGGATGGATTCCTGTCTCTACAGCGAATGGGCTTAACGTTCTCACAAAGAACCAGAGATTGTTTTTATGGTTCACTGTCTGTGCAATCAAGAGGTCATTATGTTGAAGAAGTTGTCTATCTGGGGCTGGATGACCTTTATCCTGCTCTCGATGGGGTTGCCCCTTTCAGCCAATGCAACAGGCTGGATGCATTTTGCTCGCTATGTATTCCAGAATGGGTATTGGTATCAAACGGGCTACTACTCCATTCATTTCAATAGCCTTCCCCAAGCGAGTGCTGCCACCCCCCGAACCCTTTTGAGTGATTTTCATGCTTATTATTTCCCTTCTCCTGGGCTTTTGGCCATGCCAGGTAATGCCTTTTTTCAAGGCCTACAGTCAGAAAGAATCAAGAAAAGCAGAAAAGAAGAAGAGTCAGACCAGTGTGCAAATGTTCCTTCACTAAGCACGGAGGGTGTTTCAAGCATCCATGTCCAGGTCTTCGAAGAGAGCAGGCGGATTACCCTGGAGATTACCGATCCCCAAGGGCAGACAACTTCCATTAACGATCATGGATCAGCCATGGATTTGATTCTGGTTATGTATCACCGCAGTATCTATTCCCGACCACCAAGTGCTAATCGGGGAGAGAAAGATAAAGAGCTCTTTCAATGGGTTAACTCAAAGGTATCTTCCCAGACTGAAAGCAAAGGTCTGTTTGCAGACCCGGTATTTGGAACCAGCTGTGAATGGCAGCTGCACACCTATCTCAATCATGAAACCCATACCGTCGGCTGGCAAATGATCTCTCCTCAGGTGCCGGGCATTATCCTTCTTCCGGTGGTTCTTGAGCCTTTTGCTCAGGCTATTCCTGTGGAAAATCATCCCATCGTTCAGGGGCTTGGGGAACTGGGTGGGAGTCTTGATCATCCTCCAGTAGTGACAGTTTTTTATCCATTCCCTACGACACCCACCACTCAAACTGTAAATATTCCACCGCATTATGAGGTGAATCCGGAATTACAGAATCAGGAGGGTGACACCCCTGTTCAGCCCTTGACGTATGAAAATGTACAGTTAGAAGTTGCAACAGGCGACCTTTCGCTATCGGATGACAATGGCCCTCCCCAATCTTCAGAGGAAATGAATGAGGACATTTTTCAATTAATGGATATTCAGTTCACAGATCTTGAGACCTTCTTCCAGACTCGTAATCCTGGGATAGTCGCTTCACAAATAAGAGCTTCGCTTGAAAATGCGGACGCTCATGACAGGGATCAAAAGCTGGAACAGATAGGTCGATACCTTTTGGAAGGCCGGTCGGATAAGGATCCGGATGCTTCGGCGAAGGCTTATAGGCTTTTGCAGAAAGCTTTAAAGGGTGAGCTGCCAGGCTTTAAGCTTTTTGGTATCTCTGTTGTGCCCAAAACCTGTAAGGACGGAGCGGATCACAAGGATTACCGACGTTATGAGGACGATGACCGGGACCGTAATGATCGTGGTGGATCGTTTGGTCAGAGTAGCGGTGCAAATCAAGGTGGTTATGTTCATTTCTATCCTTCTCCCAATCACTCTGGGCAAGTGGGTGATAATGTTGGCCATAGTGCTTCAAGCGGGCGGCGGACGGCCACAGCCATGTTTACAGCAGTGCCCAGAAACAGAAGTGACTGGGCCGGGGCGAGAGGGAAGTTAATGGACCACTGGCTGGAAACAACGATTCACCAGTTTTCCCAGATGGCTGTTGTTCCGGCTGGAAGCTCGGGTGCTCTGCCCAGTTCAACCCACTGATTGGCAGGTGTATGGAAGTCACTGGCTCTTGAAGCTTTCATTTCGAAGTCTTCACACAGGCTGGCCAGCTCCTCCCGTTGCCCGGGGGGCTGCTGGCAGCCACTGACTTCAAGAGCATGTCCACCGGCCAGTTTGAAATCGTTGACCAGTGCCCGAAGTTTGGTTCGGGTCATTTTGTACTTACCCGGGTGGGCGATTACTGCTGTCCCGTCCAGAGCCCTGATCCAGGCCACAGCCTGACTCATAGGGGGCCAGAAGGCTTTAAGGTTACCGATTTTCTGGTGTGAAAGGTGTTTATCAAAAGCCACCTGCATTTCATTAACGAAGCCATTCTCTATAAGCCAATAGGCAAAATGGGGGCGTCCGGTCTGAATGCTTTCACGGGATAATAGAAAGCCGTCCGCTGATTGTTTCTGCCGGTTCAGCGCCAGATCGATGACCTGATCCATTAATTCATCAGCACTGATGTCCAGCTTTAATTGTTTGACCAGTCGGCTGGCAATCAGCAGGGAGCGCTGCTTTCGGGCAGAAGACTGATGATCGATGATTCGAGCAAGGTCGGGGTGATCCAGGGAAAAGTTCAGGCCGACAATATGAATTTCCATGGCGGACCAGGTCGTGGAGAGCTCCATGCCGGTAATCAGTCTGGGGCCGTCGAGTGTTTGTTGCTCCAGAAACTGGTGTGCTGCGACCGAATCGTGGTCGGTAATAGCCAGTACATCGACGCCTTTATCACGTGCTCTCTGATAAACTTCGAGGGGCCCCAGGGCCCCGTCTGATGCGGTGGTGTGACAATGCAGGTCGACATTAAGGGTCATTGCGATACAAATAAGTAGTAACTGTCAGTACACTCTATCATCACAACCTTTGGTGCAAAAACATTTTGCCTTCATCAGTGTCTGATTGAGGCACTTTGGAAAGGCAGGGAACTGTAAAGGCTTTTAAAAAGTTGTCATCAAGAAGCCGGCAAAGCATGGCAATGACACGGTTCCATAGTAAACTGCATGATAATTGGATGGGCTCGATAATGTCTTCTGCAGCGGTCAGCCGAGTGAGTGAGTACTCATAGCTGACATTTAACGGGTGACACAGAGCTTCCATAAATGGAAAAATTACAGCAAATCATAAGGTAACCCGACTGGTTTAATATGAAGCAACTCATTGACTTTATTCCACTGATTGTTTTTTTCACGGTCTATAAGATGGACCCCAGAATGGTGGATGTGGCCGGAAACTCCATGGAGATTGGTGGCCCCTTCAGTGCCACCCTGTTTCTGATTGCCGCTTCTGTCATTGTTTACGGTGGCAGCTTCCTCAAAAATAAAACACTGGAAAAGAGTCAGGCTATTACTCTGGGTGCCGTGATCCTGTTTGGTGGTATGACACTGGCATTTCAGGATGAGAACTTCCTGAAATGGAAAGCCCCAATTGTTAACTGGATCTTTGCCGCAGCTTTCCTGGGCAGCCAGTTCATTGGCAAGAAGACTCTGGTGCAGAGAATGATGGAACATGCCATCAGCCTGCCGGATGAAATCTGGACCCGAATGAATCTGAGCTGGGTCGTGTTCTTTACTTTGTTGGGTGCTGCGAACCTGTTTGTCGCCTTTACCTTCCATGAGTTCTGGGTGGACTTCAAAGTCTTCGGCAGTCTGATTCTGACATTCGTCTTTGTTGTCCTGCAGTTCATGGTGATTTCTAGACATATTCAGGCCGAGGAAAAATAAATGCTGTATGCCGTCATCAGTGAAGATGTTGAGAACAGTCTGCCTTTGCGGAAAACTGCCAGACCTGCGCATCTGGAGCGGCTGGAGCAGTTGAAGTCAGAGGGCCGTCTGGTTCTGGCTGGCCCCTGTCCGGCTATCGACAGTAATGACCCCGGTGAAGCAGGTTTCAGTGGCAGTATTGTCATTGCTGACTTTGATAGTCTGGAAGCTGCTCAGGCGTGGGCGGATGCCGATCCTTATATGGCGGCGGGTGTCTACCAGTCTGTTAGTGTGAAGCCTTTCAAGAAAGTACTCCCCTGATTTCCCTTCCGGAAGCCTGTCCGGTTTATACTGGGCAGGCTTCCCGCCCTGATTCAATAATGGTGATAGCAGGGCAGCTTGGCTAAGAGAGAAAACGTGAAACTAACCTTACGCAAACTGTTTTTATCCCTCAGTGGTGTTGTGCTGCTGGGTTCAATGGTTCAGGCTGAACCGGTTCAGGCTGAAACCCGTTATATTACGGATGTTGTATACGTGCCCCTGAGAGCCGGTCCGGGTAACCAGTTCCGAATTTTGCACCGTGGACTGAGAACCGGTCTGAGAATGACCGTTCTGGAAGCGGATGCTGGCGAAGGTTTCAGTAAAGTCAGAACCGCTGATGGGCTGGAAGGTTTTGTTCCCCGTCAATATCTGGTGGCCGAGGAACCTGCCAGGGAGCGTCTGCCTAAAGAACTGAAAAAAGTGACTCAGCTGGCCCAGGAAAACAGCACCCTTAAAAATGAGCTTTCTGAAAAAGAAGGCGAACTGAACAATACGAAAAGCTCTCTGGAGCAAGCTACCGGACAGTTGGACGAGAAAACATCCGAGTTTATCGCTTTGAGAGAAGCTACTGCCGATCCTCAGGCACTGGATCGCAGAAACAAACAGCTGATGGAAGAAAACCTGCAGTTGAAAAACCGGATTGAGGTCGTTGAAGCCGAGAACAATCAGTTGGTTCGCAGTAGCAGTATGCGCTGGTATCTCTATGGCGGTGGCACCATTATTATCGGTGTATTACTGGGACTGTTCCTGCCCATGGTCCGGTTCCGTAAAAAGCCGACCTCCGATTGGATTTAAATAGCTTTCTTGTGTTTGAAGCTACGCCCTGATGGTTCTCAGGGCGTTTTAGTTTCAGGGGTGTACCGCCGTTAGCTGTTCCCTAACATAAAGACCCGGCTGGCTGAAGTAGTCCAGCATAGCCTGTTTGCTGGCAAATTTTCTTCGGGTGCACTGAGAGTCGTTTATCCTGTCCACTTCTCCTTGCTCATTGACGATCAGAAAAGTCCAGTGGTCGTGACCCCCCCATTTGTACAGACCGCATTCGTTCTCATGAAATCTTCTTCTCGATGCTTCGTCTCTGGGATCAAGCAGAGTTTCTTTTAATGAATACTCAGGCGGAACAATACCGTCAAACTGGCCATCCATACTTTGTATTTGTTCCTGCCTGTCATAAGCTGGTTGCAGGGTCGTCGCATTGCTTTTAGAGGTGTCTCTGAGCTCTTCAAGAATTTTTAGCCAGCTTGTCTGTAACGCTTGTTTGCGAAGAAAATTCTGGAACTTATTATTCGCTCTTTCCCAGGTGCCCAATTGCTCTTGACGATCTCTCTCGAACTTTTGCTGAGTGGTTCTCTGTTCCATTGAAAGAGAGAGGCTTTCTTCGTGCAGTCTGGTAAGCTCATTTTCTAATGAAGTTTTCTCCTGGGTCAGTAGGGCTCGTTTTTCCATGGGCTCCCGTTTCTGATCTGCGAGAGCGAAACGTTGTTTCAATGATTTTTGTTTTTCAACGGCCGTCAGGTATCGTAATTCAGCGGGTTTGGGCAGGGCCCTCATTTGAGCATTGATCGCTTCTATTGTTTCATCATAGGGCCTGATCTGTGCCTCAACAGAAGCGAGTCGCTCAGTCATTTCTGTGGTTTGTCGTTTATTCTGGGCGATGGCAGTATCAAGATTCTCAAGCTTTGACGGATCTAAAACAGGTCTGGGGCCTGGAGAGGGGACTGAAGGTAAAAAACGGTGCAGGAAATAGTCACTCCAGCCAGAATGTGCCAGTGCCTGTGAGTGTGAGTTAAAGGGGCAATCCCGGTAGCGGTTGTAAAGTCCACGTCTGGCAGGGTATGAAGGTGGTTTTTTATCTGGGGATCGAACCGCCAGGTACATGGTTTCCTGCATTTTGAGCAGTCTTTTGCGATTGTCTGTATACCAGCTTTTCAGCTCTGAGGGTGTCATTTCCCTGGAGCGGGCTTCTTCATTCAGAACTTCCCCTGCTGTTTTCAAATCATCCAGTAGCATGGTTCGGGCATTGGGGTATTGATCAGGAATGTTCATACTCGTAATCATTCCTTCTGACCCACGGATAACGGCTCCCAGCTCTACCAGATACTGTTCTTTAGTTCCCACTTCACTTTGATGGGCTGTGGCTTCAGATGCTGCTCTGCCGGTTGTCTGGATCGGAGCGGGGACGGTTCTGGGACTTTCAAGATTTCTGGCTTCATGGGACTGAGCCGTTAGTGAGCGGGTAACAATGCTCTGATGCATATCCATGGCCTGACTAAAGTTTTCGAACAGTGTCTCGACTTCTGTATTGATCTGCTCAAGCGCTTGTTGCTCAGAAACTGGGCCCGCCAGATCTTTATGTTCGTCGATCCAGTTGTAGAGCAGGGCCTGCATTTTGATAAGGCTGTCTGTGGGCTCTTCATTGAGCGTTCGAGAGGCTGACATGTAACGAGTCAGGCAGTGTTGGAGCTCATCCGCAACGTCGGCATTACCCTCAGGTTGAGAAAGTGTTTGTAGAAGACTTTCAAGGGTCGACTCCATCAGCAGCATTTGCCCTGCCTGGGAGGCCATAAGGTCCTGGAAGCTATGCAGGTATTCCTTGGCGGTATCGATCGACTGTGGCTGCGGCTGAGTGTTTTCTTGTACTGTGAGGTGATACTGGTCATTGAGCTGGGCCACTCTGCGCTGCATCAGCTGCATATCATTTTGCATTCTGTTTGGGGAAGAAGCCGTTGCGGAGGCTTGGCTATACAACTGACTGACTCCCGGTATATAGGAAAGCCAACTACTGCTTTGAGACTCAGGCAGAAGCTCTACATTTCTGCCGTCAGAAGCCACTCCGACTTTTCTTTTCAAATTCGTGACATCAATGTCACGTAATTGATCTCGCCAGCCTCTGGCCCGTTCATATATGTGTGAGGCGAAAGAGCCTATTCCCATGCCCATAAGGAGTACTCTTGATCGGTTTGCAGGTATTGGGTTTATCTGCCAGAAGAAGGGCTTCTTAAGAAAAGAGGGGGAGAGCCTGCCGGGTCGTCTCAGAGGCTCTGCTGCTTAAAACTGTAACGTCAAGGTCGATCGTTATGACCGAGGTCCCGCTCAGGGTCAATCAGGTCGCGGACTTTCTGTTTGATCTGTTTGGGTTGGGGAAAGCCGCCGTCCTGTTTTCTTTCCCAGATCTGTTCACCATTCAGGGTGATGACAAATACACCCCCTGTTCCCGGTTTGAGTCTGACTTCACCCAGGTCTGTACTGAAGGTGCTGAGCAGCTCCTGGGCCAGCCAGGCAGAACGAAGCAGCCACTGACACTGGCTGCAATATTCAATTTCGATAATGGGTTTTTCGGTCACAGAGTACTGCCTTTGGAGTTAAGTTTTTTGTACAGGTTGCACGTCAGTGTTCTGATACTGTGCTGCTCAACATTATTCTCGTCTTTGATCAGTTCAAAGCGCACCTGGATAATATCAGGATGTTTGCTGGAAATGGGATAGAGCCCTTTCATGAGCAGGCGCAGGTACGCCAGAATTTCTCCATGCTCGTAGACCCGATAGATTTTCATGTTCTCAGCGTTGGCTTCACGTTGATCCGAGTCTATATCGTAGTAACCCGTGACAGGTGAAGAATCGAAAGCATACACCTTATGAATTAAGGGAGAACTGTAACCGGCCAATTGTGCCAGGCCGCCACCCAGAGAGTGGCCTGTAGCAATGACTTCTGTGACACTTGGGTGTTGGCTCTGGATTTCACTGATCAGCTCTGGCGTCAGCATTTGTACTTCGTCGTATTGGTCATGAGACGTTAAGCCTAATGGCTTCAGGAACCAGCGAAAATTGGAGTACCAGTCTTCTTTCTGTTCAAAGTCCGTGCCTCGAAAAACCAATAGCGCTTTCTGTGGGTTGTTTCTGGCATGAAAAGCTTCTATTTCAAGCTTTAAATCTTCGTGTTTTTTATTCTGCTTCTCCAGGAGCTTCAGGGGGATGGCAGCCCACAGCTTGGAAGGTCGATACATTTCTTCCTGAGCACAGAAAGTCTCCAGAGAGTTTGTCTGCTCTTTTGGGTCATCCAGATAAATAGAAGCGCTGAATGCACCGAACTCTACAAAGTTATCCAGTTCATCTTGGATAGGCGATTGTTCTGCGGCCTCTGTATAAGTGAGCGTGGTTGTTTTTCTATCATCAACAATACGCACATGGTCAGGGTTCTGGTCAAACAGTGCGCAGCCGCTGAGAAAAAAAGCACAGAAAGAGAGAAGCAGGGGTTTAATCAAACAGTTCTTCATAGAGGGGTGAATGTTCTTATTATTGTGGTTCATACCGGAAGCTAGCAAGCCAGAGAACGCGAGGCTGAAGCTGATATTGGCCAATCTTACCATGGGGCGTCACTTTGATAATGATTAAAATGCAGTAGGCATTTTTTGCTTTCGACGGTCTTGTTAGAATCAGCGCCATTTTTTGCAGTTAAGGAAAGACCATGACGGTCATCATTAATCCTGAAATAGAACAGTATTGTCATGACATCACGGGAGGGGAGTCTGCACTTCTGAAAGAGCTGGCTCAGGCCACAGAAGATCGCACCCGCTATCCGGGTAATATGTCCGGACGTATGGTGGGTCAGACCCTGAAAATGCTGGTGGCTTTAAGTCATAGCAAAAGAGTTTTGGAAATTGGTATGTTCACCGGTTATGCCGCCCTGTCTATGGCGGAAGCACTGCCCGATGATGGTGAGATTTTTTGCTGTGAAACCAATCCGAGAGCCATCGAGATTGCCGAAGAGTTCTTTGGTCGCTCTTCTCATGCCGACAAACTGAAAGTGCTTTTTGGCAAGGCGCTGGAAACCATACCGACCATTGAAGGCGAGCTGGATTTTGTATTCATTGATGCGGACAAGAAAAAGTACTTCGAATACCTTGAGCTGATACTTCCAATGCTGAAAGTGGGCGGTGTGATTGTCATTGATGATGCGCTCTGGAAAGGCGGAGTGCTTGATCCACAGGATGAGCGGGATCAGGTGATTGCAGACCTGAATCAATACCTTTCCTCCAGAGAAGATCTGGACAACATTCTTCTGCCCGTACGACATGGCCTGCATGTGGTACGAAAGAACCATTCTTAATAATTGAATGGAATTTGGTTAAAACCGAAAGATTGGTCTTTACTTGAACTCCAGTGATCGCTGAAGTTGCCCTGATAGTGGGTACTTTTTATCCAAAAGTACTTTTCAGGGCCTAGAGACATTTTGGAATCCTGGATGATCAATCTAACGCGTAATATCTGGCCTTTTCGTTCCGCACAAAAAGGAGGGCTGTCCCAATGCACGGATGATGCCCTCTACGAAATAGCAGAGAAAGCCAGCAGTCTGAATGACCCCTGTAACATCGAAGAAGAATCTTATCTGCTCTGGGTTATGGGGCGTCTGATGATGCTGGATGAAGTGGCTTCGCCCAACGAAGAACTGTTTCAGGTGCATCCCCAGGGCTCTGGTGTCAGGGTCTACAGAAAAAGAGTGGGCACTGTCGAATTCTGCTTCCTGATGTTCGAGCCTGATGGCTTTATTCCCTACCATGACCACAGTGACTGTAATGGTGTGATGCGTGTTCTGAAAGGGGAGGTGACGACACGCAACTATGATCTTCTCGAACAAACTCTTGAAGGTATGGTGTTGCAACCTTCAGCCCAGGCCTGGATGACTGCGGGTCGCATGGCCAGTCTGTCTCGTCACCGCGATAATGTACATCAGGTCACCGCAGGGCCGGATGGAGCTCTGGTGCTGGATGTGTTTACACTGTTCAGTCACAGTGCCGGTTGTCGGTATATGAAGGTGACGTCGTCTGAGTGTTGGTCAGGGCTGGCACAGGGACAATTGATCAGTGGGGAAGGAAGCGCTTGATTATTTACGAAGTAAACTGTCTGGTTGAAGCTTCAGTGGAAAGGTCTTTCCTGACCTGGCTCAAAGACCATGCCCGACAGATTGTTGAGATTGAAGGCTTTCAAAGCGCGGTGATTTCCCTGATCAAGCTGGACGATCGGCTGGACGAACTACCCGGTTGTAGTGGGTTTTGTGTGACTTATCGTCTGGAGAATCAGGCGGCACTGGATCGTTATCTCAAAGAGTATGCTCCCGCCCTCAGAGAAGACGGACTGCAACGGTTTGGCAACAAAATGACGATTTATCGCCGGGTTCTGGGTGGGGCTTTGTTTGAGATCAGGAGTCCGGTTGAGTGAGCCATGTTTGAACCTGTTTCTCGGGTTCGATTATTTCTGCATTCTCTTTAAACCACAGGGCGACCGTAAAGAGGTTTTTAGGATTTGTCTCAAAATAAGTTCCAGATTTACACGGGATTCCGTTCACCCTGAGCTTGTCGAAGGGTCGTGGTATTGGGCTTCGACAGGCTCAGCCCGAACGGGTTTTGAGAGGGTTTCGATAGGGAAGTTAATTTCAGACAAGTCCTTAGTCTCTTTCTTCAGCTTTTTATCTTCTTTGCCTGCTTGGCTTTGGTCGTACTGAGTAGCGGTAGATGCAAATTGTGTTACTACTTCTTCATAAGAAGTCTCTAAAGGCTCGTCACTAGCCCATACAGGGGATAGTATAAGCATTGAAATGAGAGTGGACGTAAGGATAGTGAAGGGACTAGCTCGCATACTTATACTCCATTACTCCATAAAAAGATGGTTGATTCTTTTTTGACCTCGATGAAGCTCTGAAGTTTCCTTGAGAACTGGGTTTGGTAAATCCATTGCGGCTTTCACCAGTCTCAGAGAGGCTTTTGTTTTACGTTAAAAGTTTGGGTCAGTGAGCCACTTTTGAATCTGTGTTTCCGGGTCAGCTATATCGATGTTTTCACTAAACCATTGGGCGGCAGAAAATTTATTCCAATAATATTCCACTCTGGTCATGGCTTTTTTAGTGCATCGTGAAAACCCACGTCCTATGGACGTGGTCATGAATGGTTGGCTTCGCCTGCCATGAACTACCCATGCTACTCCTTATCTCTGAGTTGTCCCCACAACTACTAGAGATAGGAAGTAACATGAGTAGATTTGAAAAGTTAACGCATGTCATTTGGCATTGCCAATATCATATAGTTTGGGTGCCAAAATACAGGTTTCGAGTCCTGACCGGGGCAGTGAAAGCCGAGGTTTATAAC
>NZ_LASA01000188.1 GCF_001562015.1 Endozoicomonas arenosclerae | reverse complement strand
TTCTTTACAAGAATATCTCTGTCTGTCAGGCTGTGAATCGTCCTTGCCTTGGCGGGTTATGTCTGAGCTGGCACAGTGTGGGCATTTCACCCCGTCAGGCCAGCGAATCTGGCGTATCTGTTCAAAGCACTTGGCGTTGTCGAGGAGGTCATAAAGTTTCATGACACTTTTGTACAAGAAAACGTCTTCTATTCATAGTCAAATAACTCGTCCTCAACCAGCTCCCCAGAATCCATTAAGAGCCTTATTTTGTTGGTTCCAAAGACTGGAGCAGGTTAGCTTCAAGGCCACTGATGGAAATGCAAAGGGGAACGGTGAGTGAGTAAGCCTTGTAAGGTAGGTTTTCTTTTATACCCTGATTTTTCTCTGCTGGGCTTGTCATCTGCTCTTGAAGTGCTGCGAGCGGTGAATCAGGTGACAGGTCAAACCATCTATGAGAGTGCTGTCATTGCCGAGTCACTGATCACCAGTAACGTCGGTTTATCTCTGGCACCTTCCCAGTCGACTCTTGAGCCAATGGAAGTGACCGTTCTGGTTGCTGCCGGGGCTACTGCTGATATTTCTCATGCTTCCCTTCCGGATTCTCCGATCTTGGGGGGGATTGGCGGGGGCGCTAATCTGTTGGCGCAGTTCGGGTTGCTGGACGGCTATAGAGCCCGGCTGGAAGGAAGCTCCGACAGGTTGCGTGGCCAGTTTCCTGCCATTGAGTTAAGCCAGCGAGCGTTTGAGCTTGATAGAGGCAGAATGACATGCGGTGCAGGTACTGCAGCTCTGGATATGATGCTGTCACTGGTGGCGCGAGAGCAGGGTATAGACCTGGCCTCCAGTGTTTCGGAGTTGCTGGTCAGAGACCGTTTGGGTAAACCTGAATCTTCGGCTTTTGTGGTCGCTCCCGGCAAAAAGCAGCAACCACAGATTGAAGAAGCTACCCAGCTGATGGCCGCTAATATTGAAGAACCCTTAGGAGCAGATGAGCTGGCTTCACTGGTTGGAATATCACGCAGACAGCTTGAAAGACTTTTTCGAAAACATCTCGATACAGTTCCTTCCAAACATTATCTGAAGCTCAGACTTGAACATGCCAGAAAGCTACTCAGGGAAGACGATATGCCCGTTGTGGAAGTAGGGATAGCCTGCGGGTTTTCCAATGCGTCTCACTTCAGTACGGCTTATAAAAACCATTTTGGCCAGACCCCCAGGGAGGAGCGACAATCCTGAGTGCAAAAGTGACCTTCCATTTTTATGATGAAAGGTCACTTGCCGGTGTGATTAATACAGGCTGAAGACCTGTTTGCCGTCAACGAACGTCATCAGAACTTCATGGCTCTTGTTCATAACGGCTATGGATGCTCGTTTTCCCACTTTGATGCTACCTAGCTCATCGTTTATACCCAGCAGAGTGGCTGGTGTTAGAGAAGCCATGTGGACGGCATTCAGAGGATCGACATCAACTTTCTCAATCATGTTGGCAACGGCACGGTTCAGTGTCAGGGTGCTGCCAGCCAGTGCTCCTGATTCGGTTCTGGCTACTCCATCTTTAACATGTACGGTCAGCAGTCCCAGTTGATATTCACCATCACTCAGACCCCCTGCACACATGCAGTCTGTGATCAGAGCTGTTCTGTCGGCTCCCTTGAGGCGATATACCAGATCCATCACAACAGGGTCTACATGGACGCCATCAGCAATCATTTCAGCGTAAATATCACGATGGTGCAGAACAGCACCGGCTGTACCTGGCTGACGATGGTGCAGGCCCAGCATCTGGTTGAAGATATGAACACCGCCCACAGCACCAGCTTCAAAAGCTTTTTTGCATATGTCATAGGTGGCGCCGGTATGGCCAATCATGACGCGTACATTTTTGCTGGTCAGGTATTTAACCGCTTCGATTCCGCCTTCAACCTCTGGCGCCAGGGCCAGTGAGCGAAGCGTGCCGTCCGCTGCCTCGAGCATTTCATCCAGTCGTTCCTGGGTAGGTTCAAGGAAGTAGCTGCCTTCGTGAGCACCTTTGAATCGCTCAGAAAAGAAAATGGCTTCACTGTAGGAGCCGAGCACTTCTGCTCCGTCTACACCCTGTTCAATGCATTGCTTTACATTTCTTAGAGCGGCCAGGTTTCGGTCCCAGGTATCGGTTACGGTAGTAGCGAGAAAGCCGACTACACCTTTTGCAGCGATGGTTTTGGAGATGGTATTGATGGCTTCGTGGCTGGCGTCCATGACATCAAAGCCGCCACTGCCGTGGATATGAAGGTCAATGAATCCGGGGACAATGCTGCTGTCACCCAGATCCATGATGTCCGAGTCTTCTTCAGGCTCACAGTCAATAGCCGCAATACGGCCGTCCGCAATTTTCAGAAAGCTGTCCTGAAGAATGCCTTCTTCAGTGAAGATTTCCTTTGCCTTCAGATAAAACGTCGTCATGTCTCAGACCTATCAGCAGGGTAATAAGCATAATTGTACCACGAGGCTCAATAGGCCCCGTAGAGTTATGATTACTTATCCTTGTTACTCAAGAGCTGATAAAGCACTGGCACCACAATCAGGGTCAACAGGGTCGAAACCAGCAGTCCGCCAATAATGGTGGATCCCATGGGCGACCACATTGAGGAGCCTGAGAGAGTCAGCGGTAACAAACCGCCAATGGTGGTCATGGTGGTCAGCAATATGGGCAGCATTCGAGTCTGGGCTGACATGACAACCGCGTCACGGATCTCAAGTCCTTCTTTTCTCAGTTGATTGGCATAATCCACCAGAATAATGGAGTTGTTGACAACAATGCCCACCAGTGAGGTCAGGCCTATGAAGGCGGTGAATGAAAAGGTAAAACCGGCCACCCATAGCGCCAGAATCATGCCTGTGACAGCAAAAGGAATAGCCGCAAAAATGACCATGGGCTGGGTAAAGGAATTAAACTGAAGTACCAGGACTGCAAAGATACCCAGCAGGGCAATCAGCAGAACTTTGGTCATTCCGGCAAAGGATTCTTTACGCTGTTCCTGTTCACCTCCCACTTGATAGAAGACGCCTTCTGGCCATTCGTACTGATCCAGTTTGGCTACGATTTCGTTGGTCAGGGCTTCAGCCTGATAACTGCCTTCAATATCAGCCGTAATTCGCACCATACGTTCTGTCATATGATGCTGGAAACGGGGCAGGGCACTGTGGAGTTCAAGCTGAATGATTTGTTTCAGTGGAATCAGGGCTCCGGATGCTGACTTAACCATCATGGCATCAAAGTCTTCAATTTTAGGGCGGTCTGCCCCCTGGTACTTCACTACTATGGGGAAGTCTTCACCGTTTTCATCTCTGAACTCACTGACGGTCAAACCCACAAGGCTGGCTCTTACAGCCTGATCTATGGCGCTGACCGGTACCGCGTACATGGCCGCTTTTTCCCGGTTAATAGTGACTTTCAGGTCAACCTTGGGTTTGTCCAGAGGATTGTCGACGTTCACTGTGCCAGGCGTTTCAACGATGAACCTTTCGACGTCTCTTGAGGCCAGTAGAACCTTATCGAGGTCATCACCCACAACCCGAATGGCGATAGGGGCTTCATAAGGAGGTCCCTGCAGCAATTCCTTGATGGTAATTCTTGCTCCCGGAACTTCCGAGAAGTCTTCCCTGAGTTGGGCTACAAAGGGTTCAACTATCGACAGTTTACCGGTATCCAGTCGTACAACCAGTTGGGCATAGTTGGGTACCTGGCGACTTGGGAAAATGTTGTAGTAAATGCGTGGGTTGCCTTTGCCAATGTTCGTCGTAATGGAGCGAACCAGCTCATGCTGTCGAATGGTTTCTTCAGCCTGTTCAGCAACGGCCTGGGTCTGGTCAAAACTGGCACCTTCAGGCAGTTCAATATTCACCATAATCATGGGCTTTTCTGCTTTCGGGAACATACTCACCCCGAGCTTTCCTGCCAGCATGACTGAGCCACCTAAAACCAAAACAGCCGCCACCAGTACCAGGAACGGATGGTTTAGAGAAGCCGTAAGCAGTCGTTTATAGCCACCCTGTGCAAATTGGGCGACTTGCCTTTGCATAAAGGGAGGTTGTTGCTTTTTCTTTTTCAGAAGGTAACTGGCCAGCAGCGGCGTCAGGGTTAGAGCAATGAGCAGGGACGCGAGCAATGTCAGGATAACCGTAACCGGCATGGAGCGAAGGAAAACACCGGCTCCGGTCTGCAGCATCAGAATAGGTACAAAGGCCAGAATGGTCGTCATCGTACCACTGATCACTGCCCAGCCGACCTGACTGGCACCTTTTGCTGCGGCTTCTGCGGGAGGTAAACCTTTGCGGAGGAAACGATCAACGTTTTCAGTGACAACGATCGCGTTGTCTACCAGAAGACCCAGAGCGATAACCAATCCGGCAATTGACATCTGTTGTATACCAAAGCCCGCCATATCCAGCCAGCCAATGCCAATGTAGAAAGACAGGGGGATGGCAAAGATAATCACCAGTGCCGGGCGAAAGCCCAGGAAGATCAGTGTCAGAAGTCCTACCAGAATCAAGCCTTGAACCAGGCTATCAAAGAATTGACTGATGCGATCTTTGACCGATTCAGTCTGGTCATGGGTAATGTCTATTGTAACGCCGTCAGGCAGTCTGTTTTTCAGTTCACTGATCTCAGACTTTATGCTGTCCATAACCTGGAAGATGTTACTGCCTTCGCGTTGGACTACGGTGACAAAGACAGATCTCACGCCTTCATAACGAGCCTGATAGCTGGGAAGAGCATCGGCAATTTCTACATCCGCGATGTCCTGGATGTAGATGACTTTTCCAGGACTGGAGTGAACAGCCGTTCTTTTTAATTCTTCGATTGAACTGAAATCGCCACTGGTTTGTACAGTGAAGCGTCGATCTCCTGAAAGGACATGTCCGCCGGGCAGGTTTGCGCCTGAAACCTGAACGGCTTGAATCAGATCTTCGATACCAATGCCAAGCTCTTTCATTTTCTCCAGATCAGCTTTGACCTGAAGTTGCTGTTCGGCAAAAGCTTCTACGTTGGCTCTTTTGACTCCGGGGATGCGTTCAAGCTTTTTTTCAAGCTTTTCTGCCAAAGGCTTTAATACACCGTAGCCCTGGGTATCTGACATCAGGGCTATCTGGATGATAGTGACATCGACAGGAGATATTCGATCAATGGCGAGTACAGCAATGTCTTCAGGAAGGTCTCCACGAATTCTAGATACCGATGAAACAACGTCGTCGTATTTTTCCTGAGGGTCAGAGCCGTAAAGGAATTCAACATTGATAACCGCCAGTCCGTCTTCAATGTTGGACTTCAGGACTTTGATATCATCCAGCTCGTTAATGGCTTCCTCAATAGGATCGACAATGAGCTTTTCCATGTCCATGGGATTGGTGCCAGGATAAACGACACGGATCATGGTGGCCGGAAATTCAAACTGCGGGTCTTCCGAGCGGGGCATATTCTGAACAGAAACCACACCCAGCATGATGAGCAGCAAGACCAGTATGAGGGTGAAACGACGATTTTCTATGGCAATGGCAGGCAGTGTCATGACGCTTTACTCTCCTGCCGTCAGAAGAGCAGGTTCTGATACGGGAATGACTTCCTCCCCGTCTCTGAGCAAACCAGCTCCAAGAGTAACCAACAGATCGCCGGCTTTAAGCCCACTACTGCTGGCTACCAGACCGGGCTCAAGGTAATCCAGAGTGACTGTTTTAAGATTGACTCGGCGCGTTGCAGGATCATAGACAAAGACTTCAGCCTGCTGTTGAACCATTCTGACCACTGCGTTGACAGGCAGAAGTGCTACCTGTTTTTTTCTGGAAGGGAGCAGAGTTACTTGGCCAATAAAGCCTGAGCGAAGACGATTCCCTTTTTCCGGTAGAGTGATTTCAATTTCAAACGTACCGGTTTGTTCATCGGCAAGGGTTGCAAGCTGACTGATTTTTCCTTCAAAGACTTCTCCTGGCCAGGCATCAAATTCAATTTGGGCTTTGTCGCCCGTCTGCAAGCGGACAATGTCTTCGTCGGTGACACCAGTCTGGATAACCCAGCCCTGATCTGTGTCGGCTACCATGAGGACGGGCTGATAAGCGTTAACCAGTTCGTTTTCTTCTACAAAGGTTCTTAACACCAGTCCTTTAGAAGGCGCTTTAATGCTGGAGTACTTGAGATTGAAACGGCTTATGTTCAAACGGCTCTCGGCTACGGCCAGATCCGTTTCTGCTGTTTGTAATTGCTCAAGGGACAGTACATTGCTTTTATGCAGTTGGCTGAAACGGTTCAGGTTATTTCTGGCCATTTCAACTCTGGCTTCGGCTTCATCGACCTGGGCGTTTATTTCTCCCAATGTCAGTTTGGCCAGCAGCTGTCCTGCTTCCACCCTGTCGCCTTCATCAACCCCAAGGTGCTGGACAGGACCCGCCGTTTTGAAAGAAAGGGATTGTTGGGACTTATAAGAGAGAATACCGCTGGTTCGAATCGGCTGGGCATGAGCCTGATATTCAACCGAGGTGACTTCAACCCTCGCTGGTGGCTTGTCTTCTGCCATAGCGAGTGCGCTGATTCCGGTCAGTAGCAGGGTGGCCAGACGCTTATTGAGTCTTCTATTGAGAGTCATGAGCAGCATTCCGTTGGTAGCCATGGTAATTGTTGTTTTGTGTAATGCTAGGTGACTAATGTGTTCACTGTCAACAATGTTGACGTTGGTAACATCAAACGATAACAATAGAGAGCAGAGAGATTGTTATCCAGTATGCGCATTTAAGTGTGAAGAGTTTATTTATGGCGTCTTACCACCACGGGAATTTGAGAGAAACACTGTTGGCGCAAGCCCGAAAACAGTTGGCCGAAGATGGAATAGACAAGCTCAGTCTCAGGGCTCTGGCCCGTGCTGTGGGCGTATCCCAGACTGCGCCATACAGACATTTCCCCGATAAGAACGCGCTGTTAATAGCTCTGGCAACCAGTGGTTTTGCTGAACTTCGTCAGTCGCTGAAAACCCGGGCAGAAGCCTGCCCGGATCTGGATGCGGCCTTGGTGGAAGTGGGGCTGGCTTATGTTGATTTTGCAAAAGCACACACGGCTCTCTACAAGCTGATGTTTGGTCCGGCACTGACACAAAAGGACTCATACCCTCAGTTGCATGTGTCGGCTGAAAGTTGTCTGGAGGAGTTAAAGGCGCTGATTCAGCTCAAGCTCAATGTGCCAGAGTCGGACGAGACTCTTTGGTACATCACCATTAATGCTGCAGCCTTGATCAAGGGGCATACCAGTATGATTCTGGAAGGCAACGATAATTGTAATCCTGCTACCGGCGAAGAGTTTGATCTGGCCAGAGCATTGAGAATATTTTTATCCATGTTGCCTTGACCATGTTAAGGGGTATCTGCTTTGTGATACCTGCTTCAAATCTTGCCTTGTTTTCTACTGCGGACGTCCGATACAAAGTGATAAGTTATTCTAAGAATGGATTCTTTTAGTGCATCGTGAAAACCCACGTCCTATGGACGTGGTCATGAATGGTTGGCTTCGCCTGCCATGAACTACCCATGCTACTCCTTATCTCTGAGTTGTCCCCACAACTACTAGAGATAGGAAGTAACATGAGTAGATTTGAAAAGTTAACGCATGTCATTTGGCATTGCCAATATCATATAGTTTGGGTGCCAAAATACAGGTTTCGAGTCCTGACCGGGGCAGTGAAAGCCGAGGTTTATAACAGCA
>NZ_LASA01000187.1 GCF_001562015.1 Endozoicomonas arenosclerae | reverse complement strand
TACCGCTATGAAAACATGATGACCCCTTACGAAAAGTTCCTGTCACTGAAGGAACCAGAACAGTACCTGAAAGAAGGGATTACACTGGACCAACTAAAGGACAAAGCGGAAGCCATGACCGATAATGAAGCGGCCAGAAAGCTGCAACAAGCCAGAGAAATCCTGTTTCAATTAGTTCATGAGCGACAAGCCGAGGGTTAGGTAGTAGTACCTGCCTTCAGGCTCATTTCAGGATTGGAAAATACTGCCCGGTACGGCCGCATGAATAACTGCAGTGTAAAGCGCTTTACCCCTATTCAACCATGGTCCAAAGGGATATTTTTTTCATTATCTGAATAGAATGAGAAATCCCCACACTCATTATTGATTATTTTATCGACAATTCATTTGATTGCGTCAGATCAATAGGCTTGTTTAAAACTCACCCTATAATGGCACGGCCGCTCTTATTTCTGGACAGCCATGACCTCATCACACCCGATTTTTATCGTTGATGACGATGACGCCATACGCGATCTGCTGGCGAATTATCTGAAAAAAAACGGTTTTTGCGTTGAAACAGCCCCTGACGGAGAGAGTTTCCTGACGTTGTTTCGCTCAATGCCTGCTGACGTGACCCGACACGCTATGATCATCCTGGATATTATGATGCCAGGCATGGACGGCTTTGACGTGTGCAGGGAGCTGAGAACCTTCTCCAGGGTTCCGGTGATCATGCTGACCGCTGTTTCCGACGAAATGGATCGTATCGTTGGACTTGAGCTGGGTGCCGATGACTATTTGGCCAAGCCCTTTAATCCCAGAGAACTGCTGGCTCGCATCAAAGCCATTTATCGCCGCAGTGAACCCGTGTCAGAACAGCAGGATGAAGGCAGGTACTATCACTTCAATGGTTTCTGTCTGGATACCACTACCCGGGAACTGACTTCTCCGGACGACCAAACTCAATCCCTTTCAGGTGCAGACTACAGCCTGTTGATGCTTTTTATCAGTCATCCGGGTCAGGTGCTGAGCCGGGATTGTATAGCTGAAAGTACCCGTAAACGGGACTCAGCTCCTCTGGACCGTTTTATTGATGTCCACATCAGTCGGCTGAGGCACTGCCTTGGCGAAAATGCCCGCAACCCTGAAATTATTAAAACGGTTCGGGGCAGTGGCTACCTGCTGGCAACAGAGGTCATGCATTCGAACCAGACCCAGACTACCCATCCGTGAAGTTAGGCTCTATTAGCAGATTTCTGCATCGCTTCACCCCAAGATCCTTGCCAGGTCGATTCTTTCTGGTAATGGTCGCTCTGGTTCTGGCCACTCAGGTGATCGTCAATAACCTTTGGGAAACCCAATCCCGCAACGATCAGGATCAGGCACTTAGAGATGTGGCCATGAATATGGCACTGAGGGTGTCTGCCACTGTCGAATACTTCAGTTCACTACCCACTCGTTATCGCCACATTATTTTGAATCAGCTCAGGGATATGGGTGGCACTCGCTACTTTGTGACACTGAATCGTGAGTTTATCAAGATCGAGCCCTTTCAGAACACCAGCTCACACCAGGTAGTTCTGGATGTTTTCAGGCAGACTCTGGAAGAGAGCCTCGATACTAAGGGAAACATTCAAATCGCCTTTTCCAGTCCGGAAACACTCAAAGTATTCAACAACGATACCTTTCTGAAAGACCTGCCAGACAGCTGGGGGCAGGAGAGTCTGATGGTCAAACCACTGGCCCTGCCCGTACTGGTGATCCAGATTCCTGTAGGAGAAGGGGAGTGGCTGTATCTGGCCACACTCATGCCGGACTCTTCTTTGATGAGTAAGGAGCAGCTTTCCGAGCCTTTGAAAGTCTCTTACATGGCCTGGATGCTGATTCTGATGTTTATTGCCAGCCTGCTCATCCAGAAAATGACTCGCCCCTTTGAGAAACTCTCAATAGCGGCCCAAACATTCGGCCGGAACCTTGAACCGGTACCGGTATCAGAAGTCGGTTGTCGTGAGTATGAAACAACAGCACAAGCGTTCAATCATATGCAGAAAAACATTCAGCATTATATGAACGACAGAAAACAGCTTTTTTCCGGGATCTCCCATGACTTGAAAACCCCGATTACCCGACTCAGACTCAGAACCGAACTGCTGGACAATGACGAGGAGCGAGAGGCATTCAGTCAGGATCTGGACCATCTGGAAATGATGGTTAAGAGTGCGCTGCAAATTCTCAGCGATACGGATATTCATGAGAACCCGGAAAGAATCAGCCTGAAAAACCTTCTCGAAGACATTGCCCAGTCAGCCTGCTCAGTGGGTCAGAACGTCCATGTTTATGCCGACAGCGAAGCCGCCATTAATGGCAAGCCACTGGCTATGCGTCGCTGCCTGGAAAACCTTATTGGCAATGCCGTGCTTTATGGAGAGCAGGCCAACGTCTATCTCACAACCATCAAAGGGTATATTGATATCCGTATACGTGATCAGGGGCCAGGGTTACCTGAAGGCATGGAAGAGGAAGTTTTCAAACCTTATCGTCGACTGGACCACGGCAAAGCCTGCAACCCCGACGGGAACGGCCTTGGGCTAATCACTGCCCGCCATCTGGTCAATATCCATGGAGGTCGTCTGAAGCTAAGGAACTATCCGGAAGGGGGGTTGGAGGTCACTATGGAACTCCCTGCTGACCCTCTCTCGAAACACACTTAGAGAGAACGATCAAAACGATTTTACGCCTTCAAATGAGAACATCAGGATCGTGAGATCCTTCAAACTGATTTGATCAGAAACATTGATCTGCGCATTTACCAGCCATTGAGCCTTTTGAACCAATGGCGTGGTTTCACCGACCGAAGATGGAAGTTGTTCCTGCTCTGAACCATAGCAACCACCACATAGCCTTTTGAAAAAGGAGCATAATCCAGACTCCCTGACCCCCTGTGGGCCATCCTGATCCTTGTCATCATCCTTTCTGAACCATTTCATGTCTTTTGCCGCCTGATAAAGACAATCCAGATAGCGTAGAACGATCAGTTTAAAACGTTTTGTATTTTTAACGCGGTCTTTCCAGAACTCATAATTAACGATCAGATCATAGCTTGTTGACCTGAGGCTACTTGAACTGAAATTACTCGCAATATAGATATCAATAGAAGGCCAGCCAGAGTCAATATTTGAGTCAGGCTCAATACCTCCTGCTGAATGAGGGACACTGATATTCAACCAACCAGCTCCCATTTGATGCAGTTGAGCCTGATTGAGAAAGCTTGAGAAATCACTGTTTTCAGGAAAATCAGGTTCAATAATCATCATAAGAGTCATAACAAGAACCAGCAGTACCTGAGTGCCTTCTGATAAATGAAGTTCAGCATCACTGGTTTGCAGGGCTTCTAATACCTGAGTATTGATATGACCATCACCATGCAGTCGCTGACCTAAATGCCAACCAAAAGGTACCTCGGCTGGCGTGTTTTCGTCAGAACGTTGAAAGACCAGATCATACTGTGAAAAAGACAAACTTTCTGATCGCCTGACCACCGTTGTTTGCTGATGGTTTGTAGCATCCCACTCTTCGGATCGTTCTGATTCGTACTGATAGTCCGTCACAAAACAAAACGACAGTGTTTTATCAAAGGGAAAATTTTCAGGAAGGAAGAATGCCAGAGAGAGCGAACTCTTCAATAATACGATCAGGAGAATCCATTGAGCCCAACCCGCAAAAAAAGACGCCAGAGCCCGCATGTAAACTCCATCAGGAAGATTCATTCGGCTCAATATTAGCAACGATCAAAAACACTGCTTCATAAAAAAGCCCCCAATTGTGGGGGCTTGATAGCAACAGGTCTGATTAAGCTTGTTTAAGCTGTGGCTGGCACACTTTCTATGGCCTGGCCAGAATTCACCAGCTCCTGCATCTCAGACTTGATGTTTTCTGACTGTGGACCAAAAATCGCCTGCATGTTCTGTCCAACCACCAGGACAGCAGTGGCACCCAAGGCTTTAATGGCGTCCTGATCGACTTCTTCAGGTTTCTTGACCGCTACCCGCAGTCGGGTAATACAGGCATCAATACTCTTGATGTTGCTGTTACCACCGAAGGCAACTATCAGTTTACCCGCCAGTTCAGGACCCACCTCTACTTTCACTCCCATATCCGCATCGTCTTCACGACCCGGCGTTTTCAGATTGAAGCGGGTAATCGCAAAACGGAAGACACTGTAGTAAACCGCTGCGTAAGCCAGACCCAGAGGGATCAGCCAGAAAGGCTTGGTACCAATGCCGAAGAACAGTGTGTAGTCGATAAGACCGTGAGAGAAGGAAGCGCCCATTTTGATCCCCAGGAAGTTGGTGATCATAAAGGCAAAGCCAGCCAATACCGCGTGGATAAAGTACAGAACCGGAGCAACAAACAGGAATGAGAATTCAATGGGCTCGGTAATACCTGTCAGCATGGAAGTCAGGGCCGCAGAAATCATGATACCGCCCACACGCTTTTGCATCTTGGTCTTGGCACAGTGCCACATAGCAATGGCTGCAGCTGGAAGACCAAACATCTTGAACAGGAAGCCACCCGCCAGGAAGCCCGCTGTTGGGTCGCCGGCAAAGAAGCGAGGAATATCGCCGGTTACCACTTCACCTGTCTGAGTGACAAAAGAACCCATTTCCATCTGGAAAGGTACGTTCCATACGTGGTGTACACCAAACGGAATCAGAAGACGCTCAACAAAGCCATAAACAAAGCCCATCAGGGTTGGGTTACCTTCTACGGCGTAAGCACCGAAGGCATCAATAGCATTACCAATAGGTGGCCAGATAAAGCTGAGAACAATACCCAGAGCAATAGCAGCAAAGGCGGTTACGATGGGCACAAAGCGCTTGCCAGCAAAGAAGCCCAGATACTCTGGCAACTGGATTTTGTAGTAACGATTGAACATTACAGAGGCCAGAATACCGGCCAGAATACCACCGAAGACACCGGTGTCGATGGAGTTGATACCCATAATGGTAGTTGTTTCAACGTCCAGAGCACCGGCCATAACCCCCATTGTACCCAGCAGCACAACATAGCCGACAATGGCCGCCAGTGTTGAAACACCGTCGTTGTCTGTCAGGCCCAATACGGTACCTACAGCAAACAACAGTGGCAGATTACCAAAAACAGCGCCACCAGCCTGAGCCATAATCTGGTTCAGAAGATCAGGAAGAAACCCGAAGTTGGCACTGCCAATACCGAGAAGAATACCGGCCACTGGCAGAATCGCTACGGGCAACATCAGTGACCGCCCGATTTTCTGAAGCACCCCGAAAGCATTTTGCAGCATGGATGTGAACCCCTGTTTCATTCGGAGTTTGTTTTGCCTCTTCAGGCTCACAAACTCTTCACTTATAAATTAATTCGCACAGAGGGTATCAAAGTGGGACGGACGCTTGGGTAAGACAGGTAAACGTAATGTAACAAAGTCTAATAACATCACTCCATGGTCAAGAATCTGTGTCATCAATAGAAAAAAACTCGCTAGTAGAGTCCCTTTCAACGACTAATTTAAAAGCTCTAAAAACACCTTTTGAGCAAATGCTACCTATGATTTCTTATCCCAGAATTACTCTTCTTAGCGCTCTTCTAGTATTACCTGTCTCAATAAAATCAGCTGCTAATCAGCCGCAGCCAATCAATATCAACTCATACGATCTTCAATTGGCCGAGCCCGTCAATCCAGATGCTTACTCATGCTGGCAATCTGTTATTTATGCCCTTCAGGCATTAGCCTCAATGGCTTTCATGGCGGATTCTGGCCTTCTGATTACAGACATGAGTGTTGGTCTGAACGGTACACAGAATGTCACTATGACTGCACTGTCTTCTACAGGGCTTGTCGAGGTTTCAATGGCGAATTACATCATGGCTACCCTGGGCTTCATTCGCTGGTATAAAGGCATGCCGCCGCCTCCAGGAGGGCGGAGTTATCATTTCATCTCAACTGCAGGAGGAGCTTCAGGGCTTATGATTGTCTGCTCAGGCTTAATTACAGAAAACCCCTGGACGATCCGGGCTGGAAATTTGATTGCAACGGTTTTTTTCTCGGCTCAAGGTATCACCACCAAATGGCGAGCTCCAGGTCTGCATCCTTTAACCAAGTGGCAGATAATCGGTTCGAATATTGGTGGCATGCTTTTCGCCGCCTCATCTTTTATACCCCAAGACCACACCATGGCTTTTCAGGCAACACTGGTTTCAGGAATACTGACGATTAGCGCATCGACTATTCCTGTCTTGATCAAATTCTTATTAGATACTATCCGCTGCAGGTAACCACTCCAAAGTAAACATAGCGTGAGGCTACCTTATTGTCTGGATTGCCAACGACAGTTGTTTTACAGCTTTGGCAGGATCAGCACCAGGATCATTAATAAACTGACTGACCACTTCACTGACAACATTCTGAACTCGTTCTCCGGCAGCCATTCCATGAGTTGTACTGGGCACCAATGTGCCTTGCTCCATACTGCTGTTAAAGTCTCTTCGGCTTTTTCTGGCACAGATATCCACTTCCTGCCCTTCACTGAGGTCCAGTGCCGGAATGCCTCCTCTTTTCTGGTTAAACTCCTTCTGAAAAGCCGGGTTCATCAACAGACTGGCGAGAGTCTGCTGTGCCTTTTTCTGCTGCTCATCAGGCATGTTAAACATAACAAAACTATCAATGTTATAAACAAACGCTCCCTGGGTACCTGGAGCCGGTATGCATAGAAAATCCTTACCAGGCTGCTTGTCTTGCAGAAGAAACTCTCCCCGGGCCCAGTCCCCCATCAGTTGCATGGCCGCCTTGCCATCAATCACCAATTGCGTCGCTTGGTCCCAGCTTCGTCTGCTGCTGTTGTCGTCAAACAAGGTTCGAATGTGAGCCAGAGTTTCAAACGTTTCCATCATGGTTTTACTGGTGAGTGCTTCAGGATCATTCTCCACCATGGTCTTACGATAAAAGTCTGCACCTCCTGTCGCCAACAACACCGATTCAAAAATAGCTGAGGCCTGCCAGGGCTCGCCGCCGTAAGCCAGGGGGATATAACCTGCCTTTTTCAACTGGGGAGCAATACGAAACACATCATTCCAGGTTTCAGGTAATTCCAGTCCGGTCTTTTTAAAAATCTCAGGGTTTACCCACAGCCAGTTATTACGGTGGATATTGACGGGAACTGCCACGTAATGCCCTTGAAACTTAAGGGTTTCACTCACCAGTCCGGGCAGCTTTTTATCCCATTCTTCCTGTCTGGCCACATCATCTATGGCTGTCAGCAATCCAAGACTGGCCCATTCCTGAATGCCTTTCCCCCTGATTTGCGCAGCTGTGGGAGGATTGCCAGAGATCACTCTGGACTTCAGAACGGTCATGGCTTTGCCGCCACCGCCCCCTTCAACCCCAAAGTCCTTCCATTCAAGACCTTTGTCGTTTAGCTGGCGTTCCATAACTTCAACAGCAGCCTTTTCACCTGGAGAAGTCCACCAGTGCAAAACCTCTACTTCATCGGCAGCACTGAAAAAAGGCAGAATCAGAAAGACAACAGCTAATAGATATCGACTCACAGACGAGAATCTCATGGGATTGAGCAGAGCAGACAGAATATCAGAATGTATCTGTGAAATTGTAACAAAGCCTGAGCCTGATCCGGCTTTTATCCCTCTTCGGATTTCCCTTAAAGGCAGTTATAGTAACCCCACCACCTGATATTATTATGTCGCTATAGGCATTTCAGAGCAGAGAAATTATGACAACAACTACCGAGAAGCTGGCCGCTCTGCAGTCAGCTATGAAGAGCCAGAATATTCACGCCTGGGTCATTCCAAGCTCAGACCCACACGAAAGTGAATATGCTGCTGATCACTGGAATGGCCGGGCATGGCTTTCGGGCTTCAATGGATCGGCAGGGACAGTAGTTGTGCTTCAGGAACAGGCAGCCTTGTGGACAGATGGTCGTTATTTCCTGCAAGCCGAAGAACAACTGGCAGGCACGGGCATCGAGTTGATGAAAGAGGGGCAGCCTGGCGTGCCTCCTATCAATAAGTGGCTGGCAGAAAACCTGAATGAAGGCGAAGTGGTAGGTTTTGATGGCAAAGTCATGAGCCTGAACAGCACCCGTAACCTCCTGAAAACCTTTGCCAGGAAAAACCTGTCTCTGAAAACAGACGTTGATCTGCTGAATGATGTCTGGAAAGACCGTCCAGCCATGCCCACTGAACCCGTTTTTCTGCACAGCGATGCCATGGCCGGCAAAACCCGTGAAGAAAAGCTGGCTGAAGTGCGAGTTGAAATGACAGAAGCTGGCGCTGACCATGCCCTGGTGACAGCCCTTGATGACATTGCCTGGCTGTTCAACCTGCGTGGTTCGGATGTTGAATGCAACCCGGTATTTCTTGCTTATGCTCTGGTCAGCGATGACTCCGTCCAACTGTTTGTTGACGACAGTCGTATAGAAGAAGAGGCTCTGAAGGCTCTTAAAGCTTCTTCAGTAGAACTGAAGGCATACTCTGAAATTGCAGAAACTCTGTCCTCCATGGACAATGCAGCCCTGCTGATTGACCCGGCAACTACCTGCCGGTGGCTGTTTGATGCTATTCCTGACAGCGTCAATGTTGTTGAAGGAGCCTGCCCGGCCAAAAATCTCAAAGCCATCAAGAACCCGATTGAGATTGACCGGATGAAAGACTGCCATCGTCGTGATGGAGTCGCCATAGTACGTTTCATGCGCTGGCTGGAAAAACAGATTCCTACCGGAACTCTGACCGAGGTAACTCTGGACGAGAACCTGCAGGCATTCCGTGCCCAGGCACCTGAGTTTAAAGGTCCAAGCTTCCCAAGCATTGCCGGTTATGCACCCAATGGAGCCGTTATCCATTACCGTGCTGAAGAAGAAACCTGCCTCACTGTTCAACCTAAAGGTCTGCTACTGGTTGACTCTGGAGGTCAGTACCCGGATGGCACTACCGACATCACCCGTACCTTTGCCTGCGGTGAAATGACCGATGAAGAAAGGAAAGACTACACACTGGTTCTGAAATGTCACATTAACCTGGCCCGTGCGCGCTTCCTGCGTGGCACCCGTGGCATTCAACTGGATATGTTGGCAAGACAACCTGCCTGGGCTGAAGGCCAGAATTACAACCACGGTACAGGCCATGGTGTCGGTTACTTCCTCAACGTGCATGAAGGCCCACACAGTGTCAGCCCCAAATGGCTGGATGAACCTCTTAAGCCCGGCATGCTGATTACCAACGAGCCCGGTATGTACCGCAACGGCAAACACGGTATCCGCATCGAAAACATCATGCTGGTAGAAGAGGACAGAAAGACTGAGTTCGGTGAATTCTACAAGCTGAGAGACCTGACTCTGGCGCCTATTGATACTCGTCCATTGATTGAGGATATGCTCAATATTGAAGAAGTGGAGTGGCTGAACAATTACCACTCCAAGGTGAGAAGTGAACTTTCTCCGCTGCTTGACGGAGAAGATCTGGATTGGCTGGTCAAAGCTACAGAAGCGATCTGATAAAACTGCAAAAGTAGAGTCAAAACTTCTTACAGTATGTAAAACGGCGGCCCATTAGCTGCCGTTTTATTCTTCATCATCCTCAGAGAGACTACTCATAAACCCTTTGGGTCCGAATTGATTCAAAACCTGGGGTCGGTGCAACTCGCTATGGGTCGCATCCGTAATATGAAGATGGAAATCTGCACGAGATGTATCTTTTTTAGCTCTGAAGCCTCGTCGCCTTTTCTCAATTTCCGTAGCGCCTCGACCAGGCTTAACCCAATCGATGCCTCCCTTGCCGGCAACACTGTCCTTACCACCAGAAACATGAATGTAGCTTTCTACTTTGGATGAAATAAACTCCCGAGTGGGAATATGGTCATCTCTGATCGGTGTTCCCAAGGTGATCAATTGCTTAACCTTGGCTGACTCCAGTAACTTCAGTGCTTCGAAAGCGACATTTCCGCCATGACTGTGAGCAATGATATTAGTCTCAATACCTTTCTCATGGTTACGTTCAATTCTTGCTGCCAGCGCCTGACCGGCCTCAAAACGAGCTTCCCTGTGATTTTTACCGCTCCACTGAATGGAGCTGAGCTTGCCACCATATCGCTGGCGAAGCTCTTCATTCGCTTTAATGTCAGGTCGAGTCCAACCACGCTCGGGAGCATCAGGGTTAAAGGTTCCATGAATCAGAACGGTTTCAACGGGGGTATTGTCATGTTTTTTGGATTCCAGAAAGCGTACAGGACCTTTGTAATACATAGCCTTGTTAAAACGGTTAAAGGCGCCTGTGGTCATGTTGGCTCTGGATTCTTCCGAAAGATCTGGCTTGGGAGCTTTCTTTTGTCCCTCAACAAAACCTATTTCATCTTTCGTCAGAACAACCTGCTCGGGCTTAAACACATCATCTTCAAGCTCCAGATCCATTTCTGGAATAGGCATGGTTTTATCCAGGCTGTTGTGCATCATGGAAAGAGCATGACCCAAAGAATGTCTGCTGGCTTTGGACTTACTCGACTTTCTCTCTGTAGGCTGAGTTTTTGGAGCTTCATCATCCAAGTCATTGTCGTCAACACTTGGACTCATATAAACATCTTCTCTACTTTTCTTGGGTTTACTGACCTTTCTCTCTGAAGCTTGAATATCTGACGTCTCATCCCCCGAATCATCATCAAAGCTCGGATTCATATAAACATCTTTCAAGTCAGATTCTTCAACCTTCTTTTGCTTATACTTTCCCGGATTGTTCTGAAGCGTCAATTTTTTGTCCGCTGAGCTGGAGGAACCTGGTCTGGGTCCTCCTACACTCCCACTTCTTGGAAACGTTGGCATGGCACTCTTTCCTGAGAATTTCCTGTATCAGAGATTAGACGTTCCCCTCCAACTAGGGAACCTGCGAATAAGTCCCTGATCATGAGATAATAATCTCAGCAGCTTGATCAGAGGTAGTCATGGACCAACAACTCTCTTTTTCCGACAGTGAATTCAGCCAGAAGCGACGCAGAACTCGTAGGGAAATTTTTCTTGAAAGAATGGAGGTTCTGATTCCATGGAAACGCTTAGAGGCCGTAATCGAGCCCTATTACCCTAAGCGTGGCAACGGAAGACCTCCTTATCCTC
>NZ_LASA01000186.1 GCF_001562015.1 Endozoicomonas arenosclerae | reverse complement strand
ATCATTGGGCGGTGGAGAATAATCTGCACTGGATTTTGGACGTTGCATTTTCAGAGGACGCATGTCAGATAAGCACAGGAAATGGGGCTGAAAATTTCTCCATTCTGAGACGGCTTGCGCTGAACGCTATCAAAGCCAATAAGGGAAGTCGCAGTATCAAGAGTCACCGGAAGCTAGCAGGGTGGGACCATAAGCACCTGAAAAAGCTGCTTTGCTCAGTCGTTCTGAATTGATGCAATTGCCCTGGGTTGACTTCAAGCTGGTCGGAAAAGATATCCTGCAAAGTCCTGAAGAGTATTATCAACTTGAACCTGCAATCAATGCTGTGGTCAGACGACAGGAAGCGATGGAAACGGACGAGCTTCAGAAAAAAATGGCTACGGCTCACGGATACCGCCCTTCAAAACAAGACGACACCGACTCTGAGATATCCGAAGAACCCATGGAGATAGAAAGACCGCTCCCTGAAGGACTGGCTCCGGAAGATGTTATTGAAACCTTTTCTGACGATGAGATGATGCCTATCTGGGATCAGCCGGACTGGCCAACGCCATTCTCACTGGTGGAAATGCAGGATTATCCTTTGGCTGACCTGGTGAAGTTAGCCAATGGTGGTCAGGGCGTCCTGAACCGTAAAGCTCTGGCTTATCTTTTGCTGGATGAACTTAGAAGTGGTCAGAGAGCCACTGCCCGTCATGGTGTCAGTATGTTGTACCAGCATATGGGAAGCCTGGGTATCCAGGTACCTATAGAGCAACAGTTTGAAGCCATTGCGACTTTTGTTCCCATGTCCAAGGTACAACTGACTCAACTGATGTCCGGAAAGCTTTTAAGTAGTTATGGAAAAACGCAACCGGAATACCTGAAAGAATTTATTCGTTGCTGGGTCAGCCAGGGAAAGTCTTATACGGAGCTTTTCAAGCATTTGACCAAATGCAAAGTCCCCATACCGTCCGAGGCCAATGTGGGTAAAAAAGGTAAATGGGATGACGACAAGTTCCATGCCCTTTTGCCGGGACTCACTTTTTACTATGAGTCTTTTTCAGAGGAACAGCTCGAAGACTTGCATAAGCGAGCCGCCGAAAAAGACAGCAGTGCGGCGATGGTGTTACTTGATATGGCTCGACTCCAGGTTGAAGCAGGCACCAAACACTACATCTTGTCTGTAGCCACTCGATTGCAGAAAGGCCTTGGTGAAGTGGTAAGCAATCTCAACGCCAGAAAGCTGTTAGTCCCTCCAGGTTATAAGGAAAAATGGAAGTCTGAAGTCCTGGGTCAATATATTTATGACCGCTTTACGGATGAAGAATTACAAAAGTACAGTTTTTTACCTGCAGTAGCCCAGGTATTGATAACCAGAGGAAGTGGCACTGAAATCAAACAGAGTATCTACAGGCAGATTCAGGAAGAAGGCCCCTCTATCAGCCTGATGAACCGGCTCAATGGTATAAAAGCGCCTAACCCTTTCGATAAAACCTGGAACACCCGGTCGCTGGGTAAATATCTGAAGCAAAACTTCCCTTACAAGAATCTTTTCCCACGCTCACTGAAAGAAGTGTACGACGAAATCACCACAGAGAATTATGTCCATTCTGCCGAAAACATAGAGCTGGTGATCCGTGCACAATGGGGTCGCCCTGGTGCACTGGAAGCCATACTGGCTAAATATAATGAGTTGGGTACTGACCCCGAATCGGTAGCACAACACCTGAACCTTCACGGCCTGACAGACAAAAAAGGTCAGTCCTGGACCACCCCTTCTGCCAGAGAGGCAATGGAGCTGGCAGAACCGCCTTTATAGAGCTGCTTGTAACCTGATACGATGACTTTTGTTCAAAAGTCAGTGACTTTCAATTTCTCTGTCACGTCACTTTAAGGAAACGATCAAACTAATCATCATACAGGTTCTGGAATAGATAGATGCCAGACATCATAGAGTTAGAAACCGAGCGACTTATCTTACGACAATGGATGCATGATGATTTTCTGCCTTATGCACAGATGTGTGCCGACCCCAGGGTGATGGAATACTTTCCTGCAACTCTTAGTCAGAATGAAAGTAAAGAGATGGCTCTGCGCTGCCAGTCATTGATTGCAGAAAGAGGCTGGGGACTGTGGGCTCTGGAAGAAAAGGCCTCAGGAAACTTCATTGGCTTTACTGGCCTGCATATCCCCAAGGCAACCCTTCCCTTTTCACCCTGTGTAGAAATAGGCTGGCGATTATCCGCTGATTACTGGGGTAAAGGGTTGGCTTCTGAAGCGGCCAGAGCGTCTCTGAAAGTGGGCTTTGAAACCCTGGCACTGGATGAAATTGTTTCTTTTACCACCCTGACTAATACCCGCTCTCAGGCTGTAATGAAGCGACTGGGAATGACTTTGGATCCAGAGACATTTAAACACCCTGACCTGGACCCTGATCATGAACTGATTGAGCACTGCCTGTATCGCTTGAGCAAAACGGACTGGTCTCATAATAAGTGATAGAAATTATCATCAGGCTAATCTTTTAATGCATCCTGAAAGCCCTGATAGTCTTTCTTTTCAGCCAAAGTCATCAGCGTTTTCAATTTGGCTGGATTCATCAGTGCCAACAGGAAATTTTTGAGCAAACTGGCCGCTTGCTCCGGCTTACTTTCATGAATCAGTACATTGTATTCAATGCTCAGAGTGTTCAGCATGATTGTGACACCCTGTTGACTGCCAGCATCCAGACCAAACACTATGGAGTATAAATCAGGATGGTTCAGCAGCAGATGCAGGATGATCATGGCGATCTCGGAAGTGTTTTCCAGCGGAACACCTGCCAATGCATGAGATACCTGGGTTGCTGACAGTATCTTGGGAAAGTTGTAGCTCAGGCACTGAAACATCCTGCTGCCACACGTTGGCAAACCGACGTTATGCCAGCGAGTGCCCTGCTGGTTAACCAACCCCATGATGATTTGCAAGACCGGGGTCGTTCCGTTGTTTGCCCCTTGAATATACTTCCAGTTTTGATGCAGATTCCTGCCAATGGACTCCGGCCTCATGATGGCTGCCAGTATCGCCAGAAAATTGGGACTCAGCTCCAGCATTTGAGTAAATGCATCAAGCCCTTCTCCCCCCTGATTGATAATCCAGCCCAGTAACTGAGCTATCTGGGGATGAAGGGCAGCCAGTGGAAGGAGCTGGACCAGCTGCTCCTCTGTGAACAAGGTTAATGCCTGAGACGGTAGTCCACTGTTATACAAAGTCTGCATGAGACTTCTGAAATCCAAATCCGGGAACACTGCCACCAAATTCCAGATCAGCTGAAAATCAAACCCATGAAAATAAAGTGTTAAAAATTGAACAAGCGAAATATCGTAGGGCTTTGCATAAGTATGATAACTGTTGAGTAAGCTCTGGAACTCTGAGGGTTTATCGTACAGAGGCGTTAATAAAGCAATCCAGTCAGGATGCGCAGGCAGCTGCAGTAACCACTGGTAGACCTGTAAGTCAGGAAAGTTCTCCAGCATATCAATTATTTGTGGATTGGCACCCAGCATCACCAGCAGATTGGCCTGGGCATCGTCCTCCAGCTCATTATTGACGATCATTCTTTCCAGCAGCCTGGCCATTGAGTGGTTCACGAGGAGCAATCTGATAAGAAGCTCAATACCCTCCTGTCTATTCGCCCCCCATTGATGCCTTCTGATAAAAGCCACCAGCTCTGGGCATTGTGCCTGAAGAGCATCCTGCTGCTCCTGAGATTGTGCGCCAATCGGCATGAGCAGCACAGGGTCCCGAAAATACGGCTGGATTCCATTCAATTGCTCAGACTTCATAGCCCGTTCAAATCCTCCTTTTTCCAAAAGTGGAATTGAGGTAGCCATTTTTATATCGGGCAGTACAAGCTCAAAGCCCGCTGATTTAACAGGAGGTAGCATCACCAAAATGATGAGAAGAGTATTCCGCGCGTCCATAAATGAATTAAATCCAGAGTATAAAAATTTTTCGAAAAGCATAGCAGCGATAAATACGCATCCAATATTTTTTAAAAAATTCTGAGCTCTTCTATCTCTACTCAAATTAAAGAGGGCCTATATCGCTTCTCACTATAGACTCTCCAAACAACTGCATATCCAATAGAAAACTCTTTACCCCCTGTGCTACCAAAATTACAACAATCATTGCTAACTAAGAATTAGCAATTTAAATAACCACCTGAAAAAGAAAACACCCATTTAACAACCGTTCAAGAAATAAACTAAAAAATTTATTAAAAAAGACATTTTCTACCAATAAAAACCTT
>NZ_LASA01000065.1 GCF_001562015.1 Endozoicomonas arenosclerae | reverse complement strand
AAAGCCAGGTATCGAGGTTTGAAGAAGAATGACAATAAACTGTCTACTTTATTTGCCCTGGCGAATATTGTTCGACTGGATCAAATGATCCGGGCACAGGGTTAGTCCGCCCTGAAGTCACGAAAGTGGCTAAATATCATACAAATAAGGGGTTGAGACCTCTGATTTCAGTCCTACTTCGAACTCGATTCAAGAAGGGAAGTAAATTAGAGGTTATTCGCAGGTTCCTTAGCTATCGATGAGGCTAAAGCTCGATACAAACAATTTCAAGATTCTCATAAATCGTCAGAAAGCGGACTTTTTTTTTTGATAGATTCGCTGATGCGGAGCCTGAAGCTTTCAGGCTTCTTGAGTTACGCCCGTGGATCGAGATGTTACTATTGAATCAAGAGAGCTTCTGTACATCACTAAAGCCATTCACTTTGATTCAGGATTTGGCTGACTTGAGCAAATGGTCGGCTTCAAGAGATTTAGGGCATGCCACAAAGGGTTCTGGTTGTAATTCAATATGGACTAGTCAATATCAAATTCTTATCTTAGATATGAAAGGTTTGGAGCAGCTGTTAGAAAAACTGCCAAGGGGGCACTTTATTATAAGTACAGAAAAGCATGCCCTTGCACTCTCTGTGACTGGAGAAACTTATACCCTGTTCGATGTGAATAACCGCTTGTACTTCAGACAATACCCGTGTGAAAGAAAAGGCCTTTGTTCCCGGGAACTCTTTGAGGCTTTAACCGATAGCATGCCTGCACAGTTTGATTACCCGGCTTTTGGCCTTGCTTGTGTCTATCCTGATGCAGGATCATTTAATAAGTTTTATCGAAGAAAAGAAAATCAATTGAAAGAGATTGCCTGTCAGGTCAGGAAGGACAGACCTGTCAGGATTTCTAAAGAGGATCATAGAGAACTGGTTTTGGCCAGTAAGATGGGTAACGCTGAGGAAGTTAGAAGACGTTTGGAGCAGTCTCCTGAACTGCTTCATAGTATTGGAAGTCAACTGCTATGCAAGACACATAGCTCTGCAGTGGTATTGAGCTTAATGGAAATGAAAGTTGATCCGAATCAGGAGTACGATGGAATAACGCCATTATCATACGCGATAATGCGAAGTAATGTAAAGGGGGTGCGTATTCTGCTTGATCACAAGGCTGACCCGAACAAAGCCTTTGGTGAAGACAATCCGCTTTGTACAGCATGTCGTAATGGTAATCTTGAGATGGTAAAGATGCTGATTGCCAATGGGGCTAAAGTCAATACTCGAAGTAAGAAAGGAGTCAGTGCGCTTGAAGTGGCTATTTTATGCTGCAATCTTCCCTTGGTTAAGTGTCTTGTTGAGTCTGGAGCAGACATTGATCAGTCTTATAAGGGTAAAACTCCGCTCATGTATGCTTGCAAACAAGGATATCTGCCCATTGTAAACTATTTACTGGAAAAGGTAGAGGATGTTGATAAGGTCGCCAAGGGTAGTACTGCGCTTCGATATGCCAGTAAGAAGGGTAATCTACCTGTAGTTGATGCCTTACTTAAGGCTAAAGCCAAACCAGATCATATAGGTAATCTAACCACTCCATTGCAAGATGCCGTTATGAATGACCATCTGGAGGTGGCAAAAAGACTGGTTGAAGGTGGCGCAAAGGCAGATCTTCGCAGACAGAACAAAACGCCACTTTTCATTGCCTGTGAACAAGGGAATCTGCCGTTTGTTCAATGGCTGCTAGAGCAGGGGGCAAACCCGGATAGGAAGTTGGAAAATGGGCTTACCCCTTTGCAGAAAGCCCATAGTTGTGGTCATTCAGAAATAGTTAAATGTATTAAAGCTTATAAAAAGTAGTGCAGAACTTTCTGCCCTCAATGATTGAAGGCAGAATTTGGCGTACTTATAGCTTCTTAATGTCGAATAACATCCTGCTCGGAAGCCTGTTGCAAAATCTCTTTTAGCGTTTCGCAAATATGTTCTGCAACGGCAGGATCGCTGATAGGGTTGTTATCTTTATCAGTAATAAAGAAACTGTCTTCCAGTTTTTCACCAAAAGTGGCGACTTTTGCGTTGTGAACCTGCAGTTCCAGGTCAACAAAAGTTCGTACGACTCGAGCCAGAAGGCCGGGGCGGTCCGTGGCTTTTATCTCCAGCAGGGTTTTCTTAACACCGGGCAGATTACTGATGGTGATTTGCGGCTCTTTGGCGAAGTGTCTGAGCTGGCGTGGGGTTCTCCGTTGAGAGGAGGATGGCATCTTGTCTTTTTGGCTGAGCACCTGTGTCAGATAGTCTTTGATTTGATGAATACGAGATTCGTTGGGCCCGATAGCAGAACCGTCTTCTTCCAGTACAGTGTAGGTATCCAGGCTGAACTGGTCTTTGGAGGTTATGATTCTTGCGTCCTGAATGCTCAGATGAAGCAGGTCCAGTCCTGCCAAAGTAGAGGCAAACAAGTTAGGGCGATCAGGCGTATAAATAAACACCTGAGAACCACTGTGTTCCCGGTCAGTATCGGTTTCCCGGGTGAGGATTAATGGTCCCTGTTCCTTGTGATTCAGAATGCCCTGGGTGTGCCAGGCAATTTCGTGAGGATCGTGTCTGGAGAAATAGTCGTCATCCAGACTGTCCCAAAGCGTTTCAATGGATAGAGTATCCAGATTTTCGTCTTCGAGCAGATCCAGGGTTTCCTGCTGAATATCCTGCAGTCTTTCGTCACTGTCTGGCATATTCTCAATGCCGTATTCCAGAACCTGACGGGTTTGACTGTAGAGTTGCTGCAGCAAGGAAGATCGCCAGCCGTTCCAGAGTTCAGGGTTGGTGGCGTTAATGTCGGCAACGGTGAGCAGATAGAGGTGGTTCAGGTTGTTAAGGTTGCCCACTTTGCGGGCAAAGTCGTGAATCACTTCGGGGTCTGAAAGATCTTTTTTCTGAGCTGTAACCGACAGGGTAAGATGTTCTCTTACCAGCCAGACAATTAATTTGGTGTCGACTCGGCGCAAACCATGTCGACGACAGAAGACTTCTGCATCCACGGCGCCTAGCTGTGAGTGGTCTCCACCTCTTCCTTTACCAATGTCATGATAAAGGCTTGCCACGTAAAGCAGTTCAGGTTTTTTGATGTCGTTAATAATGCGTGAAGCAATCGGGTAGCGTTGCTTGTTCTCTTCATAACGAAAACTGCGCATGTGTTTGATGAGTAGCAGAGTGTGAGCATCAACCGTGTAGGTGTGGAACAAATCAAACTGCATTTGTCCGATAATGCGGCCAAACTCAGGCAGATAACGCCCAAGAACGCCGTAACGAGCCATGCGTCGCAGGCTGATGGTTAAACCGTAAGGTGCCTGGAGAAGTTGCAAGAACAACTTGGCGCATCTGGGGTCTTTTCTGAACTGGTTGTCTACGGTGTGTCGGATGTCGCGCAATAAACGGATGGTTTCCGCTCTGGGTCCGAGTATGTCGGGGTTGCGGGTCATCAGGACGAACATTTCAAGAATCGCAGGTGGGTGCTCTGTGAACACCTGGTCGTGAGTGACTTCAATATACTGATTATGTATCTGAAATCGTTCATTAATGGGAATGATGGTTTGGGCTTTGTCGGCGTTAAGAATCTGATCGTCAAAGTTTTGCAGAATCAGATCCTTTAACTGGGCAACGATCAGGACGGTACGAAAATAGCTCTGCATGAATTGCTCAACGGCCAGGGAGCCAGGGTGATCCTGATAGCCAAACTGTTCAGCCAGAGTGCGCTGGTGATCAAACAGAAGTCGGTCTTCACCACGGCCTGCATGGGTGTGAAGAGCCCACCTTACTTTCCATAAAAATGCACGACAGCGGATTAACTGCTCATACTCGGCTTCAGTCAGAAAGTTCAGCGCCATCAATTTAATGGGGTCCTGAGTGCCGAAGTGGCGTCGTGCAGCCCAACCCAGCATGTGCAGATCCCTGATGCCACCGGGGGAGCCTTTTACGTTGGGTTCCAGGCTGTACTCAGTATCTGCATACTTCTTGTGACGGGCTTTTTGCTCTTCAAATTTGGCCTGCAGATACGTTTTGCTGGGCCACATCTGACTGACATCAATCTTTTTCTGAAGCGCTTTGTTAAGGTTTTCCGGATCGGACAGTGCCCGTGCTTCCATCAGGTTGGTGATGATGGTCAGGTCATTGCTGGCCTGATCGGCGCATTCCTGAATGGATCGAACGCTGGAGCCTACTTTCAGGCCGATGTCCCAGAGAGTGGTAAGAAAAGCCTCGATCTCTGTCTGATGATCCTGGTAACTATCGCTTTCCAGAAGAATTAGGATATCGATGTCAGAGCCCGGATGAAGTTCTCCGCGACCATAGCCCCCCACGGACAGCAGGCTGATGGCAGTAGAATCCTTCCAAGGCAACTGTTCCCATGCGGTAATCAGAACTTGATCAATAAGCCATGTGTGACTGTAGACCAATTGATCAATGCTGACTTCTTCCTTGAACCACTGATTCAGGGTCTCTCTGCCCACCTTGATGATGTTCTTATAGAGTGGAATGGCTGGCTCGCCGGCTTCCAGTGAGGCGATAAAGGCATCTTTATCATAGAGGGCAGATTTGAACTGATCCGGGACCAGTGGGCTTGCATGATTCATAGTGGGTCTTTGTGTCGAGCTGGTTTGTTATCTTGCATTCCGTCGCTTGGCGGTCATGAGCTTTTGCTTCATGAATTTTGCGCAAAAAAAAGGCCCGCCATTGGCGAGCCTGTCAGGAATCAGAAAGGTAAGGTTTCATCATTCCTGAGCGTTAATATTTCTACGCCGTCTGCTGTCACCAGGATGGTATGTTCCCATTGTGCAGAGGGGCGACGGTCTTTGGTGACGGCTGTCCAGCCATCACCGAGTAGTTTGGTGAATTTCTTGCCGGCGTTGATCATGGGTTCAATAGTGAAGGTCATGCCTTCCTGCAGAACGCAGTCGTTGTGATCGCCGTAGCCATCGTAATGAAGTACCTGGGGGTCTTCGTGGAAAACCTGGCCAATACCGTGGCCACAGTATTCTTCAACTACAGAGTAGTGGTTTGCGTGTGCGTGTTGGGCAATAACGCGGCCTATGTCACTCAGGCGAACGCCAGGCTTCACTATTTCAATGCCTTTGTACATGCATTCCTGGGTGACTTTTACCAGCTTTTCAGCAAATGGCTGGGCGGAACCCACCAGAAACATCTTGCTGGTGTCACCGTGGTAACCATCCTTAATAACGGTGACGTCAATATTGAGCATGTCGCCGCTTTTCAAAGCCTTCTTGTCATTGGGGATGCCGTGGCAGACAACATGATTCAAGGAGGTGCAGATGGATTTCGGGAAACCGGGGCGACCAGGTGCAGCACCGTAGTTCAGAGGCGCCGGAATAGCGTCCTGTTCGTTGACAATATAATCGTGACAGATCCGATCAAGCTCACCCGTGGTAATACCGGGTTTGACGTGAGGGGTGATCATCTCAAGTACTTCAGCTGCCAGCTTGCCGGCAATGCGCATTTTTTCGATGTCTTCAGGAGTTTTGATCGTAACGTTCATTTCAAATGTTCTTTGTGGTGCCAGGTGTCTGCTCAATAATCGGTTATCGGCATTTTTCCGGGCTATACGGATACACTGACGGAAATTCTACCAGAAAACTATGGATGGTTGGGCATACTGGCCCGGAAATTTCATAAAGTGTCGAGCTTCACTTCTCCGGCCTTGAACCCGTTGAAAGCGATTTTATGAATTTTCCGGGCTAATGCTCAGAGATATTTTTTTACGCTTCTTAGAATCAATATGCCCCAATAAAGGTTGAGAATATCGCCGGCAAAACCTGTTACGGTTATAACTGTATTCATAAAAGGAGCCTTGCGGTATTCCTCCTCAACCATATAGGTGTCTCTAATAAACTTGTAATGTTCCCATGGAAAGATGATCCAGCGGGAGCCAAAGAAAAAGAGCGTGAAAGGAACAAAGAATTTTTTGGAAGGACGCTTTCTCTGATAATAAGTCTTGTGCAGGTAGCCAGCATTAAAAAATACCTGGGACGTCTCTGTTACCATGCCGTATATAGCCAGACGGATTTTACCTTCGTGATGAGTTGCTGCACAGCCTGTAATCATGGCAAAGCCGTGAGCGATATACTCTACTTTTCCCGTCAGGAGAGCTTCGGAAAACTCATAAATGGCATAGGAATAGAGAACGAGGGGGGACAGGTTCTCCAGGTTGTTCTCATAGGATGAGGGTTCTGCAGCAATGCTGGTCATCGTTCTATTGTTCTGTCTGTTATCAAAATAGGTGTACGCTGCTGCTGGTGCGGTAATCATGGAATTAACCAGTGAGGGGGCATTAGTGTGGCCAGTCAAGAGGCGAATGGTGACAAATCCGGTGGTCATGAATAAAACGTAGTATTGCTGATTTCTGGACTGTCGTGCTTGAAGTGCGGTTACGGCATCGGACAGGGGTACTGCTTGATGGTTTTCTCCGATTTGGCAAATGGCTAATAGCTTCGGGGTGTCATCATTTGCATCTTCGTGCTCGTTCAGGATGCAGTCTTTTACCGGGAGGAATTCCGGGTTTTCTGTGCATTCGTCTTCCAGGGCGAAACGGATGGCGCTCTCCATAACAGGGGTAATTGAGGAAGCCTCAGCTGAAGAAGGTCCGATGGGGTGCGGGTTGTTAATGGTTTGAGGTGTTGCGATGAGTAATGTCGGGTTGAGGCTGACCATAAACAGGACCACAAGCCTGAGGGTTTTCATAAGGATGGCGCCTTATTTGCTGGGAGGGTGTATGGGGCTATGAGAGCCATACAGTTGAGTACTGAACGTTTTAGCAGTCGAGCGGAGATAAAGAGTAGTATCAATGTGAGGAGGCTTCACGATTCTTCGGCAAAGAGTGGTCTTCTGCTTTGAAAATTCGTCCGTTTATGGTATAAATCCGCGTCCTCGTGATCAGGGTCTCCTGAATGCGAGGTTTTTTATTGATTTTGTAAACAGAACTCACATACACCGACACATGATTCAGGGTGCCCGGGTGCTATCAGTTCACGCTGATCATCGGGTCGAACTCATGGGGTGTGTGGAGGCCTAACCCTGTAACAGGAGAATTCTCATGTCTCAAGTCACTATGCGTGACATGCTCAAGGCTGGCGTGCACTTTGGTCACCAGACTCGTTTCTGGAACCCAAAGATGAACAAGTTCATCTTCGGTGCTCGCAACAAGATTCATATCATCAACCTTGAGCACACCATGCCTGCCTTTAATGAAGCTATGAGCTTCATTCGCAAGCTGTCTGAAGGTAAGAACAAGATTCTGTTCGTTGGTACCAAGCGTGCTGCCGGTAAAATCATCCGTGAAGAAGCTGCTCGCTGCGCTATGCCATTCGTGGCTCACCGCTGGTTGGGTGGTATGCTGACCAACTACAAGACCATTCGTCAGTCCGTTCGTCGTCTGCGTGACCTGGAAGTTCAGGCTGAAGACGGAACGTTCGAAAAACTGACCAAGAAAGAAGCCCTGATGCGCCGTCGTGATCTGGAAAAGCTGGATCGCTCTCTGGGTGGTATCAAGGAAATGGGTGGTCTGCCAGACGCACTGTTTGTAATCGATGTTGAGCACGAGCGCATCGCTATCCAGGAAGCCAACAAACTGGGCATTCCTGTAATCGGTATCGTTGACACCAACTCCAGCCCGGAAGGTGTTGACTACGTTATCCCAGGTAACGACGATGCGATCCGCGCTATCCAGCTCTACATCAAGGCTGCTGCTGATGTTATTCTCGAAGGTCGTGCGGCTGCCAATACTGGTGCTGAGAGCGAATTCGTAGAAGTAGAAGCGGAAGCAGAAGCTGTTGAAGCAGCTGAAGCCAAGGCTGACGACGGTCAGGAAGAAGCTAAGGAAGCTTGATTTTCTGAGCGTTTTGAAAAGGGGGCGTAGCCCCCTTTTTCAGATTTAAAAAAGCGTTTGTCATATCGGGATGGTCTTTGACAAGAGCTTCTGCATACGCAAGCTTCTGTGTATGTCTTAAAAGCTTGAAAGCTGTCCTGAACCCCTTATTTGAATATTTGCGAGAGGAACCCACCATGGCAGCAATTACTGCAGCACTGGTTAAGGAACTGCGTGAACGCACTAGCCTGGGCATGATGGAGTGCAAGAAGGCTCTGGTTGCTTCTGAAGGCGATATCGAAAAGGCGATTGAAGAGCTGCGTAAATCTGGTCAGGCTAAAGCCGCCAAGAAAGCAGGTCGTACTGCCGCTGAAGGTATTGTCGCTACCAAGGTTGCTGAAGACGGCACCTTCGGTGTAATGGTTGAAGTTAACTCCGAGACCGACTTCGTTGCTCGTGATGACAACTTCCTGAACTACGTTCAGAAAGTAGTGGATGCTGCTTTTGATCGTAAGGAAGCTGACGTAGCCAAGCTGATGGAAGGTGAGCTGGAAGAAGCTCGTCTGGCTCTGGTTCAGAAGATCGGTGAAAACATCGGTGTTCGTCGTATTGAAATCGTTGAAGGTGGCGTGATCGACGCTTACGTTCACGGTAATAAGCGTATCGCTGTTCTGGTTAGTCTGGACGGTGGTAACACTGAACTGGCTCGCGACGTTGCCATGCACGTTGCTGCTGTTAACCCTCAGGTGGTTAACAAGGACGACATGCCAGCTGATCTGGTTGAGAAAGAGAAGGAAATCTTCAAGGCTCAGGCTGAACAGTCTGGCAAGCCAGCTGAAATCATCGAGAAGATGATCGTTGGTCGTATCAACAAGTTCCTGGCTGAAAACAGCCTGACAGAACAGCCTTTCGTTAAAGATCCTGATGTTAAGGTTGGTGCTCTGGCCAAGAAAGCTGGCGCTACTATCACTGGCTTCGTTCGTTACGAAGTGGGTGAAGGTATTGAGAAAGAAGAAGTGGACTTCGCTGCAGAAGTTCGCGCTCAGGCTGGACTCTAATCCTGATACTGGTTATTACTGGTTAATGGATGGTGCCTGACCTGTTAGCTGAATAGACTCTTGGGAGTTTCTTCAGTAGGTCTGCAGGTTTATCCCTTATTCTGGTGTCTGAGCTAAAGATGACACTTAGAAGACCTTTAAAGTCTTCTCTCGATAAGCTGATTAGCGACGTTTTAACGACATATGTTAGCGGCTTATAAAAAGTGTCATAAGCTCATTCATCAGGGTGTGGGCTGAGCCGGCAGGCTGTCGGGGTCGGGTGCTTCTTCGCCTAACTCTGAATCGGAAAGCTGAAAATGCCGGCAAATGATCGACAACCGAAATACAAGCGCATTCTGCTCAAACTCAGTGGCGAGGCCCTTCAGGGAGAAGGGGACTTTGGTATTGATCCCAGTGTTCTTGACAGAATGGCCCTGGAGATCGGCCAGCTGGTAGGTATCGGCGTTCAGGTTGGTATCGTAATCGGTGGCGGAAACCTCTTTCGTGGAGCAGCGTTAAGTGCTGCTGGCCTTGACCGAGTGACTGGCGACCATATGGGTATGCTGGCCACCGTCATGAATGCTCTGGCCATGCGTGATGCCCTTGAGCGTTCAAACATCAATACCCGTGTCATGTCTTCCATTCCGATGGATGGTGTTCTTGAACACTATGATCATCGTCGTGCAATGCGCTACCTCAGTGGTGGTGATGTAGTGATCTTTTCTGCGGGTACCGGTAACCCTTTCTTTACAACAGATTCTGCGGCCTGCCTGCGTGGCATTGAGGTTGAGTCTGATGTCGTTCTGAAAGCAACCAAGGTTGACGGTATTTACGACAAGGATCCTGTCAAACACCCGGATGCAGTAAAGTTTGAATCCCTGACCTATGATGATGTGCTGGAGCGCAAGCTCGGGGTTATGGATTTGACGGCTATCTGTCTGGTCAGGGATCAGCAGATGCCTGTTCGGGTTTTCAATATGAATAAATCCGGTGCTCTGCTCAATGCAGTGGTAGGTGGCGAAGAAGGAACACTGGTCTCTGGGGAAAGTGTGGGTGATAAATGATTGAAGAAATTAAGCAAGATGCGCAAGAGCGCATGAGCAAAAGCGTAGATTCTCTGGATGGTGCATTTGCCAAGATTCGTACTGGTCGTGCTCACCCAAGTCTGCTGGATAGTGTTCGGGTTTCCTATTACGGTTCCGAGACACCCCTGAGTCAGGTATCCAATATCTCGACCGAAGATGCAAGAACTCTGGCCGTTCGTGTCTGGGAAAGACAGATGGTGCCTGATGTTGAAAAAGCCATTCTGAAGTCCGATCTGGGTCTGAATCCTTCTACTGCTGGTGAGGTGATTCGTATTCCTCTGCCACCACTGACGGAAGAAACTCGAAAAGGTTATACCCGTCAGGCTCGTCAGGAAGCTGAGAACGCGAAGATCGCTATCCGCAATATTCGTCGTGATGCTCTGGCTGATATCAAAGAGCTGGAGAAGGAAAAGGAAATCAGTGAAGACGATGAGCGTCGTGCACAGGATGATATCCAGAAGGTAACTGACCGATATATCGCTGCTGTTGATTCAGCGCTGGCCAGCAAGGAAAAAGATCTGATGGAAGTCTAAGGGCTTTCTCTTCTTTTTATAGGATTGCTCCTGATTAAACTCTGTTTAAAGAGTGGCGGATGACTTTACAGTGGCTGTCTGTTTGTCTTTTTAGAAAGGGTTTTAGGGCTTGGGAGTGAGTGCCTGGAGGAGCTTGCATTTTATTGTGAGCTCCTGCAAGGTGTTGTAAATAGATTGTTTTTTCAGATCAACAAACAGCCTTGAGCTGGAAATACTGTTCGTTCCGGACCATGAAGATGAGTGCAGAACATGGGAAGGCAGTATTTTTTATAGATAGTGAATGGCCATGATATCGCAAGAGGAAAACGGCAGCTTAGAGGGAGTTTCGATAAAGAAGTTGCCCCGCCATGTGGCCATCATTCTCGATGGAAATAACCGCTGGGCTAAACGACGAATGCTCCCCAGTCTGGCTGGTCATCGTGCTGGTGTTAAGGCAGTCAGGGAGGTGGTTGAAGCCTGTGGTGAAGTGGGTGTTGAAGTTCTGACTCTGTTTGCTTTCAGTAGTGAAAACTGGAATCGGCCAAAGAATGAGGTCGACGGTTTGATGGAGTTATTCCTGAGAACCCTGCGCAGAGAAACCCGTAAGCTCAAGAAGAATAATATCAGGCTTAAGATTATAGGCGACATAAGTCGCTTTAGTCCTGCAATTCAGGAACATATTGCTGAAGCAGAAGCCCTTACGGCGGACGAAGCGAAAGTGACATTAGTGATTGCTGCCAATTACGGTGGCATGTGGGATGTTGCTCAGGCTACACGCAAAGTGGCTAAACTGGTAGAGCAGGGAGAGCTGTCCGCAGATCAGATTGATGAATCAATGATCGGTGAACATCTGAGTACTGCAGGTTTGCCTGACCCTGATCTTCTAATCAGGACCAGTGGCGAGCAACGTATCAGTAATTTCCTTTTATGGCAGTGTGCCTACAGCGAATTTTATTTTACCAAAACCTTATGGCCGGATTTCGGTCGCAAGGAATTTGAGAGTGCGCTCCTGTCTTATGTGAATCGTCAGAGACGTTTCGGTAAGACCAGTGAGCAAGTGGAGGCTGAGGCTACGTGTTAAAACAGAGAATTCTCACGGCGGTGGTTCTGGCGCCATTAGCCCTGGCGAGTGTGATTTTCCTTCCTCCTTCTATTTTTTCGGTTCTTATTGCATTGGTCATCATGCTGGGAGCGTGGGAGTGGGCTAATCTGTCCGGTTTTGAAGATTCAATGACCCGGATAGGTTATGTGTTGCTGACAGGTGTGGCCTGTTGGCTCGTAAAAGATGTATCGGCTCACCTGCTGCTGGCTATTTCTGTGGTCTGGTGGCTGGTGGCCTTTGCTCTGGTTAAAGGCTATCCGGGCTCGGCTCGTTTTTGTAGCAGTCGGGTGCTGAGATTGGTCATGGGCTTTTTGACACTGGTTCCAGCCTGGTTCGCCCTTTCAAAGCTCAAACTTCATGATCAGCAGGGGTGGACTATTATTCTCGTCTTTCTTCTGGTTTGGGCGGCGGATGTGGGTGCCTATTTTGCTGGAAAAAATCTTGGTCGTCATAAGCTGGCGGAAAGGGTTAGTCCCAAGAAAACCATTGAAGGTCTGGTGGGCGGGCTGCTGATGTCACTGCTGGTAGCAGCTTGTGTAGGCCTGTATTTTGACTTTACTTTTGCCCGTGGGCTGGGTCTTTTAATGCTTTCCATTGCTGTGGTTCTGGTTTCAGTACTGGGCGATCTGTTTGAAAGCATGCTCAAGCGTGAGCGAGGAATAAAAGACAGTAGCAATCTGCTGCCGGGGCACGGCGGCATTCTGGATAGAATAGACAGTCTGACAGCAGCCATTCCAGTCTTTACTCTGGCTCTGGTTGTCAGCGGGAGTTGAGTATGCAACAGGTTTGTGTTCTGGGTTCAACCGGGTCGATCGGGAAAAGTACTCTGGACGTGATTGCCAGGAACAGTGAGCGTTATAGAGTGCGTTCACTGGTTGCATGCAGAAGTCACGATGCCATGCTGGAGCAGGTCAGAACTTTTCAGCCGGATTTTGCGGTTATGTCCGATCCGGCCGTTGCAGATCAGTTAAGGGTTTCTGTAAAAGAGGCCGGACTTAAAACAGAAGTGCTTGGTGGTACGCGCTCTGTGGCGCAGGTAGCGGCTGATTCCGAAGTCGATGTGGTCATGGCGGCCATTGTCGGGGCGGCAGGGCTGTTGCCAACATTGGCAGCTGTAAAATCGGGTAAGAAGGTTTTGCTGGCTAACAAAGAGGCACTGGTGATGACCGGTGCTCTTTTTATGGACTCAGTTAAAGAGTCAGGCGCCCAGCTATTACCCATTGATAGCGAGCATAATGCGATTTTTCAGTGTCTGCCTCACGGATACCGTGATGGTTTGGGAAAGGTGGGTGTGAGAAGAATCCTGCTGACAGCTTCTGGCGGACCTTTCAGGGATGTGCCTGTAGAGATTTTGCCTACAGTGACTCCGGATCAGGCTTGTGCTCATCCGAACTGGAGTATGGGACGAAAAATTTCAGTTGACTCGGCCACAATGATGAATAAGGGGCTTGAGTTTATAGAAGCTTGCTGGCTTTTTGGTGCTCGTCCCTCTCAGGTTGAAGTGGTGATTCACCCTCAAAGCATTATTCATTCCCTGGTCGATTATGATGATGGTTCTGTGTTGGCTCAGATGGGTAATCCTGACATGAGAACGCCCATTGCTCACGCCATGGCCTGGCCTGAACGAATTCAGTCAGGTGTAGAACCACTGTCTCTGGCTGATGTAGGCAGGCTGGATTTCCAGAAGCCTTGCATGAAACGTTTCCGCTGTTTGCAGTTGGCACAGGATGCCGCTTCAACGGGTGGTACGGCTGCAGCCATGCTTAATGCAGCAAATGAAGCGGCTGTAGAAGCTTTTCTGGGTGACTATCTTCGCTTCGACCGCATTCCCGATGTGATTGATGCTACCCTGCAGGCACTTCAGGTGAACAATGCAGGTGATATTGAACAGGTGCTGGATGCTGATCGCAGGGCAAGAAGTCATGCAAAAAACCAGATAGAGCGGTGGTGCAAGTCGGCTTGATCAGGAAGGTCGTTGAATAGGACTTAAAGTCATATAATTCGCTGTTCTTCTGGCGATATTCTATTTACAGTCGTACTTTAAACATAAAATACTGCCAGTCGCAGCTGTTGTGACAATTGGGGCTAAAGGCGGTTCAAGGTAGAAAGGCAGGCGTGCCGGAGGTTAGGTAGCGCGACATGATATTCGGAACTTTACAGACGTTTCTGGCTTTTGTCATAACGCTGGGGATTCTTGTCAGTATCCATGAGTTCGGGCACTTCTGGGTGGCCCGTCGCTGTGGTGTTAAAGTGCTGCGCTTTTCAGTGGGGTTTGGTAAGCCGCTCTGGAAAAGAACGGATCGTCATGGAACAGAATATGTTGTTGCCGCCATTCCTCTGGGTGGTTATGTCAAGATGTTGGACGAGCGTGAAGGACCTGTGCCTGAAGCTGAGAAAGATCAGGCGTTTAACAGTAAGCCGGTTCTGTCTCGTATTGCGATTGTTGCTGCAGGTCCTATAGCCAACTTTCTGCTGGCCATTGTCGCACTTTGGCTTATGTATGTTCTGGGGGTTAAGACAGTACTGCCCCAGGTTGAAAAGGTAGTGCCGGATTCACCTGCTGCCCTGGCAGGTATTCAACCGGGTGATGAAATTGTACGGATAGGCTCGACAGATACTCCAGGCTGGCAGCAGGTTAATATGGAGCTGTTGTCGTTCATTGGCGAGAATCGTTCTATTGATGTCACCGTAAGGTCCGGTATACCGGGTGAAAAGCCCGAGGGTAGTGAAGTCATCAAGCAGGTTCCATTGAACGACTGGTTGGTGGGGCAGGAGGATCTTAATCCTGTCAAATCATTGGGCGTTGTGCCTTACTCACCACAGATTCCAGCTGTGGTAGGTCAGGTGGTTGCTGGTGGAGCCGCTGAGCAGGCGGGTCTGGTCCCCGGTGACAAGATACTTAAAACCAATGGTGAACCTGTACAGGATTGGCTGGCTTGGGTTAATCTGATTCGTAGCCATCCGGGTAAGACCCTGCAAGTCGAAGTAGAGCGTAATGGCAGTATTCAGCAGCTTGCTATTACACCGGGCGAAAAAGAAGTAGAAGGCCAGCGTATTGGTTATATTGGTGCAGGAGTTCAATCGGTATCCTGGCCAGACGATATGATCAGAACGCTGCAATTCAATCCACTGTCAGCTGTTCCCAAAGCGGTTGAGACTACGTCAGCCTTGACGGGAATGACTCTTGAGTCTCTGTGGAAGATGGTGGTAGGGCTGGTTTCGGTAAAAAACTTGAGCGGTCCGATTACCATTGCTAAAGTGGCTGGCGCATCCCTGCAATCAGGGTTGGAGAATTTTCTCTATTTCCTGTCAATGTTGAGCGTCAGTCTCGGGGTTTTGAATTTGCTGCCCATTCCTGTACTGGATGGAGGACACCTGTTGTTTTATCTGGTGGAGTGGGTCAGAGGCAAGCCTCTATCTGAAAAAGCCCAGTTGGTTGGGTTGAAAATTGGGGTGACTCTGGTGGTCAGTGTAATGATGCTGGCTCTTTATAACGACATAAGCCGGCTATTCTGATGCGAAAAACCAGAGTAAAAGATGAACACGGACTAAGAACGGATTCCATGAAGCGATCACTGTTGTCTCTGCTGATTGGCTCAATGGCCTATGCGTCAGGCGCCAATGCTTTTGTAGTGTCTGATATCCGGATTGATGGCCTGCAGAGGGTTTCAGCCGGGACGGTATTTAATGCGTTACCCATAGAAGTGGGGGACGATATTGAATCCGTGCAGATTTCCAGTGCAGCTAAATCCCTGTTCCGGACAGGGTATTTCAAAGATATTCAAATGGCCAGAGACGGTGAAGTCCTGGTGATTTCGGTTATTGAGCGACCTTCCATCAGTGAAATCGTCATCAAGGGTAACAAGGCTATTAAGACGGAAGACCTTAAGCAGGGTCTTAGCAAGTCGGGGCTGGCAGAAGGTGAAATCTTTCAGCAGGCTACTCTTGAAGCCATCCGGCTTGAGCTGGAGCGTCAGTACGTTGCCCAGGGGCGTTATGGTGCCAGTATTACTGCAGAAGTCGAAGCTCAGCCTCGTAACCGCATCAAACTGACCATTAATGTAAAAGAAGGTAAGGTTGCAACGATTCGACATATTAATGTCGTAGGCAACACGGTCTTTCCTCAGGAAGAAGTTGTTGATCTCTTTGAGTTGAAAGAGAGCGGCTGGTTCTCATTCTTTGGTTCCAGTGACAAGTATTCCAGAGAAAAATTGTCGGGTGACCTTGAGCGTCTGCGCTCTTACTACCTTGATCGTGGTTATATTAATTTCAATATTCGCTCAACTCAGGTATCTATCAGTCCGGACAAACAAAGCGTATTTATTACTGTCAACATTGATGAGGGTGATAAATATACGGTGAGTGATGTCAAACTGGCGGGTGACCTGATCATTCCTGAAGAAGAAGCAGAACGGTTGCTTTTGGCCAAGCCAGAGCAGGTTTTCTCTCGCAGGGTGATTACGACTACGGAAGAAATTCTGAGCAGGCGTCTCGGTAATGAAGGTTATACCTTTGCCAATGTTACCGGTATTCCAACACCGGACCATGAAAAGAAAACCGTTTCCCTGACCTTCTTTGTTGATCCTGGTAAGCGGGCTTATGTTCGCAGAATTAACTTCTCAGGGAATACCAAAACAGAAGATGAAGTTCTGCGTCGTGAAATGCGTCAGATGGAAGGGGCTTCTGCTAATACTCAGAAAATTGAACAGTCCAAGGTTCGTCTGGAGCGTCTGGGTTACTTTAAGGAGGTCAATGTTGAAACGCCTCCGGTTCCCGGTACCAGTGACCTCATTGATGTCAATTACACAGTGGAAGAGCAGCCTTCCGGCAGTATTACTGCCAGTGTGGGTTATTCCCAGTCGGATGGCTTGTTGCTGGGTGGCTCGATCAGTCAGAATAATTTCCTGGGTACCGGTAATAAGGTTTCTGTCGGCCTGAACAAGAGTGATGTCAGTCAGCTTTATAACTTAAGCTTCACCGACCCTTATTACACCGTTGATGGTGTGAGTCGTGGCTTTAGTGTATTCCATCGTTCTTACGACTACAGTAATACCGATATTTCAAATTACGCAGCAGACACTACCGGCGCAAACGTAAACTTTGGCTATCCCATTTCTGAAACACAGTCCATCAGTATGGGGTTGGGTGTGGATGCCACCAGTATTAAAACCGGTACTGAAACGCCGGATTATATTCTGGATTACCTGAAGGCCAACGGTGACAGCTTTACGAATCTGAAGGCTACTCTGGGCTGGTCTGAAAGTGAGTTGAACCGTGGATTGTTGCCAACCCGTGGTTATTCTCAGAGTGCCTCTGCACAGGTTACCATTCCGGGTTCCGACGTCAGCTTCTATAAACTGGTTTATAGAGGCCAGTACTTCCAGCCTATTACCCAATCCCTGACCGGTCGTGTATCCACTCGAATAGGTTATATTGGTGCTTACGGCGATACGACTGACATCCCGTTCTTCGAGCACTTCTATGCTGGCGGTTTTGGTTCTGTAAGGGGTTACAAAGATAACTCTCTGGGTCCCAAGGCTAAAGAGAAGAATGGCAGTGACTATAACTCCATTGGTGGTGATCTGGTGATCGAAGGTACTGCGGAAATTCTGTTCCCGCTGCCTTTCGTAAAAGATCAGCGTTCTCTGAGAACCAGTCTGTTCTTTGACTTTGGTAATGTGTTTGACACCAGCTGCCCCAGCGGTGATATCAAGGATTGTTCAAATCCTGATTTTAAAGAACTGCGCTACAGTGCGGGTATTGGCCTGACCTGGATTACACCGCTTGGTCCATTGACATTCAGTCTGGCTAAGGCGTTGAATCCAAAAGGAGAGGACGAGACCCAAGTGTTTGCCTTCTCTCTGGGTACACCTTTCTGATCGTTTGAAAGCCGGCCAGAACTTTTCTGGCCGGTTTTTTTCTGACTCTTTCTTTTTATCTTATTTGAACCTGCTAAGTAGGGACTCTCGTGCAAATTTTTTGCTGGGGACAGATTTTTCATAATCAGATGTAAGGGTTCAGTTATTACGGATTGTGTAAAGGCAGTGCAGCATTAAATAGATGCGATATAGTGTCTTTTCATTATAATGAAGCCATTCACGAACACTGCTGTTGAGAGGCAATCGAGAAGCTCTGGTCATCATCGTTCGACTTTTGGCGGTGTGTAGAGCGATCACCCTCTGTTTAGTGGATTGTTCTGGCTTAGATTTAGCGTTTTTTTTCAGGAGAATGAACTTGAAATCGATCAAACTGGCGTTTATTGCTTTACTGATGCTCTCTCCATTGGCTCAGGCTCAGAAAATTGCCGTTGTGGACTCAGAAATGGCCGTATTGGAGTCTGATGCCGCTAAAAAATATGCCAAAGAAGCAGAAAAGCTGTTTGCTCCAAGAATCAAGCAATTGAAATCCTTGCAGGATGAAATCAAGGGTCTGGAACAAAAACTGCAGAAAGACGGTCCTACCCTGACAGAAAGTCAGCGTGATAACCGTCAGCTTGAAATCAAGCGCAAGTTTGAAGATCTGCAGCTGCAGGATCGTCAGCTGCGTGGTGAGAAGGCTCGTTCCGATCAAGCTGAGCTGGGCAAGATGAGACCAAAGCTTGAAAAAGCCATTGATGAAGTTTCCAAAGAGCAGAACTATGACCTGGTTCTTGAGCGTGGAGCAGCCCGTTTCGTCAAGCCTGAGTTGGACATCACCCGTAAGGTGATAGAGCGCATGAACAAGTTGAAGTAATCCATGAAGCAGTCTTTTTCCTATACCCTGTCTGAACTTGCAGGCAGGGTGTGTGCTGAGCTGAAGGGGGATGCAGGACAGCTGATCTCCGGCTTGAACACCCTTCAGGGTGCCAGTGCTGGAGATTTGGCTTTTCTGGCAAATCCAGCCTATGCCCGCTATCTGGAAACAACGGGCGCCAGTGCTGTCATTCTGGCTCCTGCCCAGGCAGAAACCTGGACAGGTAATGCCCTGATACTTGAAAACCCCTATCTGGGCTATGCTTCCTTGTCGCATCTGTTTGATACCGACAGAGGCAAGCCTGTTGGTGTACATCCGTCTGCTGAAATTGCATCCGATGCTGAGATTCATCCTACGGCGGCTATAGGTCCAAAGGTGGTGGTGGAGTCTGGAGTGCAGATTTCAGAGGGTGTCAGGGTCGATACAGGTGCTGTCATCGGGCATGACTCAGTGATTGGCAGGGGCAGTCATATCTGTCGCAATGTTACTGTCTGCCATGGGGTGTTCATTGGTGAGCGCGCTATCATTCATGCCAATGCTGTAATTGGTGCCGACGGGTTTGGTAATGCCCGTGCTGACGGCAAGTGGCATAAAATTGCCCAGATTGGTGGTGTAGTCATCGGTGATGATGTTGAAATAGGTTCCTGTACCTGTATTGATCGCGGCGCTCTGGGCGATACCATTATTCATGAGGGTGTGCGCATTGATAACCTGGTACAGGTGGCTCACAACGTTGTGATTGGCAAGCATACGGCTATTGCGGCAAATGTGGGTATCTCAGGCAGTACACGAATTGGTGAATATTGCACCATTGCCGGTGCAGCGGGACTTGCAGGTCATATTACCGTTGCTGATCATGTGCATTTGTCTGGTATGGCTATGGTCACCAAGTCCATTACCCAGCCAGGTGCCTATGCATCGGGTACCGGGATTATGGAAGCCGGAGAATGGCGGAAGAATGCAGTCCGGTTCAGAAAGCTGGATGACATCGCGAAACGTTTAAAGCAGTGCGAGCGTCGGCTCGATAACTGAATGAGAGAGTGTCCTGGTATACCCTGACGAGGGCACTGATACCTAAAAAGGCTGGTTTACCAGCCTTTTGTTGTAAGCAGACAGGTATTAAATGCAGTCATGAAGTCTGCATTGGCGGATTTTACTGGCCAACCTATTGAGTTGAATTGCATGATCAATATTGAGGAAATTCAGTCCATTCTTGCGCATCGCTACCCTTTCCTTCTCGTGGATAGGGTGGTTTCTGTAGATCTTGAGAAAAATGCGATTGAATGCCTCAAGAATATCACTGTTAACGAGCCGCAGTTTACCGGTCATTTTCCCGATCATCCCATTATGCCTGGGGTTCTTTTGATTGAGTCCATGGCGCAGGCAGCTGGTATTCTGGGATATCAGATGAAAGCTAGAGAGGAAAAGGACGGCAGTATCTATTATTTTGCCGGTGCTGATAAAGTCCGATTTCGTCAGCCTGTATTGCCTGGTGACCAGGTCGTTTTGAGGGCTGAATTTGTGGCGATGAAAAGAAATATCTGGAAATTTTCCTGCCAAGGCTTGGTTGATGGTAAGATAGCCTGCTCTGCTGAAATAACCTGTGCAAGAAAGGAACTATAGTCTTGATTGATTCCCGTTCCAGCCAAGAATCAAATGCTGTTCAAGGTGAGTTTATCCACCCGACAGCAGTCATCGATCCGAGCGCAACCCTCGCGCCGGATGTGAAGGTCGGACCCTATGCCGTTATTGGCGCTAATGTTGAAATTGACTCTGGAACAGAAATTAACGCCCATGTCGTGATCAAAGGGCATACCAGAATCGGCAGAAATAATCGTATTTTCCAGTTTGCCAGTGTTGGTGAGGATTGTCAGGATCTGAAATATGCAGGTGAGACAACCTGGCTGGAGATTGGCGACAATAATGTGATTCGTGAAGGCTGTACCATTCATCGTGGTACAACTCAGGACAGTGCGATAACCCGTATAGGCAGTAATAATCTGCTTATGGCCTACGTTCATGTGGCTCACGATTGTATTGTGGGTAATAACATCATAATGGCTAACAATGCCACGCTTGCAGGTCATGTAAGAGTCGGTGATGGTGTCATTCTGGGTGGTTTTACCACAGTTCACCAGTTTTGTGTCATTGGTGATTACAGTATGAGTGCAGCGCACACGGCTGTTTTCAAGGATGTTCCGGCCTTTGTCATGGTCAGTGGTAATCCTGCCAAGGCGCATGGTATGAATTTTGAAGGCATGAGACGGCGTGGATACAGTCCTGAACTGATTCGTGAATTACGTCAGTGCTACAAGCTGATCTACAGGCAGGGTCTGCGCACCAATGAAGCGTTGGATCGTCTTGAGTCTATGGATCAGCAGCCTGAAATCCAGTTGCTGATTGATTCCCTCAAAGCGTCTACCCGCGGTATTACTCGCTGATCCAAAGACTGATCTGTTTCCCCTCCGTTACCTCTGTATTGATTTCCTGTTTCAAGTTTGATCGCTCAGAGGTTATGGCGGGGGTTTAGTTTGTCCTCAAGCCCATGATTTCGTTAGAGTGGCAATAAGCTACATCTTCAAAGGTGATAAAAAGGAATGTCCAGAACGCTGTCATTTGCTCTGGTGGCCGGAGAGGCCTCAGGGGATCTTCTTGGTGCTGCTCTGATTCGGGAGATCAAAAAGCATCATCCCGATGCCCGTTGTTATGGGATAGGTGGTCCCATGATGATGGCGGAAGGGTTTGAAAGCCTTTTTCCCATGGAGCGACTTTCTGTCATGGGGTTGGTAGAAGTTTTGGGTCGCCTTAAAGAGTTGCTGGGTATTCGCAAGCAGTTAAAAGAAACTTTTGTGGCCCAAAAGCCCGATGTGTTTATCGGGATTGATGCCCCTGATTTTAACCTGCCACTTGAGAAATATCTGAAAGCAAACAAGATTCCTACGGTGCATTATGTCAGCCCTCAAGTCTGGGCCTGGCGTGAAGGTCGTCTGAAAAAAATCAGACGTTCAGTGGATCATATGCTGGCACTGTTACCTTTTGAGGCAGATTACTACAAAGGTCATGGAGTGCCCGTCACTTTTGTAGGTCACCCGCTGGCTGATCAGGTTGACTGGGAGCCGGATGCCACAGAGGCAAGAAAAAAACTGGGTATCGATGAAGAAGGTACCGTAGTTGCGCTGCTTCCCGGTAGCCGAAAAGCTGAAGTAGGTCGTCTGGGTGATCTGTTTTTAAAAACGGCCCGGCTGCTCAAGAAAGATCATCCGGATATTCGCTTCCTTATTCCTTGTGCCAGTGAGAAAAGAAAACTTCAGCTACTTCCCATGCTGGAAGGCTTTTCAGATCTTGATGTCACTGTTGCTGTGGGAAAAGCGTCCGAAATGATGGCTGCGGCAAATGCCATTCTGATTGCCTCTGGCACTGCAACACTTGAAGCAGCTTTGCATAAAAGACCTATGGTAATCAGCTACCGAATGGCCTCTCTGAGTTTTGCCATTCTAAGTCGTCTGGTAAAAGTTGAGCATGTCGGTTTACCCAACTTGCTGGCCAAAGAGCCATGTGTGCCCGAGTTGTTGCAGGACGATGCTACACCCGAAAAACTTCATGAAGCTATGACCAAAGCATTGGATGATCAGCAGTGGCGATCCCATCTGGTGCAGGAGTTTACGGGGATTCATAAAACATTGAAACGTGATGCCAGTGCGCTGGCTTATCAGGCTGTCATGTCAGTTGTAGGAAAGTACGATGCAGCAGAATGAGATGGATTTATTTTCGTCCCCTGAAACATTAACTCTGGTTTGTGGTGTTGATGAAGTGGGTCGCGGACCTCTCTGTGGGCCGGTAGTAACTGCAGCCGTGATTCTGGATCCTGAGAATCCCATTGATGGTCTGAATGATTCAAAAAAGCTTTCTGAAAAGAAGCGGGACCTGCTTTTTGATGAAATTAAAGCCAAAGCGCTTTCCTGGTCAATAGGACGGGCCGAGGTTGAAGAGATAGATGAACTCAATATTCTCCACGCTACCATGTTGGCCATGCAAAGAGCAGTTGCAGGTTTGTCGGTTAAGCCTGAACTGGCATTGATTGACGGCAATCGTTGTCCGGAATTACCTTGTCGTGCTGAAGCTGTGATCAAAGGAGATGGTCGAGTACCTGAGATAGGCGCGGCCTCAATCCTTGCTAAGGTCACTCGTGATCGGGAAATGGCAGAACTGGAAAAGATGTACCCGGGCTATGGTATGGGTGGGCATAAAGGCTACCCAACAAAAGTGCACATGGATGCATTAAAAAAGCTGGGTGCGACGCCTATTCATCGTCGTTCATTCAAGCCAGTACGAGAAGCGCTTGAAGCTTCTGAAGCTGTTCAGATATCTAACTGATAAACTGACAGAAATGCAGTGAGAGTTACAGCCTTTAGCTTGTAGCTCTTTCGCGTTAACGTATAGTGATGACTAATCCCTTCTTAACCGGATCAATCTAATACCATGCCTGCACGTTTCATACATCTGAGACTTCACACAGAATTTTCCCTGAGCGATGGCCTGGTTCGCATCAAACCTCTGATTAAGGAAGTGGCTGAGCAAGGCTTTCCAGCCGTTGCTGTGACCGATCAGTCGAACCTCTGCTCACTGGTGAAGTTTTATAACGGTGCTCAGGGGGCGGGCATCAAGCCAATCAGTGGTGCTGACCTTTGGATAACTCATCCTGATCCTGAGCACGAACCGGTCCGGATTGTACTGCTTTCCATGAGTGAGAAGGGGTATAGGAATCTGACAGAGCTGATCTCTCAGTCGTTTCTGGAAAATCAGGTACATGGCAAGGCGATTGTTAAAAGAGAATGGGTTCAGGAAAAATCGGAAGGATTGATTGCTTTATCCGGTGCCAAAGAAGGGGATGTAGGACAGGCGATTCTCAGCGGAAATACTGAGCTGGCTGGTTCGCTTTTGACAGAATGGATGGAAGCATTCCCGGGTCGCTATTATCTCGAGCTCCACAGAACTTTTCGCGGAGGCGATGAGGCATGCCTGCACGGTTCTGTTGCATTGGCTGAGCAGTACAATTGTCCCGTTGTGGCAACCAATGATGTGATGTTCATCAACAAGGAAGACTTTGAAGCTCATGAAGCCCGTGTCTGCATTGGCGAAAGCTCGACTCTGGACGACCCTCGTCGTGTTAAGCGTTACAGTGAAGAACAGTATCTGAAGTCTGAAGAAGAGATGGTTGAACTCTTCTCGGATATTCCTGAAGCTCTGGAAAACTCAGTTGAAATTGCACGCCGCTGTTCGGTTTATGTGCATCTGGGTGAATACTTCCTGCCTGAATTCCCGATCCCGGAAGGGATGACCATGGATGAGTTCTTTCGAAAGTTCTCCCATGATGGCTTGACTGAGCGTTTGCAGTCCATTCTGGAACCCTCTGATCCCGAGTACGCAAAAAAAGAAAAAGTGTACCGGGATCGACTGGATTTTGAACTGGATATCATCCTGCAAATGGGATTTCCAGGCTACTTCCTGATCGTAATGGACTTTATTCAGTGGTCCAAGAATAACGGTATTCCGGTAGGTCCGGGTCGTGGTTCCGGTGCTGGCTCTCTGGTGGCCTATGCACAAAAGATTACTGATCTTGATCCTATCCAGTACGATCTTCTGTTTGAGCGATTCCTGAACCCTGAACGGGTTTCGATGCCTGACTTTGACGTTGACTTCTGTATGGATGGTCGAGACAAGGTGATCGACTATGTGGCCAGAACCTATGGCCGCGATGCAGTTTCCCAGATTATTACCTTCGGAACCATGGCTGCCAAGGCGGTAGTCAGGGACGTAGCGAGGGTACAAGGGAAATCCTATGGTCTGGCAGACCGTCTCTCGAAAATGATTCCCTTCGAGATTGGTATGACCTTGAGCAAAGCCTTTGAGCAGGAGGCTATGATCAGGGATTTTCTTGATGTCGATGAAGACGGCAAGGAAATCTGGGATATGGCCCTTAAGCTTGAGGGTGTCACCCGAAATGTGGGTAAGCATGCGGGTGGTGTTGTTATTGCGCCGACCAAATTGACGGACTTTGCTCCACTGTATTGTGATGAAACCGGCAGTGGTGTGGTGACCCAGTACGACAAGAATGATGTTGAGTCAGCCGGACTGGTTAAGTTTGACTTCCTGGGGCTGAGAACCCTGACCATCATCGACTGGGCTCTGAAGATGATCAATCCCCGCCGCCAGCAGCGTGGCGAGGATGAGCTCGATATCATGATGATCGATCTGGAGGATAAATTCTCCTACGACATGCTCAAGCGAGCGGAAACCACAGCGGTGTTCCAGCTTGAATCCAGGGGCATGAAAGATCTGATCAAGCGTCTGCAGCCTGACTGTTTCGAAGACATTATCGCCCTTGTAGCACTGTTCCGCCCCGGCCCGCTGCAATCGGGCATGGTAGATAACTTCATCAACCGGAAGCACGGTCGTGAAGAGTTGTCCTACCCCGATGCTCAATACCAGCATGAATGGCTTCAGCCGATTCTCCAGCCTACCTACGGCATTATCCTGTATCAGGAACAGGTTATGCAGATTGCTCAGGAGCTGGCAGGTTATACCCTGGGTGGTGCAGACATGCTGCGTCGTGCCATGGGTAAGAAAAAACCCGAGGAGATGGCCAAGCAGAGATCCATTTTTGAAGATGGAGCTAAATCCAAAGGGGTTGATGGCGAGCTGGCCATGAAAATCTTTGACCTGGTGGAAAAGTTTGCCGGGTACGGTTTTAACAAATCTCACTCAGCTGCCTATGCCCTGGTTTCCTATCAAACGCTCTGGTTGAAAGCGCACTATCCGGCGGAATTTATGGCTGCGGTTATGAGTTCGGATATGCAGAACACCGACAAGGTGGTGACCTTTATTGAAGAGTGTCGTGAGATGGAACTCACAGTCTTGCCACCGGATGTGAACAGTGGCGACTATATGTTCGGTGTTAACGATGATGGCCATATTGTTTATGGCCTGGGAGCGATCAAAGGGGTGGGTGAAGGACCCATTGAGTCGATCGTTGAGGCGAGAAAGGCTGGTGGGCCGTTCAAGGATCTCTTCGACTTCTGTGAGCGTGTGGATGCCAAGAGTATTAATAAGCGTGTGCTGGAAGCTCTGATTCGATCCGGTGCTGTTGATCTGTTGGGCCCCATTCCAGGTAAGAAGTCTAAATACAACTTTAACCGTGCTGTGCTTGAGGTCAGTCAGCCTGAAGCTATGAAAGCTGCTGATCAGGCGGCTAAAAGTTTCGATTCGGGTCATGGTGATCTTTTTGGAGCACTGGTTCCGGCAGGCGAAGAAAATGTCTACGACAAGTATCAAAAGGTCGAGGAGTGGACAGATAAAGTCCGGTTGAGTGGGGAGAAGGATACGCTTGGTCTTTATCTTACCGGTCATCCCATTGATGAATATGAGCATGAAATAAAGCACTTTATCCGTAACCGTATTCGTGATCTTCAGCCTGCCAGAGGCGAGAGCCAGAATATTGCCGGGCTGGTTGTGGCCATGAGGGTTATGAAGAACAAACGCGGCGACAAGATGTGTTTTGTAACATTGGATGATCGTACTGGTCGAATCGAAGTGTCTATCTTCGCGGACGTCTTTGAACAGTGTCAGGCCCTGATTAAAATGGATACGGTGATCGTGTTTGAAGGGGAAGTCAGCTTTGATGATTACTCTGGCAGTTTGAAGGTTCGAACCAAGAAAGCGATGAACCTGATAGATGCCCGAAGCTACTATGCCCGGCGGCTGCTGGTGGATTTGAGCAGTCAGCAGGTTGATCGGGAGTTCCATTCCAAAATGTCTGGGTTGCTGGGACAGCACCCCGGGCGATTACCGGTTCAAGTTAATTACTTCCGTGAGGATGCCTCTGCCAGTGTTCAATTGGGCGAACAATGGAATGTCAGTCCAAGTGATGAACTGGTGCTCGGATTAAGGCAGTGGCTGGGCAAGGAATCAGCGAAAGTAGAGTATCAGTAACGGACGCTTACGCTTTTTAACTCGACATATTGATCGCTTTTACGTATTTTTCTTGACAAATTTATGTGAAAAGCAGTTTCTGCTCAGGTGCTTGAAACCAGCTGCTGTAGATTGCTTTTCTTTTGATATAGGCATTTTTGATTATTTAGCGCCTGAAGCTTTGTGAATTTGCTCAAAGCTTCCGTACGATGCGTCAGATCAGGTTCATTGGGGTGGGCTGTTTAATTCCAGAGAAACCGACTGGCCTTTGTCATTGTATTGCTGATGCTGAACGCTTGAAGTGGAATCTATGAACCCGAACTATCTGGATTTTGAACAGCCGATCGCTGAGTTGGAAGCAAAGATCGAAGAGCTGAGACTGGTCAGCAGCGATGCCGAACTGAATATTACTGATGAAATCAGCCGCCTGCAGGACAAGTGCAAGACCCTGACTGAGCAGATCTTTTCTGATCTTTCTGCCTGGCAGGTGGCACAGTTGTCCAGGCATCCCCGTCGTCCCTATACACTGGATTATGTTCAGCACCTGTTTACGGAGTTTGATGAGCTTCACGGTGACAGGCACTTTGCTGACGATCCTTCCATTGTGGGCGGTATTGCTCGTTTTAATGGTCGTCCGGTGATGATTATTGGCCATCAGAAAGGCCGCGAAATCAAAGAAAAAGTACTGCGTAACTTTGGTATGCCAAAGCCTGAAGGCTATCGTAAGGCCTGCCGTTTGATGGAAATGGCTGAGCGTTTCAAAATGCCGATCATGACCTTTATTGATACACCGGGCGCTTATCCCGGTATCGGTGCTGAAGAGCGTGGTCAGAGTGAAGCTATTGCTTATAACCTGGCCGTGATGTCCCGTCTGAGAGTGCCCATTATCTCTACCGTCATTGGTGAAGGGGGTTCCGGTGGTGCTCTGGCTATTGGTGTTTGTGATCAGCTACTGATGCTCAAGAACTCTATCTATTCTGTTATTTCTCCAGAGGGGTGTGCTTCTATTCTCTGGAAGAAGTCAGAGTATGCCTCGACAGCTGCGGAGGCAATGGGTGTGACCGCTGGGCGCTTAAAAGAGCTGGGGCTGGTAGATCGTTTAGTTGATGAGCCTCTGGGTGGTGCTCACAGTCATCCAGAAATCATGGCAACGGCTCTGGGTAAGGCTTTGGAGGAAGAGCTTCAGAAACTGGAATCCATGGACGCTGATGCTTTGATTGAAAGCCGTTACAAGCGTATCAGGGATTACGGCGCGGTCTGATGACTGAGCAGCCTCTGCGGCAATACCTTTTCTCTCAGATTGAAGCCATTGCTGGGCAACCGTTGACGGTTGCCTATAGCGGTGGCGTTGATTCCACTGTCCTCCTCCACCTGCTGGTTTCTCTTAAGCAGCAGGGGCTGATTAAATCTCTTACCGCGCTCCACATTCATCATGGTTTAAGTGTTAATGCAGATCGCTGGGCTGATCATTGTAAGGGGTTGTGCTCGCAGTGGGATGTTCCTTTGAAAGTGGTGCGGGTGTCTATTGAAGACTCATCTGATATAGAGCGTCAGGCACGAGAAGCGCGATATGCGGTCTTTGAAGAATATTTGCCTGAGGGCGGTTATTTGTTGATGGGGCACCATCAGGATGATCAGGCAGAAACGGTTCTGTTTCGATTGCTGCGTGGAAGTGGGCTTGATGGTGTTGCCGGTATGTCTGTCAGCAGAAAGTTAGGTCATGGTTATTTGTTAAGGCCTTTGTTGAATATTAGTCGTCAAGCTATTGAAAAATATTCAAAAAATAACAGGCTTGTTTATGTCGAAGATGACTCGAATACTGACCAGCGCTTTCGTCGAAATTTCATTCGTCACAATCTAATGCCCCAGATCGAAGCCCAGTGGCCTGGTGTAGCTACTCGTCTTGCTCGTTTCTCTGAAGATGTTACTGAGGCCAATGATTTGCTCTTGAAGCAGACTGAAAGACAGGCTCAGGTAATCATTCAGGCTCCTCCTTCCCGTTTATGGGGCAGTCGAAAGATTATTGATATTGAGGCTCTCGAGAAACTGGATGATGCTTCTGCTCGCAGAGTTGTTCGATTCTGGTTGGCTAATCATGGTGTGAATATGCCAGACAGGGTGCGTCTTCAGAGCGTGTTCGGTGATCTGATCAATGCCAGTGAAGGTGCGGATCCTATTGTTGACATTGAGTCTTTTCAGTTGCGCAGGTTTTCAGGAAAGCTGGTACTTGTTCCCAAGTCGGCAGAGAGTGAGCCGGCGGATGAAGTGATTTGGAACTGGCAAGAGCAGAGTAGACTTCCATTGCCTTGTTCCGGAGGCGTTCTTTCAGTTGAGCCTTGTGGCGGTGTTTCTCTCCCGGCTGCAGGGGTGAAGGTCTTGAGTCGATCTCAGCTGCCATCTGGACTCAAAGTGGCTGCTAAGGGGCGGAGAGGGCGTAAAACCATCAAACGCTGGCTGCAGGACTATCAGGTGCCTCCCTGGGTCAGGGAGATTATTCCTTTTGTTTTTTATGAGGATGAGCTGGTGGCTTTGCCCGGTGTTTTCGTGACTGAAAAATATGGCTGTGAGGCAAAGCAAGGGTATCAATTGATCTGGAAGCCCTGATTTTTGACTGGCCAGATTGATGATCGTACATTCGTTATCTATTTTTCTCGAGGTGGGATTTTGGGGCAGGACAGAACTTTCTCGGTATTTTTGCAGTATCTGTTTTACGTTTAGCAGTGATTTTGGTATCCTGATCTCCCATCTTGAGTATTCATTTTTTCACCCCGCATTAAGAGTCAGCAGATACTAATGACGCGTTATATTTTCGTCACGGGCGGTGTTGTTTCCTCATTGGGCAAAGGCATCGCATCGGCTTCCCTCGCAGCTATCCTTGAGGCTCGTGGTCTTAAGGTTACGATGCTCAAACTGGATCCCTACATCAACGTTGATCCAGGCACTATGAGCCCGTTCCAGCACGGTGAAGTCTTTGTTACTGAAGATGGCGCTGAGACCGACCTCGATCTGGGCCATTATGAGCGCTTTGTGCGCACAACCATGAAGCAGGGTAACAACTTTACCACTGGCAGGGTTTATCAGGACGTACTGCGTAAAGAACGTCGTGGTGACTATCTGGGCGGTACAGTACAGGTTATTCCTCATATCACCGATGAGATTAAGCGCCGTGTTGTTCAGGGTGCCGGTGATGCAGACATTGCCATGGTTGAAATCGGTGGTACCGTAGGTGACATTGAGTCCCAGCCTTTCCTTGAAGCCATTCGCCAGTTGAAGGTGGAGCTGGGTTCTTCCAGAGCCTTGTTGATGCACCTGACCCTGGTGCCCTACATCAAAACAGCCGGTGAAACAAAGACCAAGCCTACTCAGCACTCTGTTAAAGAGTTGCGTTCTATTGGTCTTCAGCCAGATATTCTGGTGTGCCGCAGCGAGCAGTTTATCGAGGCGTCAGCCCGTCGCAAGATCTCTCTATTCACCAACGTAGAAGAGCGTGCTGTTATCTCACTGGAAGATGCAGATACTATCTACCGTATTCCACAGATGCTGCATGAGCAGGGTCTGGATCAGATTGTTGTAGAGAAGTTCGGTCTGGATACACCTGCAGCTGATCTATCCGAATGGGCTGATGTTGTTGATCGTGACACCCATCCAGAAAAAGAAGTGACCATTGCCATGGTGGGCAAATACATGGAACTTCTTGATGCCTACAAATCCTTGATTGAAGCGGTACGCCATGCCGGTCTCAAGACCCGCACCAAAGTGAATATCCGTTATGTCGATTCTGAACTGCTTGAGCAGGAAGGACTGAGTCGTCTGGAAGGTGTTAATGCCATTCTGGTACCGGGTGGCTTTGGGCATCGTGGTGTTGAAGGCAAGATTCAGGCCGTTCGCCATGCCCGTGAGCAAAAGATACCTTATCTGGGTATCTGTCTGGGTATGCAGGTGGCTGTTATTGAATATGCTCGTAACGTTGCAGGCCTGGAAGGCGCCAACAGTTCTGAGTTTGATCAGAATGCAGAACATCCGGTAATAGGTCTTATTACTGAGTGGTTGTCTTCTGAAGGTGCTGTTGAGACCCGTACAGAAGCGTCTGACCTCGGTGGAACTATGAGGCTGGGTGCCCAGAACTGTAATGTTCAGCCAGAAACGCTGGCTCATGCAGCATACGGTTCTGATGTCATCACTGAGCGTCATCGTCATCGTTATGAGGTGAACAATAATTATCTGGAGCCTCTTGAGAACTCCGGTCTGGTGATTTCAGGTCGTTCTGAAGACAATGCCCTGGTAGAAATGGTCGAAGTGAAAGAGCATCCGTGGTTTGTGGCTTGTCAGTTCCACCCGGAATTTACTTCTACACCAAGGGATGGTCATCCACTGTTCAAATCATTTATTGAAGCTGCGCTGGATTACCAGGCTCAACAGGATTGAGGGTAGAGTATGTCTGAGCAGAAAGTGGTTGCGGTAGGAAGTATCCAGGTAGCCAATGACAGGCCTTTTGTACTGTTTGGTGGTATGAATGTTCTGGAATCCCGTGACATGGCCATGAAGGTGGCTGAGCATTATGTGTCTGTTACAGAGAAGCTGGGTATTCCCTATATTTTCAAGGCTTCCTTTGATAAGGCTAACCGCTCTTCCATACACTCATACCGTGGTCCGGGTATGGAAGAAGGTCTGAAGATCTTTCAGGAGTTGAAAGAGACCTTTGGTATGCCAGTTATAACTGATGTGCACGAAGTGCATCAGTGCCAGCCTGTTGCTGAAGTGGCTGATGTAATACAGCTCCCGGCTTTTCTGGCGCGTCAGACTGATCTGGTGTATGCCATGGCCAAAACGGGTGCAGTGATTAATGTGAAGAAACCTCAGTTCCTGAGTCCTTCGCAGATGGGTAATATCGTTGACAAGTTTGCTGAGGCAGGCAATGAGAAGGTGATTCTCTGTGAGCGGGGCTCGTCTTTTGGTTACGATAACCTGGTGGTGGATATGCTGGGCTTTCGTACCATGAAGGAAGTCAGTGGTCAGTCTCCGGTCATATTTGATGCTACTCATGCGCTGCAGTGTAGAGATCCTATGGGGGCTGCTTCTGGTGGTCGTCGTCATCAGGTGACTGAGTTGTCTCTTGCAGGTATGTCTACACGTCTGGCAGGTTTGTTTCTGGAATCTCATCCTGATCCGGATTCTGCCCGCTGTGATGGTCCCTCTGCTCTGCGCTTATCTCAGCTTGAAGGTTTTCTGAGTCAAATCAAGGCTATAGATGATCTGGTTAAATCGCTACCAGAACTGGATACTCACTGAGTTGGTTCTATTTGATTACAAAAAAACCGTCCGTTAGGGCGGTTTTTTTGTATCAGCAAACTGTCATTATGATTTCTATATTGTGATCTATGTAATTCTTAGGCTTTGAAGCTCGGTCTTGAATGGAGAGCTGTCATTTTTCGGAAGTGTTCATTGCTTATCATCACTGTGATAGCAAGAGGTTAGGGTGAATTCATATGTTAATTTCTGCGTTCTCGGTGTTGCTATTTGCAATAGTTGATAACCCGCTCGGAGTTGGTATAGTGGCCGCATCGTAACGTTGGGGAAAGCAGAAAACAGTCCCATTGGATAATGGCATTGCGTCCTTGTGTTAGTACTATTATCCAATCAGGCTGGGACCGTTGATTCAACAGATGAAAGCCTGAAGATTCAATGGCCTGCAGAATGATCCCTCATGGCTCGAACTATCGAGCATATTTCCCTTCATAGACGATTGTATTATGAAAAATATTTTGTCTTGCTGTTTTCAAATATTTGGGTGATGCAAAGTATTTTTCGTTGGCTATCGGCATTTGTGTAGAGAGAAAGCTATCATGGCGAAAATTGTTGAAATCAAAGGCCGCGAAATCATGGATTCTCGCGGTAACCCAACTGTAGAAGCAGACGTTATTCTGGAATCAGGAGCCATGGGTCGTGCCGCAGCACCTTCCGGTGCTTCTACAGGCTCTCGTGAAGCTCTGGAGCTGCGTGATGGAGACAAGTCTCGCTATCTGGGCAAGGGTGTCCTTAAAGCCGTAGGCAACATCAATGGCCCAATTCGTGAAGCTCTGCTGGGCCGTGACGCTGCTGATCAGCGTGGTCTGGATCTGGCTATGATTGAGCTGGATGGCACAGAAAATAAGAGTGTTCTGGGCGCCAATGCTATTCTGGCTGTTTCTCTGGCTGCTGCCAAAGCCGCTGCTGCTGACAAGAAAATTCCACTGTACCAGCACATTGCTGACCTGAACGGTACTTCCGGTCAGTTCACCATGCCTGTTCCCATGATGAACATCCTGAACGGTGGTGAGCACGCAGACAACAACGTAGATATTCAGGAGTTCATGGTTCAGCCAGTAGCTGCCAAGACTTTCTCTGAAGGTCTGCGTATGGGTGCTGAAGTATTCCACGCTTTGAAGAAAGTTCTCTCTGCCAAGGGGTTGAATACAGCTGTAGGTGATGAAGGCGGTTTTGCTCCAAACCTGGCATCCAATGCTGACGCTCTGGCTGTCATCAAGGAAGCGGTTGAAGCGGCTGGTTACAAACTGGGCACTGACATTACTCTGGCTATGGACTGTGCAGCTTCTGAATTCTACGTTGACGGTCAGTACAACATGAAAGGCGAAGGCAAGATCTTCTCCTCCAATGAGTTCTCTGACTACCTGGCCAAGCTGACTGAAGAATATCCAATCATCTCTATCGAAGACGGTCTGGACGAATCTGACTGGGACGGCTTCAAGTACCAGACAGATATTCTGGGTGACAAGATCCAGATTGTCGGTGATGACCTGTTTGTAACCAATACCAAGATCCTGAAAGAAGGTATCGAGAAAGGTGTTGCTAACTCCATTCTGATCAAGTTCAACCAGATCGGTTCCCTGACCGAAACTCTGGAAGCTATCAAGATGGCTAAAGACGCGGGTTACACAGCTGTTATCTCTCACCGTTCCGGTGAAACTGAAGACGCTACTATTGCTGACCTGGCAGTAGGTACTGCGGCAGGCCAGATCAAGACCGGTTCCCTGTGTCGTTCTGACCGTGTCTCCAAGTACAACCAGCTGTTGCGCATCGAAGAAGAGCTGGGTGCCAAGGCTCCATACCGTGGTCTCGCTGAATTCAAGCGTGCCTGATACGTTATCTCGATAGCGTGATACAAGAGGGGGGCTTCGGCCTCCCTTTTTTTATTTGGATTCTCGCCCTGATTTCCTTCAATACCATCTGCGGTCTCATATATACTGATTTTTTTCATTTTCCTCGTGGGCACACTTTTCAGGCTTTGATAGACTCAATTGCTGCAAACAATGAGAATTTCAGATGCGTAAGCTGGTGCATACCTTATTGCTACTGGCACTGGTAGCTCTTCAGATCCAACTTTGGATGGGGGAGGGCAGTGTGGCCGAAATGGTAGCGATCAAGAATCAGATTGATCTGCAGAGCAGGGAAAATGACCGACTTTACCGTCGTAACCGTCTGCTCGCTACCGAAGTGATTGAGTTGCAGAATGGTCTGCAAACTCTGGAGGAGCAGGCTCGTCTTGATCTTGGCATGATCAGAAAAGATGAAACGTTTTATCTGATTTATGATTGATGGGCTGAATGGATTTTCTGACAGGTACAGTCTCTTTTTTCTGTGCCAGTCTGTTTAAAGCAGGTCCCTGATGACCTTTCGTAGGTGGCAATGTGAGTACTGCGAGAAACCCTCATAAAACCCGTTTTTGGGCTATTGTTCCTGCAGCAGGCGTTGGTCGTCGAATGCAGAGTAATGTTCCCAAGCAGTATCTTGAGATTCACGGTCGTACCTTGATGGAGCACACGCTGGAAAGACTTCTGAGCTACAAAACCCTTGAGAAGTTGATCGTAGTGATTGGTGCAGAAGATGAGTATTACAAGGATATCGAGCTACTCAGGGATTCACGCATTATGCTCGTACAGGGTGGAGAGGAACGATATCACTCTGTTTTAAATGGTCTTAAGGCTCTGTCTGAGCTGGCTGATGCTGAAGACTGGGTCATGGTACACGATGTTGCCAGACCCTGTATCAGGCATTCTGATCTGGAGTGGCTGGTCAAGCAGCTGACAGATCATAGCATCGGTGGCCTGCTTGGTATGCCAGTGAGGGATACCATGAAACGGACCTCTTCAGCGGGTGAGGTCACAGAAACGGTGGACAGGGAGACGTTGTGGCATGCGCTGACACCTCAAATGTTCAGAATGAAGTTGCTTTATGAAGCCCTCAAAAAAGCGCTTGATGATGAGATGCCAGTAACCGATGAGGCCAGTGCTATAGAGTATGCTGGCTTTAAGCCTCTGATGGTCGAGGGACACAGTGACAATATCAAGGTGACCCGTGGGGCTGATTTAGCGCTTGCTGCCCTCTACATTCAACAGCAAGCCAAACTGATAGAGACAGTATGATGCGAATAGGTCACGGTTTTGATGTTCATCGATTTTCCGATGAAGCAGCAACGGGTAGTCAAGTCATTCTGGGTGGGGTCAATATCGACTACAGTCACAGCCTGCTGGCGCATTCAGATGGTGATGTGCTTTTGCATGCAGTATGTGACGCATTGTTAGGTGCAGCGGCCTTAGGTGATATTGGTCAGCATTTTCCGGATACAGACCCCAAATATAAAGGCATTGATAGCCGGCAACTCTTGCGTCATGTAGTTGCTCTGATTCACGAGAATGGTTTTCACGTCATCAATGTTGATAGCACGATCGTAGCTCAGGCCCCCAAAATGGCACCTCATATTCCGTGCATGCGTGAAAATCTGGCCAAAGATCTTCAGGTTGAACTTAATGTTGTCAATGTAAAGGCAACAACGACGGAAAAGCTCGGTTATACCGGACGTAAAGAGGGAATTGCAGTCCATGCTGTGGTTTTGCTGGGAACGTCCAAGTTGCTTAATACGCTTTGATATCTCACGACTAAGGTCTCTTTTAATACCAGAAGTTTTAGGTTTCTGGCTTGTTGTGTTTATCCTGAACTCAGGGTAACCAGCCTTTCACACAAGATTGTTTTTAATGAATCAAGTTTCTTATACGCCTGCCTGGGCTTTTGCCTGGGGTGGGCCATTAGGTCAATGTCAGTTCAAGTCTTTGCCTGAAGACTTTATTGTAGAAGAAGAGCTGCCGTTTGAGCCTGATGGCGAGGGTGAGCACGCCTACATTAATGTACAGAAAACCGGAGAGAATACTGACTGGGTAGCAGGTCAGCTTGCCAGGTTTGCCGGCGTCAAGCGCTCTGCTGTCAGCTATGCCGGGCGGAAGGATCGACATGGTGTAACACGTCAGTGGTTCAGTGTTTGGTTACCAGGTCAGGATTCACCGGAATGGTCAGAGCTGAACAGTGAATCATTGGTCATAATTTCTGCCACGCGTCATGGCAAGAAGCTGAAAACAGGCGCACTAAAGGGCAATCGCTTTTTGATCACGCTGAGAGAGGTTGGTGCTTCTAAAGAGTCTCTCGATACTCGCCTGAATCAGGTCTCGCAACAAGGTGTTCCAAACTATTTTGGTGAGCAGCGATTTGGTCATGAAGGCATTAATATTGATCGTGCACTGTTGATGTTCTCAGGAAGCTTCAGGGCTCACAGAAACAAGCGATCCATGTATCTGTCTGCCGCTCGTTCCTGGCTCTTTAATCAGATTGTGGCAGAAAGAGTGGAAAAACAGAGCTGGCTAAGTTACCAGGATGGGGATGTTCCGGGTTTTCAGGACAGTGGTAGTCTCATTCTACGTGATCATGATGATCTCTTGATGGCCAGAATTCGCTCCGGAGAAGTTTCCCTTACAGCACCTTTGTGGGGGCGCGGAGAGTTGCTTTCCAGCTCGGATTGCAGAAAGATGGAAGAAGACATTGCTGGGCGTAATCTGCTGTTGACTGAAGGTTTGGAGAAAGAGGGGCTGAAGCAGGAGAGAAGGGCTATCAGACTGATACCGAATGGTATGAGCTGGCAATGGTTGGAAGGTGATATTTTGCAGCTTGAGTTTTCTCTGCCAAAAGGCTGCTTTGCAACAGCAGTTCTGAGGGAAGTGTTGGAGTGTATTGAGGGACGATTTGATGAGAATACTGCTGAGTAATGATGATGGTGTTGCAGCTTTCGGGTTGGCGACACTCTTCAATTCGCTGGAAGGTACTGGCGAACGAATCGTTATTGCACCGGACAGAAACAGTTCCGGCCTGAGTAGCTCCCTGACACTTGGACGACCACTTCGAGTAACGGAGCATCCGAATGGCTTTCACAGTGTCGATGGCACGCCGGCTGACTGTGTCCATCTCGCTGTAAATGCTCTGTTGGATTATGAGCCGGATATTGTTGTTTCCGGTATCAATCATGGTGCAAACCTTGGTGATGATGTGCTCTATTCAGGAACGGTTGGAGCTGCTTTGGAAGGTCGTTTCATGAGCCAGCCTGCTATTGCTGTTTCGGCTTGTGGTAAAGGTGAGCAGGGCTTTATTACTGCTGGGCGCGTGGTTAGGGATTTAATTCTAAAGCTGGGTCAGCAATCCTTGCCCGCTGGAACCATCTTGAATGTTAATGTCCCTGATTTGTCATACAACGAACTACAGGGGGTTGCTGTCACTCGCCTGGGTCACCGGGAAAGAGCGGAAAAGCCGGTTAAGGTATTTGATCCCAGGGGCAAGCCGGCCTATTGGATTGCGCCTGTTGGCAAAGAGCAGGACGCCGGTGAGGGGACAGATTTTCATGCGATAGCGGAAGGTTATGTTTCGGTAACGCCCTTGCAATACGATCAGACGCACCATGCGACATTATCCCAGCTCAGTGAATGGCTGGGTGACTGAAATGAATAAAGTAGATATTCATGGGATTGGGATGACCTCCCGAAGAACTCGGGATCGATTGATTACTCGTCTCAAGGACCAGGGGATTCGTTCTCTGGAAGTGCTGGATGTCATTCGGAATACGCCAAGACACCTGTTTGTTGATGAGGCGCTTTCCCATCGGGCTTATGAAGATACAGCCTTGCCTATAGGATATGGGCAAACGCTTTCACAGCCCTATATTGTTGCCAGAATGACAGAGGCTTTGCTGGCGGCCGGTCCATTGGAAAGAGTGCTTGAGATTGGCACAGGCTCCGGCTATCAGACGGCGGTGCTGTCTCCTCTGGTAAAAAAAGTGTACTCGGTAGAGCGAATTAAACCTTTGCATGAACGGGCCAGGAAGCTTTTGAGGACGCTTTCTATCAAAAATGCTCAACTCAAACTCAGTGATGGGGGGATGGGCTGGCCTGTTATGGACCCTTTTGATGGCATTATGGTCACGGCTGCCCCGGATCAGATACCCGAAGAGTTGTTGCAGCAGCTCTCAGAAGACGGTGGTCGGCTTATCATTCCTGTGGGGGACAGAGGTGTGCAGGATTTATTACTGATTACCCGTCAGGGCAATGCATTCAAGAGGGAGAGTCTTGAAGCCGTTCGTTTTGTTCCATTGCTCGCTGGAATACAGAAATAATGCTTCAGGTATGTCACAGTAATATTCTAAAGCTATCAATAATTCGGGTAGTGATCAGCAAACCTATTGCACTGAATCTCCCTTAACAGAATAAGACAGGTTGGATCATGTCACAAATGAAAGAAGGCCTGGGCATTCTGCTCAGGGGAATAGCGATGGGTGCCGCTGATGTTGTGCCGGGAGTATCGGGTGGAACCATTGCTTTTATCACCGGTATTTATGATCGCTTACTGAATGCTTTGAAAAGTATTAATCCAGCTTTGTTGGTCAGGTTGAAGTCAGAAGGTATTGCCTCTTGTTGGAAATATATTGACGGTAACTTTCTTGTTTTTCTGTTTGGCGGGATTCTATTTAGCATCCTGAGTTTTGCCCATCTTATTACCTTCCTTCTGGAGAGCTATCCTGAACTGATCTGGTCTTTCTTTTTTGGTCTGATTCTGGTGTCTGGTGTTCATATGCTGAAACAGATCAAGCATTGGAGTGCTATCTCAGGAGTGCTTCTGATAGTGGGTTGCGGGGTTTCTTATTTTATTGGTACTTTAACACCTACCAGTCTTACGCCTTCTTACCTGATGTTGTTTTTTGCTGGATGCATAGCTATCTCTGCCATGATTCTTCCCGGTATTTCAGGTAGCTTTATTTTGCTGCTTATGGGGCTTTATCCAGCGGTTCTGGCGGCAGTAAAAAGTTTTGATGTTGTTGTTCTTGCCATCTTTGGATCCGGTTGTGTCGTCGGGTTGTTAACTTTTTCTCATGTTCTTTCATGGCTTTTAAAGCATCATCGTGATCTGGCGCTTTCTCTCTTAACGGGATTGATGTTAGGTGCGCTTGGTAAGGTTTGGCCATGGAAAGAAACCCTTGAGACAAGGATAAACAGTTCGGGTCAGGAAGTTCCTTTCCTGGAACGTAATATCTCTCCCTGGGCGTATGAAGCCCTCTCTGGGCAGTCTGCTTATCTATTGCCGTCCATTGTCGTCATGTTGTTAGCTATTTTTCTGGTAGTTATGCTGGAAAAATTTGGAAGTCGTTTATCTGAAGACTGATTTCTGGTTCCAACACTACCCTGTCAGTAGAAGCTCATTAACTGTTATTAATGGGCTTTTCTTTTAATTTCTAATTAGATATTGAAAAGTGAACTGCAGATTGCCTCGCCATCAATTGAGCTTGGTCTTCATCGGCTTTCACCATCCTTTTTTTGCGGTTTGAAATAATATACAGAAGTATGGTTTGGTTGTGATCTTAAAAGGGTCTAGGAGCCTGTCGGACTTATGCTTTCGAGCATAAATTTCAGCAGAACGAGTCAAATTATTCGATGGATTCGTGCGAATAGTTGACCTATTTAATCGAATTCATCGAATAATTAGGCCGTTCTTTCTGGTATTTAGGCCGAAATTGTCTTAAGTCCGGCAGACTCCTAGCTCAACAGAGTCATGAAATTACAGTTTTACAGGGGGAGGGAGCCTTTGCGGTTTAGCCATTTTTTAGTAAAGAATTGCCCCGGAAATTCGTTAATTTGCATAGTGATGGGTAGGTGTTGGGCTGGGTGTTCGAATTTTGGTAAAAAAGCGATCAAATATAGGTGATGTTACTTCCTTTGATATATTTTTTTAGATTAAGCAAATTTAAATATATCCGAATATATTATATGGTGAGGGGCGCCTCAGGGGGTAAGTGTGGAGCAGAGTGAATGACAAACAGTGATCTTGAGCTAAATTTTAATTTGAGTGTTTGCTCAAGAATAATGTGTTTGGCTGCAATATTTCTCTTGCTGGCTGGCTGCTCTCATGACCCTTCTTCTGTTCAGGTTAAAGAGCTCAGATTACCACCCAAGGTGACCAGTGGCAGTCATATTGTCCGCGATGGTGAAACGCTCTTTTCCATTGCTTGGCTTTATAGTCGAGATTACAAAGAGTTAGCAGCAATAAATGGAATACGTTCACCTTATACCATCTATCCTGGCCAGCATGTCAATCTAACGGCTTCAAGGTATGTTTCTCGTTCACCAAGCTCGAAAACAAGCAAACCTTCCTACACACCTAAGCCGTCGGTGGTTAAAAAAGCACCAGCTCCGGTTTATCGGAAGCCGGAACCATCATCCAAGGCTTTAAGCTGGCACTGGCCTGCCCAGGGAAAAGTGGTACAGATATACAGCAATGCCAACGGGCTGAACAAAGGGATTGATATCAGAGGCAATTTGGGAGAGCCTGTAAGTGCAGCTGCCACTGGTGAAGTGGTGTATGCCGGTAGCGAACTCGCTGGATACGGCAAGCTGATCATTATGAAACATAACAATAGCTATCTGAGCGCTTACGCTCACAATAAGGAATTGCTTGTGCGTGAAGGAGACTCAGTTAAAGCAGGCCAGAAGATAGCCGAAATAGGTTCTACAGGAACGACAGAGCCTAAGCTGCATTTTGAAATTCGGCATAATGGCAAACCGGTCGACCCGATGCGATTCCTGCCAAAACGCTGATTTCTTAGTGCGGTGTCGGTAGAGGGATCTCACGGGTGTCGACCCAACTACCAGTTGGTTGTTCGACAGACAGTGGGGCTTTCGGATAGGACTGACTCTTATGGCAGCGAAGAGGGAAAACTCAGAGCAAAGCAGTTTTGCTGAGGATTTTACCCAGGGAAAGGGTGAAGTTGATATGGCGCTGGATTCTGAAATCAACGAAGAAGTCGAAGAAAAAGAACCGGCGGCGCAACAGCCTGTAACACCCAGTGCGTCAGATTATAGTAGGGCTCGTCGAGATGATGATGGCTTCTATAAGTCAATTGATGCCACGCAGCTCTACCTCAATGAGATAGGATTTTCTCCTCTGTTAACACCAGAGGAAGAAGTTCATTATGCACGTCTTGCCCGTCGCGGAGTTGAAGCAGGCAGGCGTCGTATGATTGAGAGTAACCTGCGGCTGGTGGTGAAAATCTCAAGACGTTACGTTAATCGTGGACTGACCCTTCTCGACTTGATTGAGGAAGGTAATCTGGGCTTAATCAGGGCCGTTGAAAAGTTCGATCCAGAGCGTGGATTCCGTTTTTCAACTTACGCTACCTGGTGGATTCGTCAGACGATCGAACGGGCAATTATGAATCAGACACGTACTATTCGTCTGCCTATTCATGTTGTCAAAGAGTTGAACGTTTATCTCAGGGCTGCTCGTGAGCTCACTCAAAAGCTGGATCATGATCCGACTCCTGAAGAAATTGCACAGCTGCTGGATAAGCCGGTAGATGATGTGAAAAGAATGTTGGGGCTGAATGAACGTGTTACTTCGGTTGATACGCCGCTGGGTCCTGACTCTGACAAATCCATCCTTGATACGATTTCAGACGAGAAAGAATCTGATCCAGCTGAATTGCTTCAGGATCTGGATCTTAATGACAGTCTGGATAAATGGTTGGGTGAGTTATCTGAAAAACAGCGTGAAGTGGTTGCTCGCAGATTCGGCTTGAGGGGTTATGAGACCAGCACGCTTGAAGAGGTTGGCAAGGAAATTGGCTTGACCCGAGAGCGGGTGAGACAAATTCAGGTGGAAGCCCTCAAGCGCTTGAGATCCATTTTGGAAAAGCAGGGGTTATCTGGAGAGTCGCTGTTCAGTTAAGCTTCGCTGAGGCAAAACAAAAAAGCCATGATCTTGGGGTCATGGCTTTTTTTATGGAGAAGTTTCTGAACCAGTCTTTTGAGGTTGGATCAATGGCTTCTCTCAATGATGGATACCCGGATATCAGCGTTCCAGGTGTTCCAGCTTACCTTTTACACCGTCCCATTTTTCTGCGTCAGGCAGGGCATCGGTTTTTTCGGTAATGTTTTCCCAGACGTCAGCGAGTACTGCATTGAGCTCTATAAACTCCTGCTGATCTTCAGGTACTTCATCCTCGGAGAAGATCGCGTTGGCAGGGCACTCAGGTTCGCAGAGGGCACAGTCGATGCATTCGTCCGGGTGGATAACCAGAAAGTTAGGCCCCTCATAAAAGCAATCTACGGGACACACTTCCACGCAATCGGTGTATTTGCACTTGATGCAGTTTTCACCCACTACGAAAGTCATGATGGTTACACTCCGTTTGTTCAGGCTGATGATAAGTCAGTCACAATACATTTATGAAATGTCACCATCAGAAAATGACATTTCTACTCGCTTATCCCTGACTGGTTGCTAAGCAGTGCAACCAGTCGAGGCGACAAGTCTACCAGTATTGTCTCTAAGGTAGTAGTTCAAGCAGTTATGAGCATAGTCAGTTTTTTGCAGTCATTGTCTTCAGATCATATAAGAGTTCCAGAGCTTGTCTTGGAGACAGGTTATCTGGATCAAGATCCTTGATCGCATCGACTGCAGGATGTGGCTCAGTAGCGGCAAACATATCTGCTTGAACGGGATTGTCGTCGCACACAGTTGTAGCGTGGTTTGAAGCTTGCAGCATAGTCTGATCAGACGACCCTTCCTCAAGTTGTTGCAGTCTGGATCGTGCCTGAGTCACTACATTTCTGGGAACGCCGGCCAGTTGAGCCACCTGCAAACCGTAACTCTGGCTGGCAGGACCTTCTTGAACAGAATGTAAAAATACAATTCTATCGTCGTGTTCTGTGGCGTTCAGGTGAACATTGGCTACCGAGTTGCACTCCTCAGGCAGTTGAGTCAGCTCAAAATAGTGTGTTGCGAATAGTGTGAAAGCTTTAACACTGTCTGCAAGGTGGTGTGCGCAGGCCCATGCCAGTGAAAGCCCGTCAAAGGTGCTGGTGCCTCGACCGATTTCATCCATCAATACCAGACTGTTTGAGGTTGCATTATGCAGAATATTAGCGGTTTCTGTCATTTCAACCATAAAGGTTGATCGACCGCCAGCCAGGTCATCCGATGAGCCTATCCGGGTAAAGATTCTGTCTACAAGCCCCATCTTTGCATGACTGGCAGGTACAAAACTACCAACATGAGCCAGAAGTACGATCAGAGCTGTCTGTCGCATATATGTCGACTTACCGCCCATATTAGGGCCGGTAATGACCAGCATTCTTCTGGCGGGATTCAGAGCAACATTATTGGCAACAAAGGGTTCTGTCAGCACCTGTTCAACCACTGGATGGCGCCCGTCTTCTATATGAATGCCAGGTGTTGTACTGAGTTCAGGCTGGCAGAAGTTAAGCGTTTCAGCCCTTTCTGAGAGGTTATTCAGTACATCCAGTTCAGCAATGTTCATGGCTGTTTCCTGGAGTGGACCCAATACCTCCAGAAGTTTCTCTAACAGCTCGTCGTATAAAGCTTTTTCTCTGGAAAGTGCTCTGCTTTTACTGGACAGAGCTTTATCTTCGAATTCTTTCAGTTCGGGAGTGATAAACCTTTCGGTATTCTTTAGAGTTTGTCGACGTATATAATCGACTGGCGCATCATCAGATTCTCTTCGGCTGAGTTCAATGTAGTATCCATGAACCCGATTGAAACCGACTTTCAGACTTGCCAGCCCCGTTCTTTCTTTTTCTCTTCTCTCAAGCTCAACAAGATAGTCGCCCGCATTTTGGCTAAGGGCGCGGAACTCATCCAGATCCGAGTCGTAGCCTTCTGCAATCACGCCTCCGTCTCTAATGATGACGGGAGGGTTTTCAATAATTGCACGGGTCAGCAGGTCTGCAACCTCAGGGTGTTCACTGATAGCATCAGCCAGTTTATGAATGTCTTCGTTGTCGATCGTACCAAGAGTTGCCTGCAATTCTGGAAGTTGATTCAGTGCATCTCTAAGGCGTGCAAGGTCTCTTGGACGTGCTGATTTTAATGCTACCCTGGCCAGAATCCGCTCAATATCACCAATTCCGCGCAATAATGGTTGAATCTGTTCGAAGTGGTAGCCTGACTTTAATGTTGAAATGATGGATTGACGTTTTTGCAGCTTCTTGAGGTTTCTAAGTGGGCGATTGAGCCAGCGTGAGAGCAGTCGGCTGCCCATGGCCGTGGCTGTTTTATCAAGTACCGACAACAGTGTGTGGTCTCTGCCGCCATTCAGATTTTGGGTGAGCTCCAGATTTTTACGACTGGCGGCATCCAGTACGACGCTTTCTTCTCTGATTTCCTGCTGTATGCTGCGAATATGGGGCAGGGATGTTCTTTGAGTTTCTTTGGCGTATTGCAGCAAGCAGCCTGCAGCCTCAAGACCCATGGTCAAAGACTCGCAGCCAAAGCCTTGCAGGTTTTTAGTTTGGAATTGTCGTGTGAGTCCTTCGTAGGCGCTGTCACGATCGAAATCCCAGGGTGGACGTTTGATGGTGCCAGGACGCCCTGTGATTTGGGCAGGCCATTCAAAACTGTCATTAACAAGAATTTCGGCAGGGCTAATACGTTCAATTTCCGCCAGCAGGGCCTCTTCTCCCTTCACTTCAACAGCAGTAAATTGGCCGCTACTGATATCCAGGGAGGCAATGCCAAACTGATCTTCTGAGCGACTCAGAGCTGTTAAGAGGTTGTCTTGTCTTTCATCCAACAGTGCTTCGTCACTGACGGTGCCAGGGGTTAGAATCCGGACTACTTTTCTTTCCACAGGGCCTTTTGATGTGGCTGGGTCTCCCACCTGTTCACATATAGCCACTGAAACACGGAGCCTGACCAGTCGAGCGAGATAACCTTCTACTGCATGGTAAGGGATGCCCGACATGGGAATAGGCTCACCGGCAGACTGTCCCCGGGTTGTTAGTGTGATATCCAGTAACTCGGCAGCTTTACGGGCGTCGTCATAGAACAGCTCGTAAAAGTCACCCATGCGATAAAATACCAGGTGTTCCCGGTGCTGCTGCTTGATGCGCAGGTACTGCTGCATCATGGGTGTGTGCTGACTTTGGGTATCTTTACTCTGGCTCATAGATGAGGGTAAGCCTTGAATTCAGGTTGCTGACAAACAATCTGACATTTTACTATGAAAAGCCTGCTGTTTTCATGGGGGCAATGGTTTATCTTTAGCCTTCTTACTGCTAACAGCAATTGAGTGGTTGGATTCATGGAATCTTGTTTGGTTAGCTTATCTAAAGCGTTAACATAGTGGTTTTTCGCTGATAAAGACGTTTCATCAGGTCTGAATGTGCTGGAGCCAGAGGCTAATTTGATGTCGAAAGATTTTGAAAGCAAGCTGAAGAGCCTGGCTGTAAAGCTGCAGGCGGCAAACTTGAAAGTAGCAACAGCAGAGTCCTGTACAGGCGGCTGGCTCAGTCAGGTTTTTACTTCCATACCGGGCAGCTCATCCTGGTTTGAAGGCGCTATTATCAGCTACTCCAATGCCATGAAACATAAGTTTCTGGATGTTCCTGTTACCCTGCTTAATCGTTATGGGGCTGTGAGTCAGCCAGTAGTTGAATGTATGGCACTGGGAGCGGTTAAGAATCTGTCTGTACCACTGAGTGTTTCTATCTCGGGCATTGCAGGGCCTGAAGGTGGAACAGATGAGAAGCCAGTTGGTACTGTTTGGATAGGCTGGTGTTTTGATAATCAAGTCAGTACCGAAGTATTCCTGTTTCCCGGCGATCGGGAACAGGTGCGCAGGCAGGCTGTTGAAGCGGCTCTGGATGGTCTGATTAAAGTTGTGGATGCAATTTCCAGATAAATACTGGACAAATATACAGATAGTGTTTAAATATACAGTATCTGAAGTTTTTAATTTTGATTTAGTGGTTACAACCGTTGGTTGAAAGAGTGGCCAGCACTAAAAGGTGGATCTGAACAATGGATGACAACAGAAAGAAAGCATTGGCAGCGGCCCTGGGCCAGATTGATCGTCAGTTTGGCAAGGGCACGGTCATGCGTATGGGTGACCAGAAGCAGGAAGCTATCCCGGCCATCTCTACTGGCTCACTTCAGCTGGATATTGCCCTGGGTATAGGTGGTTTGCCAAAAGGCCGAGTGGTAGAAATTTTTGGTCCAGAATCCTCTGGTAAGACCACTCTGACACTCAGTGTGATTGCCGAAGCCCAAAAGCAAGGGGCTACCTGTGCCTTTGTTGATGCTGAGCACGCTCTGGATCCACTGTATGCTGGCAAGCTGGGCGTTGATGTTGACGACCTTTATGTCTCTCAGCCTGATACAGGTGAACAGGCCCTGGAAATTACTGACATGCTGATTCGTTCAGGTGCAGTTGATGTCATTGTTGTTGACTCCGTAGCAGCTCTTGTTCCAAAAGCAGAAATTGAAGGTGACATGGGCGATTCCCATGTAGGTCTTCAGGCCCGTTTGATGTCTCAGGCTCTGCGTAAGATTACCGGTTCTATCAAGCAAGCTAACTGTCTGGTGATTTTCATTAACCAGATTCGTATGAAGATAGGTGTCATGTTTGGTAACCCGGAAACCACAACCGGTGGTAATGCACTGAAGTTCTATTCTTCAGTTCGTCTGGATATCCGCAGGACCGGAGCGGTTAAGCAGGGTGATGAGATCATTGGTAATGAGACCCGGGTTAAAGTCGTCAAGAACAAGGTTTCTCCTCCTTTCCGTCAGGCAGAATTCCAGATCTTATATGGTCAGGGTATTTACCATATGGGTGAGGTTATTGATCTTGGGGTTAAGCAGAAGCTGGTTGAAAAATCCGGTGCCTGGTACTCCTATAAAGGAACGAAAATTGGTCAGGGTAAAGCTAATGCTGCTCAGTACCTGACTGATAATCCAAAAATTGCTGAAGAGATTGAGGGACAAATTCGTGCTGAGCTGCTTAGTTCTGCCGAGCCTGAGCCTGAAGAAACGGGTAAATCTGAAGCCAAGCGTCAGGACGAACTTCTGACGGACTAAGTTTTGGAAATTACTGATACTGATATTCGGCGTGCGGCTATGGACTTGCTCGCACGTCGAGAACATAGCTTTCGAGAGCTTGAAGGCAAACTCAAACTCCGCTTTCCAGAGTCTGATCTAACTCCAGCTCTTGAGCGGTTGAGGGAAGAAGGTCTCCAGAGCGATGAACGTTTTTTGGAAAGCTTTATTCGATCCCGAACTGCAAAAGGCTATGGACCGGTCAGAATTCGTTCTGAGTTATTCAGGAAAGGACTCGAAAGTCAGCTAATAGCTGAATGCTTGCTGGATGATGATGATCTCTGGCTTGAGATGGTGGAAGAGCAAAGACGACGTAAGTTTGGCGATGAGCAACCCCTGAATACCAAAGATAAATCGAAGCAGTATCGTTTTTTGGCGCAGAGGGGATTTACTGGCAGTCAAATATCTTCGTGTTTCAAACGTTGATTCTCAGCATCATACCTTGGTAGTAGCTTCTGTCCCGGATAAACTGCCTTTATTCGGGATAAAGCGACAAATTCCGCCAAACTTCGCCTCTATAATCAAATTTGCTTCAAGCAAGCCCTCTTTATATTCCTATCTATTATGCGACCTCTATTTCTTGCCATCTAGTCTGAATTTCAGGTGTAGCTCGTGTTATTCCTGCTTATATGCATTTAGGGAATTAAAAAGATTTGTAGGTAAAGGGAAGTATCTATGGACGGACAATCTGGTAATAGACCTATTTTTGGTAGCCAATCTTCGGATGAATTGCATGGCACAGATGGCGCTGATCATCTTTTCGGGATGAGTGGCGATGATACGTTAGATGGTGGGTTGGGTGCTGATATCTATAACGGCGGTGCAGGAAATGACCGTTATATTCTTTCTGATCATGCTATTGATACCCTTCACTTCAAGTCAAACAATACCCAGCAGGATATCCTGGATATCAGCGAGTTAGTCTCTGGTGATGTTAACTCAGGCAATTTGAAGAGCTATATAAAAGTTACTGATAAAGGTGTTTATCTTGATCCTGCGGGTCAGGGACAATTCTCTACTGAAAACCAGATTGCCCGCTTTGCTGCAAACAATCCTCCTTTAAGTGCCATAGTTGCTGTCCAGATTGCAGATACTTCCGTTATTCAGTTTGATCGATACAGCAATGTAGACACTCCTATTACCGGCCTTACAGAGAATGAAGTTGCTTCCACATCGCTGAATGACATTACGGGTACAGCGATGGCGGATACGATGATGGGGACAGTTCAAGCCGACAATTTAATGGGGCTTGCTGGAGATGATGTATTAAATGGTGGGGCTGGTGAAGATTATTATGATGGTGGTGAAGGCAATGACCGCTATGTTCTGGCAGATTCGGAATCTGTTGAAACGCTTAAGTTTATTTCAAATAACCAGCAACAAGATACTATTGATATCAGTGCTCTCCTACCTTCAGGCGTAACAGCTGAAAATATCTCTAATTACCTTAAAGTGACAGAGGATGGTGTCTACATAGACAGTGAAGGGGGAGGGGAGTTTTCATCTGAAGATTTGGTTGCTGTTTTTGCCCAGGATAATCCCGCTTTCAGTGATGAGATTGCTATTCAGATTTCAGATGAAGTGGTTGTGCAGTTTGATTGGACTCAGTCTGCGGGTGTTGAGCTGGCTGACGATAATCCATTTCTTTCGACAGAAGCATTAAGCCAGCGTCTGGATCTTTTTGATCAAGCTGGTGGCGGAAAGAAAGCATTCCTGAACAGTGAGGATGGACAGCGTTTTCACTTCAAGCTGGATGAACATAACCTAACGCAAGCTCTGGGTGGTGAAGGTGATGAGTTACTCGATGCATCCAGTGTTGCTGCAAGAGGGAGTGCACAGAGAGCAGACGAAGCAGATCATGCTGTAGAGCTTTTCGGTGGTAAAGGTCGTGACACACTTCGTGGTAATGATGACGGCACTATGCTTGATGGTGGTGAAGGTAATGACCGTATTGAAGCGGGTAAAGGTCGTAACCTTCTGATTGGTGGTAGTGGTGAAGATGAATATGCGTTGTCACTTGAGTCCAGTGCTGATGAAATCAAATCAGATATGCTCTATGACTTTACCAGTAAAAGTGGTGATAGAGACATCCTTGATCTGAAAGAAGTTCTTCCTGAAAGTGTTACTGCACAAAATATTCACTCCTATCTGAAAGTCACAGACGAGGGTGTTTTTGTAGATACAACAGGTAAAGCTCACTTTAACGAAGACAGTCAGTTAGCAAGATTTGGTGAGAGAGCTGATTTAGACAACATTGTTCGTATAAAGCTTGCCGATGGTTCAGGTGTTGAATTGAATCGGAATGAAGCTGTTAGTTCCATTCAAGGTGAAAGTACTGCTGATAAGATGAAAGCCGGTGAGGGTAGTGACACTCTTTATGGTAATGCCGGTGATGATATTCTGGATGGTGACGCTCTGGCCAGTACAAAAAGCGCTGACTTTCTTTATGGTGGTGAGGGTAATGACAAGCTGTTCATTGATAACCTCGATTTAACCAGTGGTGCTGTTGAGGGTGGAGTTGGATTTGATACCGCCAGAATAAAAGAGAGTGCAGGACAATCTGTCACGCTGGATATGCATGCTAGTGGCATAGAAAAAGCCATTGGGGGTGACAGTGATGATGTTCTGGATGGCTCCGGGTTTACAGATACATCCGGAGGTTACAACAAAAGCACGGGCGATTATGAATCCAGCGAAGCTCAGAGACTGGATTTATACGGTCGAGATGGTGATGACACTCTAAAAGGTGGGGTAGGTCGAGACTATCTGGATGGTGGTTCCGATGATGATATTCTTTCCGGTGGAGCGGGTCGTGACTTTATTGCGGGTGGTGCGGGTAATGATACATTCATACTGGCTGATGATGATGAAGTAGACACGCTCTGGGACTTTAAATCAAACAGTGAGCAACAGGATGTTCTGGATATCAGCGCCTTTGTTGCTGATGACTTTGATTACAACGATCTTGCTGACTATTTCAACGTAGATAGTAACTACGTTTATTTTGATAAGGCTGGTCAAGGGACTTTTACATACAATCAAGCCATAGCCAAACTGGGCGGAAAGTCTGATATCGATGACCCTGTCAAGGTTCAGCTTGATGATATCCAGGTTACTTTCGATCCTGCTGGTGGTGATATTGTCCTTCTGAATACCAATGCTCCTACCGCAATAGCAACGGGCTTGGCGATTGATGAAGACAGTTCAGACGGGACTGCTGTAGGTTCTGTTTCTCATACTGATGTTGATGGCCCTAACCCTGTCACTTATGCAATCTCAAGTGGCAATGATAATGGTTACTTTACCATCAATAGCAGTACAGGTGCCGTTACACTGACCGCAGCTGGAGAGGCTGCCATTGACTACGAGTCCGCAGTATCCCATACCATTCAGGTGACAGCGTCCGACGGAACTTTTGTATCGACGCCTGTTAATCTCACCGTCACACTTAACGATGTCAATGAAGCGCCTGTAGTTGCTAATAACATCGTCAACCAGAGTGTTTCAGAAGATTCGAAGCTGACATTCCAGGTACCTGTTAACACCTTTTTAGACGTTGATGGGGATGCTCTAACATACACAGCGACATTGGCTGATGGGAGTGCTTTACCTGACTGGTTGAAGTTTAACTCAGGTTCAAGAACATTCTCAGGTACCCCTGATAACGAAGATGTGGGTACGCTGAATTTAAAAGTAACAGCTACAGATGGAGATGGGCTAAGTAGCAATGCTCAATTCAATCTGGATGTGACCAATGTCAATGATGGTCCTGTACAAGTCTTTCAGGAGTCCGGTGGGCTGGTTTCAATTGAAGCTGAGAACTTCCACAGTAGTGTTGCCCGTGACGGTTCTGTCTGGAGTACAGTCTCTGATGGAAGTGCGTCTGGAGGAGAAAAAGTTGCCACGGCCTCAAACGGAATGTGGCGGACCGGCAATGATACAGAAGGTGATAGTCCTGAGCTGACGTACGAAATTAATTTTGACAGCCCCGGAACCTACTATGTCTGGATGAAAGGCGAAATTATGAGTGGAGGTGGGGATAGCCTCCATATTGGTGTGAATGGAGATTATAGTCACACGAACTGGGGTTTCACTAACTTCTCTAACTCAAATAACTGGACACACAGCGGTAGAGCAACAATTAACATTGATGAGGCTGGCCGACATCAAGTGAACCTCTGGCTGCGAGAAGCCGGTTTGTCAGTTGATAAAATTGTTCTCACCAAGGATTCGAACTATACGCCATCCGGTTCCGGGCCTGCTCAGTCTGATTATCTGAATGCGCCAGCTGATCAAGCTGTTAATGAAGAGGCTTCATTCTTATATACATTGGCTGCAGATGCTTTTGTGGATGTGGATTCCGGAGATATCTTGTCGCTGTCAGCATCACTGGCTAATGGTGATCCGTTGCCAACCTGGCTTTCATTTGATGCTGAGAGCAGAACCTTCAGTGGTACCCCGGATGACAGTGATGTTGGAGATATTGTTGTCAGAGTGACTGCATCTGACGGACAGAGCATTCATTCAGCCGATTTCAGCTTATCTGTAGTTGCTGTCAATGATATACCTGACAGTGTTTCTCTCGACTCAACATCAGTTTCTGAAAACTCAGCTGGAGCGATTGTAGGAGCCATTGCTACTGCAGATGATGATTCAGGAGATTCTCACACCTATTCATTAAGTGATACCCGTTTTGAAGTCGTTAGTGGTCAGCTCAAACTTAAGGATGGAATCAGTCTTGATAGTGAATCTGAAAGCAGCATTGATTTAACGGTTACTTCAACAGACTCTGCCGGTGCATCTGTAAATGAAACATTTACCATTAATGTTGTTGATGTCAATGATGCTCCTGAACTAGCCACTCACTCTTTGGTTAATGAGGTACTAGCTGCTTACAGTTTTGACAATACATCTGATGATACAGGAAATGGCAATGATCTGGCTCTGGCAGGTAATGCCTCATTAGGTACAGGTTATAACGGTACCGGATCAGCTTTAACCATTGATGCTTCAGACGGATCTGCCGGCGCCAGCTTTGATCTGACTATGGGTGAAAATATATCCTTTTCCACTTGGGTGAAAATGGACAGTTTTGATCCTAATTGGTCACGAATTGTTGAAGTCACTGATGGTACAGATAGCTTTTTCCTTGGTCGTGAACAACATAACAGCACGTTAGCTGTTCATATTTATGACAATGGCAGCAGAGCTGGCACCCTGGAAATCGATAATTTCTTCGTTGAGGGTGAATGGGTACATATTACGACCACAATTTCTGACTCTGGTGACCTTCTGCTATATAAAAATGGTGAACTTGCAGCTGAGTCTTCCACCAGTTGGACGCCAAATGGTGTCGAGTACAACGTGACTCTGGGTAACCGTTCTGCTGGGGACAGGGTTATCGATGGCTCGATTGATGAATTTGCTTTCTATGATAAAGCTCTCTCAGAAAATGAAGTACATGCCATTTTTGATTCTGCAACCATTGATAACCAGCTGAATGATGCGATTCATATTTCTGAAAATAGTGCTAACAGCACATTGGTAGCTACTGTATCAGGCTCTGATCAGGATGTATCTGATAGTCTGACCTATTCACTAACCGATGATGCAGGCGGTCGCTTTGCCATCAATAATTCAGGAGAAATTTCTGTTGCCGACGGTGCTTTACTGGATCATGAAGCTAATAGTACGCATGATATTACGGTTCAGGTCAGTGACGGCGAACTTTCAAGCACTCGTACCTACACTGTTTATGTCACCGATGTGAATGAAGCACCCACTGCTGCTAATGAGACTGTTACAGCAACTGAAGATACCACTTATGTGTTTACTGCCGGCGATTTCAATTTTGCCGATCAGGATCAGTCTGACAGCCTGAGTTCCGTAAAAATCGAAAGCCTGCCTGTCCAGGGAGAGCTGTTGTTGAACGGAGCAATAGTTAGTGTCAGCGATACAATAAGTGTGTCTGATATTCAGTCTGGACTGTTGACTTTCACTCCGGGCAGTCATCATAACGGAAATGATTATTCTTCATTTGCTTTCAAAGTGGCTGATGGACAGGGCGAATATACTCAGTCATCGTACAATATGACCCTGAATGTAACAGCTGTGAATGATATTCCAGTTGTTAGCTCCAATATCGACAAAACCACAAATGAAGATGTCAGCTTCACTCTCACCGAGGCAGAGCTGCTGGCAAATACAACAGATGCTGATAATGATTCATTGTCTGTCAGCAATGTGACTGTAACAAGCGGTCAGGTTTCAGTAGTTGATAATGGCAATGGAACCTGGACAGTTACTCCTGACAGTCATCAGTCTGGTAGTGCACAACTGGGGTTTGATGTTTCAGATGGCAGCGTCACCGTGAGCAGTCAGGTTGATTTGACCATAACGCCTGATGCTGACGCTCCTTCCCTGGATGTTCAAGGCTCGACAGTCATTTCTCAAATGGACTTTAATGGTGGTTTGGCTAACGGCTGGACATCAGAAAATAGTGTAGAAAGTCATGCAAGTGGCGGTCCACTAGGTAGCTCCAGAAATGGAAGCCGAGTAGTTGAGCTTGATGCTGATGGAGGAGGTACAACGCCAGATGCCTTTTATTACTCCGTTGATACCAGTCAGGGCCATGACCACGAAGTTTCACTATGGGTGAAGCAGCGTGGAAGTTATGACGGTACTGATGAAATTGAAGTAGTCTGGAATGGCCAGGTTTTGCAGACGATTGATCCTGGCACCAGTTGGGGAGAAGTCAAAGTAACATTGCCTGATACAGAGCAAAGCAGTACCCAGCTGACAATCAGGGAAGTGGCAGGACAGAATAACGGTGTGGGTCCTTTGCTGGACGAGATTACTGTAACTCGCTTTGGTGCTGATGACAGTTCTGATCCCGCATATGATAAAGCCATTTCCAGTGCCGAAGACAGTCGTATAGCTCTTGATTTGAGCGCTTCTTTAACAGATTCCGATGGCTCAGAATCTCTTGCTGTGTCTCTTAGTGGCATACCTTCAGGTTTTGGCTTAACTGATGGCTCTAACACTGTAACTACTGATGGCAGTGCTGTTGATGTTACAGGATGGACTCTGGCTAATATTACTCTCACGCCTGTAGCTAATCATGAGACTGACTTTACTCTAACGCTGTCTGCTACTGCCACTGAGGCATCAGGTGGTGATGCTGAAACAGTCAGTCAAACTATTCGGGTCGATCTGCAACCTGTACAGGATGCTCCGGATGTAGCGAACGTTGATCTTGGAAGCACTGCAGAAGATACCAGTCTTTTAATTACAGAAGCACAGTTACTGGCTAACTCATCGGATGTCGATGCAGGAGATAGCCTGAGTATCACTAGCTTGTCTCTCGTTAATGGTGCTCATGGATCTGTTACCGATAATGGCAATGGAACATGGACCTATACGCCAGCGGCTAATTTTAATGGCAATGATGTTGCTCTCAGCTTTACGGTATCTGATGGCAACGTTTCAGACGATCAGGTGGCGACAGCAACAGTTGATGTGTCTTCTGTGAATGATGGTCCTGAGTCCGGTTCTGCATTGACACTGAGTACCAATGAAGATCAGAGCTTTGTAATGACAGAGGCTGAGCTTCTGGCCAATGCTTCTGATGCTGACTCGGATACATTATCTGTCAGTAATGTGCGCATAGATTCGGGTTCAGTCGCTGTTGTTGATAATGGTAATGGAACATGGACATTTACCCCTTCAGACAACTGGTCAGGCTCGTCTGTCATGCTGTTTGATATCAGTGATGGTCAAGCCACTGTTTCAGGACAGGCAAATATCACTGTTAGTGCTGTAGCTGACGCGCCAACCCTTTCTATTGCAGATAGTACAGTTATTTCTTCAATGGACTTTGAGAATGATGGTCTTGCCAGCGGGTGGACTTCTGAAAATGCACCTGAGATAAATCAGGCTAGCGTTTACGGAGTATCCGACGCTTCGGGCGGCAATGGCTACATCATGGATTTGGATGACACTGAGGGCAGTGCCGCAACGAATGAAGATGCTATTCGATACACTGTGGATACCAGTGAAGGTTTTGATCACGAGATTTCATTTGCTACCCGTATTCGTCCAGACAGTCTGGGAACGGATGAGTTTGAGGTGGTCTGGAATGGAGAAGTGCTTCAGACCATTACGCCCACTTCTTCATGGGAAACCATAACCATCAAGCTACCCGCTAATGGTAATGACAGTGGTCAAGTGGTGATCAGAGAGACCTCAGGAGCTTTTGATGATCACGGTGCACTGTTCGATGATGTGACTATCAATAAATTGAACAGTATTACGATCAATGAAGATAGCTCTTCAACCTTTGAGTTAGCGACAGCACTTGTAGATGCAGATGGCTCAGAAACTATTTCTTCTGTTCAGGTTTCAGGTGTTCCTTCAGGTTACGTATTGGGCGATGGCACAAATTCGGTTACTTCTGATGGTTCTTCAATAGACATTTCCAGTTGGAATACAAGTCAGCTAAGTCTGACACCATTAGCCAATGCAAACGGAACGGTTTCTCTGACAGTGTCAGCCACAGCTGCTGAATCTTCCGGAGATACAGCCACGACATCGCAGACAATCGACTTTGTCATTCAGTCAGTGGATGATGCTCCAGTAGCAGGTAATGTGGATCTTGGAAGTGTAAACGAAGACAGTTCCGTTGTTATTACACAAGCACAATTGTTAGCCAATGCTTCTGATGATGATGGTGATAGTCTGAGTATCGCTTCTATCAGCCTGGATAATGATTCCCATGGCGTATTGGTGGATAACGGTAACAGCACATGGACCTTTACTCCAGCTGCTAACTTCCATGGAGCGGATGTGGCGTTCAGTTATACGGTCAGTGATGGAACCTCAGGTGATGAGGCAAGCGTCTCTGCTGTTATTGATGTCAATGCGGTTGATGATGATGCTGTAGTGTCTAATGTGCTTTCCAATCAGTCTGTAGATGAAGATTCTGCTTTCAACTTTACTGTTCCTGAAAATACCTTCACTCATGGGGATAAAGATACTCTGACCTATTCTGCTACTCAGGCAGATGGGTCTGATTTACCTGATTGGTTGCTGTTTAATACGGATACAAGAGCGTTTTCCGGTGTGCCAGATAATGGAGATGTATCTACATTATCCCTGAAGGTCACTGCTACCGATGAAGACGGTGAGACAACGGATGCTAACTTCAATCTGGTAGTCAATAACGTTAATGATTCACCTTCACCCGTCTTTGCTGAGTCCAATGGTCTTGTCTCTATTGAGGCTGAGAATTTTAGCAGCCAGGTCAATCGCAGTGGGAATACCTGGAGTGTTAAAAGTGACGGTTCTGCTTCAGGGGGGGAATACGTTGACACGGCAGATAATGGTCTTGGATTTGATCAAGACTATACAGGCCAAAGTTCAGAGCTGACATATGACATTCAGTTTGATTCTGCAGGTACTTATTACGTATGGGTTCGTGGTAATGAGACAAATGGGAATGGTGACAGTATTCATATTGGTCTGAATGGAGAGGCTGTCGAGAGTGGCAGTCGCATTGATTTCGACTCTACATCAATGGAGTGGGCTAACGACCGAATGAATGGTGCTGGTCGTATAACTATAGAGGTTGATGAGCCAGGTACTCACCAACTTAATTTATGGATGCGTGAAGACGGTACTGGGGTTGATAAAATCGTCATCAGCGATGATGTCAACTATGTGCCTTCCGGTTCAGGCCCTGCAGAATCTGACTATGTAGGTCTATCTGATCAGACAGTGGCTGAAGAATCTGCCTTTAGTTATACCGTTGATGCAAACGCTTTCAATGATCTTGATGGTGACAGTCTTTCGTTCTCAGCGACATTGTCCAACGGTGATCCACTGCCGACCTGGATGAGTTTTGATGCCGGAACCCGTACTTTCTCCGGTACGCCTGATGATCCAGATGTAGGCACCGTACAGGTGAGGATTACCGCAAGTGATGGTTCTTTAAGTTCGTCTGCTGATGTCAGTATTACTGTCAATGGTGTTAATGATGCCCCGACCACACCTGAAGCGGTGGTTGAACAAATTGATTTTGTCTGGGGCGGCTCATCTATTTCTGATAAGAATGCGGCCTCTCTGACTATGCCAGACGGCTTCGAGTTGGGTGGTTCGGTCTGGCTGACGAAAACGGATGGTGGTTATGGTAAAGGGGTTAAAGTTCAGATCTCTGATAACCAGAATGGCACTCTGAACTTTAAAGTTATTGAAGCCAAGTACACAGATCTCTCTACCTGGAATAATCTGACAGCAGAACAAAAATCGACTTATTTTGAAAGTTCTGGTACTGATCAGATCGTTTCTACCTCTAATAGCAATGCCGGTTATGGCATCAGCAATATATCCGTTAACGGTGGAGCTGCTGTTTCCGGATTCCTCGACACTTCGAGTGGCAAAAATGCTGACCCATTCTCTTCTGTTGAAAACAGTTCAAATGGAGCAGTGGTAGGAACCATCACTGCTTCTGATGTAGAAGGTGACAATCTGATATTCAGCTTGACCAATGATGCTGGTGGTCGCTTTGCTATTGATAGCTCTACAGGGCAGGTGACCGTTGCAGATGGCAGTTTACTGGATTATGAGTCTGCCAGTTCGCACTCGATCACAGTGCAAGTCAGTGACGGTCAATTAACATCTGAGCAGACCTATACCATCCGAGTAAGCGATACCAATGATGCACCAGAGTTAGTCAGTGCAATAGCTGAACAGGCCACGGCTGAAGAAGCTGCATTTAGTTATACATTGCCAGCTAATGCATTTGCTGATGATGATGGCGATGCCATGAGCTTTAATGCAACGCTTTCTAATGGTGATCCTCTACCAGTCTGGTTGAATTTTGATTCAGCAACCAGAACATTCAGTGGTACACCTGATGATGCAGATGTAGGCTCACTTTCAATTGTCATAGCTGTTTCAGATGGTTCTCTGACAACTAATGTTCCATGGACGCTTAATGTAACAGCAGTCAATGATGCCGCTGATCTGGTTGCAGATACCAATACCGGTGAGGCAAGCGTTGGAGGTTCTGTTGTATCGGGTGGAGCCAGTGTTCTGGCCAATGATTCCGATGAAGAAAACGATTCACTGACTGTTACTGATGTGAATGGTACAACAATATCAGGGTCTACCACTATTCAGGGTGATTATGGTGATCTTGTGATTGGCTCCGATGGCAGCTGGACCTATACACCTGACACACCTGATCTTGACAGCAGTTTGGTGGCCCATTGGCGATTTGATGGTAATACCAATGATGTTGCCTCAGGTGATAGTGTTGCAGATGATGGCGCGCTCAAGAATGGAGCGACTATTGATGGAGGTGGGCTCTACGGCAGTGGTTTGAATTTATCCAGTGAAAGTGATGCTCTGCTGATTGAGTCTTCCAATGAAATTGATCAGATGAGGGTGACAGATCGAACGATCAGCTTATCGTTCAGAGTTGATGAAACCAATGACTTGTCAGGTAGGCAGATGCTATTTGATGAGGGAGGGTTTTCCAAAGGCCTGAATGCCTACATAGATGGTGGGAAGCTCTATATAGGTGGGTATGACTCGAATGTTGGCTGGGAAGGCACCTGGTATAGTGTTGACTTACCCGATGATAATGATTTCCATCATATCTCGCTGGTATTAGGAGAGAATGAGTTTTCAGCGGCTCTTGATGGTCAAGTACTTACCGATATTGCCAAGGATGTGAGTACAGGTACAAGAGAGTTGAGTTCAAGCCATAACCAGCTTGCTCTCGGTGCTCGTTATGGCGATACCGCGTATCACGATGGGACTTACGACGGTGGTAATACTATAAAATCGCAAACCTTTATAGGTGAGCTTGATGAGTTTCGTATATACAACCGTGCCCTGAACGAACAAGAGCTGAACGCATTGGATTATGAGTATAAAGACACCAGTTTGCAGGATGTGTTCTCTTATACCGTATCCGACGGCACGGATACCTCAACATCCACTCTGACCATTGACGTCAACCGGGTACCCGAAGCGCTGTCCGGTACGCTTTCAGCTACCGAAGATGGCGGAGCCATTGCCGGACAGCTGAGTGCCATTGACCTGGATACTGGAGAGTCCCTGACGTTTGCCGTGGAAACCCAGCCCTCCGAAGGCAGTGTGACGGTCAACACAGATGGTTCCTATAGCTTTAACCCTGGCTCAGACTTCCAGGATCTGGCTCAAGGTGCCACAAGAGACGTCACTTTTGACTATCGAGTCACAGATGTCCAGGGTGACTCCAGCACCAATACTGTCACGATCACTGTAACGGGTGCCAATGACACAGCCAACATTACTTCTGTTGAAACCTATACCGAAGACTTCAATGATTTCTCAGCAGGCGATCTTAACGGCCAGAATGGCTGGGTGACCGAGAAGTTTAATTCTACTGTTGATCTGGAGCTGGCTGATATTGGTCAGGATGGTAGTCAGGCACTTCAATTCAATAAAGTGTCTGCCAGCACTGCCGGTTCCTTATTGAATACTGTGCCAGACCTCAGTAACGCTTCGACTTTTACTTTTGAGGCGGATGTTGCCAAAAACTGGTGGGGTACCGACCTGGGTATTGGCGGTGATAACAACAGCGATGGCAAGATCGGTAAAAATGACAGTGAAGTAGCCATCAAAATCAAGCCAGTAGATCATAACGATACACTAACTCTGACACTGGCTGATGGTTCAACACAAACGGTATCCTTCACACCAGCCGATGGTAATGGTTGGGCTCGCTTCCGCGTTGAAGTCGATCTGGAAGCCAACAGCGGCAGCGGCTCAGTCACCGTTAAATACAAAGACCTGTCGGCTGGAGAATCAGAGTGGACAACCGTTTCAGGATTGTCAGATATCAATGCTCAACTGAACCCTTCAGCCTCTGATCATACCAATCCGGATAACTGGAACGGTATTTATGTCAACGGTGACGGCGCTGGTGTTCGAATTGATAACCTGATGCTGGAAGCGAAGGGCGATACAACAAATGCTGCTCTGACTGAAGACAGTGGTGTGGATGGCAGTGGTAATCTGGTGAAAAGTGGGCTTCTGATCGTCAGTGATACGGATACCGGTGAAGGCAACTTCACTGCAGAAACCATCACCGGTAGTTACGGTTCCCTGACCATTGATGCTTCAGGCAATTGGACTTACACAGCCAGCAACAGTCAAAACGCGATTCAATCTCTGGATGACGGAGAGAACGTCACCGATACCCTCACTGTGCAAACCGCCGACGGTACCACTCATGATATCTCTGTGGTCATCAGTGGCATGAATGACGGTCCATCGGTTGCCAATGTCGACCTGGGCAGCAGCAATGAAGATACCGATCTGGTGATTACTGAAGCTCAGTTACTGGCCAACAGTTCTGATGTTGACGGTGACAGCCTTAGTATTACAGCGCTGACATTAGACAACAGTAGCCATGGATCACTGACTGATAATGGCAACGGCACCTGGACGTTCAGTCCTGCCGATGATTTCAACGGCTCCGACATCAGTTTCAGCTTTACCGTCAGTGACGGAACTGTAACCTCTTCAGCTAACGCAACAGTTGATGTTACTGCGGTCAATGATGCGCCTGAGTTGTCAGGCAGCCCTCTGATCAGTGGCATTGATGCTGCCTACAGCTTCTCGGACAGCACAGACTCATCCGGCAATGGTAACGACCTGACGCTGAGTGGCAGTGCCACACTGGGTGCCGGCCACAATGGTGGTCAGGCCTTTGAAATGGATGGTACAGCAGGCCATGCCGATATTGCCGGACTGCAGACCGGTGGTGCCATGACCATTTCAACCTGGGTGAAATACGACAGCCTGAGCCAGAGCTGGTCACGTATTGTTGATTTTGGTAACGGTTCAGCCAACAACAATATTATCCTCGCTCATGATGGTTCAACCGATACCATTGCCTTTGAAATTTATGATGGAACAGGGTACCCAGCAGATGGCTTGCTAAAGGTCAGTAACTTCTTTACGGAAGGTGAGTGGGTGCATGTCACAGCTACAGTGGATGACACTGGTGCCATGCGAATATACAAAAATGGTGAGTTGGCCGGTGAAAATCTGAGCGGTGCAGTTCCACCGGATCTGGTTCGAACCAACAACTATATAGGCAAAAGTAACTGGGATGGGGACGGTTCTCTGGATGGTTCCATTGATGATCTGGCCGTATTTAATAGCGCTCTCAATGCTGATCAGATCAAAGCCATCTATGAAGCGGATTCTGTTGATAATCTGTTGAGTGATGCATTCCATGTGGTCGAGAACAGTGCTGACAGTACGGTTCTGGGCTCAGTCGCTGCAACGGATATTGATAACGCCAGTAATGAACTGAGCTATTCACTCAGCAACGATGCCGGTGGCCGCTTCACTATCAACAGTACAACCGGTGAAATTTCTGTAGCAGACAGTGGTCAGCTGGACCATGACAGCAACGCCTCCCATACCATTACGGTTCAGGTGAGTGATGGTGAGCTGAGCAGTACGCGTGACTATACGGTGTATGTAACTGACATTAATGAAGCGCCAACGGCAGCTGACAATACACTGTCAACCAATGAAGATACCAACTACACGCTGACACTGGCTGATCTGGGTTACAGCGATCAGGAAGGTGCAGAGATGACTCAGATTCAGGTATCAACACTGCCTACTGAAGGTACGTTGAAGCTGAGTGGTGCTGCTGTAACCGCAGACCAGGTTATCTCTAAAGCGGATATTGAAGCGGGTAACCTGGTCTTCGAACCCGACAGCAATGAGGCCGGGGACGACTATGCGTCCGTTGGCTTCAAGGTACATGATGGTAATAGCTACTCGGGGGAACACAACCTGACCTTTAATGTTGCAGCCGTTACCGATGGCGCAACATTGAACGATATCGGCACACAGGTTCTCAATAGTACATTTGATGGCAATAATGCTGATGGCTGGCAGAGAACGAACCCCTCTAACATCGGTAGCTCTCTAGTACAGAACAACGAGCTCTACAACTGGAATACGACAGAGTCCTATAGGGATATCGATACCAGCGACAGTTCAGTGCAGACCTACGAGTTGACGTTCACTTTACACCATATCCAAAATCCTTATCACACCACAAATATCTCGGTGAAGTGGGGTGGGCAAACAGTAGCAACATATACTGAGGCTCCAGGCTCCGACACCATTACCGCAACTAAAACTATTTTACTGACAGCAACCGGCGATCCAGTTACGGAGCTTCGATTTGATCAGGACAACAACTATTTCAAACTGGATGACATTCAGATCAATAAAGTCGTTGCTACTGATGAAGATACAGCTCACAGCCTTCCTGACCTGGGTATTGCCCTGATCGACAGTGATGGCTCTGAAACTCTGACAGTCACTGCAGATGGAATACCTGCTGGTGCAATTCTGACTGATGGCAGCCATTCAATAACAGCAGATGGAAGCTCAATAGATCTCTCGGGCTGGAATCATTCAACTCTGCAGTTAACACCACCAGCAGACAGTACAGAAACCATCAGCCTGACGATCACAGCTACTACTACTGAGAACGGTGGTGATAGCTCAACCGTCAGTGAAACGCTGTCACTTCGGGTTAATTCAGTCAACGACAAGCCAGTATCAGAAGAAAATACGCTGATACTAAAAGAATCTGACAGCTATACCTTTAGCCAGAATGACTTCCGTTTTACAGATGTCGATACTGGTGACACTTTGCAGTCTATTACCCTCACTAGCTTGCCTGCCTCCGGCGCTCTTATACTCAATGGAGTCGCCGTAACAGCTAATCAGGTGATCACCGCTACTGACATAAGCAACCTGACGTACACCGCACCCACAACCGATCCCGACGTCGGGACCAGCTTCGGCTTTACGGTCAGTGACGGTAATCTCTCCAGTAATCCCCAAGTATTTAGCGTAGACGTCCGTGGCAATTTATCTAACAGTGTAATGTCAGGCGGCAGTGATGACGAAATCGTGGACGGCTCCCATCAAGCTGATACGCTGAGGGGCGAAGGTGGCTCCGATACCTTATTAGGTGATGCTGGGGCAGACATTATCTTTGGTGGTACAGGAAGCGACATCATTACAGGGGATGACGATCAGCCAGTTCCTGTCAATGTGAGTGCCTCATTCATATCGGCCTCCAGTCAAGCGTCCATTGTCGTTGATGTTGCCAGTGGCGTATCCCTGTCAGCAGGCACTGATAATGGTGATGGTACCTGGACATTGAGCGGTGAAGACCTGCCCGGTCTCACGATGTCCGGTACTGGAAATAGTTGGGATGAAAGTCTGACCTTTACGGCCACAGGCCCGGTGACACGTAATGTGGTAATCAACGACCACAGTTTTGAAAGTCAGTCACTGACTACTGATGGCGCCTTTGTCCATCAACCCACTAGCAGCAGTTGGACGTTCAGTGGGGCAAACGACGGTATTCATAATTACAACAACAATGGATTGAATGAGCCTGCCACTAAAGGTATTAATGCCGGTTTTCTTAATACTGATGGAACCATTTCTCAGACTTTAGTGGAAAACTTTGATCGTAGTATCTCCTATCAACTACAGGTAGATATTGGTAATCGGTCCAATGAGGGATTTGCTGATTATGAAGTGCGTATCAAGGCGGGAGGAGTAGTTCTTGCTAGTGATGGTTCTGTGACCCCTGCAGAGGGAGAATTCGACACACTGACTCTAAATCTGAATGGGGCTGCCATAGCTGCTGACTCCGCTGCAATTGGTCAGCCTCTGGTCATTGAACTGCATAAAATCAGTGGGCCTCAACTAGTATTCGACAATGTACGACTGACAGCCACCACTACGGAGCAAGTGGCTCAGGAGACTGTTAGTACAGATCAAAGCGATCAGATTACCGGTGGAGCAGGTGACGATATCCTGACCGGAGGTAACGACAGTGATACGTTTATCTGGGATTCATCAGACGTAGGGACTGGAGGCTCGCCAGCACTGGATACGATTACTGATTTCAGTACTGGGTCTGGCGGTGATGTGATTGATCTGAGTGATGTGCTGGTGAATGAGTCAGAACCTTTGGATCAATATTTAAGCCTGAACTTCGAAGATGGCGATACGACTATTGAAGTGAAGCCGGATGCCAATGGCGATGTCACCCAGAAAATTAAACTTGAGGGTGTCGACCTGTCGAATTACGGTGGCGGCAGCACGGACTCTGAAATCCTAAACAACCTGATTGATGACGGTAATCTGCAGATTGACTAGGTTGTTAACGTTGTTCCGGAAACAGCTTTAACAGCCAGTCCTTACCTACATTTTTTGTAGCCCGCCTGCGGCTCTCTTTGAGCAAAGGACTGCCCGCAAACGAGAGTCGATTTGAGATCAACTCTTCGGCCTGCTCCTGGGCCAGACCAGCCTCTGAAACCAGCCGATTTTTTATCTGACTGCACCACCACGCTGCTTCATCTGAAAAGTTCCGGCCTAACTGATGAGCACAGGTCAACGAGATGTGAAACTTCTCAAGATCCATGGAATGGGCTTGAAAATACTTCAGCAGATTCACGACTTCCAACAATTGTATCTCCAAATCCGGTTGGAGCATGTTGAAAGTATATGTCACCTGCCCTGCTTCCTGAATGGTGTTGGACAACTCTTCCGATAAACCATTTTGTGTTCCAGTCTGCACGGCCATAGTTTTATATTTAAGGGATTTCCCCGGAATATAAAGATGCCCGGAATCTTTAAACTGGGTTTCATCCAGCTCTTTACCTACAGATTCAAACAGACGGTTACCCCTTGGGTATGAATTACCCATGGCCTGAACAAGTCCATTTTTACCGCTGTCTTCAGACCCTAACACCAGCCAGTAGTCAGGAATTCTTCTCTCTTGCCACTTTTTCACTACGCTTGGTGAAGGTAACTTTACACCGGTGTTCTCGGGGTTTCCCCCCAGATTTTCATACAACAATTTAAAGCGTTGGTAGATGGCTTCTTCAGTTGTTTCCAGAAACCCCTGATGAAATTGCAACTGATTGATCCAGTGGATGGCCTTAAGACTGTTACCTGACCTATGCGCTTGTTCAGCCCTTAGTAATAAAGTCAGCGCTGCCTTATCCCTTGCCCAGTTCGATACAACCGATAACACGCGACATACCATGAGTGCCAACCCATTCGACAGAGGTTTGATCTTCCTCTCAGTCAGGGCTTTATCATGAGATAAGAAAGGAGCATCCGGGGATTGCCTTTGACTGTCGACCAGTCTGACTGGTTGATTCTGAGAGGAGGGAATGCCCGGTGACCCAACGGATAGATCAGGTCTCCGGTTAGACTCAGGAGGCAAAGAGTCCATTTTTCCCCCTTTTCCTTTATTGCCTAAAATCTGGCAGGATCAGCCACTCATTATTCAATGGAGGTCTCTCCATCCAACCCCGTATGATTCATAGTCCAGGCTCCAAAATCAGAATCCCGAATCATGGCACCTATAAACGAACTGCGATCAAATCTGGCATGACTGAACTCGGCCTGATCAATCGTAATATGATCGAGACGGCAGTGGTTAAACGATGGACTTTCTTCAAGGCTGTAACACTCCCTGAACTCACCCTGCTCAAATATCACCTCATTGAACTGAGTACCTTCCATTAACGCTGAATCAAGATCGACCCGTGTAAAGTAACTGTTCGAGATTCGGGTCTGAACCAGCTTGGGAACCTTGAATTCACAGTCAGTCATAACGACCTTGTTCAAGGTCCCACCAGAAAACACCGGGCCTTCCTGTAAACTGTCACACCCCTTGAAATGGCATTCTTCCATCAGGGCATTGTTAAAATGAGTACTGGTCAGAGTACAGTTTCTGAATTCCATATTTCTTAATTCTGAACCGGTGAAGTTGGCATCATCCAGAAAACCATGAATGATCTGGCTGTTATGCATCTTCAAGCCCATACATGAACTGTTATGGAAACTCTGGGCTCCCATGTTACAGCTATCAATCACGGCATTATCCAGACAGCTCTGATCAAAATTAACCGCAAATAAATTGCAATCCACCAGGCGAGCATCATCCAACCTGCAGTGCCTCAGATCAGCACCTTCCAGAACGGAATCTTCAAAAATAGTGTCTTTCAGGTCAGCCCCTGTGAAATCAGCGCCAGACAAATCACACCCCTTGAACCTGGCCCCTCGAAGCTGCGTCTTTCTGAAGTTACACCCTCTCAGATCGGTCTGGTTGAAACAGACTCTTTCAAGATCTCTGCCATCCAGCTCCATGCCCTTCAGCACTTGCCGAGCAGGTACATTCATACCCGGATGCAACAATGCCTGTAGCTCAGCAGCCAGATCAGTAGATGATGGATTATTCATGACCATTTGAGCTTCTTGTGCGGGCTCAATGACTATTTTGTAATCGCCAAGTCCCTTCAGCTGAATAGCACTTTTTCCGGACAGCCCTTCGGTTTTCAGGCCACCTTTGGCCAGAACATCAAACCGACCCAGCCCCTCTTTGGCTTTCTGCCTGGTATCTTTCCCTGAATCGGACACTACTCTGCCTCCCCGGCTGAAATTTTTAGCTGTTAATTGAATTCGCCCGATGAACGGAAAGATTTAGCCCGCAGTCATCAAAATGCATTGATAACCGCAGGCAGGAGAGCAGTGAGGGAATGAGAGAAAATGGAGCATTAGTGCTATATCAAAAGCACTCAGTCACAGGGCTCCAGAACATGGCTGGCAAGATCAAGAACGACATGTCGAATGTGGTGATCGTCCAGTTCGTAGAGTACCTGTTTACCATGGCGAGATGACTTGAGAATTCTTGCTTCCCTGAGTCCTCTGAGGTGGTGACTGGTTAACGGCTGAGACATACCTGATATTTCTGACAGGCAGCAAACAGGCTGCGGACCATCAATACAGGCCATAACCAACTTGAGGCGCCCCTCATCCCCCAGAAGTCTGAAAAGAGAGGCCAGTCTGGCCAACTGCTCTGAAGACAATTCTGGTAATTCAGTACAACAGGGCTGATGAGATTCAGTCATAGAGAATTACATTTTAAAATACGTTTAAATTAAATCGTCATGAGCTAAAAACATCAGCTCATCTTTATACTGGAGAAACAAGTCTAACTCGACTCAACCAGCACCTGAAGTCAGACCCTGTTACTTTTGAAAAATTCACCAAAAATAACCAGACATCACATTACAAACGAAAATCCAGTCTAGAGCACGTATTCAGGAAACACCTAAAAATAAAAAGCGAGGATAGATTCATTTTTATGATGGCCGAAAGCTAACTCGATACACCTGGTTTTTTGTCTAATGATAGAATGAATATAAGTTTGAGGTAACTGACAGAGCTTATGAAACAGAAGCTGGAAGCCGTGCTATTCGATATGGATGGCCTGATCTTTGATACAGAGATTATTCACCGCCATTGCTGGAAACTTGCTGGCCAGTCCTTCGAATACGAAGTAAACGATGATTTTTTTAAACGCTGTACCGCTACCACTGGCGAAAAGACCCTTGCATTGCTCAGCGAGCTCTATGGCAGTCACTGCCCGGCAGAGTCCTTTTACCAACATAAAAAAGAGCTGTTTCAGGATTACATCAATAGCCACCCCACCCAGACCAAAGCAGGCTTTACCGAGCTGTTCCAGTGGTTGCAAAGCCAACCTGTGAAAATAGGTCTGGTAACCTCATCACGGCTGACCTCTGTGAAACACCACTTTGCTGACAGAGATGAGTTTGAAAGCTTTGAAACAGTGATTACTGCAGAGCAGGTAACCCAAGGCAAGCCTGATCCTGAACCTTACCTCATGGCCTGTAAAAAATTAGGCGTTACGCCTTCTGAAGCGGTGGTTTTCGAAGATTCCAACAACGGAGCCCGTTCAGCCTTCAATGCTGGATGTCACGCCATTATGGTCCCTGATTACCTTCCTCCTGAAGACGATGTGCAAAAACATGCCTTTGCCATTCTGAACAGCTTGAAGGATGCCAGAGCCTTACTATCTGAACAATTCCAGATGAATTAACGAGAACAGGTATCGCCTTAGTAGCCTCGAATAGATTACCCAATGGCCGAATTCTCTTCATCCACTTCCCTGATCTCATGAGTGTTGAACAAAAGTTCCAGATTCGCTCCGGCTGGAAATAATCGCTCAGAACTTCTATTGAGCAGATCCACCAGAAGCTCTACATTACTGACCTTAATCCGGTAACGAATAACATTGCCCAGAAGCAGATAATCAACCACCTCTCCTCGCACAGGATGACGAACATGCTCAGGGTACTGACGGCCTTCTTCCCGGACATAGATGGACTCAGGCCGGATGGCGACCTGTTTTTGAGATTGAATGCCAAGCACCTGATGAGCCTGCTCAGCACTTAGCAGGTTATAGTTACCGATGAAGCGAACCACAAAGGCATCAGCGGGCTCGGTATAAATTTCTTCAGCCGTACCATTTTGAATTATTTTCCCGTTATTCATTAACAGAATTCGGTCAGATAAGGTTAAGGCTTCTTCCTGGTCATGGGTCACAAACAAGGTTGTCAGTCCCAACTCTTTCTGAATCGATCTCAGTTGCTCACGAAGGTTTTTCCTGATTCGGGCATCCAGAGCTGACAGCGGTTCATCCAACAACAAGATTCGAGGTCTGACGACCAGTGACCTTGCCAACGCCACCCTTTGACACTGACCTCCAGAAAGTTCCGAGGGATAACGCTGCTCCTTCCCTCCCAGCTCAACCAGTTCAACCGCCTCATTAACCCGCTTTGATTGTTCTGAAGGCGGCACCTTCTGCATTTTTAAACCAAACGCAATATTCTCCCGAACCGTCATATTGGGAAATAAAGCGTAACTCTGAAAAACCATTGCAATGCCACGCTGCCTGGCCGGTGTATCGGTGACATTGACTCCGTCAATAAAAAGCTGTCCATCATCCACCTGAGTCAGCCCGGCGATACAACGTAGCAGTGTTGACTTTCCGCAACCGGATGGGCCTAAGAGGGTGACAAACTCCCCCTTTTCTAATGAGAAATGAATATGAGAGAAAACAAAACTATCGTCGTATTTCTTTTCCAGTCCATCTACTCTCAGAAAGCTCATTGTTTCTTGCCCCACTGCCCGGCCAGTATCGTCATCAAGACAATGATCAGAAAATAACTCACCACCACAGCACTGCTGAAGTGCCCACTTCTTGTCTTCATGTTGAACAGATAAACCTGCACCGTCTCAAACCGGGTGCCCACCAGAATATTGGCAAACACAAACTCACCAATCAGCAGTGAAAAACTCAGGAACAGCGACACCATTAAACCGGTCTTCAGATTCGGTAGAACAATGGTAAAAAAAGCCCTGAAAGTACTCGCTCCCAGTAAATGAGCCGCATCCAGCATATCCTGAAGATTCAAATTCGCCATGTTGTTGGCTATCGCCCTGTAAGAGAAAGGCAATGCCACGGTGAAATAAGCCCCTAAAAGGATCCACGGAGTTCCTGTCAGAGTCACTACATCATTGGAGTAGATTTGCAGTAAACCGACCGATGACACCACTGGAGGCACAGCAAATGGCAATAGAATGATGAAATTCATGAAGGGCTTCAGAAACGGAAAGTAGTAGAAAACAATAAACGCCGTTGGCACCACCAGCACCAGGGTCAGTAAAAGAGCTCCCAGGCACACCAGGACAGAGTTCATCATGGCCTGTAAAAACCGGTGATCCGCAAACAGAGATGTGTACCATTTCAGGGTAATACCATCCGGCAGCAACCCTGAAGACCAGGAGGTACTGATAGAGTAAAGCAGGGTGCCCAGCAGCGGCAGGATCATAACCATCATGAAGATGATAATAACCGACAGATGCCCAAGACTATTTGGCCTTTGCACGGAGCCTCCCCGGCTTGATTAACCACTCATTAGCCAGCGTTACCAGCATCAAAATAAATACCAGCACCATGGAGAGAGCACTGGCCAGCCAGGGATCCAGGAAAATATCACCGGAAATCAGGTTGCTGATCCTGATCGTCAGAAGGTTATAGTTACCGCCCGTAAGAGCAAATGCCGTCGCCATTGTGCCCATAGCATTGGCAAACAGGATAATGAAGGTGCCTAGTATGCCTGGCATGAGAACCGGGAGCCCAATACTGATCCAATAACGAATTTTGCCAGCGCCCAGCAAACAGGCTGCTTCCTGCCATTCATCCCGAAGCCCTTCCATTGCAGGCAACATCAACAAAATGGCCAGAGGAATCTGAAAATAGCTGTAGATCAGAATGAGACCCAAGGCAGAGTAGAGATTAAATCCCAGCTGAATGCCCAACTGATCCAGCAATACAATCAGGCAACCGTTAGCACCCAGAAGAATGACGAAGGCAAATGCCAGAGGCACCCCGGAGAAATTGGCAATCATATTGGCAAAGGTCAGAGTCAACTCTTTGAGGCGACCTGACAATCGGTGCAATGACCAAGCACAGGGCAAAGCCAGCAACATACCGACAATGCTGGAATAAAGACTGATTTTCAGACTGTTGAATAGAGCCTGACGAAAATAGCGGCTTTCAAAAATATACTCATAGTTCCCTATTCCCCACTCTTCACCCAGATTGCTCTTGAAGCTATCAACAAACACCCAGATAAGAGGCAATACCTGAAACAGGAAAAAGACCAGGATGAAAGGCATTAAAAGAAAAAGCGCTTTTTTTCCTGCCTGGCGTGAAACCATAACAGTCTTCTCTCAATGAGCAGAACTGATAGGTAACAGCTTTCCATGCTGCTCAATCCCGAGGGCTTCGCAAACCAGACCGCAGATATGCAACTGTTTCAACTGCATACTTCGAAGGTGGTCAAAGGTTTTACCCAGCAGGAACAGGGGCACTTCACGCTCTTCAGCCAGGGTACCACCATGACTGCACATACCATTCATGCCGTGATCACTGGTCACCATGATCTGATAGCCAGCCTCCAGCCAACCCGACAGATATTCAGCCATTTGCACATCAACAGACCGGGCAGCTTTGCGATACTCGGAAGACAGCAAACCATGGTGATGTCCTGCATCATCCACGTTCATGGGGTGTATAAGCAGAAAGTCCGGATCATAAGCGGTTCGAAGATATTCTGCATCGGCAAAGAGATGGCTGTCAGGGTAATGATCCAACCAGTAAAAAAGACCATGCTGAATCAATTGATCAGGACTGTTCTGAAAACGATCTTCAAGAGGCTGGAAAGGTCCGTGATTATAAAGCTCACTGAACATGTAATAGGCTGCAGCTGCCGTTGTTTTTTCACGATCCCTGGCCAGAGAAAAAATACTGTTTTGATGAGATCGTCTGGCCATGTCATTTGACAGAACGCCATGATCTAGAGGGCGTGTTCCTGTCAGGATCGTTTCATAGAGTGGGCGGGATAAACTGGGCAATTCACAGACCAGCTTGTGCAACTGTGCTCTGGACAGCTCCACATACCCCATTAAACACCCCATGCATTCACGAGCCACCTGATAGTTCAAACCATCGAGAATAATCAGTATGACCTTGTTGCTCATGGTTCACCCCAAACACTTGCTTGCCATGAAAACCATTTTGCCTCGATCTTCTTCACATCAAGATTTCGCAAAATGTCTCTCTTCAAACATGACAGTTAACTGCGACAAATATTACAACTGAACTAACCGAAAAACGGCTTTCTATTATGACAGCCCAACCACCCTATGCTTTGTAACTCTTCATTCTCAAGGTGTAAAAGTCCGAACTGCCCGTGGAATACTAGTCGAGTTTTATTATTCGTCAGCAAATAATTTCCAAGAATTCGTCCCCCTCTATAAATCCCGCACACCCAAAGACTGGAGCAGATTTAATCGAGATGAAAAAGCACATAGTCTTGCCAGAGATAAGGCAACTCTCTGGCACTTCTTCGCCATGCTGAAATATCCTGAATTAGCCGTGCATTCTTGTACTGCTCTTCAGGCAATAAATATTTTTTTACGTCATCAGGCAGGGGGACAGGGCGAATAGGGCGGGCATAACCTCTGGCCAGATTAATCTGACCTGCATCACTGAGAATATATTCTCGCGCCAGCTTTGCCGCATTAGGATTTTTAGCCCATTTATTGATGATAGTGCTGTAACCACTGATCACAGCACCATCGCTGGGAATCACTACTTCAAACTTTTTCGGGTCAATAATATTTCTGTAGTTGAGGGCGTTAAAATCCCAGAGCACAGCAACTTCAACTTCACCCCGCTCAAGGTTGGAAACACTGGGCGGAACCAGAGTCAGACGTTTCTCCTGCGCCAGCTTCGAGAACAGTTTAACGCCCGGCATCAGGTCTTTTTCGTTCCCCCCCATGGCTATAGCAGCGGACAGAACTGCATTGGTTGGCTGACTGCCCTTACCAACCGGGCCAATAGAAAGCTTATGCTTCCCTTCATAAAGATCCTTCCAGCTTCGGGGAACTGTCTTCACCTTTTCCAGATTAACAATAAAAGACATTGTCCCTGTATAAGACAGCATCCAGTGGCCATCAGGATCTTTTGCCCAATCGGGAATTTGATGCCAGGTGGTTGGTTTGTAAGGCTGGGTGATGGCCTGGGACTTGGCTACACTGGCGAACTCAAGACCGGAATCACCAATATCCAAAGTCGCATGCTTACGTTCTGCCTTGATCTTGGAGATCACCTCGGCACTGCTCATATCCGTATCTCTTTGAGCTATACCGTACTTGGTTTTCAGATCTCTCCAGGTCTGGCCCCAGTTAGCCCAGTCATCAGGCATGGTGGCAGTTTCCAGACGCCCTTCTTCAGAAGCAGCTTTTTCAAGACGCTGCAAATCTGTGAGAGCATACACCTGCCAGGAGAGCAGCAAGCCAATGCCTGTTATCAATACCACTGTCCCCGACCAAAGCTGTCGCTTCATCCTATTTCCATCTCGTTCAGTTTACAAACAGCCATGAGCCGGAAATGCCGCTCACCCCGGAACATGAAAATGGCTATAGATTCTGAGAGAGCGGCATTTTCATAGTAAACAGTCAGCGCCGTGCTCAGTAAACGCTTTAATGAACTTCTGCGAGCCAAAATACCCACGAACCTTTTGGACTTAAGCAATCACAGATCAGTCCTCTGGCTCCTGAAAAATGGTCATGCAGGAAACAGTCTCACGGCAGAACAAAGGAAGTATGGTGGAAAAATCCAGCTTGTCAGGTATGCATGAATGAGAATGAAGAGAAACAGAGAAGAGTTGAAAAGAAAACCAAGCAGATGGGTTTACAAACTGTGCGGCTAAGACCTTTTTGCTGCTTCCATGCAACCCGCCAGCTATTTGTTATGAGTACTTCTTTAGCAAAAATACTCTTTATTAGGCTGAAAGGTTCCGTCTTGGTAGCATTACCTCAAACAATCACCTTGCAAACCTATCTGCTTGCTGCTGACACTTTATTATTTTTATTCGGGTCAACTTATTCAGCCTGTTGTTATTTTTATTGTTGGCTGTAATTTTTATTCTTGACCCTATATATACAATCCACGTGCCAACTTTTAACAATTGGCTTACACACCCTATAATACGTACATATAACTAATGACCAGAGAAATAAACCTACGCTCAACACTGGTCTATTATGTTACCCACCCAAACCGAACGGGTAACAATCATGACGTTATGTAACACCACTACCCAACTAAACGACCATGGGTTAATTAATGCTCTGATTAAACTGTGTTCTGCTGCAAAATATCGCCCCTGAAAACTTGTCATCCGGCTTTTTTACTGTAAAACAGTGTTTTTAGCGGCATTGAAATATGCACTAATTCCTGACAGCTGAAGAGATGCGTCTGTTCAGTCAAAAGCACGCATGGTCACTTCGGCTTTTCCTGTCTATTTAAGATGAAGACCAAGATTTATCCTTAGACTCACAAATCATGACAGTGTTAAGCACCGCAGGCTGGTATAAAGCTTCGGGGGCTGCCCGTCTTGAACTTCTGATGCACCCTCCAGAGCCACCACTGGAACTGAATAATGACCGATCTAGACTCAAACAGCATTCACACTGGTCTTTCCGGCCGTATGCTTCTTGAAAACCCTTTGCTGAACAAAGGCACGGCCTTCACTTTTGAAGAGCGCAGCGAACTGGACCTTCATGGTCTGCTTCCACCCCGTGTAGAAACATTGGAAGAGCAATGTCGTCGTGCCTATAAGTCCTTTACTATCAAACCCACCCCTATACTCAAGCATATCTATCTGCGCTCCCTGCAGGACACCAATGAGACGCTTTTCTACGCACTGGTTCAGCGTCACCTTCAGGAAATGCTGCCTATCATCTACACACCTGTAGTAGGTCAGGCCTGTCAGCGTTACAGCGACCTGTATCGCCGTCCTCGGGGTCTCTATATCTCCTTCCCTGAGCGCGAAAAGATGGATGCCATGCTGGCTAACTTCAAGCGCAATATTGAAGTGATCGTAGTCACTGACGGTGAGCGTATTCTGGGCCTGGGTGACCAGGGCATTGGTGGCATGGGTATCTGCATCGGTAAACTGTCACTGTATTCAGCTGTAGGTGGCATCACACCTAACCTGACCCTGCCTATTACTCTGGATTGCGGTACTAACAACAAGAAGTTACTGGAAGACCCCAACTACCTCGGATGGCGTCATGAGCGTATCGGTGACGAAGACTACTACGAGTTTTTAGAGATGTTCATCCAGGCACTCAAACGTCGCTGGCCTAATGCTTTGCTGCAGTTTGAAGACTTTGCCATTAACCACGCAACGCCTCTTCTTGAGAAGTATCGCGATGAACTCTGCACATTCAACGACGACATCCAGGGCACAGCCGGTGTTACTGCGGCTACGTTGATGGCCGCAGCCAAAGCGGCCGGTAAATCCATTGAAGACCTGAAGGTCGCATTCCTGGGAGCTGGCTCTGCAGGCTGTGGTATTGCAGAACAGATTATCCGTCTGATGACAGGTCGCGGCCTGTCCGACGAAGAAGCCCGCAAACGCATTTTCATGGTGGATCGTGACGGTCTGTTACACGACCAAATGGAAGGCCTGCGTCCATTCCAGCAGAAGCTGACACACCATTTTGGTGATATAGAAAGCTGGTCCGCTGAGGGTGGAGCCTCTCTGGCTGATGTGGTTCGTGTTGCAAAGCCAGACGCCATCATCGGTGTTTCCGGTCAGCCAGGCCTGTTCACTCAGGAAATCATTGAGAACATGGCGGCCAACCACGATCAGCCGATTATATTCCCTCTGTCTAACCCGATCAGTCAGGTAGAAGCACTGCCTGAAGACATCATCAAGTGGACTAACGGTAAAGACCTGATCGCTACTGGCAGCCCATTTGAACCGGTTCAGTTCAATGATCGTGCTTACCCGATTGCCCAGTGCAACAACATTTACATCTTCCCGGGTCTGGGTCTGGGTGTTCTGGCCTGTGGTGCCAACCGCATCTCCGATCAAATGCTGGATGTCGCTGTAGAAACACTGGCGCTGGCTTCCCCAGCTCTGGTTAACAAGGAGGCGCCTCTACTGCCTCTGATGGATCGTATTCAGCATGTCACCAATGACATTGCCCTTGCAGTAGCCCTGCAGGCTCAGAAAGAAGGCCTGGCTCCTGTCACGGAACTGACTGATCTGGAACAAAAGATCAGAGCAAAACGCTGGAGTCCTGAATACCGTCGTATTCGTATGTCTTTCTGCTAACAGCTCTTCTTTCTATTGATGATTCCTGATCATCAATTATTGTTTGCACGTCACAAGACGTGCAAACAACCTACCTCCAATCCGTTGCTATACTGTTTGCCCTCGATCTGGAATCCATCCATTTTCTCTAAGGCCGATCATGAGCTACCTGGAACTGGGCTATCAGGTTTTCAACAATGTCATTTCTGACAACTGCAGGGAATCTGCCAAAAATGAAGTTAATCGCATACGAAACCTTTTCAGGCAGGATAATCAACTACTCAGTGATTATGTAATTCCCCTCTCCGAACTGCCAGACCATAGAAACCCGGGGGCGGATCAACAGGCGATCGAAGAAGAACCTTATCTGATTGGCGAGCCGGTCGAACTGTCCACCACTTTTGCAACATTGATCATGAACCCGAGTCTCTGGGATATAGCCAGTTCGATCCTGGGAGACGATGATGTTGTCTACCACTTCTCCAATGTCACTCGGAAACCGGCTAAGAATGGCCCTTCACTAAGCTGGCACAGGGATTTCCCGAATCAGTATATTTGCCCGGAGCATTCAGACAGTTTTTTCCGTCTGTTGTTACCCCTTGAAGGCATGCAGGAAAGCAACGGCTGTACTCAAGTCATTGCAAACAGCCATACACTGAGTGATGAACTGGCAATCAGGGAACATAAAAAGCGCTCACTGGATATCAACCAGCATGAACAGAGTATCTCTCTGGAGTTGAAACCCGGACAGGCTGTGGCGATCCATCCCAAACTGATTCATGGTGGACAGGTTAATCGGTCAGAGCTAGACAGAAACCTGATGGTGATTCAATTCGGCCTGCCAACCCATCATTGGCTTTATCATGAAAAGCCCTGCATGCTGACCGGTTTGAATCACAGAGAAATTCTTGAAATGCTGGATGCCAATTTCAACCAGCCCAGGAGGCAGACCAAGAAAACTCATAAAGCCACTATAAGCAAGCTGAATACTTGTTGAATATTCTTTCAAAAAGTCAGCAAATCCACAGTCAAATCAACCAGATTCTCAAAAAAAAGCAGGAAATAGCGTTAAAAATACCGCTTTTTGGTCACTCTTTATCCATTTATTGACATAGATCAAACCAGCATTTTGCCAAACGAACTTAAGCTGTAAAAAGATCGGGGATAGCCGGACAGTAATATTTTATTACACCGGTAAAGCCAGCCAGTACCCCGGCAGGCATAGTTAAACTCCATAAGCGCCGCAAGAAATCGCTGGAGTGACTCAGCGATAATACCTCCAAAAAAGTCTGATCTGATACTTCCCCGCATAACTCTTTCGTGCAAATAAAACACAAGTGAATGACGAAAGAGCCATGTTTGGCAACACAGGTAAACAACATGAAGCAGTGGATTCGACTCTCCCTCACGGCCAAGGTGCTGATCGGCATGGTGGCAGGTCTGGCGATCGGCCTGGTCATGCGCCAGTTTACAGGTAGTACTTTTGTTGAGCACTACCTGGTAAATGGCGTATTCAACGTCGTTGGTCAAATATTCCTGACCGCTCTGAAAATGATTGTGGTACCTCTGGTATTCACTTCTATCGTTTGTGGTGCCTGCTCACTGAAAGACGTCACCGTTCTTGGTCGTCTGGGCGGCAAAACAGTGGTGTTTTATCTACTGACCACCTGCATCGCTATCAGCCTGGCTATGGGTCTGGCACTTCTGGTGGGTCCGGGTGAAGGTGCCAACCTGGAAAGCGCGTCTTCTTTTGCCGCTTCCACCGCCCCTTCCATCACTGAAGTGATCATTGGCATGTTCCCGTCCAACCCGATTGAAGCCATGGCTTCCGGCAACACTCTGCAAATCATTGTATTTGCCCTGTTGTTCGGTATTGCTATTGCGGCAGCGGGCAAGCCTGCCGAGCCCATCGTCAAGCTCTTCGTAGCACTGAACGAAGTGATGATGAAGCTGGTAACCCTGATCATGAACCTGGCGCCTTACGGTGTTATGGGTCTGATGGCCAAGCTGTTCTACTCCATCGATCTGGGTGCCATCGGTAACCTGATTCAGTACTTCCTGGTAGTACTGGGTGCTCTGGCTCTGCAGCTGTTCATCACTTACTGCGGTCTGCTGAAAGTGACTACCGGCCTGAGCCCACGCATCTTCCTGAAGAAAATTCAGGATGCGTTTATGTTTGCTTTCACTACCGCCTCCAGTAACGCCACTATTCCGGTTACTCTGGAAGCAGTAACCCGTCGTATGGGTGTCAGCAACAAAGTGGCATCTTTCACTGTACCTCTGGGCAGCACCATCAACATGGACGGTACTGCGATCATGCAGGGTGCCGCCACTGTTTTCATTGCCCAGGCTTTCGGTATTGACCTGAGCATGGGTGACTACCTGATGGTTATCGTTACTGCGACTCTGGCGTCTATCGGTACCGCAGGTGTGCCTGGCGTAGGTCTGGTCATGCTGGCAATGGTTCTGCAACAGGTGGGTCTGCCTCTGGAAGGTATCGCCCTGATCATGGGTGTGGATCGTCTGCTCGATATGGTTCGTACTGCCGTAAACATCACCGGTGACAGCGTTGTCACCTGTATTGTTGCCAAGAGCGAAGGCGAGATGGACCAGCAGATTTTTAACGATATGGAAGCCGGTGAAAGCGATGAAAACATCGACTTCCACCACATTGGTGAACAGCAGGCTCAAAGAGCCTGAGTGTTAACTGATTGATTTTTTAAGGCCGACGATTTGTCGGCCTTTTTTATTTTTTAACCGCCATTGTCAGTGCCATTTCACAAAGCTGCTCCAGATCCAGTCGACCACCCGGGTCATACCAGACTTTCACCCAGGAAATAGCGCCTCGCAGAAACTGCCTCAGAATATGCGGATCAATAGCCAGCAAGCCCTCTTCTTCACACTCTTCCAGGCTATCAAGCCAAAGTCTTTCATACTGATCTCGCAACTCCAAAATATCTTCCTGACTCTCCTCGGTCAGAGAACGCCATTCGGATAACAGCAGGGACATGGCTTCGCCCGTTTCGCCTATTATGGATTCAATCTCACAGCGAATCAGAGCCAGCACCTGCTCTTTCGGATTTTCAGTACGAGACAGAGCCTCCTGCATGCGTGCAGTGTTGATGTGAATGGTCTCAACCAGAACGGCTTTCAGAATCGCTTCTTTATTGGGGTAATGGTAAAAAAGACTGCCCGACTGAATCCCCAGTTCTTTTGCCAACTCTCTCACTGTCGTACGTTCATAACCCCGTTCGACAAACAGGTGGGCAGCCGTTCTCAGCAAGCGCCCCTTGGCACTGTCAGGGGCATTGATAATTTTTTGATCCACCAGCGTCTGCAGAACAGAAGACATTTCACTCACAAAACCGACCTGAAACAGTAGTTACCAATGTGGGCGCTACAGTATGCAAACCGCGTCGCACACCCCAAACCAGAAAATAACGAGCGCATCATAGAGCAGGATTTTCATGGTTAACAGTCATTCTTAAATTTGCCAACCAAGCGCTTGCTTGGTAATTTAAATAGTACCCCTTGCCCAATCAGGATGCCAGTGGCATCCGAGCAGTTAACAATGAATACAAACAGCCTTGAGCTTATAAAAAGCAACGATAAAAGCATTCGCATCGGTTGTGCCTCCGCCTTCTGGGGTGACACCAGTACAGCAGCCCATCAGCTGGTGAGCAAAGCACAACTGGATTACCTTGTTTTTGATTATCTGGCCGAAGTCACCATGTCCATCATGGCAGCGGCTCGCATGAAGAATCCGGATATGGGCTACGCTCCGGATTTTGTTCAGGTGCTGACACCTCTTCTTGAGTCCATTGCTCAAAAGAATATAAAAGTCATCAGTAACGCAGGTGGGATCAACCCATTGGCCTGTAGGGATGCTCTTGTCAAAGTGATTTCAGAAGCAGGCCTGTCTCTGAAAGTGGCGGTTGTCACCGGTGACAACCTGATGGATCAACAGCAGCATTACAGAGAGCAAAACCTGACTGAGATGTTCAGCAACGCTCCCATGCCAGAGAGCTTTGTCAGTCTTAATGCCTACCTTGGCTACGAAGGAATCAGCGCAGCATTGGCAGCCGGGGCCGATATAGTCATTACCGGTCGTATAGTGGACAGTGCCGTAGTTACCGGTGCTCTGGCCTGGGAATTTGGCTGGCAGCCTACCGATTACGATAAATTGGCTCAGGCCAGTCTGGCAGGCCATGTCATAGAATGTGGCACTCAATGTACGGGTGGAAACTTTACCGACTGGAAAACAGTCTCAGGCTTTGATGACATGGGCTTCCCAGTCATTGAGTGTTATGCAGACGGACACTTCGAAGTCACCAAGCCAGAAAATACCGGTGGGCTGGTCAATCAAGGAACCGTCTCTGAACAGATCCTCTATGAAATTGATAATCCCCGGCACTATTTATTGCCAGATGTCGTTTGTGACTTCTCACAGGTCAAACTTGAGGAGACCGGGAAGGATCGCGTAGCGGTTGCGGGAGCCAAAGGCTATGCACCTTCAGGCTACTACAAGGTTTCAGGAACCTGGATTGATGATTTCCGCTGCGTTGCCAACCTGCTGATTGGTGGTGTTGAAGCGTCTGCAAAAGCGGAATCAGTAGCTGAAGGCATTCTGACCAAGTGTCGCAAGCTGTTTGCCAGCAAAGGCATTACTGACTTCACCCGGACACGTGTTGATGCTCTGGGTGCCGGAGCTCTCCAACAAACGCAAAGTGATGACAGCGGCTTCAGGGAAGTAGTCATGCGCATTGCCGTCACTCACCCTGACAAAAAAGCACTGGTATTGTTTTCCAAAGAAATTGCCCAGGCTGCCACGGCCATGGCTTCTGGCATAGCGGGCAGTGTTACCGGTGGTCGCCCATCCGTTTCTCCTCGTATTTGCCTCTACTCTCTGCTGGTTCCAAAGAGTGATATTAACGTCCATTTGGTAATAGATGACCAAACAACACCTGTGACCATCCACTCCTCTTCCAACCCGCTCACTCTGGAAGCACAACCGGAATGGCCTGTTGAAAAAGCTTCCCCGGATCAGGATTGGTTAACTGTGCCTCTGGTCAAACTGGCCTGGTGTCGCAGCGGTGACAAAGGTAACCATTCCAACATTGGGGTGATTGCACGACAGCCTGAATATGTTTCCTACATTGCTTCCGCTTTGACTGAAGAGTCACTGGCCAACCACATGTCTCATGTTCTAGATGATCCTGACAGTGATGTTTCACGCTGGTATTTACCAGGCTTGAACGCCTTCAACTTTCTGTTGAGAAACAGTCTGGGCGGCGGGGGTATAGCGAGCCTGAACCCGGACCCTCAGGGTAAAACCTACGCTCAACAAATGCTGGATTACCCGATACCAGTGCCCCCTGCTTTAGCCAAACAGCTGATCCATTAAAGCAGTCATATTCCTTTAAAAAGTTATGAACCAATAAAAACAGCCATGAGCGCTTAAACAGGATACCCCATGAGTTTTGCTTCAATCTTCAGACAAGACCTGTTCAACAACAAAAACATCATTGTCACCGGTGGTGGCAGCGGTATAGGGCGATGCACTGCTCACGAGCTGGCGGCTCTGGGTGCCCATGCCATTCTGGTAGGCAGAAAGCTGGAAAAGCTCGAGCAGGTCCAGCAGGAAATCATTGAAGACGGTGGCAGTGCATCTATTCATACCTGCGATATTCGTGACGAAGAGGGTGTGACCGCTCTGGTCAGTCAGGTGGTTTCAGAAAAAGGCGTTATTCATGGATTGGTCAATAACGCTGGCGGGCAGTTCCCGTCACCTTTGGAACATATCAGCAAGAACGGTTTTGAAGCCGTTGTGAAAACCAACCTTATCGGTGGTTTTCTGATGGCCCGAGAAGTTTTTAAACAGTCCATGCAGGAACACGGCGGAAGTGTCGTTAATATTATTGCGGATAACTGGGGCGGCATGCCGGGCATGGGGCATTCCGGAGCAGCCAGAGCGGGAATGGATAACTTCACCAAAACAGCGGCCTACGAATGGGGCAGAAGTGGAGTAAGGGTCAACGCTATTGCTCCTGGCTGGATTGCTTCCAGTGGCATGGATACTTACGACGACGCAACCAAAAACATGCTCTCGCAGCTCTATCAACATGTGCCCTTAAAACGTATGGGAAGCGAATCAGAAGTCAGTGCTGCAATCTGCTTTCTGCTCAGCGAAGCAGCTGCTTTCATCAGTGGCTCAACCCTGAGAATTGATGGCGCTGCCTCCCAGGGTAATAACAGCTGGCCACTACCGAAAGCGAAAAACAACCAGCCTTTTGATGGTTTTCATCGCTCCAACCCACCCCGGTGGGTTACGGACAAATATTCAGACTCCGAAAAGTAATTTTTAACATTCAGGACTGCTCACGAGACCCATAACACCATGGCTATCATCGAATCCAGCATCAATACCGGCTCAGAAAGCTTCGCTGCCAATGCCGAATGGATGTCAGAAAAAGTCAAAGAATTCCAGGCCATTGAGCAACTGGTAGTCGATACCGCAGGCAAAAAGCGGGAGGCTCTGGCCAAGCTCGACAAATTACTGCCCAGAGAACGTCTGCACTGCCTGCTGGACCCTGGCGCCCCCTTCATAGAGCTGAGCTCTCTGGTGGGCTACAAGATGTACGACGATAAAGATGGCAGCAGTGCTGGTGGGGGCTTTATTGCAGGTATTGGCTATGTATCAGGCGTTCGTTGTCTTGTTCAAGTGAACAACTACTCGGTCAAGGGGGGAACCTTTTCCCCCATTGGTCTGGAGAAAACCATTCGAGCCCAGAAGATTGCTCTCGAGAATAAACTGCCGATCATTAATCTTCTGGAAAGTGGCGGCGCCAACCTCAATTATGCGACAGAATCTTTTGTCCGTGGTGCCAATGGCTTTGCCAATCAGGCTCGACTTTCTGCAGCGGGTATACCCCAGATCACGGTCGTACATGGCAATGCTACAGCGGGTGGAGCTTATCAGGCTGGCTTGTCGGACTACATGATTCTGGTGCGCAACAAGAGCAAGATTTTCCTGGCCGGCCCTCCCCTGCTGAAAGCAGCCACAGGTGAAATAGCTGACGATGAAGAGCTGGGTGGCGCCGACATGCATGCCGCTGTGGCAGGTACAGGCGAATATCTGGCTGAAAACGATGCGGACGGTATCCGCATTGCCCGAGAAGTTGTTGGAACCCTGAACTGGGAGCCTCTGCCGAAGAGTCAGAAATCCTTCAAGGAGCCTCTCTACAACCCGGACGAGCTGATGGGTATTGTCCCCTCAGACCCAAAGACCCCCTACGACGTTAAAGAACTCATAGCACGTATAGCTGATGGCTCTGATTTCATGGAGTTCAAACCCGGCTTTGATCAAGGCACTGTTTGTGGACATTGTCGTATTCAGGGCCAGCCTGTCGGTGTCATTGGCAATAACGGCCCTATCACTCCCAAAGGTGCCAACAAGGCATCCCAATTTATTCAACTCTGTGAGCAAAGTAATACTGCTCTGTTATTCCTCCATAACACCACGGGGTTTCTGGTCGGAACAGAAACCGAACAGAACGGTGTTGTTAAACACGGTTCAAAGATGATTCAGGCGGTGGCCAATGCCCAGGTTCCAAAAATCAGCCTGGTGGTTGGCGGCTCTTATGGTGCGGGCAACTATGCCATGTGCGGCCGAGGCCTTGATCCTCATTTCATATTCGCCTGGCCATCCGCCAGAACGGCGATTATGGGTGGCGAGCAGGCTGGGATGGTGCTGAGAATCGTGGCGGAAGAAAAAGCCCGCAAAGCCGGTGTAGAGCCCGATAAGCAGCAACTGGAACAGATGGAACAAAGCACAGCAGACTTCCTGAACCAGAGCGCGACGGCTCTGTTTGGTACTGCCAGACTCTGGGATGATGGCCTGATAGACCCAAGGGACAGCCGCCAGTTGCTGGGCTTTCTGCTGGACATCTGTCGTGAAGGCGAACAACGCCAGATACGTTCCATCACCTTTGGTGCAGCTCGCTTCTAACTGAATTTCATAAATCAGCCACGATCAAAAGAAACTAACAATAACGCAGAATACCGGAGCCCCTGATGAAGTTTACCGAGGAACACAACGAAATACGCCGAACCATGGCGCAGGTCATCGAGAAAGAGATCAATCCCTACGTTGAACAGTGGGAAGAGGAAGGCATTTTCCCGGCCCACGATCTCTTTAAGAAACTGGGCAACCTGGGTCTACTGGGCGTTGCCAAACCCGTTTCTTACGGGGGTCTGGGCCTGGATTACAGCTATGAAGCCCTGGTGGCTGAAGAGCTGGGTGCTATCCATTGCGGCAGCATTCCTATGGCTATTGGGGTACAAACCAATATGGCCACACCGGCTCTGGCACGATACGGCAGCGACGAACTTCGCAAAGAGTTTCTGACGCCTGCCATTGCCGGCGACCAGGTTGCCAGTATTGCAGTCAGTGAACCAGGTGCTGGCTCCGATGTAGCTTCTATCAAAACAGAAGCCCGAAAAGACGGCGATGACTATGTAATAAACGGCAGCAAGATGTGGATTACCAATTCCACCCAGGCAGACTTTCTGTGTGTACTTGCAAACACCTCTGATGACGCCAGACACATCAACAAATCCCTGATTATTGTACCGACCAATACCCCTGGCGTTGAAGTTTCTCCACGCCTGAACAAGCTGGGTATGCGCTCTTCCGATACCGCCCAGATTTTCTTTGATGATGTCCGGGTCCCCCAGCGTTTCCGTATTGGCGCTGAAGGTCAGGGCTTCACCATGCAAATGCAGCAGTTTCAGGAAGAGCGTCTGTTCTGTGTAGCCAGTATTCTGAAAACCCTTGATCTGTGTGTGAGCGAGACCGCTGACTATTGCTACGAGCGAAAAGCTTTTGGCAAACCTCTGCTGGATAACCAGTACCTTCACTACCGCCTGGCTGAACTGCAGACCGAAACTGAAATAGTCAGAGCCGCTCTCTATCAAGCCGTTGAACAATATGTTGAAGGTGAGGATGTCACCAAACTGGCTTCCATGCTGAAACTCAAGACTGGTCGCCTGGCCCGTGAAGTCACCGATGGTTGCCTGCAGTTCTGGGGCGGAATGGGCTATATGTGGGACAACAAAGTTTCCCGTTTTTACAGAGACTCCCGTCTGATGTCCATTGGCGGCGGTGCAGACGAAGTCATGCTGGGCATCATCTGCAAGTATCTGGGACTGCTACCCGGCCAGAAAAGAGGCTAATGTCGTATGAAACTGTCTGGTTTTGAAACGCTGGAACTGAGCCTTGAAGAAAGGGCTCTTCATGTCCGACTGAATCGTCCTGATGCCCGAAATGCGCTCAGCGATCCAATGATTGATGAACTGTTGGAAGTATTTGGACAGCTTGAGGGCAACCGATCAGTAAGAGCCGTCATCTTGCGCGGTAATGGTGGGCACTTCTGTGCCGGTGCAGACCTTAAAAGCATGAACTCGGCAAACAGTGATCCGGAAAGTGCTTTCGAGAGCAACCGAAGGTTTGGCGATTTGATCACTGCCGTCAGCCATCTTGAGCAGGTCGTGATTGCCGCCATTGAAGGCGCCGTAATGGGTGGAGGCTTTGGCATGGTCTGTGTTTCCGACTTTGCTGTCAGCACCTCTGCAGCGAAGTTTGGCATGCCTGAAACCACTCTTGGGATTCCACCCGCCCAGATTGCCCCTTTTGTTGTCCACCGAATCGGCATTACACAAGCTCGCCGGCTTGCCTTGATGGGAGAGAGAATTTCTGGCTCAGAAGCCTGTGAACTGGGCATTGTTCATCAGTGCGTAGAATCATCGGCAGCTCTTGATGTGGCTGTTAAGGACGCCATCCAACGGGTCAAACGCTGCGCTCCCGGAGCGAATGCGATGACCAAAGCCCTGATGCTGTCTATTGCCGGACAACCTTCCGGAGAATCTCTGGATTACGCTGCCCGGCTTTTCTCCAGCGCTGTGACAGGCGAAGAAGGTCTTGAGGGTATTCAGGCCTTTAAAGAAAAGCGCACGCCCAGCTGGCTGTCTGAGTAATCAGACCGTGCATGAAAAAGTAAAATTGAGAAATGCCATGCCCTCATTAAATAAAATTCTTATTGCCAACCGTGGCGAGATTGCCGTGCGAGTCATCCGCACCGCCAAGGCCATGGGATACAGAACCGTTGCCGTATACAGCGAAGCTGATCACGATGCTTTGCACACAACGCTGGCCGATGAAGCGGTTCTGATTGGCGCTCCAGAAGTATCATCGTCCTATCTGAATAAAGAGGCAGTACTGAACGCTGCCAAAGCAACTGGCGCAGATGCCATTCATCCCGGCTATGGCTTTTTATCTGAGAACACTGATTTCTCTGAAGCCTGTGCCCGTTCAGGTATCACTTTTATAGGCCCAGACGCCAATGCCATTGAGCTAATGGGTAACAAACGTCAGGCCAAGATAGCCATGTTGGAAGCCGGCGTCCCGTGTATTCCGGGTTATGAAGGCGCTGATCAGAGTGATGAAGTCCTGTTGTCCGAAGCCAGAAGAATCGGTTTCCCGGTCATGGTCAAAGCTTCCGCAGGAGGGGGCGGTCGAGGTATGCGTCAGGTAGACGACGAAACCTCTTTTCTGGAAAACCTGAAATCAGCCCGTTCAGAAGCCACCAATGCCTTTGGCAGTGGCGAACTGATTCTCGAAAAAGCCATTATTGAGCCCAGACACATTGAGATTCAGGTGTTTGCCGATCGACAGGGGAACTGCATTTATCTGGGCGAGCGTGACTGCTCTATCCAGAGACGCTTTCAGAAAGTCGTCGAAGAATCCCCCTCTCCCTTTGTAACAGAATCACTCCGCCAGCAGATGGGTGAAGCCGCTGTTCGCGCTGCCAAGAGCTGTGATTATGTGGGTGCAGGCACTGTGGAGTTTCTGGTCGACCGGGATCGCAACTTTTATTTCCTGGAGATGAACACCCGACTGCAGGTTGAGCACCCGGTGACAGAACTGGTGGCTGACGTTGATCTGGTTGCATGGCAGATTATGGTGGCTGAAGGACAACCCTTGCCTTTGACTCAAGAGCAGGTGAGCCTAAAGGGTCACGCCATTGAAGTTCGCCTCTACGCTGAAGATCCTGCTGACAATTTCCTGCCCCAGACTGGCCAGATCCTCGACTGGCAGCTTCCTGAACAGGTTCGCGTTGACCATGGTATCCAGATCAATCAAACCGTATCACCCTTTTATGACCCCATGCTGGCAAAGGTAATTGCCCACGGTCATGATCGTGAAACGGCTCGCCGCAAACTGGTTTGTGCTCTGGAGGACATGAAACTGCTGGGAGTAAAGCATAACCAGCACTTCCTCAGCCGAATATTGAAAGAGCCAGTTTTTATTGAGGGTCATGCCACTACAGCATTCCTGGATCAGGAATTCTCAGATGATGCCTTCAATCTGTCAGAAGCCAGCCTGATGGAAAGTTCAGCTCTGGCTGCCATGGCCTTTTTCCATCTCGAAAACCCTGGTCACGATAAACAACAGGTGTGGGGAGCAACACGCTTTACCCCTTGGCACTACAAGCTGCATTGCGACACTGCAGGTGAGGGACAGGCCTTTCAGGTATCACTGAACGTCACTGAAAAAAATCACTACCGCATCCAGTCGCAAGACCAGGACTATTCACTGACATTGTTGTCTATTGATGATCAATACATGAAGTATTCCGTCAACGGTCTGGTCCAGCACTGTGACTTCGTTTTGTTGGATGATCAGCTTCATCTCTCGACCCTGCAGGGCAACACTCTTTGGAAAAATCAGACTCATGCCCCCGCGCAGTCCACAGAATTTGCGGGTGACGGTCGAGTACTGGCCTCTATGGACGGAGTCATCATCGATGTTCTGGCTAAACCTGGGGACATGGTGGAAACCGGCCAGACGGTGATGGTTCTCGAAGCCATGAAGATGGAACATGCACTCAAAGCTCGGGTATCCGGTACAGTGGAAACGGTTTCTTCAACAGCCGGAGATCAGGTCAAAACCAGACAATGCCTAATGGAAATCACTGCAGTGGAGGCAGAAGCGTGAGCCTTTTTTATTTTAATGAAGAACACCAGGCAGTCAGGGAAACTGCGCGCCGGTTCACCGAGAAAGAAATCACTCCTTTCATTGATGAATGGGAAGAGTCCGGAGGTATTCCCAGAGAACTGTTCCTGAAAGCCGGTGAGGCCGGTTTGCTCGGTATGGGCTACGACGAACAGTATGGTGGCACACCCGGCGACATTTTCCATGCCATTGCCATCAATGAAGAACTGATGCGTGCGGGTTCTGGAGGAGTAGTTGCAGGCCTGCAATCTCTGAATATAGGTTTGCCTCCAGTCCATCGCTGGGGCTCAGACACCCTGAAGGCGCGGATCATTCCTGAAGTTCTGGCGGGCAGCAAAATTGCCTGCCTGGCCATTACCGAACCCGGTGCCGGATCCGATGTAGCAGGCCTCAGAACCCGCGCGGAACAGGTAACCGTTGATGGCAAACCCTTCTACAAAGTGAATGGCAGCAAAATGTTCATCACCAGCGGAGTCATCGCGGATTACTATACCGTTGCCGTACGTACAGGCGGTGAAGGGTTTGGTGGTATCAGCCTGCTGCTGATTGAAAAAGATATCAAGGGCTTCTCAGTTGGCAAAAACCTGAAAAAGATGGGTTGGTGGGCTTCTGATACAGCCGAACTGTTCTTTGACGACTGTCTGGTACCGGCAGAGAACCTGATTGGACAGGAAAACCAGGGGTTTTACTGCATCATGAGTAACTTCCAGCCAGAGCGAATCTCTCTGGCAGTCATGGCTAATACCACTTCTGAAGTCGCACTCAATGCCTGTCTTGAATACGTCAAAGATAGAAGTACTTTCGGCAAGACTCTCAAGGACCACCAGATCATACGACATAAGCTGGCTGTCATGGCCAGCAAGCTGGAAGCCAGTAGAGAGTTTACCTATCGCATCGCAGCGCGTTATCAAGCGGGTGAAGACGTTAGCATGGAAGTATCCATGGCCAAAAATATTGCCACAGACACCAGTGATCACATCACCTACCAGGCTACCCAGATTTTTGGAGGCATGGGCTTTATGCGGGAATCCGTGGTGGAGCGGCTTTATCGGGATAATCGGATACTTGCCATTGGCGGTGGCACTTATGAAATCATGAATGAAGTTATCGCGAAGAATCTTGGACTTTAAGAGTCACGGAACGATCTGGAGAGCTGGCTGAGAAAAGAAAAAGCGGATTGGTTTAGAGGCTGTGTGGAGCATTGCTTTATAGCTCTTCCATGATTCCGGTTTGCTCGTGCTGCTTTTGCAGTTCTTCTCAGCTTTCCGGCTTCCCTATTGGTTGCTACACCACTTGAACACCCTGTAAACCAATCCGCTTGTACGGACATCGACCTTTATTATTATTGTTATTGTTGGTCGACTCATCTGCCTTGTTATTATTTTTATTAGCGGCAGTTTTTTGTTAGTTGCTCACATATATACAATCGGCGTGCCAACTTTTTGAAAAACCTCCACAACCCTTGCAGTACGTACTATCCGAAAAGCAACGATATACACACGTAACCTTTACACTCTCTTTAAATTGTTACCCCCACACGTTTTGATGTAACCACGAAACATAAAGGTAACAAGCAGACGCCTTAAGCTGCTCATTTCTATACTCGAACCCAAGCCGAACCCCCTTAGAAATGAGGTAAATGGCGGACCAGTGCAGCCAAACGTTTAAACTGATACATACTCCGTTCACCCTGAGCTATCAAAGGATGTCGATAATGCACTTCGACGGGCTCAGTGCGAACGGTGTGGGGTTTAGCGCTTAGTTGTACTAGTCGGTCGAGAGGATTCAAAAAATCGAGAATGAGATCCTGAGAAAAGTACTAGTGCGTTCAAGAAACTTTACGATGAGAACAGACAGGTTCAAAACAATGTAAAAAAGTAGGTGTAGAGAGATAAGGGAGGTTCAGAAGATAAAGATAAGCGGATTGGTTTGCAGGCTGTGTGGATAATTGCTTTATTATCCTTCCATGTTTACCGGTAGGCTCGCGTTGCTTTTGCAATTCTTCTCAGCTACCCGGTTTCCCTGTTGGTTGCTACACCACAAAAAAACACCCTGTAAACCAATCCGCTTGTACGGTCACCGACTTTTATTATTGTTATTGTTTGTCGGTTCGCCTGCCTCATTATTATTGTTATTTGCGGCAGTTTTTTTGTTTTCGAACCTATATATACAATCGGCGTGCCAACTTTTTGAAAAACCGCCACACCCCCTGATATACGTACAACACGACAGTTAAGCCATTTGTCGTAAGTAGTTTTATCTAATCCAAATGTGTTACTTGTGCGGTTTACCCACGTAACAGTGGGATATTGACGTAACGTTTACAAACTTACATCCCCTGAAAACGACGCTACTGTCTGAACCTGGCCTTTTAAAAGCTCAGGTCCCGAATTCTGAAAAGATTGGCTTCTCCACTTTTGGGAAAGCCTTTCACTTCAGGTTTTACCAGCCGGTTGCTCACGCCATGAAGAATGGGAATGCCTGGCATATCTTCCGCGAGGATAGCTTCCAGCTCCTGGAAAGCCTGCTGCCGAAACTTTCTGTGCTCGGGTGTCAGCTTGCCTGTACAGGCTTTTTCCAGCAGAGCATCGAATTTTGGATTGTTATATTTCGAGTCATTAAATGGATCATCAGACTGGTAGATTTTAAGCATGTAGCAGGGCTCAGGATCTCTGACTACCCAGGTTTTTCGGGATAGCTCAAACTTACCCTGGGCAATATCCGCCAGCATACTGTTGAACTCCATATTCCTGAGCCTGGTTTTTACACCCAGACTGCGTTTCCACATGTCACTGATGGCAAGGGCTATCTGCCGATGTGACTCCCGGGTGTTATAAAGAAGCTCTACTTCCAGATCTGATCCTTGCTCAAAACCGGCTTGTTTAAGCAGTTCACGGGCCTTCTCATTCCGGGTTTTCTGCTCCTCGGTTTTATAAAAAGTGTCAGGAGCAATAAAATCGTAAGAACGAGGAGAAACTGTACTGTATGCCGGGCTTTCACCCTGCCTGGTAATCAGTTTCGTGATGACATCCCGATCAACAGACAGTGCAAGAGCCTGCCTCAGGTACTTATTAGAGAACTTCGGGTCGTTCAGATTAAATTCGTAAAAATAAGTGGAAAACGTTGGGTGCGTGCGAACCTCATCGGGCACCTGGGCTTTCAGCTTGCTATGGAAAATAGAAGGAAAACTGTCGGTGATATGAACTTCACCCGCCTGATATCGCTTCAGTTCAGCTTCAGGCTGGAGAGGAAGAAACATGACTTCTTCAATGTTGACCTGATCACTCTCCCGGTAGTGGGGGTTTTTAACCGCTGAGACATATTCGTTCACTACCCACTTATCCAGCTTATAGGCTCCGTTACTGATCAGGTTACCGGGCTGAGGCCATTTATCACCGTACTTTTCAACACTCTTACGATGGAGCGGCACCACTGTGAAGTTGATGCTGCTCAAAGCAAAAGGAACGGCTTTATCCAGCTGAATCTCCAGTGTGTGATCATCAACCGCCCTGATGCCCAATTGTTCAAGCGGCAGTTCTCCTGAAATAACTTTTTGGGCATTTTTCATGTGGAGATCCTTCAGGGACTGCGACCGCACCATGGCGTTTTCCGGGTTGGCGCAATAACGCATGGCAAAAACAAAATCATGGGCTGTCAGCGAATCACCATTACTCCATTTAAGTCCCTTGCGAAGCTGGAAAGTGAATAGCAAACCATCTTCTGACTCAGTCCAGCTTTCAGCCTGTGCCGGCAGAATCTGATAGTGCTTATCCATATAGGTCAGTCCTTCAAAGAGACTGGAGATCACATTGGAGTCGGATGTGGTTTCGGAATTGAACGGGTTCAATGTGCCGGGTTCAGAACCGTTACCCAGTACCAAAGTTTTAGCGATCAAGTTGAATGACAGGGATACCAGAAGAAATAGTGCCCACCGGAGAGAGCGGAGAAATCTATTCATTGTCGGACCACTTGTTGTTGTTTTGTCTGTATTGTCCATTTCCCTGAAATATTCAGAGCAGTATCAAAATAGCATGGATTTCTGCCGTGTACGCCCTTTTACAAGGCATTGACCCAGCTCTTCTGCTCACTGACCAGTGAGTGCCTAAAACCCTGGTCTTTAGATACGATTTATCCTTTACGTCCACGACTGTACCCAGCTTTACACATCCCCCTATTTAAATTCACAAGTTTGCCCATATAGTGTCTTTATAATGTCTTTCATGGCATCCCGAACTTATCAGGAACTATTCATGACAACAGATACCCATTTTGATTACCTGGTCATTGGCGGTGGCAGCGGCGGTATTGGTACTGCTAACCGTGCTGCCATGCATGGCGCAAAAGTTGGTCTGATTGAGGCCAAACACCTGGGTGGTACCTGTGTAAACGTTGGGTGCGTGCCTAAAAAAGCCATGTGGTTTGCCGGGCAGATTTCCGATGCCATCCATTATGGTCCGGACTACGGTTTCGACCTGGACCGTGAAGAAATCCTGAAAAACTTCAGCTGGAGCAAACTGGTCGAAAGCCGCGAAGCCTACATCAGCCGCATACATCAGTCTTACGATCGAGTTCTGGGTAACAACAAGGTCAATGTCATAAAAGGCTATGGCCGCTTTGTTGACGCCAAAACTGTTGAAGTTAACGGCGTAAACTACACAGCCGATCACATCACAATCGCAACAGGCGGTGAACCAGCAGTTCCTTCTATTCCAGGTGCTGATCTGGGTATTGATTCCGACGGTTTCTTTGAACTGACTGAACGACCGGACCGTGTTGCCGTTCTGGGCGCAGGCTACATTGCCGTCGAACTGGCCGGTGTCCTGCATGCCCTGGGCAGTGAAACCCATCTGCTGGTTCGTAAGCACAAGCCTTTGCGCAGCTTTGATGACATGCTTTCCGATACTCTGGTTGAGATCATGGAAGCTGAAGGCCCAACTCTGCATACCCACTCAGTACCTAAAGAGATCACCAAAGAGAGCGATGGCAGCCTGACTATCCACCTGGAAAACGGTAACAGCCTGAATGTTGATACGGTGATCTGGGCGGCAGGTCGTAAGCCTCACACCCACTCCATTAACCTGGAAGCAGCCGGTGTAGAAACCAACGAACGTGGCTACATCCCTGTAGACAAGTTTCAGAACACCAATGTGTCTGGCATTTACGCCGTAGGCGACAACATTGGCAAAATTGAACTGACTCCCGTGGCAGTAGCTGCCGGTCGTCGTTTGTCGGAAAGACTGTTCAACAACAAACCTGAAGAACATCTGAACTACGACAATGTCGCTACTGTAGTCTTCAGTCACCCAACCATTGGCACCGTGGGTCTGAGTGAAAATGAAGCCATCGAACGTCATGGTGAAGAGAATGTGAAGGTGTACACCAGCGGCTTTACCGCCATGTACAGCGCGCTCACCAGCCACCGTCAGCCCAGTCGAATGAAACTGGTGACAGTCGGTGAAGAAGAGAAAATTGTTGGTATTCACAGCATCGGCCATGGTTCCGATGAAATGTTGCAGGGCTTTGCCGTTGCTCTGAAGATGGGTGCCACCAAGGCTGACTTTGACAACACCGTTGCGATCCATCCGACTTCTTCGGAAGAGTTTGTGACCATGCGATGATGCCTAGCTGGAGGAGTCATGCTCCTCCAGCTCTTGTTCAGATTTAAGCTCAACAGCAGGCCGCTCAGCATTTTCCAACCTTGATTCCAGACGTATCACACTGTAGACCCTGTCCATATCAAAAGTACCGGGTAACCATTCCTGCAACGCTGGGAACTGATCAGCAAAGAAAACGGCTGGAACCCATGCATCTACAACGATACTGTCTTCACCCCACTGATCTGTTGCCTTCAGTTCACTGTTTTCCTTCCTATTCATTACCACAAAGGCATGACTGTAATCTTTCTCTTCACGACGCGAGAACTGATAAACAAGTTCTAACGGAAAAAGCCCCTGGCGATACAGGGAAAGAAACGAAGTCTCAGCAAGTGCCGAACAGTTCCCATAAGGACATATTCTGTTCAACTGCTCGGTCATGAAAATCTTTCTTAGACGTGCTGAGGCGGGTATCTGAAAAGTGTCGCMTTGATGTTGCTGCTTCAGCCAGGCCACATGCTTTCTGACAAAATTCTCTCTTTTCCTGTGCAACTGGAGCTCGTCGAATTCCAGGTACCGGCCAAAGTTATCCTTTATACCCGGTAACTTCAGCCGGTCAGATTCAGAGGGTGCCTTTGAAGTATCAATCTGATTGAGGTTACTGCTGCCGATGATCTTCGTTCTCGTGTCAGCCACAACAGATAGGGCAACTTCATATAATTTTGAACGATCAGAACCGTCTGATTTGCTACGAAGTCCAGGCAGAGGTTTCGTCTCCATTGGAGAAATACCTCTTCCGCAATAGAGACTGGATAAGGTCTTTGTCAAAGAAGGGGTGAAGGATCGGATTCCAGCCCGTATCCCTGAGGCTGCATTAAGCATATCTCTCATCCTGAGTGCCAAAACTGCTTAGATCGCCAAACCTGCCAAAGGTTCCTGCTAGCTCATCGGTAGCCATATAAGACAGAATCAGGAGAGATCGGCCTGTGCTATCTTGATGTCTTCACCTCATAAAGGTCGACAGGCCATGATCCCGTTAAAAATAATAACCCGACTTCCTGCTGCTTTCCTGAAACTGTTTCTCCTGCTGACGGCTCTGCAGGTTTCAGTCTATTTACCCATAGCCCAGGCTGCTGAAGTCCCGAAAGGTATCAAACTGTCCAAAGATCAGACCCTCAAACGTGCCCTGAGAGGTGATCCTGAATCCCTGGACCCGCATCTGGCCATTGGCATCCCGGAAGATCAGGTGACCCGGGAACTGTTTGAAGGGCTGGTGACCCAAGACCTTCAGGGCAACATTATTCCCGGTCAGGCTGAATCATGGACAACCTCCGGAGATGGTACCGTCTGGACTTTTACCCTGCGTAAAGGTCTGACCTGGTCTGACGGTAAACCATTGACGGCAGCGGACTTTGAATACAGCTTCAAGCGCCTGGCCAATCCGGATACCGCTTCGCCTTATGCATGGTATCTGGGCGCAATGGGCATCCAGAATGCCAGCGAGATTACCAAGGGTAAAAAGCCGGTTTCCACTCTGGGTGTAAAAGCCGGTCCCGGCAATACACTGACTCTGGAACTCAATCATTCGGCTCCCTACCTACTGGCTATGCTGACCCACCGATCCATGAATCCAGTGCCAAGAGCTGCCGTTGAATCCCATGGCAGAGATTGGGCTACCCCAGGCAAAATTGTCGTTAACGGGCCTTTCACACTGACCAAACGAGTCATTCGGGAACAAATCGTTCTGAACAAAAATCCTGAGTACTGGAATCAAAAAAACACGGTTTTAACTGAAATTACGCTCCTGCCAATAGAGTCAGAAACAGCGGCTCTCAATCGTTACCGCGCAGGTGAGCTGGACATTGTGTCCAGTATTCCAACCACTCACTTCACCAAGCTTTCCAACCAGATGCCTGAGCAGCTGAAAACCAGCCCAAGCCTGGCCACTTATTATCTGACATTTAATACCCGAGAAAAGCCGTTTGATGATGTTCGGGTAAGAAAGGCATTGTCGTACACACTGCAGCGGGAATTGATCACAAACAATATTATGGGGCAAGGCCAGACAGCTGCATATACCTTCACTCCTGAAACCGTTACGGGCTTTATCCCGCCTGAGCCAGGCTACAAAAAAATGTCCGCTCAGGAACGACTGAGTGAAGCTAAAAAGCTGCTGCAGGCAGCAGGCTACAGCAAAGAAAAGCCATTGACGTTCAACTACATCTATAACGCCACTGACAGCAATAAGCACATTGCAGTCGCCATTCAGGAAATGTGGCAGAAAAGTCTACCCGTTAAGGTCAATCTGGAAAGTCTCGAATGGTCCACCTACCTGCAGAGAAAACTGGACGGTCAGTATCAGGTAGCCAGGGCGCTGTGGGGTGGAGATTATGATGACGCCATCACCATGCTGGACGTTCATACCCCTGAACATGGCAATAACAGCAGCTTCTACAACAGCAAACAATACAATCAGCTGCTGGATCAGGCCAAACAAACATTAAACCGGGAAGAGCGTAACCGCCTCTATGCTGAAGCTGAACTGATTCTGGCATCGGACATGCCCATTGCTCCGGTTTACTGGAACAGCAACAATTACCTGATCAAACCAGACCTTAGAGGTGTCAGTTATGACAATCCGGAAGGACGAATCTACTCAAGAGAAATTTATCGGATAGAGCAATAATATTCAGTACCTGTCAGAAGCCACTAACTGGCTTCTGATGGGAACAACAAACAAAAAACCTGTTCATGCCTTTGCAACAGGGCTTCCTCCCGAGATGAAGCTCCATAGCTAACACTCAACCGTCTTTGACCTTCTCTCAGGGTTGACCAGATTGCAGATTTCATTCGAGAAAGCTGCTGGCTCAGTTCTGGCACCTGCTGCATTTGCCTGAATGACGAACTCCCTCTCATGGCAAAAATATTCTCAAGACAAAACTGAAAGCTATCCAATCGAGTTCCCAGCAACACTGTGTTTTCAATGCCAGTAATCAGCGCCATTTGTTCTTTATTCCGATAGAAAGACGCCAACTGTCTGACCAGCTCATCCTTGGATTGAGCCTGAATCTCTCGACCATCGAGGATGCTAAGTTGACCAAAACGCTGATAGATTTCCAAAACAACAGTTTCCAGCAGATCAGAAAGTGCTTTGAAATGGTAAGTGGTTGAAGCCAGGGAAACACCGGCTTGCTGGGCAATGCGTCGGTTAGTCAACGATGCTGGCCCTTCCTGAGCGATCAACTCAAGGGATGCATTTATAATCTTTTTTCGGGCTGGAGGAGCGTTGTCGTCGGCCTCATAGTGAGATAAAAACTGTCTTTCAGACTGCTGAACAAGAGATTCAAATGCCGGGAATGCTTTATCACCCTGCTCTGATCGGGCAACCAAAGCATGGATAAAGGCACTGACTTTTTCATAAAAGGCCAGTTCCATCAAAGCAGAAGGCGAATGATCAGCCGAGAGCCAGTAATACGCTTCTGCTGCGGAGTACTCAACCATAATTCGAGCAGTTTCTGCCCGCTGATATTCAGTCGCAATAACCTGACAACCTCTGAGCAAACTCTCCCAGTGCTGCTGTTTCATCTGATTCCATTGCTGGAGGATCAACAACCGTTCTCTTTCCCCTGAGGCACAACTACCCTGCAATTCATACCAGACCCGATTTGACTGATGAATCTCTGCAGACTCAGCTTTCAGCTCTTTCAACAACAATGTCAGAAGGTGAGCACTGGTGATCGAGAGGTCTGATAACTGCTCGGAAATAGCCCGCAAGCGACGGGTATCCATCTCCATCTGGTAACGAAAAGTCGCCTCAATCAGGCTTTCCTTATTGTCGAAATAGTAGGTCACCGCCGTAAAAGCCAACCCGGCCCGGCCAGCAATCGAGCGAAAAGAAAGAGAACGGATACCCTGCTCAGTCATGAGTTCACTGGCAGCGACCAGCAATCGGGTGCGGGAGTCGAGACTTTCATCATTCACTTCAAGGTTTCTGGATACGGCGACTGTCATAATTTTTGTTTACCCGGCATGAAACTGGAACCCTATCGTCTGTTTATGACGCTTTCGTTACATCCGTGACTGAGCACTCGATTATCCATAATCAACATCAAGAGAAAAACAGTACAAACGTAATACAAAATAAAAACAGGTTCGAATAAATATAAAAATCACCGAAAAATCCTAAATTTTTTGCATTTAAAAGAATATGAAATGAAACCTTCATCATTCTTTAATACTGTACATTTGTAATAACTGCATCTTGGGACTGCCCAAAAGGGCAAATTGACCAGCAGGAAAATAACAATGATACAGACGGAACGCCAACCTGTTGTCTGGCAGAGGACAAGCCTGTCGATACTGACTGCAGCTATTATGACCGGCCTTTATGGGATTCCCGCTCAGGCTGACAGCAAGGATGAAAAGATTGAAGAAGTGATTGTCACAGCCAATAAACGTGAACAGAGCTTTCAGGATTATGCTGGTGCCTTGCAGGTTATGAGTGGCGATGATCTCGAAGTTTCTGAAATACGTCATTTCGATGAGCTTAAAAATTATGTCCCGGGTCTGACGTTTAATGCAGAAGAAACACTCGACAGTCGCTTCGATCCTGTTATTCGTGGTGTTCCAGGCAATGACGGCTCACCAGACGTAGCACCTTCCGTAGGTGTTTATGTTGACGGTGTCTACCGACGCAGCTCAGTGGGCAACAGTATGGCCCTGCTGGACATTGAACGGGTCGAGGTTCTGAAAGGGCCTCAGGGTGTTCTTTATGGGCAGAATACTTTGGGTGGTGCCATCAATTTTGTCACTCGAAAGCCTAGCAAGGAATGGCAGGGCAAAGCCAGCGTTACAGCAGGCAGTTATAACCTTCAAAAATACGCGGCCCGCGCTTCAGGTCCATTAATAGAAAACCAATTGGGTGTAAGACTGGCTGGGCAGTTTTACCGTCAGGACAGCTATCTGGATAATACTCATCCAGGCGGTGATGAGGCCGGTAAAATCAAAGGCAACTATGCCTTTATGGCCGGATTTCTCGCCACGCCTTCGGACAATCTGGAACTGGATCTCACTGTCGACAGCCTGAGAAACAACAGTACCCCTTTGGCTCCAGCTTCCTACACTCATCCGTTTTATAAAAACCCGGCATTTGCTCCATTCCTCCCACCTGTTTCAGGAGAAAAGCCCTATGATGTGGCTGTAGACTCTCCTCTAAAGAACGAGACTGATCAGGATGGCATCTCCCTTAAAGCCACTTGGGATGTAAACAGCAGCTGGACCTTTACCTCCATCACCTCCTGGCGTGACACCAGCAACACCAATGAACGAGATCTGGACAGTACCGTTCTTTCTGGTCCACTTGAGCCTTTGGCTGGCTACGCCACAGGCGACACCACTGAAAATACAGTCACCCAGGAATTTCGTCTGAACTACGATGCAGGCGACTTCTGGCGCACAACCTCCGGTATTTTCTTTTTCGACTACAACAGCAAACAAAAATCTGACTACCGCTTTTTTGGTCAGGGCGGACCTGTCACTTCCAAAACTGATACCCGACAGTGGGCAGGCTTCACCAATGTCGAACTGTCTATCGGAGAACGCTGGATTGCAGAAATAGGTGGCCGTTACAGTCACTTAAAACGTGGTCTGGAAACAGAAGTAAAATCAGATTCAGGAACTTTCAGCAAGTTTACCCCAGCTTTAAAACTCTCTTACCTTGTAACGCCTGACTCCCTGATCTACGCCAGTTATACCCAGGGTTACAGAGATGGAGGTTACAAAGTTGATCCAACGGATCTCTCTTCAATCAACCCCTTTAAAGAAGAAGTACTGGACAGTTATGAGCTGGGTTTGAACACCCAAATAGGTGAAGACACCACCCTGCGATTGACCACATTCCTTTATGACTACAAGGATATCCAACTGGAACGAGAGGTGGAAAGTGGTATTGAGCTGATCGTCAATGCGGGTAAGGCCACTAATACCGGGGTTGAGCTTGAGCTTAAATCCAACCTGACCAGCCAGCTGACCACCTCGCTGAATGCGGCTCTGTTGAAAACCCGAATTGATGAGGGCCTTATAGGAAAACCCGGAGAACAAATAGACCTGAAAGGCAACAAGTTTGCCAATGCACCTCGCAAGACAGCTTCCTGGATTAACGATTATCGCATCCCGGTGAATGGGTTCGGCACCGTCAATCTCAGGGGAGAAGTCCTTTATACCGATGAATATTTTGATGACATCGAAAACGACCACTTGATTGATGGCTACACACTCTTTAACGCCAGCATCGTCTATCAGCCCTCGAACGCAAGCTGGGACGCCACTCTGTGGGTTAAAAATCTGACAGACAAGGAGTACGCAAGAAACAGCGGCAGCCTTGGAGTGACCTATGGTGCTCCCAGAACAGTTGGCGTGACTTTTAACTACCTGTTTTAGAAACATCGGGCGACCTTATCAATAGTCGCCTTAAATAATAAAAAGGCAAATAATGTCGTATAAAAACAAACCTCTTTCCCGCAAAGAGCTTTTTGGACTGGCTCTGCCCTCTGCATTGGGGGGCGCCTGGGCCTACCCTGTGGAAAGCCTTCTGCCCGCTTATCTGGGTGAAACCCAGGGCATGGTTCTGGCGGGCAGTGCCATTATGTTCATCCGGCTTACGGATGTACTGACCGATCCGGTGGTGGGGTGGTGGTCAGACAACTCCAACAGTCGATGGGGGCAGAGAAAACCTTTTATGATGGCCGGTGTCATCATGATGGTGACAGCTCTGCTGCTTTTGCTGTCCGAAACTGTCCACAGCTCTAGCCTGTTCATTGTTCTGGCCACCATGGGCCTCTACCTGGCTTCAACGTTTATCAGTACACCCCATGATGCCTGGGTAGCCGAGTACAGTAGCGACTACACCGAGCGAACCCGTATCAACAGCTGGAAAACATTGGTCGCCCTTGTCGGTGTTCTGGTCATCGTAGGCATCGGTATTTATGTCGATAAAACCTACAGCGGCGATAGCTGGATGAGAATATCGATACTGTTAGCCGCACTGATTGTCATAGCGCCCGTATTTGTCATTGCCAGCTTTTATCTGGTCAAGGAACCTGAAAAACAGCCCGATCTTTATGAATCTACGCCTGACTCTCCTCTATCACTGATGGGACTGCTCCGTGAACCGGCATTTCTGCGACTGTTTATCCACAACTTTTTATACAACTACGGACGAAGGTTCAGAGATGCGGTTATGGTGTTCTTTGTTGGCTCCATTCTGCTTCTGCCGGAACTGATCAGCACACTGTATCTGACCACTATCATGGGCACCTTTCTCGGCGTTATAGCCTGTAACCATTTAAGCAAGAAGATAGAGAAGCATCGTCTGATGTGTTTCGTCCTTCTGGCTATGGCGGCTGTCAGCCCACTGGCTCTCTTTCTCCCAAAGGAAGAGGCCTGGCCACTGATGACCCTGATGTTTGTCATTGGCACACTGGGCATCATTCCTACTGTACTTATGGGCTCAATGACGGCCGATGTCATTGATGATGACTATCTTCGCCATGGCCGCAAGCGTGCGGGTTCCATCAGTGCGGTTATGGAGCTGTCCGACAAGATTGCAGAGGGTCTGGGCATTGGCATGGTATTCCTGGGACTGGCAGCCCTGGGCTTTGATCCCCGCCCCGAAGCAGAAAGCACTAACCTGGAAGCCGTTACCCTGGTTTTCTCCTTCGGCACCGTTCCTTTCATGATCCTGTGTGCAGCCGTTATGTGGCGTTACCCACTGACCCGAAGCCATATGGAAACAATTCAGAGCAGTATTATTAAGCAGCAAAGCCAGACCGACTGCTCCAGTGAACAAAACGTCAACACGACTGAACACCCCTTGTCAGCAGGAAGCCAGTAATCATGACTATCACCAGCAGAAATATGCGCGACCTTACCGCTTCAGGCCTTCCTGATGACCAGAATATACGTACAGGTCAACTGTATCGCAGCGCTCATCTGGATCAGTTGAACGAAGGAGAGCTCAACAATTTTGCCTCTCTGGGTATTCGAACTGTTATCGACCTACGTCGGCAGCAGGAGTACTCCGATGACTCTTCTATGGAAAGGATCTGCATTCCAATAGGTGACGCCAAACCGGATCAGAAAAGGTTCTCGAATACTCGAAAAAGAGATGAGTCCATTAAACTCGGAGATATGTTCCAGCATTTGGGCATAGACAGCTCTGAGCTGCTGATCAAATGGACCTGTCAGAACTACCGGGAAAAAATACACGTCTATCGCAGTGAGTTTGTCGAAGCCGTGAAGATCTGTATTGATCCCAGTCGTATGCCGGTTCTTTTCCACTGCATTGGTGGCAAGGATCGAACAGGGATTCTGGCTGCACTATTGCTTGATCTGTTGGGCTACAGCCGCTCTCAAATTCTGGCGGACTACGAGGAAACCAATCAACAAAAGCCTGGTACCAATATCCCTCAGCCCTATGATCTTTCGACTCTGTCTGAAGATCTGCAAAAGACGCTGGGTCATGCTCATCCGGAGTATTTGCTCGCTGCCCTCAATACAATCCAGGAAGATTTCGGATCAGTGGAGAACTATCTGACTGAAGACACTGACATTACTCATGATCAACTTCAGACATACCGGAACTATATGTTTGACAAACAAGCCACTGAAACAGCGTGTTAAAGGCGACTCTGCTCAACCACTTTTACAATGGACTATAAATCTTATGAGCCAATTCACGGCTAGTATCGAGAGCCCCCGAACAGGCCTTATGGAAGGGCTCTATAACTTCCGTGAACTGGGCGGCTATAAAACCATTGATGGCAAACGAATCAGAAACGGTGTCCTGTTTCGATCCGATAGATTACAGCCTGCCACTGACGCAGATCTCGAATGGCTGGACAGCCTGGGAATCCGACTTCTGTTTGATTTCAGAACTGAGGAAGTCAGGAAAAAACACCCTAACCGTCTGCCGGAACGCACTTCCATTGAAACCCGAAATCGCCCAATCAGCTCTGCCGAGATAGGCAAACCCGAACTGGTTGATGGCTTGCAGTCAGGATCAGTTGGATTGGACGAAGCCGTTCAATATATGAAAAACAGCTACATCAATGTTGTAAAAAACTATCAGGAAGTATTGCGAGAACTGCTTCAGGAGGCCTCTCAGTCGAAGAGTACGCCTATTCTGTTTCACTGCTCAGCAGGAAAGGACAGAACAGGAATAGCTGCAGCCATGCTGCTGTTCTCTCTGGGGGTTTCCCGAAAGACTGTTTTCCATGACTACCTGCTGACCAATGATCTCAAAATGGATTATTTCAGCGAGACGGTACAGAAGTTTAAAACTCAGGCTCCTCACGGATCTGAAGAAGCCTTGCAGGCCATGCTCAGAGTGGACAGTTCCTACCTTGAAGCTGCTCTGGACTATATAGAAGAAGAATATCAGTCCATAGACAACTATTTGACAACCTCTCTTGGCCTGAACGAACAGTTGAGGCATAAGCTTCGCAGCAACCTGCTCGAATAATACCCACTTAGAGATAACCTGATCACAACTGAAAAAGAATTATGAAGATTACCAAAAGCAGGAATTTCCGAGATCTTACTGCTGCCGGCGCACCGGGCCAGCAATCAATTCGCACAGGTATGCTGCTACGAAGCGCCCATCTCGACAACCTGGACAATGATGAGAAAAGAGAAATCCATTCTCTGGGTATCAAGACGATCATCGACTTTCGCCGTACAGAAGAGCAGCTCACTCCTATCCCGGAGGGACTGGAGCATGTAAGCATGGTTCACATCCCAATCGGAGATGTTAAGCACGACGATAAAAAGATAAAAAAGACACCCAATGGCAAAGTTGATCTGGGCTCCTTGATGGCAGCCAATGAGATGATCGACATTGATCAACTCTGGATTAAAACCTGTGACCGTTACGAAGAAAAGATTATTAAATACCGTGACGAACTGGTTCAAGCCGTCAGCGTCTGCACCGATATAAAACGGCTTCCCGTTCTGTTTCATTGCGTTGGTGGTAAAGATCGCACCGGTATTCTAGGAGCCTGTCGGACTTAACCAGCAAAACAGGTAAAATCCTGATTCCAGTACCAGTAACACTCAAAGCACTATGAATAAGTGGAAGTTCAAACCGGTCGACCGAAACACTCCCGACCTTTTCCCTGCCAGCATCCAGGATTATCTTCCAGAAGGTCATATGGCTCGCTTTGTGGTGGATGTTGTTGACCAGCTCGACCTGTCTCCACTGATCAATTCTTATCGAGGCACAGGATCAAAAGGCTGGCATCCTGCCATGATGGTTTCACTACTGTTTTATGGC
>NZ_LASA01000185.1 GCF_001562015.1 Endozoicomonas arenosclerae | reverse complement strand
TCAATTTGGATTTATAAAAGCCAGGTATCGAGGTTTGAAGAAGAATGACAATAAACTGTCTACTTTATTTGCCCTGGCGAATATTGTTCGACTGGATCAAATGATCCGGGCACAGGGTTAGTCCGCCCTGAAGTCACGAAAGTGGCTAAATATCATACAAATAAGGGGTTGAGACCTCTGATTTCAGTCCTACTTCGAACTCGATTCAAGAAGGGAAGTAAATTAGAGGTTATTCGCAGGTTCCCTAGAGCGTTCCAACTTACCCACCTAAAAAGAACAACGGATGAACTTTAAAAAGATTACTCTAAAAACCCATCGCCTCACTATTCGTCCGCTATCAACAGAAGACTATCACGCTTTTTATAGGGTTTACTCGGACCCTGAAGCTATGAAGTACTGGAGCAGCCCTCCACACAAAGACGAAGATCAGACGAAAAGTCATATCAATAATGCGATAAAAAACTGTGATGAAGGCTCCTCTCTTCAGCTGGCAATTACACTGAAATCGAACGATGAACTCATTGGTACTCTCAGCCTTTTCAACATTCATGAAGAGTCCCGAAGAGCCGAGATAGGCTACATCCTCGCAAGCTCCTTCTGGGGACAAGGAATTATGAGTGAAGCCCTCTCCTCATTTATCAAGTTCTGCTTTGAGACACTACAGTTCAACCGACTGGAAGCAGATATCGACCCTGATAATCAAGCGTCTTCCAAGCTACTGAAAAAACACGGATTCAATGTTGAGGGCCTGCTTAAAGAACGCTGGATAGTAAATGGGAAAGTCACTGATAGTGAGATTTATGGGTTGCTCAAATCAAATTACTGTCTAAAAACACAATCTAAGTAAACCTGAAAAGGTCTTACCAGAGGAAACATTAAAAATGGTGCCAAGGAAAGCATCAATACTGGAATCCATCTCTTTCTCCCCAGCTACCGAAAAAGACTACCACTGGGCCTTTGAATTAAAAGTGGCAGCTGAAAAGCAATACATAGAGCGAATTTTTGGCTGGGATCTTGAACTGCAAAAAGTATTGCACCAGGAAAAATGGTCTGAAGGGATACCCACAAAAATACTGTGGGACGACAATCCAGTAGGAACCTATCTGCTTCAGGAGGGTGAGACAGATTACTCTTTTGGCCGCTTCTTTGTTTTGCCCGAACTCCAAAACAAAGGTATTGGCAGTTTTGTGCTTACCTCCATCACCCAAAAACTGGATGAACAGAGCAAAGACTGTAGACTTTGCCATCTTCAGGGCAATCCAGCCGGGAATCTGTACAAAAGATTTGGCTTTCAGTGTCAGAAGGAAGACAGTGAGTTTATCTACTTAAAACGTTCGCCAAAGAAGATCGAAAATGAACAATATGAAGTTCAATATCAGATTGATTAATGAGCATGACTGGCAAACCTACAAGGAAATCCGCCTGCGCTCTCTAAAAGAATCTCCAGACGCTTTCTGTAACACCTATGAAAGTGCCTTCAGAGAATCTGATCAGCAGTGGCAGGATCGTTGTAAACCCAAACCAGATCAGAAAGCTCTGCCATTGCTGGCAGAAATTGATGGTCAGGTGCATGGTGTGGCCTGGGGAGTTATCCACAGCCTTGAGGATACGACCGCTAATGTTTATCAAATGTGGGTTTCTCCCGATGCCCGAGGGTTGGGCATGGGCAGATCCTTGCTTGAAGCCATTGTAGACTGGTCAAGATCCCAGGGCATGGCTACTGTCACTCTGGGTGTGAATACCACCAACAAGGCGGCCATAAAACTCTATGAGTCCCTGGGGTTTGAAATCACTGGAGAGCCAGAACCCATGAGGGAAGGATCAGAGGATAGAGTACAGACCATGACTCTCTCATTCTAAGCCTCAGGGATCACGAACACTCCAATAGAATACTCAGATAATTCTGAGTACAACGTTTACAAGACTCATTTTGGTAGGTCACTCTTAAAAATATGTTCAGAAAATTTTTCAAAAAGAAAGCGTACAAACTCTATCTGGGCAATATTCACGTGGTTGAGCGTAAAGACCTGAAACGTTTTTTCGACCAGCCGCCACCTCTGTTTTTCGAATCCAATGAATCGCTTTTGTATCGAAAATTAGCAGAACTGTTCGAGCTGCCTTCAGCACAACATCTGAATCAGTTCAGCAGCAATGAGCTGGCCATTGATATCATTATCCCCAGTTATCAAGGAGGCTCATTGCTTTTCGGCTCTATAGGCGTTCCAGTAGCCTTTTTATGGCGCCCGAAGGTTGAAGTCTTGAGTCGAATATACAGACTTGAAGACCGAAAGATGCTCAGTGAAGTCAAAATCATCTCAAAGCAGCCGTGGATCCAGTTTTTCAAAGGACTGCTGACTTTCAATTTTTTCCAAACCAATGATTTAGAGCCACTGCTTTTGCAATGCTGTTCAAAGGCCATAGCAAGACACAGTAAAAACCTTCGCGTAAATTAAGCTTTTTGTCTGAATCAATAAATCAAATAGCAAAGGGAACTTTCAATAAAAAAAGATTGAGTTACCTTCCATTAAAAATAACTGAAACATTTTATAAAGCATTGATATACAAGAACATGCAAATTTATTAAACGCCCATCCAAAAAACCTTTCTGTTGTTCTAAAAAAACATTGATTAACATATTAAATCCCATTTAAACAGATCTCGACTCCGGGGCATTTTAATTACCACCGGCAGGCGTCTTTTTTGTGCCTTTTGAGTGTGTCAGTGGGATTGAATGAGGATGCAGTACACCCGGCAGACTCAGGAGTTAAATCAGTAAAATGGAATTGAGCTCTATGATCCATTACCCGTGGAGCTTGAGCCCTGATTGCCTTCCTGCCGTGACTGATGTCCTCTGAAATTACAGAAAGGACAGACACCATGACCGACCTTATTTCTTCCAGCCGTCAGGCATTGCAACTGATGGACCTGACCTCCCTGAACGATAACGACACGCCTGAGGTGATTATCGATCTGTGTAAAAAAGCACAGACAGAGGCAGGTCATACCGCAGCAGTCTGCATTTATCCAAGATTTTTTCCTGTTGCAAAGAAAACTCTGCGTGAACTGGGTCTGGAAGACGTTACCGTGGCTACCGTCACGAACTTCCCGGCAGGTGATGAGGATGCCGATATTGCTGTCACCGAAACACGTGCAGCCGTTGCCTATGGCGCCGACGAAGTAGACGTCGTTTTCCCATACCGTGCCCTGATCGCGGGTAACGAAGAGATTGGTCGTGAAATTGTCAGCCGCTGCAAAGAAGCCTGCGGCGAAAACGTCATGCTCAAGGTCATCATTGAAACCGGTGAACTGAAAGATCCTGCCCTGATTCGCCGCGCCAGTGAAATCAGCATTGAAGCCGGTGCCGACTTTATTAAAACCTCTACCGGTAAAGTGGCGGTTAATGCTACTCCGGAATCAGCCCGAATCATGCTGGAAGTAATTCGCGACAGTGGCCGTAAAGATGTTGGCTTTAAGCCAGCCGGTGGCATCCGTACTGCAGAAGATGCACAACAACACCTCGCCATCGCTGCCGAAGTGATGGGTGAAGCCTGGATTGACCGTGACCACTACCGTTTTGGTGCCAGCAGCCTGCTGGGTAATCTCCTGGTAGCACTGGATCTTCAGGAAGCCACTGAAGACAAGGGAGGTTATTGATATGTTTCTCCCTCAGGAAGTCATCCGCAGTAAACGAGAAGGCGAAGTTCTACATTCTGACGCCATTCGTGAATTTATTCTGGGCGTTACCGACAATACCGTTTCCGAAGGCCAGGTGGCTGCTTTTGCCATGGCCACCTATTTCCAGGGCATGAGTATTGAAGAGCGTGTGGCCCTGACTTGCGCCATGAGAGATTCCGGAGACGTTCTGGACTGGTCTGGCGAAAGCCTGAACGGCCCTATTCTGGATAAACACTCCACCGGCGGTGTAGGCGACGTGGTTAGCCTGATGCTCGGCCCAATGATTGCCGCCTGTGGCGGTTATGTGCCCATGATTTCCGGCCGTGGCCTGGGTCATACTGGCGGTACCCTGGACAAACTGGACAGCATTCCCGGATACACAACACAAGCTTCAGAAGCCCTGTTCCGAACAGTAGTGAAAGAGGCGGGTGTTGCCATTGTGGGTCAGACCGGTGAGTTAGCACCTGCTGACAAAAGAATTTATGGTATCCGTGATGTCACCGCTACGGTTGAATCCATTGATATGATCACAGCCTCCATTCTGGCCAAAAAACTGGCCGAAGGTTTGGACGCCCTGGTTATGGACATCAAAGTGGGCAGTGGAGCCTTCATGCCCACCTACGAAAAGTCTGTCGAATTGGCTGAAAGCATTGTTCAGGTTGCGAATGGTGCTGGCGTTAAAACGACGGCCCTGCTGACCGACATGAATCAATGTCTGGCATCCAGCGCAGGTAATGCAGTGGAAGTGAGGGAAGCGGTTCGTTATCTGACCGGTGAATACCGCAATGAACGTCTGCACGAAATCACCCTGGCCCAGGCTTCTGAAGTACTGGTATCCGGTGGTCTGGCTGAAAGTACTGAACAAGCCAGAGAAAAACTGATTCAGGCTTTGGACTCTGGTAAAGCTGCAGAGCTTTTCGGCAAGATGGTTCATGGCCTGGGTGGCCCTGCTGACTTTATGGAAAACTATGACAGTTATCTGCCCAAAGCGTCCATCATCAAGCCTGTGTATATGGAAGGCGAAGGTTTCATTGCCACAATGAACACCCGTGAAGTAGGTCTGTCTGTAGTGCAGATGGGTGGTGGTCGCAAAGTGCCAACGGATAAGATTGATTATGCTGTAGGCATAACAGATATCTGTCGTCTGGGTGACAGGCTGACGGCCGACACTCCGATTGCCATGCTCCACGCCAGCGATGAAGACAGCTGGAATACAGCCGCAACGATGTTACGTAATTCTTTGACGCTTGCGGAAAGCCAGCCAGAAGTCCTTCCCTGCGTTTACAGAAAAATATCCTGATCTTCTCCCTCCCGGAAACCTTTCTGTTTCCGGGAGTTCGCTACGTCTTTATAATACTCCTCTCTCACTCAAACCTGTTCAGGTAGCAGTATGTCTAAAAGCGTGATTTGTGACATTGACGGCGTCATCCTGCATGACAACACCCTTATTCCCGGTGCCGATGAATTCATTCACAGCTTGCTGGACAGGGGCGTCTCCCTGATCATGCTGACCAACTTTCCCTCCCAGACCGAGAAAGACCTGCAGAACCGCTTTGCCTCGGCAGGCATCAATATCCCTGAGAGCTGCTTTTTTACCTCCGCCATGGCCACAGCAGAATTTCTGAAACGCCAGGAAGGTCAAAAAGCCTATGTGATTGGTGAAGGCGCACTGGTACACGAACTCTATAAGGCCGGTTTTACCATTACCGACATCAATCCAGACTTTGTGGTAGTGGGCGAAACCAAAAACTATAACTGGAATATGATTCACACCGGTGCACGGTTTGTTTCCGAAGGGGCCCGCTTTATTGCCACTAACCCGGATACCCATGGGCCCAACATGTCCCCCGCCTGTGGTGCCCTTTGCGCCCCGATTGAACGTATTACCGGCAAGCAGCCGTTTTATGTAGGCAAACCCAGTGCCTGGATTATTCGAGCAGCGCTGAACAGGATGGGCTCTCATTCAGACAATACGGTGATAATAGGCGATAACCTTCGCACCGATATTCTTGCGGGTTTCCAGGCAGGTCTGGAAACAGTTCTGGTGTTGTCCGGTGTCTCCAGCCGGGAAGATATCGATCAGGTGCCTTTCAAACCCAATCATATTTTCGATTGCGTAGCGGATATTGATATCATCTGAAACTACTTCCCTACAGAGTTCAGGCCAGCTGAATGACCCATTCTTATGAAGCCACCATCATTCAGCTGATAAAGCAGGACTCTATGCGGCTACAAGCCCTTCATTGTGTCCAACAGCTGGATTTTCCCCAGTGCTATCTGGCAGCAGGGTTTGTCCGGAATCTTGCGTGGGATCATCTGCATCAATACAAAAATCCAACACCACTGAATGATCTGGATGTCATTTACTTTGATCCTGAAGAAAATGATCCGGAAGCTTTTAGAAAGTATGAGCAACTGCTGAACCAGAAAATGCCAGAAATGAACTGGCAGGTTCGCAACCAGGCTCGAATGCACATTAGAAATGGTGACGAGCCCTATAAAAACTCGCTGGATGCCATGAGCCACTGGCCGGAAAAGGAAACTGCGGTTGCGGTACGAAAAACAGGGCCAGACACCTATGAGTGCCTGTCTTCATTTGGCTTTGAGTCACTTTTCAACCTTGAAGTCACTCTTAACCCTCTAAGGCCCAGAGAACTGTTTGAACAGAGAGTTGCTTCAAAGCAATGGCTGTCACTCTGGCCTCTTCTGATAATCCGCCAAGATAACAATCCATTGTTGTATAAATAAATTATATACTTCCAGCCAACAATAAAATTCTTAAGCGAAGAACCAATAATAATGAGAAGTCCTCTATGCATTGCCGTAGTGCAGATGCCCATGAAATGGACCTGCAAAGAAAATACGCCCACGATTCTTGAATGCCTTGTACTGGCTGCTGAAAACGGTGCTGATATTTGTGCTTTCCCGGAACTGGCCATCACCGGTTATCACCGGTTATCACCGGTTATCACCGCGAGATTAAACGAGAAGCCGATCCTGAGAAGATCAATCCCTCCCTTGAAGAAATTCAGGCGACCTGTCGTGAATACAATATTGCAGCCGCTATAGGTGTCCCCACATTTAAAGGTCCAGAGGCCATCTTCAATAGTTATCTGTTCATTAGTCGAGAGGGGAGCGTCATTAACACCACTGAGAAGAATGGACTGACAGTAGTCGAGAGAACATTTTTTCAGTCTGGTACTACCAGAAACGTTTTCGAGTTTGAGGGGCGCAATCTGGCCACAGTACTGTGTCGGGAAATTGAAGACCTCGATGAAGTGGCTCATCAAATAGGCAATCAGGAATTAGACGTGGCTCTTAATGGATTCTGGGGAGCTGGTTGAGGACGAGTTATTTGACTATGAATAGAAGACGTTTTCTTGTACAAAAGTGTCATGAAACTTTATGACCTCCTCGACAACGCCAAGTGCTTTGAACAGATACGCCAGATTCGCTGGCCTGACGGGGTGAAATGCCCACACTGTGCCAGCTCAGACATAACCCGCCAAGGCAAGGACGATTCACAGCCTGACAGACAGAGATATTCTTGTAAAGA
>NZ_LASA01000184.1 GCF_001562015.1 Endozoicomonas arenosclerae | reverse complement strand
GTATTGGGGTAATCACTTTTGGTCAAAAGGCTACTGTGTCGATACTGTCGGAGTAGATGCAGAAATGATCCGTAAATATGTGAAGTACCAAGAAAAGAAAGAACGTCTCCAGCAGGAGAGAGATTTCAGGAAATAATCTGCAATCTTGGGGCAACTCTCACCAGCCTTCTCTGAAGGCTGGCGGTTTCAGCCCCCTTATAGGGGGGGCATAAAGCAAAACCACGTTCTAAGAACGTGGATCATTTACTAGGGGAGGTTTTCGTCTGGAAAAAGTTACACTGATCCAGAAACTGCACCTCCTGATAAGAAGTGCAGTTCTGTCAATGTCGGTTAAGCGTCGTTCATGTACTGGCTGGGGTCGATATAAATACCCAGTGAACGCTTGTCGATACGCTTTTCCTTACCCTGTTCCTTATAGCGGAAGACGACGGTGTCACCTTCGCTGACATCCAGAGTCTTGTCAGCAGAGAGATATTTGTACTCATCGCCGGAGACAGTCAGTGTATGGATATAATAATCGGGCATACCCAACCAGTCGCTGTGAGGGCCGTCGGTGCTGATATTTTCAAGCACACCGCGTCCTTCCAGCTTTGGCTTGCGCTTTTGGAAGCTTCTTTGCATGGCAGTCTTTGGATTACCGAGGAGTCAAAAAAAGAGTTGTTCGAAAGGTGAGTGCTTTAACTCATGCCGCATGCCGACAACTATAGGAAGACCGTGACCTTCTGTCCATAGCAATAGAATGAAAATGTCGCATTTAGCCTGAAAATCAGTCAGCTGGTTTCAAAGAAGTCGCTATTCTGATCTTTTCAGGTGCGGATAAAGTAAAGCTGACACCATCCTTAAGGTAAGCTTAACCTTTCGGTTATGACAGTTTTGAGGATGAACGCTTTCGACGCTGACGCCAATGATGTACTACATTCCATCGCCAGTAAAGTCGGATCAGTAGATAGCCGGCAAAGCCGCCAATGATGCCTGTAATCAGAGAGCCCAGGTATAGTGGTTTCCAGATTCTGGCCAGTTCTACACCCACACCATGTACCGTGAGTTCAAACGAAGTTTCACTGACAGGGACATCCAGGATGTAACAACCCACTTTATAGGTGAAGTAGAAAATGGCGGGCATGGTCACTGGGTTGGTAATCCATACCAGGGCAACTGACAGGGGCAGATTGCAGCGAAACATGACGGCCAGGGCAGCGGCCACGACCATTTGGAACGGGATGGGGATAAAAGCACAGAAAACGCCCACAAAAAAGGCGCTGGCTGCTGAACGTCGATTCAGGTGCCAGAGGTTGGCATCATGAATAGCACTGCCCAGAAACCGTAAGTGACGGTTACCCTTGATGGTTCCCGGATCCGGCAGGTAGCGTTGTATCAGTTTCCTCGCCATGTCCCTTAACTGTACTCTTATCTGATCTGAGACTGCTTTCAGTCTGCAGTTTGGTGCGGCTGCTCTGGAAACTATGGTTCGATGACATGAACTACATACTCCAGATATGCTCGCTCCGGTTGTTTTGATCAGGCAGTCTTGTGCGCATTTTTTAGCTCAAGGCTGTTTATTAAAATGCTGCCAGTTCCTATTTTGGTGAAAACAATGTTGTCACGAGGTGACATAATCATTGTCTTCGCTCATGGCTTGTCTGCTGCTTGGCAGCTAACCGTGCTCTTGAGTGCCGTGAGAACAGTGTAGATTGTAATTCTCACTTCACAAATCACCCTCCTTTAGGTGGTGGGCAAAGTCAGCTGATAGTCGATGATCAAACCAGCATCCTGTCAGCATAATCCAATCTTGATGACTATGCTGTGAACCGGCCATTAGCGGTTGTTGAGCATAGCTCTCATCCCTATTAAGCCGACGATCCCTTTTAAAAGCCCGACATTATGCACTTATTAAATGAAACACACTATCCATCTCCCCACAGGATACTGTAGCTATTTGTCAGGAGTAGTGCTTACTGTGCTGCTTCCAGCTGTACCAGGCGAAATGTCTATCAGGGTTATCGGCGTCTTGGGAGTGCTGTTGATCATGACAGGGCTGCTGACTGGCATAATAAAGGCTGTTGCCCGCCAAGTCACTGTGTCAGGCGCATTAAAGAGAGGTGGGGTTTGCAGAAGGTTGTGCAACGTAAGCACGGGTAGTAAGGGAACAGTCAGTTATCTCTGTGGTTCTTCTGCTTTGTCAGTGTTTTATCCGGGTGTTTTTCTGCTGGGGATCTTTACAGGATTTTTACATGCTGAAGCGCTTCAGGAGAGCTGGATCAGCAAGGAAGTTGAAGGAAAAACACTCAGAGTGGAGGGATATGTCTCCGATCTTCCTGCTTATTATCAAAATCTTACCCGCTTTGATTTTAATGTAAGAACACTTCAGGGTGAATCAATAGCGAATCTGGGTAAGGTTCGACTGAGCTGGTATCAGGCGCCTGAAATAAAAGCAGGTGATCACTGGCAGTTGGAGATCCGGCTTAAACATCCCCAGGGGAATCGAAGTCCGGGGGCTTTTGATCGTGAGGCCTGGGCGGCCCGAGAGAATATTCAGGCGGTGGGCTATGTCAGGGGTGGCGAAAAAATAGCCGATGCAGAAGGTTTTCATTACTTAAGAAGTCAAATCCGAAGCTCTGTAAGGCAGTGGCTATATGAGAGTTGCAGCGAGAATTCTGCAGCTTTACTTTCGGCACTGTTAATTGGCGACAAATCGGGGATTTCCCAACAGCAATGGCAATGGTTGAATCAGTCGGGCACTACTCACCTGATGGTGATTTCGGGTCTTCACATAGGTCTGATGGCTGCTGTTGGCTACTGGTGGGTGATGATGCTGGCAAGATTGGGAGCCTTGCCTCTCAGAAAAATAGTACTGCCCCGATATGCGGCCTGTGTCGCCATTCTTTTTGCGCTGGCTTATGCCTTTATGGCGGGTTTCACAGTTCCGGTTCAGAGAGCTCTGGTCATGACCGGGTTAGCACTGTCCGGCCCGCTACTGGGTATAAAAGCCCGGCCGCTTACGCTGTTCCTGTTGGCGCTCAGTATTGTTCTGACCATTGAACCTCTTGCTGTGACCAGTGCCGGCTTTTGGTATTCCTTTTCGGCAGTTGGCATTTTGCTTTATGGGTGTTGTGGTCGAGTTGATTTGAGCGAATCCAGTTCTGAAATCAAACAGCAAATTGCTCGACCTCGAAGCTGGCTTAAACCCCAGTGGCTGGTTTTTGTAATGTTGGCTCCGATGCTTCTGTTTAATCAGCAGTCTGTGTCTTTGTTGTCTCCTCTGATTAATCTGGTGGCGATCCCTGTCATGGGTGTATTGATCGTGCCGTCGGCTTTTCTTGCCTTGCTGTTGCAACCTTTTCCTGGAGGCTTGTCGGCAGGAATCCTTCAGGCTCTGGATCAGTTCTTCAGGCTTTGGGACCAGCAGCTGTCCTGGGTTTCGTCCATACCTCTTTATATACCCGCTGTGAATATTGGGTTTGAGCAGCTGGTTTTGTTGGGGGCAGCCGTCCTGATATTGGTTGCTCCGGCGGCGCTGGGTCTGAGGATTGTGGCACTGTTTCTGGTGTTACCTTTCCTGTTTCCAAGGATAACCAACCCGAAGCATGGCGAGGCAAATGTAGCGGTTCTGGATGTAGGGCAGGGAGTTTCTGTGTTGGTTCAAACGCAGCACAACAGTTTGCTCTACGATACAGGACTGCCATCCAGAGGGCGTTTCAGCACAGCAGAAAATATTATTCTTCCTTATCTCAACTACTCACGCATATCTAAGCTGGATAGAATCATTGTTTCCCATGGTGATAGTGATCATTCTGGTGGACTGGAAAGGCTCCAACGACATTTTCCTGATACTGAAGTATTGGCTGGCTCATCGGTGGAAGACTTTGAAGGTCACTTAAGCCCCTGTCTTTCGGGCATGAGGTGGCAGTGGGATGGCGTTGATTTTGAAGTATTGTCGGGCAGTCAGCCTATGTCTTCTGATAATGAAAGATCCTGCGTTATCCGTGTTCGTGCCGGATCTCAGGTCATGCTGCTGACCGGGGATATCGGCAAAAAGACCGAGTCTTCATTATTAAGCTCGAACAAGTCATTAAGGGCAGATTTCCTGATGCTCCCTCATCATGGCAGCCGATTTTCAGGTTCGGCAGGCTTTCTGTCTCAGGTTGATCCTTCTCATGTTCTGGTTTCTGCAGGCTATAGAAATCCATTTGGCCATCCGGCCAGAGAAACGGTTGAGCGGGTTAGTGAGCTTGGGGCGACATTATATGAGACAGCTTCTTCAGGTACGGTGAGTTTTGTCATTGGGCAGGAGCAGCGCGAAGTGAAGCGCTATCGCTATGAAAAGTCCCGTTACTGGTGGCGATAGAGTTCGTTCAATATTTATACCGTTCTTATCTATTTTTGTATCTCTGTCATCATTATTGCGGCTGATACGCATGTGCTCGTGGTCAAAAACCGATGCTCTATGATAGAGTCTTTTCATTAAACAGCCTTGGGAGCCTGCCATCAAAAGGACGGGTTCCGGGAAACTTGGAAGGGAAAATGCTGTGTTCGAGTTGGTGAAATCCGGTGGTTGGCTGATGCTGCCAATCCTGCTTAGTTCTGTCATTGCCATGGCGATTATTTTTGAGCGCCTCTGGACGTTGAGACCGTCTCGGATCGCGCCCAGAAATACTTTGTCTCAGGTCTGGAAATGGATCAAAAATAACGATCTGGACAGCAAGAAAGTCAGTGGTCTGCGAGACGGGTCTCCCCTGGGAGAAATTCTGGCGGCAGGCATCAGTAATGCCCGTTATGGCCGGGACATCATGAAAGAAAGTATTGAAGAGCAGGCTGGCCGTGTGATTCATGAGCTGGAACGTTATCTCAATACTCTGGGTACAGTTGCGGCTATTGCACCGCTTTTGGGTCTGCTCGGTACAGTCATAGGTATGATCGATGTCTTTACCGTGATTATGCTGGAAGGTACGGGTAATGCCGGTGTTCTGGCGGGGGGTATCTCCAAGGCACTGATCACAACAGCCGCTGGCCTGACCGTTGCGATTCCGACCCTGATTTTTCATCGTTATTTTACCCGCCGTGTGGATGAGCTGGTGGTGACCATGGAGCAGGAAGCCACCAAGCTGGTGGAAGTGCTTCAGGGAGAGCGAAAGCTGAAAGACCGCGAGGGCAAGTGATGAAGTTTCGTCGCCAGTCCCGGGAAGAGGTTTCTCTAAACCTGACGCCGCTGATTGATGTGGTCTTTCTGTTGCTGATCTTCTTTATGGTTTCCACCACATTCACCAAGGAAACCCAGCTGGCTATCGATTTGCCGGAAGCCAGTGGTGAACAGCGGGAAGCGGTTGAGAAGACGCAAGTAGAGATTACCATCAGTCGAGAGGGAGACTTTGCGGTTAACGGCAAGTCTCTGGTTAACAGCAGTCTTGATACCCTGAAGAATGCCCTGGCGAAAGTCAGTGACGGGGATTCAGAGTTGCCTCTGATTATTACAGCGGACGCCAAGACACCCTATCAGTCAGTGGTCACCGCTATGGATGCTGCAGGTCAGCTGGGCTTTGCCAATCTCAGTATGACAACCCGAAAACCTGTAGAATCCGAACAGTAGTGGTAAGCTAGTCAGTTCAGATTCAAATCCATTTATGCAACGCAGTCTAAAAGGCTGCGTTTGCTGTTTATAAGCAAGAGAATTTTACCCTCATGGAAAACAAGGAATCTCGTCGCTGGCAGGATGTACTCAGCGATTCGGTTCTCAACTCATGGTATGGCAATGGGTTCTGGACCCGGTTGCTGCTGCCTTTGTCCTGGCTTTATTCCTTTATTGCCCTCCGTCGTAGAGATAAGTACGAGAAATCGGCTCGCTGGCAGTCTCCTGTCCCGGTCATTATCGTTGGCAACATTACAATCGGTGGCACAGGCAAGACGCCCTTTGTGGCCAGTCTGGTGAAGCATTTGCAGCAACAGGGCTTTCGACCAGGTATTGCCAGTCGTGGTTTTGGGGCAGGGAAAGGTATACAGTTACCAGCACAAGTGTTGCCTGACTCTGATCCTGCTTTATTAGGCGATGAGCCTGTTATGCTGGCCCAGCAGCTGAATATTCCTGTGATGGTGGATCCGGATCGTGTTTCGGCAGCCAAAGCCCTGATCCAGGACAAGGACTGCGATCTGGTGATCGCTGATGATGGTCTTCAGCATTACAACCTTGATCGTCATATCGAGCTGGTGGTTATTGATGGGCAGAGAATGCTGGGTAATGGTCTCAGTCTTCCAGCAGGACCTTTGCGAGAGTCGCCAGAAAGGCTGAAGCAGGTGGATCAGGTTCTGATTAACGGTGAGCCATCTTGTTCACTGAATACTGCATATGAAAGCTTTTTCCTGGAACCCGACTCACTTCGACCGGTTGGCCGTGAAACTGATACGAAAGTACCTTCATCCGGTAAAGTGCATGCGGTCGCCGGTATTGGCAATCCGGAACGTTTTTTCAATACCCTCGAAAATCTGGGTTTTGAGGTGATTCCCCATCCTTTTCCGGATCATCATGCCTTTGTGAAGCAGGATTTGCAGTTTCAGGACGATTTGCCCGTTATCATGACGGCCAAGGATGCAGTAAAATGCACTGCTTTCGCAGAATCCCGTTGCTGGTTTCTGCCGGTTCAGGCCCGGGTGCCTGAGGCGTTTTTTGAACGAATTTTGAAACTGATTGAAACTAAAGGGCCGCAGAGTCGGTCAGATAAGGATACCCATGGACAAGAAGCTGTTTGAGATTTTGGCCTGCCCCCAGTGCAAGGGTGATCTGAAATACGAAAAGTCAGCGGCAGAACTGATCTGTCGTCCTTGTGGCGTGGCTTATCCCATCCGTGATGGTATTCCTGTCATGCTGGAAAACGAAGCCCGTACCCTGACAACTGATGAACGTCTGGAAGGGGGAGAGGCTGCTCCTTCTCAAGAGGATACTTCTGCCTGATGAGTGCTTCCACCGCCCCCTTTACGGTTGTGATTCCTGCCCGTTTCAGCTCCAGTCGCCTGCCAGGCAAGCCTTTGGCTGATATCTGTGGCAAGCCCATGATCCAGCATGTTTATGAACGTGCCTGTGAGAGCCAGGCCAGCCGGGTCATCATCGCAACTGATGATGAGCGTATTATCAAAGTGGCTGAAGGTTTTGGAGCTGAGGCTTGTATGACACTGGCAGGTCACCCTTCCGGAACCGATCGTCTTCAGGAAGTCACCCGTCTTTATGAAATGAGTGACAACGAAGTCATCGTCAATGTTCAGGGTGATGAGCCGCTGATTCCCGCCAGAGTGATTGATCAGGTGGCCAGTAATCTGATGCAGGCTGAATCGGCTGGTGCGGCCACATTGTCTGAGCCAGTGCGAAATCGAGATGATCTGTTTAACCCCAATGTTGTAAAAGTCGTGACGGATCGAGAAGGTTTTGCCTTGTATTTCAGTCGCGCTCCAATGCCCTGGGCCCGTGACAACTTCTCAGGAGACAATGCTGAAGCTCAGATTTTGCCTTCTGTAGATATCTTCAGACGCCATATTGGTATCTATGCCTACCGTGTCAGTCTGCTGAATCAATATGTGCAATGGGAGCAGAGTCCCATTGAATCTGTGGAGTCTCTAGAGCAGCTGAGACTGCTTTGGAACGGACATCGAATTCATGTGGCGGATGCTATTGAAACGCCGCCCCATGGTGTGGATACCGATGAAGATCTCAAGGCGCTCAGGACGCTGATGGAAGCCAGGCTGGCGGATATTTCCTGAGTAACAGTTATCAGGGAGGAGGGTGAATGGTTAAGGTACTCTTTGTCTGTCTGGGGAATATTTGCCGTTCCCCTACGGCTCACGGTGTTTTTGTTCATCAAGTGCTTGAAGCAGGGTTGTCGGATTGGATAGAGGTGGATTCGGCAGGTACCAGTGGCTGGCATGAGGGAGCAAAGCCGGATAAACGTTCGATGAAGGAAGCGGCCCGTCAGGGGTATGATCTTTCATTTATTCGTTCACGCCAGGTTCGTGACTCTGACTTTGATGAGTTTGATTACGTACTGGCTATGGATGAGAGCAACCTCAGTGATCTGTTGGCTATTTGCCCGCAAGATCATGCCCATAAGGTTCAATTGTTTCTATCCTTTGGTGAAAGCCTGGAGCATGAAGTTCCGGATCCCTACTATGGTGGTGAGCAGGGTTTCACCCATGTGCTCTCTCTGGTCGAGCAGGGTGGTCAATCGCTGCTACAGCACATTCAAAATCATGCTCAGAGTGACTCGCGGTAATTCATGAGAATGTTTGAAAATTATTCCCTTGAGACTTTGAATACCTTTGGATTCAAAGTCTCTGCCCGTTATTTTGTTGAAGCAGAGTCGGTAGAAGATATTCGTGAGGCTATTGCTTTTGCTGCCAGAGAAAATGTTCCTGTCGTTCCATTGGGTGGTGGCAGCAATCTGGTGCTAAGTGGTAACCAGGAAGCTCTGTTTGTTCATGTTAATTTACGGGGCAAAGAAGTCGTCAGTCGGGATGGAGAGACCGTCTGTGTTAAAGCGGGTGCAGGTGAAAACTGGCATGAGTTTGTCCGTTGGACTCTTGCAGAGCAGGCTTTTGGCTTTGAGAATCTCTCATTGATTCCAGGTAATGTAGGAGCAGCGCCGATCCAGAATATTGGTGCCTACGGTGTTGAGATCAAGGATCATTTTCAGAGTCTGGAAGCTCTGGATATTCAGACGGGAGAGTTAAAATCCTTTTCTCTGGATGAGTGTCAGTTTGGCTACCGGGATTCTGTTTTCAAGAATGCTGCTCGAGACCATTTCATCATCACTTCCGTTACCTTTTCTCTTGATGCTGAACTATCCCCCAGGTTGGATTATGGTCGCCTGAGGCAAGAGGTGGAGCAGAGGTCTCAAGGTAGTCAGTCTGAAGCTTTTGTTATCAGTGAGGCGGTCTGCGATATCCGAATGGAAAAGCTCCCTGATCCCATGGTATTGGGTAATGCTGGTAGCTTTTTCAAGAATCCGGTGGTTGATGAGAGTGTGCTCAGCAAGCTACAGAGAGATTTTCCGGATATTGTGGCTTATCCCTTTGAAGGGCGCTGGAAGCTGGCAGCAGGTTGGCTGATTGATCGTGCCGGACTCAAGGGGTTTCGCCAAGGTGCTGCTGGCACCTATAACAAACAGGCTCTGGTGTTGGTAAATCATGGCGGTGCCGGACCCGATGATGTTCTCGGTCTGGCAAAGCATATTCAGAGTGTGGTTTTTGACCGCTTTGGTGTTGAACTTGAGATGGAGCCTCGAGTTTATTAATGCGACCACGATTTATCTAAGTTTTATAACTGAGTGCTATTACTGGGCAAAAGAGCTTTCTTACTAAAGAGTAGGCACTTATGTCTTAATTTGGATTTGAAATCATGTCTTAAAGTCCAGAGTCTTTTCTGATGACCTCTGTTTGGGGGTCTCTTTTAATACTGGTAGTGGTTGCATATCAGTGATCGTTACTATGACTTCAAGCATCTGTTAATCGTCGTGCTTGTTTGAGCGGGTACCTTTAGTCCTGTGATGCTAATGACCGACAGCTGTCTGATAGCTAACAGTATGAGTTGAGTGAAGAAGGACTACGGTTGATGGGGGGATGATCTTCGGGAAAAGGATAGAGTAGCGTCACGCATCAAGAATATGCCAGTTAACTTTGATCTCTGGAAAGGTGTAAATCTTTGCCTGTGAAATTTTATTTTCCAATGAGAACGAACAAGTCAAATACTTTCCAGACTTATCCTCAATAATTCTAATTTCTTTTCCTGATTCCTGGCAAAATACGGCAAGTTCTGTTTGTTTTGACTTCAAACGGGCCTGTATCGAACCTTCCATGACATGGAATGAAAAAACAATTCAATTCCTCTTCTATCACTCATCTTATAAACGTAGAAACCCTCGTGAGGGATGCTATCTATAGGCTCGCTTCCAAAAAAACTTAGCATCTCGGTTTCGTCAGGAACTTTAAGCACGTTATTACGCCTTATGTTCTTAGAATGGTCTTCAGGGCCAAAATTTGGCTGCGTATATACTCCTGCGCAGGAGCGTGAGAGCGAGTAAATATCTGTTTTAGAGTTTATGAGCTTTCAATCCAACTAAAGTTAGTTGGTAGTAATCTTTTTCCGTGTTGCAAATTGTCAGAAAAGACTTTCATTTGCTCTGCATATTGATGAGAATCAATATCATCATGATATTCATCAAGGTGCCCGGATTTAGTGATATTATTCCATTGGGATATTTCATTATGAAAGTGTTTCTCAAGCAAATCTACAATCTCAGTCAGTAGCATGGGTCTTGTTTGCCAGATCCAACCTTCTCCATAATCGACCATGTCAATAGGATCAAATTCAACACTTATAACATAAGCATTAGGCTTCCCCATGATGTAATAAGAAACTACAAGTAAATCCAAGTCAGTTATTCTTTCTCTATAAATACATATTAGTTTTTTTGAACTTGTAGCTATATACCTTTCTATTTCTTCAAGATTCATAGGTTTCTATATATTATTCATCAATAAAAATGGCAGGTTTGTGGCGAACCCCGTCGGGATCTCGGATATCGATATTGAAGTGTGGTCTATCAGAATGCTTGCCTCGATCATGTATTTTTGAGCTTTCTGGATCATTAATATTTATTAAATCACCTCTGTATGTATTTCTGCGGTCTCTCAAACCGGGAAGAATGTTATCAGGTCCTGGTCTTAGGGAACCTGCGAATAACCTCTAATTTACTTCCCTTCTTGAATCGAGTTCGAAGTAGGACTGAAATCAGAGGTCTCAACCCCTTATTTGTATGATATTTAGCCACTTTCGTGACTTCAGGGCGGACTAACCCTGTGCCCGGATCATTTGATCCAGTCGAACAATATTCGCCAGGGCAAATAAAGTAGACAGTTTATTGTCATTCTTCTTCAAACCTCGATACCTGGCTTTTATAAATC
>NZ_LASA01000183.1 GCF_001562015.1 Endozoicomonas arenosclerae | reverse complement strand
CTCCATGTCTTGCCACTCGTCCGCTCCACATATGACTGCGCATACAGCAATGATAAGTATATCGAGCAGGTTGTGATCACACATGCCGGGGCAGCGAGGATCAGGAACTTTGGCTAAAAAATCAGCTAGTGGCTGGTACTGCTTGGCTTCCATGCGGATGAACTACTCTAGGAGACTCGAATAAACTGGATAGAGAGTTTACAAGAAATTTATCTTCGAGTGTTCAGATTGATGCAATTGCCCTGTTTATTACCGTAAAGCAGATCCACTTTTTTAACGGCTTTATCACCTTTCAGCAGATCCTTGGTCTTGATTCGGTACAGGGACATGGCACGCCAGGATTTCATCATGAACTCTTTATGAACTTCGGTGTCTTCCGGGTTGTATTCTTTCAATTTGCAGACGGATTCGATGCCTTTCTTTTCACAGTACTCATTTATCAGCTTGTCATAGCCGGATGAAGTTCCCTGGTGATAAGACCCAAAGTACAGGTAGTCACCAAAGAAGGCATTGGCTGCAAACTTGGCACCGTGAGCTGCAACTGGATCTGGATCATAAACGGTGTAGCGCATTACCGGTTTAAATACTGCCGGATGCCGGATGCCGGATGCTGGATTCAAGCAATAAGTGCAATCGACACCCTGGAGTAGACTTCGAGAGGAGTTCTTCCTCCTAAAACCTTCCTCGGCATCTTATTGATCAAGAGTTCAGTCTCTCGAATACTTTCTTCTGACAGATCCCCAAGAGCTATTTTCTTTGGCCAGGTTCTACGGATAATTCCATTGGTATTTTCGTTAGTTCCTCACTGATAACTGGCATAAGGTTTGGCAAAAAATACATCAGCATTCATAGCTTCTGATACCTTCTCATGAGCCGCAAACTCGCCTCCCTGAGTCTTGTTGGCCGTTATACGCTTGTAAACCGTCGTATGACTGAGGGAAATCTCAGGCACTTCCACTTTCATCCGAGCACTGATGTTTTCCGGCGACCAGCCAAGAGATAAACCTTTCTTAATGATCGTTATATGTCGTTCATCTGATTTGCTGAACTTTGTGGCTGATGCCCTGCGTTGGGTAGCCAGGGCATGAGCGGTTTCAGCATGGTATCTGTCACCACTGGCATTACGGCGCAATTCTCGGGATAAAGCACGCTCACTGATCCAACCTTCTGAAATATCAGTCGATAGCACTTATTGTATTAATCCAGCTTTGTTTGTATAGGTGTTTGTGCGTAATCAAGGTTTGTTTTTACACTTTTTATTCTCAGCTTTTCATACCTGAAGCTCTGGAGATGGACTCAGAGATGTGATCAATTTCTCTATAGACAGAAAGTGTCAGTACTACTTATCCCAATTGACTGGTTTTAAGGGGAGAATGTCTCCATGAGTTATGTCACATGGCTGGTGGTGGTTTAATGAAGACGTACTTGGAGAGCTCTCCGATGGACAACCCAAAAAAAACAAAAAAACAAAGAATAGAGTCCATTGATATACTGAGAGGCTTCGCACTGATTGGGATTCTTTTCGCCAATATTCTCTGGTTCAGTGGTTATCTTGACAGTACTGCAGAACTCAGAGACCAGCAGCTTAATACTTCTCTTGCAGACGGTGTTGTTCTCTACCTCACACGTCTTCTGGTTCATGGCAAATTTTACTTTATCTATTCATTTTTGTTTGGGCTTGGCTTTTACATTCTCTATTCAAGAACAAAAATTCAGGGCAGAGCGTTCAATTTATATTTTCTGAAGAGGCAAGTGATTCTCCTGATTATAGGGTGTGTTCATGCCTTCTTTATCTGGTGGGGCGATATTCTGCGTTACTATGCCCTGGTAGGAATGGTTATGTTACTGATCAAGGATTGGAGTCCTGCGAGATTGCTCCAGCTATCGGTCACACTGCTATTCATGCCCTTAATTCTTGATCTTTTGCATCTGTTTTATGGACTGAGTGTCGAGCTATCTTTTGCTCCGGATTTCAGCAAGGGGCAGATCCTTACACAGTATTTGAACGGTCAATGGTTTGATGCAAATCTGATCAGGGTCATTATGGGTCTGGAAGGTAACCTCAATACTGGCAGGCTTCTCCGAATTCTGGGTATGTTTGTTCTTGGTTACTATTTTGGACAGATGAATTTTTTCTCGGTGACTGAAGCAAACCGTACTTTGCAAAAGCGAATTATGACCTTCTCATTAGTCGTAGCCTTTCCTGCCGGCTTGATAAAAGTAGGTGCCAGTTACTTTGATTATGGGATAAGCGAGTCACTGAAAACAGCTGTTATGGAATTCCTTTATGTTGTTTCAGTAACAGGGATGGCGCTGGGCTATATTGCTATGGTTGCCTATTTTGCCCCTGGTCTTCAAAACTCTCGTCCTGCCATCTGGTTAAAAACGCTGGGTAAAGTGCCCCTGAGCAATTATCTATTGCAGTCAGTTATTGGGGTATTGATCTTTCAGGTGTTTGATCTGTTTGCCAAAGTGCCTTTGACTCAGGCTTATGCACTGAGTGCAGGAATTATTGTGGTTCAGATTTATATATCCAGCCTATGGCTAAAGTACAGGTCGCAGGGGCCGGTTGAAGCTTTGTGGAGGAAGCTGGCCAGTCGATAACTGGCCAGTTGCTTATCAGCGTCTCTTTAGAACCAGGGGCAGGTCGTCCTTCTGCTTGGGTAATGGGAAGGCCTGATGCTCAGGGTTGTAGCCTTCTGGCACGTCCCAGTCATACTTCAGCAGCATCTGATGCATAAAGCATTTCACCAGCATCTGGGCAAAGTTCATACCGATGCATTTGTGGGCTCCGCCGCCAAAAGGAACAAACTGGTGGGAGTGTCGTTTATGTTCAGCGCGCTCTTTGGAGAAACGGTCCGGGTCAAACTTTTGTGGGTTATCCCAGTGCTCTTCCATCATATGGGTGTACTGGGGCGGAATATTCAAAACGGTGTTAGCAGGCACATGCACACCGCCAATTTCACAGTCTCTGATGGTTCTGCGGGTATACATCATCACCGCCGGGTGCATTCTAAGCGCTTCGTTCTGGATGTTGTCCAGCTCGGTCATGCCTTTTAGATCTTCGAAGTCCAGAACGTCTTTGCCCACTGCCAGTGATTGCTGGCGAGCTCTCTCCAAAATGTCCTTGTTCTGGGCCAGGTGCTGCATGATGTAGCTCAGATTGGATGTGGTGGTGTCATGAGCACCAAACAGCAAAAAGTTAATATGCTGGGCGATCATGTCATCACTGAAGTAATTGCCGTCTTCATCTTTCTCCCGACAGATCAGGCTGAACATATCTTTGCCATCACCATTGCGACGCTCTTCAATTTTTCCGATCAGATAGCGTTGCATGTAGCGTTTGGCCTGTTTGCCTTTTCGCCACTTTGTGAAGGGCAGCATTGGAGAATCCACTCTGACAACACCGATCAGACCGTCAGTGATCTCGATGAATATATTCGACATCCGTTTGGCTTCATCACCCTTGAAGTCGCTGATGCCAAGGAACAGTTGAGCACCCACATCCAGCAGGGTTTCCTTGATGTTCGGGAAGAAACGGAAGTTATCCATTTTGTCCCACTGCTCAATGTTTTCCTTAAAAGTCTGGTTCAACGTGCCTGCATAATGTTGCATGGTGTCAAACTTGAAAGCGGTCTGAAACATACGTCGCTGCGATTTATGCTGGTCAAAATCCTGAAGCAGCAGGCCTCCATCGTAGAATTGCCCCAGGGTGTCTTCATAACCTTTGGCGTTGGAAAAGTTTTTTTCTGTGTCCAGCAAAATCTGCTTATTGATATCGGCACCGACACAGAGCAGAACGTTCTGACCAATCTGCCCAAGCTTGGAGACAGGACCGTATTTTTTGTAATGTTCATCTACCAGGTTATAAAAATCATTGACCAGGGGAATGGTTTTGCCAATGACCGGCAGGCCAAGATCGCCATCGATGTGTTTCAGGTCATTATTGGTGGGTTCTTCCAGATAGGAAAAGTCCATTGTCGATGCGTTAGCCATAGTCGCCTACCTTGTTATTCTTGTCTGACGGGTTAACAGTCATCCGGCCTGGATGACGTTTTTTAATTTAACGACAGCTGTGCTGAGCATCAACTCCTATTGCTTCTATTATTGTGTGTTTTAAGTGGCTGAAAAATAACAATAAAAAATAATTAACATGATTTTACTTCTATTTTATTTGCGGGCCGGAAAGTAAGGCAGGATCAAATGTGAGCGCTATTTTTTAATTCATTGACTTTGAAAATTATCGAGGAGGGTTTCACCGGCTCTGCTATTTTTAACCTTCTTTTTTCATTCGTCATTTGTGGTTAAGGCGGGTACTTTTGAAAAAATGGATTCATATTTTTATATTCAAAAACCATTATCAAGCCTGCTTTATAACAGTTATTTTGGGTGTTCTTTCTTTAACTTTCAGTGTTTCTGCTTCTGCCTTCTTGTCTGGTTTGGAATCAGTTGGGTGGGTATGGAATGCTGGACCCCGCCTAATCTCTGAAAGCCTTTTTGTTGTTCCTGAACCTGAC
>NZ_LASA01000182.1 GCF_001562015.1 Endozoicomonas arenosclerae | reverse complement strand
GTATTGTTTCCATAACGGTCACCTAGATCTAATCTTCATACGGGGGGGGGTGACCACAAGCTGGCGTTAGCTTGCAAAAATTGTCTACCGTAAGGTAGGAGTGCTCCTAATCGTCGCTCATGCTTGTGGGTGGGGATTTCTCAGTCAGTCTGTCCGAAAGGCAGTAAGCAGTCGATGCCCCTCACCCCCGCCTCTAACCTTATACAAATAATTAGAGACAGGTTAAACATACAAGCTTGTCGAAGGATGCTGGTAATGCACTTCGACAGGCTCAGTGCGAACGGTATGGAGTTTAACGTTCAGCTGCAACAGGGTCTGCTTTTTAAGAATCAGGCCAGTTCTTGCTCTGCCCTGTCACGCAGTTCAAACTTCATGACTTTGCCTGAGGCATTAAGTGGCAGGTTTTCAACAAAACGCACGTGACGAGGCACTTTATAATTGGCCATCTCTTCACGGCACCAGTTGATCAGCTCTTTCTCTTCCAGCGCCTGATCCGGATTTTTCACAACCCAGGCCACAGCCACTTCACCCAGACGCTCATCAGTAACACCGACAATGGAAACCTGGGCAATCGCTTTATGATTACTCATCAGGTTTTCAATTTCGGCCGGGTAAACGTTGAAGCCACCGGTAATGATCATATCTTTCATACGATCAGTAATTTTCAGGTAACCCAGCGAATCCATGATGCCGATATCGCCGGTATGCAGCCAGCCATCCGCATCAATGGTTTCTTTAGTCGCCGCATCGTTATTGAAATAGCCCTGCATGACATTGGGACCACGAACAACGACCTCGCCTGGTGTTCCTCTGCGAACTTCAACACCAAATTCGTCAACACAACGAACTTCTACACCCGGCATGGCACGGCCAGAAGTGTTTGCAATTAACTCTGGTGAATCACCTGGACGGCAGATGGTTGCGAAACCACAAACTTCTGTCAGTCCATAAGCCGTAACAATATTGTCGAAGCCCAGAATTTCATCCATTGCCTGAATCATACTGACCGGAATAGCCGCCGCACCTGTCACCGCAACACGCAGAGAGCTAATGTCGTATTGCTCTCTATCCGGGTGGGAAAGAATGGATTGGTACAGTGTGGGAGGCCCCGGTAGAACAGTGATTTTCTCTTCCGCCACTTTCTTCAGGATCGTAGGCACATCAAATACCTGAAGTGGCAGAATGGTTGCGCCTCTCATCAGCGCGGCTAACCAGCCGGCCTTGTAGCCGAAAGAATGGAAGAAAGGGTTTACGATCAGATAGCGATCACCTTCTGTGACGCCAACCACTTCACTCCAGTCAGCCACGACCTGCAGATTCTGGCCATGCTGGGTGATAACCCCTTTTGGTTTGCCTGTGGTACCTGAGGTAAACAGAAGATCGGACATGGAGTCGGCTTTGACCCTGCTCTGGCGAATATTCACTTCAGCTTCGTTAGAGAAATCCGCCATACCCAGGAACTCATCCCAGCTCATGGTCTGATCAGAATTTGAAACAGGTCTGAAGGTGATAATGGTATCCAGCTCAGGTAGGTCTTCATCCTTCAGCATATCCGGATAACTGGAGCCCAGAAACTCATCAATGGTAAAGAGAATCTTGGCACCACTGGCTTTCAGCACATAGCCCGCTTCTGAACCTTTCATACGGGTATTCAGCGGCACCAGGGCGGCACCCACTGTTTGAAGTGCAGTGGCAGCAACAATCCACTCCCAGATGTTGGGAGCCCAGACTGCGATACGATCGCCCTCTTTCACGCCCATACCCGCCAGAGCGGCAGCTGCCTGTTTCCGGAGCTGATTCAGTTCCTGATAGGTTAATACCTTTCCTTCGTCTTCTACTGCATTGCGGTCAGCGTACTGCTCTGCCACATAGTCCATCAATGCTGGAATGGTTTGATACGTGGTCACGTCTGACATGATAAAGCCACCTGTTATTATTTTTTTTAATGCCGTTCTGGAGAGACTAGATATATTTTATTGGAGATTATCCAAACCAATCTTAAGCATGGCCACACCAAGCACCATATAAATAGGACCCAGCCATAGAACAACCAAAAGTTTTGAAGTCCAGAACAATTCAGAACGAGCAACTTTCGTCATAGCTACCCATAACGAGAGTGTGATATATATAAGTGCACTCATACACAGAGCGACAGTTAAACAGAAAATAAGTTCTGAATTTTCTTTACCCTGAGCAAAGCCTTTCCACAACAACCCTGCTGCTATCAGCATTGCAACAGAGTTCACCAACCTTTGAATCGCTTTATCTACAATCTCTAAACCAATATCCATATTTCTTATTTCAATAAACGATTCTGATAAAGATCCTCAACAGGAAAAATCATCGTATAATCATCCCAGTTCAGATTTCCATCAACAATCTCATAGCTCAAAAAACCAGACTCTGATTTATATCAGTCATAGTCAGGATGCCCGGAGCTAAAAATAAATGGGGCAAAATCGACTATCTGCACATATCCATCAGAAAACTCAATTTCCAGAATATGAGACTTAATATGCCTTACCTTTTTAACTGATAGCTCTGACATAGCTCATCCACTTTATCTCTTGCCAAGTCAATGTCTTTCAGAGTTTTATCATAATAAATCTTTTGAAAAGTTCAGAATACCTTCACCATAGGCCTCAAGAGCTTTTTCTTTCAATGGTTCAAGTAAAAGCCTCAGTTCAATCAAATCATTACCTGTATCTGCAACTATATCTTCATCATCTGACTGCTCACAAAATGCAGCCATAGCCTTTTCCTTGTCCGTTAAGGCTTCCAAAATAATTTTCAACTCTGACTCAGCTAAATCCAAAGCAAATCGCTTCATACTACTTTTCCATCTTTTTTGTACACTCTGGTTGCTTTCATCGCCATTTCTTCAAGCAAACCAACATACTTTCCCAAAGGCATGTTACAGGTCGGAGCAATACAGTAATGGTGAGGCTTATCCTGAACCATTTTCAAACCGACCGGAGGGGTACAACCAGAAGGGAAACGCCAAACCCACCCACTCATTGGCGACTTACTTATACCTTCTGCATCGAACACACTGATACCTTTGCCATTTGCAATTATGACCTTTATGCCATTCACAACGGTAACATCTACATCTCTGCTTCTTACATTACTCAGTTTTGGAGATGAAGAGTTACCCAACCTAAACAACTCTTCTGGCAATATATAGAATTCCTTTGGATACATAAATTACTTCCCTATAACTTGTTACGATTTTTTGCACTTAAAGCACAACCCAGCCAAATTCACTAGAAGAGTCTAGGCCTTTTTCTTGATCAATCCGGGAATTTAACCGTAATGTTGCCACTGATCGGGCGGCACTGGCAGGCCAGAGTCCAGCCTTCTTCCAGCTCTTCGTCCGTCAGCACTTCATTGATTCCCAGCTGAGATTCTCCACCTTCTATCTCACACATGCAGGCCCCGCACATACCCTCTTCGCAGGAGAAAGGCGCATCAATGCCTGCTTTCAACATAGACTTGAGAACTGTGTCGCCTTTTTCATAATCAACCGTGTGCTCTTCGCCATCCAGCTCAACCTTGAAAGCAGTCACGGTTGAATCACCTGCAGCTGCTATAGCTTCAGCCTCAAGAGCTGCAGCTTCATCCGGATCAGCAGGAGAGACAAAACGCTCCACATGAATACGAGACTTGTCTTCACCCTCGGCCAGCAGGGTGTTTTCCACCGTATCCATGAAAGGGCCAGGTCCACAAATATAGAATTCAGCACCAACGTGGCCAGCAATCACTTCCTTGACCATTTCAGGATTCAGGAAGCCGTGAACAGAGTCATAAACATAAACAATCTCAAGACGGTCACCATGAGCCTGTTCAATCTTCTTCAGCTCTTCCTGGAAGATGACGGAGTTTTCATCACGGTTAGCGTAAACCAGCTTGACTCTGCGTCCTGTAGTTTTCAGCGCAGACTTCAAAATGGAGATCACCGGGGTAATACCGGAACCACCACCAAAAAGAACCACATCGTTCTGAGCATCATTCAGGTAGAAAAGACCGGCAGGAGGCATCACTTCGATGCTGTCCCCAACCTTGACCTCATCATTGATCCAGTTGGAAATACGACCACCGTCAACACGCTTGATGGTGACCTTGTGCTCAACTTCCACGTGAGGAGAACTGGCCAGCGAATAGCACCGCACCAGCTGCTTGCCATCGTAAGGGACTTTCAGGGTCAGAAACTGGCCTGGCAAATACTCGAAAGCTTCCTTCTGATCCTGTGGAATTTTGAAGACCACGGACTTGCTGTCATGGGTCTCTTCAATGACTTCAGCCACTTCCAGATTGTGATAACGTGTTTTGCTCAGGCTGGTTTCTGTTGTCATGGTTACTTCTCTCTTTTTATTCTTTTTACGCTAATGCCACTCAGTGAAGATGGAGGCGACCTCAACCACCACTGATGCTTTGGGCATTGTCTATCTTCAGTTCCGCTCCGTTAATAAAACGGGATTCATCGGACGCCAGGAAAAGCACCAGGTTGGCAATTTCCCTGGGATGGCAGATTCGGTTATTGGGATCGTTCATCACCTCTTCCGACAGGGCACCGCCGGTATACTTCTGGGTCATGGGTGTATCCACACCATCAGGATGCACTGAGTTGCAGCGAATACCGTACCCTTTCTCCTTACAATGCAAGGCAACTGAGCGAGTGACTGCCGAAACAGCGCCCTTGGAGGCTGAATAAGCACAGGTAAAGCTCTGTCCCGAAATAGCGGCAATAGACGACATATTGATTATTGAGCCACCACCATTGGCCTTCATGGCTTCTATGGCGTATTTGCAGCCCAGAAAAATGCTGTCGCCATTAACTCGATTGATCTTCTGCCAGAGCGCCAGATCCGTATCTTCAATGGAGGCTAGTTCCAGAATACCGGCGTTGTTCACCAGTACATCCAGACGACCAAACGTGCTCAGTGTTTTATCAATGACGTTTTTCCAGTCAGCCTCACTGGCAACATCGTGACGGATGAAAATGGCCTGCTCGCCGATCTCATCAGCCAGTACCTGACCGGCTTCTTCATTGATATCAGTAATAACGACTTTGGCACCCTGCTCGGCCAGCAGGAGAGCATCTTCACGACCCATGCCGTTAGCAGCACCGGTCACTATGCAAACTTTGTCTTTAACACGGTTCACTGACGGCTTCCTCCTTCACCTGAGGCTCAACACTTTGGGTTGAGGTCATATGTTGCCCGGCACGTCTTCCGGAGAACACACAATCCGCGATGGACAAACCACTGACGTACAAGTTTGAAGCTACACCGATAGAGGCTCGACCCGCAGCGTATAATCCCTTGATGGTATGACCCTGCTCATTCAGAACCAGCCCGGATTCTTCAGAAACTTTCAAACCACCCAATGATATAACCGGGCAAGGCATCAGGTCGCTGTCAATGGAGGCGTCCAGTGCATACCAGGGGCCCTCATCCACAGGTGTCAGGAAGCCTTTTGATTTACCCAGCACATCTTCTTTCTCACCTCTGGCTCCTGCAGAATAATCACTGATGGTTTCAGACAGTTTATCCGCCGGTACTTTGATTTTTTCCGCCAGCTCTTCAATGGTTTTGGCTTTTTTAGCCCCCATAAACATCGTCATAAGAGCAGGCATCATCTGGAACGACCAGACCTTCCAGGGCGCAACATCACTCAGAGACTTTCTGAACAGGGCTTTATTGATAATTACGTAGGCCTTGCCATCCTGGTTCTCACACATTTCATAACCCAGCTTGGCGCCGTATACTTCTTCGTTACAGAAACGCTGACCCTGCTTGTTAACCACAATGCCCTGAGACCACCCTTTGGGCGGGTTAATGAAACGCCAAGCGCTCATTTTCTCCATACGATCAACCACACCGCCTACACTCTGCCCAAGTCGTATGCCACTGCCGTTACAACCCGTGGCACCCAACTGCAGACCTTTGCTGTAGATGGGGGCGTATTGATCAACCATCGCTTTGTTGAACACAAAACCACCGGTAGACAGAACAACGCCTTTACGAGCCCTGATAAAGCGGGTCTCACCGAATTCATGTTCAATTTTTTCGGCCTGGGCACGAAGACTGAATGCTTTCTTACGGGCGTAAAGATGAATTTTGGTGGCGAAGTTAGACAGTTTCTTATGCTTTTTGGCCGCTTCAGAACCTTCTGGCAGATGACGGATTTCAACACCCAGCACTTCACCCGACTCATCCATGACCAGACCCACAACTTCACTCTGCCCCTGAACTTTTACCCCTTTATCCAGAGCACTCTGCTGCAGAGCGGAAAAGAAGTTGTTACCTGACATACCCACGCCAGCGGTTCTGTGCCCTCTGGGCGCAGGTCTGGCCTTTTCAGCGTAACTGCCTACGCCTTCGTTGCCGGAATAATAGAGAAAGAATTTTTTACCGGGATAGGAGGTTTTTTCCGGAGGGACATTACCTGCAAACTGGACTTTGTTATCTGCCAGCCACTGCAGGTTATCAATACTCTGATCACAGAAGCGCTTCAAAGTCTCATCCGAGACAGCGTCACTCACTTCCATTTTCAGGTATTTAAACATTTCTTCAGGCGTATCATCAAAGCCTGCGGCTTTCTGATACTGACTGCCACCACCGGCATAAACGACGCCGCCACTCAATGTGGTAGCCCCACCCCCAAAGAATCGATCCAGAGCCAGAACATCGGCACCATTCTCTGCGGCCTGAAGCGCAGCGCTGACACCTGCCCCACCAAAGCCGACAATGATAACATCATGCTCCTGATGCCACTGAATCTCATCAGGACCCGTCACTTTAACCGGCTTGGGTATATCGTTACTTTGATCGGAACGGTGCGCTCTGTTCATGAAGGCCCTCTGGTGCTCTATTTTTGTTATTTGCTCAGGCTCGTCTTATAAAACTGTCTCTGAATGAATCAGCCCTTTGATTCAATCAGGCTTCTTCAGCTTCAGCAGTGGTTGTGTAGCGTCCATCTACATAAATAAGCGGGTTGATCTCCTCGCTGTTTTTCACTTCCTTTACTTTGCCGATAAAGATGGTATGAGAACCGTACTCATAACGACCATCCTGTTCCAGCATCACAATAGACTGGGCGTCTGCCAGATAGGGTAAGCCACTGTCTACTTCTTTCCAGTTACCCACCGTAAAACGCTCTTCACCCTTGAGCTTGCCACCACAGGCGGATGAAACTTCAGCCTGCTCCTGACTGAGAACATTGATACAGAAGTCCACGCCCTCATCCAGAACTTCATGCATGGCGGTCGACTTGTTCACACAAACCAGCAGTGAAGGCGGATCCATGGAAAGAGAAGTGACAGACGTTGCAGCCATAGCATGACGGTCGCTGCCATTGGTCGTAGAGACGACGGAAACAGAACTGGCAAGCCGTCTCATGGACTGCATCATCTGGTTTTTAAGGGTATCTGACTGACTCATCTACGGCTTCCTTGGTCTGCTTTTTTATATCCAGAAGCCATTTTCAGTCACCTCTCGATACTGAAAGGTAACGAAAAATAGCTCCAACTGAATGGCATTGTCATCTTCGCCCTGCGTGCCAGCATCGTCCATCAAGACTAAAGCCACAGCCCGACAACGGACGGGACGAAACCCAGTACTGGCAATACCTTCAGAGCAATTTCCCGGCACTTTTTATTAAGTCATACAACTTATCTCACCTTCTTATACGCCCCTACCCTAAACACATGGGCAACATGGTCCATTTAGAGGATGTGACTGGTCATAGGGCTTGTTTCAATTTATCCATCGGGGAACCCGGAGGTTGTTGGGAACATCGCACTTTATTCTCAGCACCCCAACGCAAATCTGCCTTACAGCTCATCCGTTTGTATGTAACCGGCTGTGGGCATGCACTGGAGACAATAATAATGATCGATAAAGAACAGATCAGAAAGCAGCTGTTTGAGCGTGCCGAGGAACTGGTGCCGGTTCTGAAAGAAAGGGCAACTGAAGCTGAAAAGCTGGGTGTCCTGCCAGAAGATACCATCAAGGACTTTCAGGAAGCGGGTTTCTTCAGAATTCTCCAACCTTCCAAGTGGGAAGGTTATGAACTGACGCCTTTCGACTTCTTCGAAGTACAAACCAAGCTGGCTGAAGGCTGCATGTCCTCTGCCTGGGTACTGGGTGTTGTAGCTATCCATAACTGGCAGCTGGCCCTGTTTGATGATCGCGCTGCCCAGGATGTCTGGGGAGAAGACACCAGCGTTCTTATCTCCTCTTCCTATATGCCAGTAGGTAAAGTGGAGCACGTTGAAGGCGGTTATAAACTGAGTGGCCGCTGGGGTTTCTCTTCTGGTTCCAAGCACTGTGAGTGGGCTTTCCTGGGTGCCATGGTACCGCCCAAGAATCCTGGTGAAGCGCCTGACTACAGAACCTTCCTGGTGCCTCGTGCTGATTATGAAATCATTGATAACTGGAATGTTATGGGCCTGCAGGGTACAGGTTCTAACGACGTTGTGGTTAAAGATGCTTTCGTTCCTGAGTATCGTACTCACCGCTCTCTGGATGGCTTCATGCAGAACAGCCCGGGCAACGAAGTAAACACAGCGCCTCTGTTCAAACTGCCTTTCGGTCAGATCTTCGTTCGCTCTGTATCCTCTGCTGCCATTGGTGCACTGAAAGGTGCTGTAGACGATTACATTGCTTTCAACCGCAACCGTATTGCTCTGCATGACGCCAAAAATGTTGCAGAAGACCCTGTTGCACAGCAGGCTGCTGCGGATGCCCTGAGGGTTTACCACGAACTTAAAGCTGTCATGTATCGTAACTTCGATATCATGACCGAGCGTGCAGAAAATGGTGAAGAGCTGACTATCGAAGAACGTGTTCAGTGGCGTTATGACTCTGCCATGGTGGCATCACGTTGTGCTGATGCAGTGACCAAACTGTACCTGAGCTGTGGTTCTGCTGCGATTCGTCAGGATCATCAGGTCAACCGTGCCTTCCGTGACATTCAGACAGGTCGCACTCACGTAGCCAACCAGCCTGAGAAGTACGCCAGAAACTATGGCGGTGTAACCTTTGGCCGCGAAACCACGGACTTCTTCCTGTAATAGACTATTACGGATCATAAAAACCGGCTTGTTGGCCGGTTTTTTTATTCTTTAACCACTCTGAAGTGATAAACCCTGTCAGCTGCAGTCACCAGAGCAGAGCGCCCATCCGGCCCACCAAAGGCAATATTGGTCAGCTGTTTGGCATCCGGAAAATCCATCCGGTAAAGAGGCACACCTTCCGGATCGAATACCCCTAATGCTTTAGGGCCTGTGACCCAGAGATTACCTTCCAGATCTACTGCCAAACCATCAACTCTTGGTTTTTGATTAACCTGTGGCGGCACTTTGGCAAAAAAGCGCTTTGGACCGGGTCGGCCATCCTCTCCCAAAACAAACTGATAGACGACACCAATACTACTGTCAGACACATACAGACGCTTCCAGTCCCTGGAAAAGGCTATGCCATTGGGTTTGGTCAGATCACCAATTTCCAGCTCCAGACGACCGGTCTTATTATCAAAACGGTAGACACCACGAACAGGCTGCTCTTGCGCTGCTTTTTCGGGTCCGCTGCCGGTAATGCCGTAGACAGGATCGGTAAACCAGATATTTCCATACTGATCCAGGGCCAGATCGTTCGGGCTGTTTAACTTACCCTTGTCATAGTGAGTTGCCAGATTGATCAGCTTTCCTTTTTCAGTAATCCCCATCGTCCGATTGTGACGGGCACTGATAATCTGGCCACCTGCATTGATGACATTGCCATTAGCATAACCACTCGGAGAGATCGTCCCGATTTTCACACCATTGTCTGTGTACTTATAAATAGTATTGGCCGGTATATCGCTGAAGATCCAGTAACCATCAGGGTTCCAGGCTGGCCCTTCTGTAAACTGAAAGCCAACTGCCAGAACTTCCAAATCAGCTACTTTGAAATCAGGTATTCCAAGAGGACTGGTTTCAGCCCTTACGACAATCAGTAACAGGAGAAGCGGCCAGCACCTCATTCATTCCACCTCAAAGATCCGGCCATTCTGAATACCCATTATGGACTTCTTATAAGCCTGCGCGACGGTGCTGGCAGGGACAGGAATAAAACCGGGAAAGAAATCTCCGTAGGAAGCTGAGGACTCTTCCAACACCGTTGGGCTGACACAGTTGATCCGAATCCCCCTCGGCATTTCAAAAGCCGCTGCCTTGACGAAATGATTCACTGCACCATTAATGGTGCAGGCGCTAACCCCTTTGGCAATGGGCTCGCGGGCAATAATTCCACTAGTCAGGGTGATTGAGCCATTATCATTGAGTGCATCCATTGCATAGCGCACCAGATTAATCTGCCCCATCAATTTACTATCGATGCCCTTCTGCCATTCAGCAGAGGTCATTTCCTTTAGACTATTAAATGAAATATTGCCTGCAGTGACCGCCAGAGCATCAAATCGACCCAGCGTTTTCATCAGCTCCCGGATAGAATCTTCAGATGTCATATCCACCTGATAATCCCCCCTGCTATTACCCACAGCAATCACTTCGTGATCATTCTGAAGGGCATAAACCAAAGATGAACCTATGGTTCCGGTGGCTCCGACAACAACAATTTTCATGACTGGCACTCCGGAGAAAACAGAAAACACTCCAGAGTGTAATGCAGGATTTCGAATCTGGCTTAATCAGCAACAGACTGGTAGTAATAAACACCGCTTTCAAGAGTGCGTTTCATTCTGCCCTGATTGATCAGGTAGTTAAGGTGAGCGATACACTCTCCCATCCCCATCATCATTTCAGCCCCTTTCAAGGGTCTTTTAAACAAAGGTTCAATCAATTCAAGTGCTGGAACAGGGTTTTCACACAATACGGTAAGACGATCAAGACTCTCTTCATGATGATTGATCATATCCTGAAGACGAGTATGCAAGCCCAGAAAAGGCTCATTGTGAGCAGGCAGGGTTAGAGTATCTTCGGGCAAACCCTTCAAACGCTCCAGAGTCTCAAGAAACACCTTCAAGGCATCAGCCTCAGGCTCAGTGCTGTTAACAGAAACATTGGGAGTTATTTTAGGCAGAACCTGATCCCCTGAAATCAACAGGTTCAGAGATTCACAATAAAGGCAGGCATGTTCAGGAGAGTGACCAAAACCAACAATAATTCGCCATTCCCGCCCACCGATACTCATCACCTGATCATGCTCAAGACGACGAAAGCTGCCAGGTAACGGCTCCACCATCTTGCTGATGCCGCTGGTTCCTTTTCTCAATTGCTCCAAAGCCTGATCATTCAGACCAGCACGCTCGAAGAAGCGGATATAAGCATCCGAATGACCTGTCGTACTCAAGTAAAGGCGGGTAGCAAGATATTCAGTCCGGGTCATCCAGAGATCAGTCTGCCACTTTTGCGTCAACCAGCCTGCCTGTCCGACATGATCAGGATGAAGATGAGTCACAATCACACCCTTTACAGGCAAACCTTCCAGTTCATTCGCAAAGATGGTTTCCCAATGCTCCCGCGTACTCTCTCCTCTCAGACCCGTATCAACAATAAACCAACCGTCATGATCTTTTACCAGATACAGATTGATGTGATCGAGCTTCATGAAAAGCGGCATTCTCAGCCATTTGACACCGGGCACCACCTCAATGGTCTGACCCGGCTCTGGAGACCCGCTGATCGGGTAGGATAATTCAGTCATAGGCTTTTCACATATTATTGCTTTTAGATCGGTGCAGACTAAAGCCTGATGCCTGACCGCAGACAAAAAAGGCTGGACAGATTTCAACCTGCCAGCCTTTTTTATCGTAGACTTGTGGAGAATTAAGCCAGCTTTTCCAGATACTGTCTACGCACTTCGTGCTTCAGTATTTTCTGCATGGCATTTCTTGGCAAAGACTCACTGGCAATATGCACGTAAGCAGGCACCTTGAACTTAGCCAGATGACGACTGACGTGTTCTTTCAGATCTTCCTCAGAAAGCTCTGAATTCCCCTTCAGCTTGAGTGTCACAGCCAATTCTTCACCCCAACGTTCATGAGGCACACCAAAGACAGCACATTCATCGACATCAGTATGGGCATTGATGACAGCTTCCACTTCTACACAGTAGATGTTTTCACCCCCACGAATCACCATATCTTTTTTCCGGTCGCAAACGTAAACCAGGCCATTTTCACCCAGATAACCTATGTCACCACCATGCAACCAGCCATCAATAATGGTGCCTTCAGTCGCTTCCTTCTTGCCCCAGTAGCCATCAACAAGGGTTGGCCCTTTGATGCAGATTTCTCCCACTTCACCTACTGGCAGCTCTTTACCCTGATCATCGACAACCTTGATATCCGTTACCGGGTAAGGAAGACCAACACTGTCTTTATTCTCCTGGTATGCAGGACCAGTATTCAGAGTGGCAAACATGTTGCTCTCTGTCATTCCGTATCCTGTGCCCAGGAAATTGTCCGGGAATGTATTCAGAATATCTTTGACCAGAGTCTCGGGCTGGGCAGCACCGACACCGGTCATACTGAAAATACTACTTGTGTCGTACTTATCAAATTCAGGATGCTCTAGCAGATCCCAGATCATCTTGGCAGCACCCGAGAGCGTACCAACACCTTCTTTTTCAATCAGCTTGAGAGCATCTTCGGGGTCCCATTTGGCCTGCATTACAACCTTGGTACCGCCTCTCAAAGCGTTAAATATAACGGTGATCAAACCACTGCCGTGGAACAGTGGCAGAGAAAGCATAATAGCCGTAGGTTTACCACGCGCCATAAGCCTTTCAACGGTCTTGGGATGCTGGGAAGCCACCACCATGCCTGCCATAGAGCCACACATGATGGCCTGACCTGCTGCACGATGAGAGGTTAATGCACCTTTTGGACGACCGGTAGTCCCTGAGGTATACATGATGAAAGCAGGATCTTCAGAACTGATCTGAACAGAGGGAGCGGAAGCTCCTGACTCAACAACCTGCTGCCAGGATTGGGTATTCGCGGGCAACTCGCCATCCACTCTGACAGCTACCGCCTTAACACCCAGATCATCCAGCTTGTCTGACAACAACTCCAGACGACGACCGTCAACAAACACCAGAGAAGCACCTGAATCAGAAAGGCCATACTCCAGTTCGTCAGCTTCACCCCAGCTGTTTAACGCCACAGCAATGGCACCTGCTGAAGTCGCTGCAATAAAGGCAATGACCCACTCTGGGCAGTTGCGCATAGCAATGGCTACACGATCACCTTTTTTAACACCCTGCTGAACCAGACTGGCAGACAGTTTCTGGGAAAGCTCAAACACTTCCTTGAAACTATAGGTTTCGTCCTGATAGACCAGAAAAGGCGCATCGCCAAAGGCTGTGCTGGCCTCATAGATTTCCGTCAGAGTGGCAGGTGCGTTTTTAAAGCTTCTGTATTGGATTCCGTTATTTTGAGTGTCTTCCATCTCAAACTGACCGCCAGGTTGGGTCAGCCCACTTACAACTGCTTTTAACGCGGCAATGGATTGGGACATCTTATGGTTATCCTTTGTTATTCTATTTTTGTCGCCGTCGGCGTTCTTTTTCCGCTATAGGCATTTTTTTCTCCAGCTCATTGCCATCTATCATCACTTTCCTGTCAAAATCAGCAATGACAAATCCGGCCATTTTTTACCGTTCAGTTTTTCTCCCACTATCAATAGCCTGGATATTTCCCATAAAAGGGACTGATTTTTCTGCATCAGGACTTGCAACTTTACGCCCTTAGTTTTTATAGTGTCACTATAAAAACAACAAAACAGGACGTCGCCATGTTTAAAAGGTCATTGTTTCTGGTTGGAGCCAGTTTGCTGATTTCAGCCTGCAGTCCAAACCAGCAACCCGAAGCGTTAAAGTCGGCCGAGCTCACTGCTCCAGCCTTTGTCGGCAGTCCGGCAACACCCAAACCTTTTGAAGGCATGCCCGCAGACAATCTGCACATGGCGCCCCACAGCAAAAGCACAATGCACAGTGACGGATACAATTCCGATGTGCACAGCGCCCTTGGTCCCCTTGGGATCAACCCACAAATGACTACCCGAAGTGGTTCCAAACTGCCTGGTGGTATGTGTGCTACCGTCACTTTTAATCAGCAGGGTCAGCTCGTGGCACTTTGTGCCTCTCTCCTAGGAGCCTGTCGGACTTAACCAGCAAAACAGGTAAAATCCTGATTCCAGTACCAGTAACACTCAAAGCACTATGAATAAGTGGAAGTTCAAACCGGTCGACCGAAACACTCCCGACCTTTTCCCTGCCAGCATCCAGGATTATCTTCCAGAAGGTCATATGGCTCGCTTTGTGGTGGATGTTGTTGACCAGCTCGACCTGTCTCCACTGATCAATTCTTATCGAGGCACAGGATCAAAAGG
>NZ_LASA01000181.1 GCF_001562015.1 Endozoicomonas arenosclerae | reverse complement strand
GAGGATAAGGAGGTCTTCCGTTGCCACGCTTAGGGTAATAGGGCTCGATTACGGCCTCTAAGCGTTTCCATGGAATCAGAACCTCCATTCTTTCAAGAAAAATTTCCCTACGAGTTCTGCGTCGCTTCTGGCTGAATTCACTGTCGGAAAAAGAGAGTTGTTGGTCCATGACTACCTCTGATCAAGCTGCTGAGATTATTATCTCATGATCAGGGACTTATTCGCAGGTTCCTTAATAGTGTCCAATTTTTTATTGTGTTTTTTCTCATTGTCTAGTTATGCAGAAGACACCAGTTATGCAAAACTGAGAGAAGTTAAAGCCTGGACAACCAAGATTGACCTTTATTATGAAAATAATCAGGAGCATCAATGTTTGGGTGGCTTGAAAACAAGGTACTTGATCAAACCGGATATGAGTAATCATATTTCACTGGTATACACAGCTTATGCAGCAGGTCATATAGTCTCGCTTTCATATTCTTGTGGTGACGACGGTTTCCCATGGGTGGTTGGTGTTCGTGTTAAGCAATAATAAAGTAGACTATTTTATGAAAAAATTATTCATTACAGCTTTGCTGTTATGTTCTCCTGTTTTGTCAGCTGGAACCCTTTTTCAATTTACAGGTAAAGTTACGATCGTTGAGTCCACGTATTTGCCTGGAAAAGTGACATTTCAAATGGATGCTGGTCACTCAGTTTGCCCTGCTGGTGCATGGTTAAAATGGCAGAAAGAGACCGAAAACAATAAAATGGTTTATTCAAGTTTAATGACTGCCTTAGTAAGTGATAAAAAAGTCAGGCTTTATATTGAAGAAGGTGACGATACCTGTACAGGAAGATATATCCATCTGGTTAAATAATTATATTGATCTTTAAAGGACTTATTGAAGTGATAGGGAAGAAAACTGTAAAAGTTCTGCCAGTCATTCTTGCACTGTCTATTTTTAGTGTGAAGGCTGAAATAAAAACGACTGATGATGCCGTTCCGGAAAACTTGCACGTCTATAATGCGTCTGGTGATGTTTATGTGGATCATTTAGTTGATGAGTGTCCTACAGGCCGTTATTATATAAATCGAAGCCACCCTGCTTTTGAAACAATTATTTCTATTCTGATCTCTGCTCAGATATCCGGAAAAGAAGTCAAACTCAGATATGATGAGTGTAGAAATAATGGCTCGCAGGGTAATGTGGTGGGTGTTTACCTTAATTAGATGTTCCTGGAATACTTTCAGATATTAATCAACGATGAATAAATTTATTTTACTGATATTGTTTTCTTTTATTTCAATAGAGTCTTATGCAAAAGGCGTGGCAGATAACTTTAAAGTATCGTCAGTGCGTATTGATAATACCGGCAAAGGGTATGTGGTTTTTGATAGAGATTTAGTGGCAGCACCTGCTGAATGTATCACGACTTATACAAATTCCTTGGCGTTCGATGCATCCGAAGCACCAGGGCAGGCTATTATGTCTCTCGCATTAGCAGCTAAAGCATCAGGTAGTCCAATAAAGGCTGTTGGTAGTGGAAACTGCTCAACTTATGGTGTCATGGAAGATTGGCTTTATGGCTTTATTAATTAATACTTTAAGTTTAGTTGTTCGAAAAATAAACAGTACTTGTATTTCTCCACATTCGTAAAACTACTTGGGTGTAATTAGTGAACCGTTCTATTTTATCTTTTTTAATTTTCTCTTTCTTTTCTTTTTCCTCGATAGCTAATGCTGAATGGACAGGCAGTTATAAGGTAAAGCATATTAAGGCGCAGACAAATGGTATCTATCTGGTCTTGGGTGATTTTAGAAATCAGAGTGAAAGCGTGAGTTGTAAGTATAATACGTTGTGGATGGATGATGTCGAGTCAGTCAATTATGAAGCTCGGCTTTCCGTACTGCTGACGGCTTTTACTACTGATATTCCTGTCAATATAAGTTACTACGAATGTCAGGGAGATCATATCAAGATATCTTCAGTATCTATGGAAAAATAAGAAGAATTTATTGCTACAGTTTGATTCGGTTTTTGACGGTTGATTATTGATGAGAAAAATTACATTAACAGTATTGTTGCTGGTGACTCAGTTAAGTTTTGCAGAAGGATTTCATTATTGTTCAGGAAAAATAACGGACATTGTCACCCGTGCCACATCAGAAGTAACCAAAGTCTCTATTGAGGGCATGACCGGCTGGGCATCGCTTGGTTATGGGGGCGATCAGTATAAAGAGATGCATGATAGACAATTCAGTATGTTGCTTTCAGCGTACATGGCAGGAAAGCCTGTCACTTTGGAGTTTTTAGATAGTTCGATGTCTTGTGACTCTAATCATGACTCTATGCAAATTCGTTATGTCCGCGTAAGGGGATAGAGTTTAAAGTATTGAATGTTTTTACTATTTGGATATGAAGTGAAAAGAAAATACTTTTTCTAGAAAATATTATAAGTTTTCTAGTTGTTAGTTTTCTAGATAAATGAGAAGGGACTGTGATGAGAAATTACTTTTTAGCTGTTTTGGTGTTGGTTTCAGTTTGTGTAAAAGCTGAAGCTCCTCCAGGCCAATGGGTGACCTTGAGCCTGGATCAGATCGAATTAACACCAGCTTCAGGTTGGTTTACAGGAGAGGGTGTTTGGTTTGCGAGTGACACCCCCTATGAATCAAGCTTTGACTGTACTAAAAGTCGATATGTTGTAATTAAAGACAAAGTCTTTGCGGATAGGGCTTTGTCATTGGCTCTTTATGCGAAAAGCATGAATCTCAAACTTAGAGCTTATGTTGTAGGTTGCGATAGCTTGGGGCATCTGGAAGGTCGATCTGTTATGCTTATAAATTAGATAAGTGTTTTAGTGGATTAAGAAAATTCTAATTACAAGCTCTTTATAAATAAACAGGGTAAGATTTTGAAGAAGTATTTATTTATTATATCCATTCTTATTTCTGAAGCGGTGCTGTCAGCAGAAAGTTGGGTCAGTAGTAGGGAAATATTAAACATGTCTGTCAGAACAAGAGATTCAGGTGTTGTCTTATTTCAAGTAAGCGGTTCACTAGAAGGTACATGCGAGCACTACGGAGACCGGCTTAAGCTTTCACTGGCTAACGATGCTGGCCGTGCCATATATTCTGCACTCTTATCTGCAAAGATTGCTAATAAGCCAGTTAACCTAAATTATACGAATTCTTCGACACCTGGAACTAACCATACAAATGGCTGTGCACCAGCCACAATGGCGGAAATCTGGCAAGTACAACTACCTTGATATAAAGAGTTCTTGAATTATCACTATGCTTTTGTAGCTGGCCAGACTCCATCATTTCTACCAGTCTTTGATTGGGTGCCAGTTTTTCTAGGGCTAAGGTTGAGAGTGAACGGTATTGGTTCCAGCCAGTTTTATTCTCAATGATTAAAAAATCATACGAGCAAGACAAGTCGGATAAGGTTCTACTTGTCTATTATATTTCCATTAAAGTGGTACCGGCCGAGGGTTGTCAGCCCACTCATGAACAAACCAGGCTGAAAGAGCTTGTTTGATGATCGAGTCCCAGCTTCTGGGTTAGCTCTTCCACATTCTCCGCCAAGGGATGGGGCTCGTGAGCAGTAGATGCTTTTGTTTCTGACTGAGATATATCTCCTCTCCTGTGAAGGTTTCAAAATCAATGCTTATTTAATTGAAAAATAGTGATTAAGAATGATTAAGTCGATTCGATAGGAATGAACTTTTTCTGGAATCCTCACTCTAATACTGGTTAGGGAAGTAGTATCAGAGTGGTACAGCTATGGAAAGCGTGTCAGCACAGGTGCCTATGCAGTTCAGAGAGAGCCGTTCGCCAGAACTGAGCGCTCCATCTTCTCCCGTTGTCTTTATTCAGGGAAAGAGTCACTTTGATCATTTGCCCGCAGGGTTTGAGCAGGCCACTGAAGTTTCAGATCGTGAAGTAAGACCTCTTTTATGTAGTCCTGAGAAAAAAGCTTTTCTGCAATGGGCTACAGATTGTTTTGAATATATTCTTCAGCAAGAGCCTGATGCCTCACCAGAGAGGTTGTTGAGTATCGTTGAAAGTCATTATCGTAGCCACCATCCCGAAATAACAGTTCCTCCTCTTACCCGAGAACAAGTAAGTGACTTGATTGATGCTCTTATCGGGCAGGCAGAAAAGCATGGCTTGAAAACCTGGGTCAATGGCCATGACTCTCTAAGTTCTTTCAAGGAAAGCTTGATTGATTCTGAAGACGAAGTACCCGATAAGCAACTGCATTTATCACGCTTCCAGTCGAAGAGTCATAACAAAAAGTGCCGATTAACGTTGAATGTATTACCCTCCAGGGTGGTTGAAGTTGTGTGCTTATTGACTGAGTTAATGGGCCAGCCAGAATGGGAAAACATTATTCATTCGTTCAAGCTTCAGAAGCTGAAGCATTTAGGCAAGCTGACAGATACTTTGATTATATATTTAGCGTTTGATCGGGAAGCATGCAATGAGTTGATCAGAAAGTTGGCTGACTCCATTCCACAAGAAGTCAGGGTTGAACATACCCCGTTCGGTATGGAAAGACGATCCTGTGGTATCAGTTACTGTGAATCAGTCATCACAGTAAAAGACGATGGCAGTTTTGGTTATTCAAGAGGAAGGCTGATCGTTAAAGCGATTGAAAAGTGCCTCAAGAATCAGAGCATAGATTTCCACAGGGAGCTTGAAAATCAGCTGTTCATGGCAGGCTATGCACCGGAAAATCCGGCCAGAGCGGCTGAAATGGGAAAAACGCTGGAAGGTTTAACCTAGTTTATCAGAAAGATTTTACCGGCTCACGCCGTTCAGGATCATAAGCTTCTTTGCCAATCCTTTTTTGTTCACAGTCTCTATCGTCCTTCATTGAGTGATGAGCAGAAAGCCACCTATGAAGCAGCCGTTGACGAATGGGTAAGATATTCTGATCAGGAAATTGAACAGGATACTTATATGGCATTAGATTGGGAGGAGCGGTTAAGAGCACTACGAGCTTTCCCTCGTCTACCAGTCCCTGCACAAACTCAAAGTGCTTATATTCAGCTTTCAATCTGTTTGGCGCCAGATTTTATTCATGAGGCTCCATCTATGCTGAGTGAGCTACAGGAGAAACTAAGGCTTAATGGAATCCCGGCTTTTTATGACTTGTACACTGCAGGTTTCGTAGAAAAATTTGGGTGTACGGCTCATTTGTATATCCCAGCCCCAATAACTGACGTAATGACCTATGCAGAAGAAATCCATAAGGACTGGGGACGTGCTCTTTTGATAGAAAGTGATCTGCCTGCACGCAAAAAAATAGCGGATGGATTGTTTTATGGTGAAGTTCGAAATGCCAAAGAAAGCTTTTCAAAATCTCGTGGAGATGCAGTGCATGCTGCAATATTGAAGTCTGAAACAGAGGGTTATCTGGCAGAGCGATTGGAAGAAAGCTTCCGGGAAGCGGGGGTTGATCCTCGCTTCCCGGAGAGGTTGATAAATGAAACTCTGACTTAAGAGATTTCCACCAGATCCCCTTTAGCCTCAAGCCAGCTTTTACGATCGCCAGCCCGCTTCTTGGCCAGCAGCATATCCATATCTTCCCGGGTCATCTCGAAGTCTTCCAGTGTCAGCTGTACCAAACGACGAGTGTCGGCAGACATGGTGGTTTCACGGAGCTGGAGCGGGTTCATCTCACCCAGACCCTTGAAGCGCTGCACGTTGACTTTGCCGCGTTTCTTTTCTGCCTTGATCCGTTCCAATACGCCTTCTTTCTCTGCTTCATCCAGTGCATAGAATACTTCTTTGGCGACATCGATTCGGTACAGAGGAGGCATGGCTACATAGATATGTCCCTGTTCCACCAGAGGTCGGAAGTGTTGCACGAACAATGCGCAGAGTAGAGTGGCAATGTGCAGACCGTCGGAGTCAGCATCGGCCAGGATACAGATTTTTCCGTAACGCAGTCCGTCGATTTTTTCTGAACCCGGGTCAACACCCAGAGCGACTGAGATATCGTGAATTTCACGGGAAGCCAGAACTTCACTGGAGTCCACTTCCCAGGTGTTCAGGATTTTACCGCGAAGGGGCAGAATGGCCTGGTACTCTCTATCCCGTGCCTGTTTTGCAGAGCCGCCTGCAGAGTCACCCTCTACCAGGAACAACTCGGTGTAGTTCAGGTCCTGGCTGGAGCAGTCGGCCAGTTTTCCGGGAAGTGCTGGTCCTTGAGTGACTTTTTTACGGGCTACTTTTTTAGATTTGCGCATCCGCTTCTGGGCGTTATTGATGCACAGCTCTGCCAGCTGTTCACCTTCTGCGTGATGCTGGTTCAGCCAGAGGCTAAAGGCATCTTTGGCTACGCCCGAAACAAAGGCTGCACATTCTCTGGAAGACAAACGTTCTTTGGTCTGCCCGGAGAATTGTGGATCAGCCAGCTTGGCCGAGAGTACGTAAGAACAGTTTTCCCAGATGTCATCGGGACCCAGCTTTACGCCTCTGGGGAGAAGGTTACGGAATTCACAGAATTCACGGATTGCTTCCAGTAAACCGGTTCTTAAACCATTGACGTGTGTTCCGCCCAGTGGGGTAGGGATCAGGTTGACGTAACTTTCAGTCAGCAGTTCGCCACCTTCTGGCAGCCATTGCACTGCCCAGTCCACGGCTTCCTTTTCTCCCTGCAGGGAACCGGTGAAAGGTTCTTGAGGAAGCGTTTCATATTCACGGGTGGAGCCTTTCAGGTAATCGGTCAGGCCATCTTCATAGTACCACTCGTCTGTGTCACCGGTGTGATGATCGACAAACTCGATTTTAAGACCGGGGCAGAGAACGGCTTTGGCACGCAGAACATGCTTGAGTTTGGTTACTGAAAATTTGGGGGAGTCAAAGTAACTGGCATCGGGCCAGAAGCGAACAGTTGTGCCTGTATTCCTGCGACCACAGGTGTCGATTTCGTGCAGGTCCTTGTCCTTGTGACCATCCTTGAAGGTGATCAGGGACACTTTGGCATCACGTCGAACAGTTACTTCCAGGCATGTGGACAGTGCGTTTACTACAGAAACACCTACCCCGTGCAGACCACCGGAGAACTGATAGTTCTTGTTGGAGAATTTACCACCGGCATGAAGACGGGTCAGGATCAGCTCGATCCCGGAAATACCGTGCTCCGGATGGATGTCAGTGGGCATTCCCCGACCGTCATCAACCACTTCCAGCGAGTTATCCTTGTGAAGGACGACCTTTATTTTGCTGGCAAAGCCGGCCAGAGCCTCGTCGACACTGTTGTCGATAATTTCCTGGGCCAGATGATTGGGACGGGTGGTGTCTGTGTACATGCCCGGACGTTTGCGAACCGGGTCCAGGCCACTGAGTACCTCAATGGCTTCCGCTGTATAGTCGTTACGCATGAAATCCTTGCTGGGTCTGATTGCGCGTTAACTCATAAGTGTACCTAAACCCTTGGCGTTAGTCAGTGTCGATAATCATCGGGTAAATATTCAAACTGCTGACTATACTTTCGTCCACTTTCCATAAAGCTGGTTGGCACTATACAACCACATTGACGTTGGAGTGCTGTATGCCTTTTCTGTCACAGCTGGTTGGGCATCCTGCTGAGCGAGTGGCTGTTATTGATGAAGAAGGGGAGCATACTTACCGCTCTTTGCTGGAAGAAGCGAGGGTTCTGGCCAGTGTGCTGAAGTCTCACGGGATTGAAGGGCAGTTTGTGGCCTTCCTGACAGGGCGTGAGTCTTCTTTTGTGGTAGCACTGCTGGCCATCTGGCTTGCGGATGGTATTGCTGTTCCACTTGATCCATTAATGCCTCTGCCTGAGTGGGAATGGCGAATCAAGGATCTGGAGGTTGAGTACCTGGTATTTTCACCCGGTCGTCAGGCTGAAGCCAGCTACCTGAGCCAGAGGTCCGGAACCGTCATGATTCAGTCTTCGGGCTATGAGGCTGAACCTATCCCTTTACGTCAGGTCGACCCGGAACAGAAAGCATTGGTTTTGTACACCAGTGGTACCAGTCGGTGCCCACGAGGTGTAGTGCATACTTTCAGTTCTATCGAAGCTCAGGTTCGGACACTGTGTGCAGCCTGGAACTGGCAACCTCAGGATCGCCTGCTTCATGTTTTGCCGCTTTCTCATATCCATGGTCTGGTTTGTGGTTTGTTATGCACCTTAGCGGCGGGTGCGAGCTGTAAGCTGCTCTCATCATTCAAAACAGAAAAAGTCTGGGAGCATCTGGCTGATGGCTCTTTTACATTGCTGACAGCGGTTCCAACGATATACAAATATCTGGTTGAGTCCTGGAATAAAGCTTCTCCGGAAGATAAGCAGCGGTGGCAAAAAGGTGCTGCTGGGCTTCGGTTAGCTATTGTAGGTTCATCTTCATTACCGCCTTCCATTCATAAAGAGTGGCGTAAAATATCCGGGCAACCTTTGCTGACCCGTTATGGGATGACGGAAGTCGGTATGGTGCTATCTCAGGAACCCGATGGCGAACGTTTATCGGAATATGTTGGGAAGCCCTTGCCGGGTGTGAGTGTTCGTCTCGTGGATGAATCCGGTAAAGAGGCTGAAAGCATGGGCGAAATGGAGGTTCGCAGTCCCCAAATGTTCAGCGGTTACCATGGCAAGGAAGATCTGACCCAGAAAGCCTTTCGTCATGGCTGGTATCGTACCGGTGATATCGCTGCTTTTGAGCATGACCAATACCGGCTATTAGGAAGACGGAGTATCGATATTATTCGCTCCGGAGGCTATCGGGTTTCAGCATTGGAAGTGGAAGCTTTACTGGATGCTCATCCGGGGGTCAGTGAATGTGCTGTGCTGGGCACTCCCTGTGAACGTTTAGGGGAAGCCGTTTGTGCATGCATTGTGCCCGCATCAAGGCATGTTGATCTGGACGAGATACGTCAATGGATGCGTACGCAATTAGCTACTTATAAACTGCCCACGCATATGGAAATTCTGGACCAGCTCCCCAAAACAGCTTTGGGTAAAATTGATAAGCAGTCTCTTAAACGTGACTTGAGCCTGTCAAACTCCTCCAGGGCTTCCTGAAGAAGCCCAATATCACGACCCTTCGACAAGCTCAGGGTGAACGGAGTATGTATGATTAATACTTGGCTGCACTAGTCACCGGAAGCCTTTTTCCTGTTCATAAGAATAAGTGCTGGCGTAAACATCATCCTGATGGCTTCGCTGAAGGAAGACCTTTTTTGATCCGAAGAAATAGGGATCGTAATGGGCTGAGGTGATGAAGGACTGAACTCGAAGGTAGGAGTCGGATGCCGGTTTTCCCACAGCCAGAGCAGCAATAAAAGCAGTAATGCCAGAAAGCTGGCGCCAGCCAACAGCTGGAAGCAGGCATCCCACCCATAAAGATCGAGCACTTTGCCCAACAGCAGGTTGGCCGAAGTAGCACCGAATATATAGCCAAACAATCCACAGAAACCGGCAGCCGTAGCTGCAAAGGGCAAGGGCACCAAGTCAATAATATGAACGTGTACCAGCATGACAGGGCCGTAAATTAAAAAGCCCGTTGATATCAGTGAGAGCACTGCATAAGTGGTATCTCCCGGAGGGGAGTGCCAGTAAGCAATGACAGAGATAAGCACCAGAGCCATAAATAGAGCGTTCATGGGGGCTCGTTTTCCCTTGAAGTGCTTATCACTCATATAGCCACAAATTAAAGTTCCGGGGATTGCCGCGTATTCAAAGGCGAAAAATGCCCAGCTGGAAGCGTTAAAGCTGAACCCTTTGGTTTCAGTGAGGTAAACCGGTGCCCAGTCAATGATGCCATAACGAATAAAATAGGTGCAGGCATTGACCACAGCCAATATCCATAGGGGCGGCATTTTCAGACAATGCTGACCAAATAACTGCAGGGTGCGCAGGAAGGAAGTTTTGTGTTGTTCTATTTCCAGTTCCGCAGTCAATTCCGGTGAGGGTGAGGGGAGAGAGCATTGGGAAGGACGGTCTCTTAAAAGCAGGTACCCCACCACGGCAATAATGATGGCAATAAAAGCCGGGAAATACAGTTTGCTTTGCCAGGTGCCAAAGCATGTTACGGCGAGAATCGCTATGGGCCCCAGCAAACCACAGCCGACATTGTGCGACAGGTTCCAAATACTCATGGCGGTGCCGCGTTCCTGTCTGACGAACCAGTGAGCAATGAGTTTGGCGCTGCAAGGCCAGCCAGATCCCTGAATACAACCATTCAGCCCCAGGGTAATGACCATAACGATGAGCGGGAACTGAAGAATGGGAGAGAAGCCAAGGAACAGGGAAAGCATTGCCGATCCTAACAGGCATACCGGCATCAATTTACGTACGTCTATTCGATCGGCCAGATACCCCATGGCCAGATTACTGATGCCATAACTGACGGCCAATGCCGAGAGTGCCATACCTAATTCTGACTTGCTGTATCCTTCCGCGATAAGGTCTGGCATGACCATGACAAAGTTTTTGCGGACCAGATAATAGGCTGCATAGGATAGAAAGGCTCCCGTCAGAATCTGTAATCTCAATCTTGAATAACGTTCATGTTGTTCTCGCGAGTAACCGTCGGGGACAACAGAGCATTTAAAGAAAGATCGCATGAAGAGTTTCCATGTACTGCGTAAAAGAGAAGTGGAGTTCGTCAGTTGAGATCTATAGTTAGAGAACAGGTGTCACTGGCGGTTGAACGGAGAATTCTTTTATCGCAATGGATAGGAAAAGAGTATTTCTGTCGCTCATTGTTTTGGGCTCAAAATCAACTTAGAACATAATGTAGCACTGTTCAGAAAAAACGCCGGTCGAATTAAAGCCTTATTACAGAACCTTTTAAAAGATGTGCTTACAGCATGATGCGATCTATTGACCGACCGGACAGAAACTGAAAAACCATGGGCAATGTGCGGTCATAATGTTCAAAGGCGTGATTACCTCCTTCCTGAATCAGCATTTCTGATCCCGAATACTTTTCCACTGCTTTTCGGTAATCGAGCACTTCGTCTCCAGTCTGAACCAAAAGAAATATTTCTTCTGGCTGTCTTAGAGTGGCTATGTCGAGCGTTTTCAATTGCTCCACGTGATCGGGTGTCAGTTCCCACTCTTCATCTGTGTATTCATTGACCTGGGGGCCAAGGTATTCAGTAAAGCCTTCATAAGGTCGTACCGCAGGGTTAATTAACACGAGGCGGGTAGTATATTCCGGGTGAAGGGCATGGATTTGGGCTCGCAGCCAGGTGCCTATGTAGCCACCCAGTGAACTGCCAATAATATAAATGTGTCGGCAGGTTCTCTCTCGTAGTAGCCTCTCTTTTAATAATGCTTTTACAGCGCCTGGCTCATTGGGGAGTTTTGGAACCCAGGGCTCTATATCAATACGGTTTTGATCAAGGTACTTGAGCGTTTGTTGAGCTTTTACGGAAGCAGGAGCACTGTTAAAACCATGAAGGTAGATGAGCAATGGCTTTTTGGTCATAGTGTCTCCAATTAAAATAAAAAATAATTATTCGGTGGTGTCTTGAAAGGATTTTCAATTTCGGGGTGAAAAGGATAGTCCTCTTGAAATGATTTTATCTACCAGTGTCTCAGGGTGCCTTTCAATAATCAGGTGATTATACAGGTGGGCAGGTAGAAAACCTTCTGAATGGGTATGCTTCAGAAAAGTCATCAGGTGATTGTAATAATCCCGGGTGTTCAACAAAGCGATTGGTTTGTTCTGGTGGCCTATGTGATTTAATGCCATTTCTTCGGAAAGCTCATCCAATGTACCAATGCCGCCAGGTAAAACAACAAAACCATCAGCCAGTTCGGTTAACTTGATTTTTCTTTCCATCATATTGCTGACTTGATGTAGTTCGGTTAACTGCTCATGGGCCAGTTCTTTTTCAATCAGAATCTCAGGGATCACGCCGATGACTTTACCACCCCGTTCCAGTGCCCGGTTGGCTATGGCTCCCATCAGGCCAATATTACCCCCGCCATAAATCAGAGTGATGCCTCTTTTTACCAGCTCTTCTGTAACACGAAGGGCATCGTTTAAATAGTCGTCATGTTCTCCCGGACGGGAGCCGCAAAACACGGTGATGGATTTCATGGCGGTAGATTCCTAAAGTGTCAGGTTTATCATTTGCCTGAGTTGCAGTGAGTATATCCAGCAGCAGGTCTGAACAGCAACAGAAGGGAAGAGGTAGAGGCTGGTTTTAGGGAGCCAGCCTCTTGAGAGTAGAGTGATCGCAGTGAATCAGTCACGCTCACGAAGGTGAACAAACCAGTTGCTCAGACCCACCATGACGCCTCCACCGATGATGTTGCCAATGGTGGCTGGGATCAGGTTCATTACAACCATGTTGAACAGGTTGATGTTGTTGAAATAATCAGCACTGTAACCGGTCGCTTCCCAGAATTCCGGGCTGGCAATGCTCTTGATCAGCCAGCCCATGGGCAGCAGGAACATGTTGGCCACGGAGTGTTCAAAACCTGCAGCCAGGAAGGCTGCAACAGGCAACATGCAGGCAAACATTTTGCCAGCAGCAGAACGGGCGCTCAGGGTCATCCAGTAAGTCAGGCAGACAACGAGGTTACAGAGAATACCCAGTAATAAAGCCTGAATGAAATTGTGGCCCATTTTGGCATTGGCAATGTACATATAGTTGATCCCCACATCACCATGAGCCCCCTGATATTGACCTACGGCCATCAGCATGGCGACCATGAAGAAGGAACCGGCCATGTTGCCGAAGTAAACCAGAGTCCAGTTCTTGGTGATCTGACCAATCTTGAGGCGACGAGTAGCCTTTCCCATCAGCAATAAGGTGTTACTGGTAAACAGTTCGGCACCACACAGTACCACCATCATCAAACCCATACTGAAACTCAGTCCGCCAATGAGCTTGGCCATGCCGTAGGGCAGACCTTCAGCACCGGTGGTGACGATGGTATAAAACATACCTGCCAGAGAGATAAAAATACCGGCCAGAACGGCCAGGACAAAAGTGACTTCGGGGTGTTTCTTGGTTTTACCTACAGCAGCTTCTTCTGCCAGTCGGGCAATTTCAGAAGGTGGCACGCAGCCAAATTGAGGCGCATTGTCGGTTTGCATATCAGGGTCCAGAAGGGAAGGAAATGCCAAACAAAAGAGTCATGGGTGACAGCGTATAATGTGAGTCACCCTTGGCGATGAGAATTTTTCATACTAAGTAGCTAGTTTATCAATACAGTAGCCGGACGATCAGAAGGAAATTTCGTGAACTCTCTTCAGGATTTACTCACAGAATAGTTGACTTGCTTCGGGTTTTCCGGAGACGATAAGAGAGAGCTTCTGATAGAAAGCCAATAGTCCGTATTTTCATTTTCTGTTTTCATATTTTCTGGCTATATATCACGGGTGACTGAAGTAAGCAGGGTATGGATGTCTGCTGGACCTTAAGCCAACCTGAAGGTGAGGCTTAAAGTGCGTCCTCAGGCCACCCTTGTACCGAATCATGATTCCCGGAGACTGGATAATGAACGGCCGTTCTCTAACCTTCGCAGTCTGCATGATAATTGCTACCTCCGTTCTGGCGGATGACCCGGATTTTATTCCGGTTGAAACCGGTGGGGAGGTTTTGAGTGCTGAACAGGAGACCAGCAGTCATTCCTTTGGTCTTAGAGCCTACACAATCAACAGTACCGATCTTTCTGCACCTGATACTCACAATACCGCTCAGCAAAAAGGGCTGGTGGTCGACTATTACCCTTTTGAAAGTGGCTTTCGGGTTTCTGCAGGCACCTTTACCGGTGAAGCCAAGAAGCTGGGGAAGGCCTATTTCTCGGGTGAAGGTCGGGCTTATGTCGGAGTGGGGTGGAAGAAATTGTTGGATGATGCCAAGCGGGTAGATATCAGTGTGGATGTGGGTACCTTTCTGGATATTGAGAAAGCAGGAGCAGATGCATCAGAGTCGGGTGCATTGAAATCCAGCGCTAACACTGTTCTGCAAAGAAATAAACTTGACAGTAAAGAGCAGCCTGTCATCAGTCTTGGGATTGAATTCAGGTTCTGAAATGCGTCGAATTTATCTGACTTTCTGTTTTATTTGCATGATTGTTGCTTTGATTGCAGCACTCTACGGCTATTACATTATTATTCGTATGCCAGGTACTGAGCTGGGTATTATGGAGTTCCTACAGAAAGTAATACTGAAGGTAGCTCGATTTATTATTGGTTGACTCAGTAGACAGGCTTCTATAAAAACGCCCGGAATGATCCGGGCGTTTTTATGTCTGAAGACTTTATCAAGGGCTATAAAGTGGTAGCGGCCTTCAAGGCTTCCTTGGGTTCTTCAGCAATAGCCGTAGGTTTCTTCTTGTCCTGGGTGGCATTGATATGCATGCCTTTCAGAACGTTGAGTGCCTGGCTTAGCTGATAATCCTGTTCGGCCAGGGATTCGGCTTCATCCTTTTTGCCTTTCTCCTGTTTGCCTTTTTCAGCCTGCTTGTTGCCGTTGCTCAGGTGACCCTGAAGATCGGCTTCTTTATAGCCGGAAACACTTTCTACCGGAGTCACCTTGGCTCTTGGAACCACTATATCGGGCTTGATGCCTTCAGCCTGAATTGAGCGGCCGTTAGGGGTGTAATAAAGTGCAGTGGTCAGCTTCAGACCTTTCTCATTATCAATACTGAGTGGCAGTACGGTCTGAACGGAGCCTTTACCAAATGACTCTGTACCGACGAGTACGGCACGGTGATGATCCTGCAGTGCTCCTGCAACAATTTCAGAGGCTGATGCCGAACCGCCATTGATCAGAACCACCAAGGGAATGCCTTCCGAGGGATCTTCTTCATCGGCCTTGAAGCTGAGGTGGGAATTAGGAATGCGCCCTTTGGTGTAAACAATCAAACCTTCCTTGATAAAGGCATCTACCACACCAACCGCTGCCTGAAGGACGCCGCCGGGGTTGTTGCGCAGATCAAGAACCAGTCCGTTCAACTTTCCGTTTTGGGACTTCTTGAGTTTGTTCAGGTGTTCAACCACTTCCTTGTCGGAATCTGACTGGAACTGGCTCATGCGAATGTAGCCATAACCGTCTTCCAGAACTCTGGATTTCACACTCTGGACTTTGATGATGTCCCGCTTAACCACCAGATCAAGAGGTTTGGGCGAGCCTTCCCGGACAATCGTCAACTTGATAGGATCTCCGGGTTTACCTCGCATTTTATCCACGGATTCCATCAACGACATGCCTTTAACAGACGCATCGTCGAGCTTGATGATCAGGTCGCCCGGTTGAATGCCGGCTTTCTGGGCGGGAGTGTCGTCAATAGGTGCGATGACTTTGATAAATCCATCTTCCATACCGACTTCAATGCCCAAACCACCAAACTTGCCTGATGTATTAATTTCCAGTTCTTTGAAATCGTCTGGCTTGAGGTAAGCTGAATGAGGGTCGAGTCCTGTCAGCATGCCCTGAATAGCGTTATCCAGCAGTGTCTTGTCGTCGATGTCTTCCACGTAGGCGCTTTTGATGCGCTGCATGACTTCTGTGAAAGTCCGTAACTCTTCCAGGGGAAGCTTACCTTTCTTTTCTTCCTCTGTTGCCTTGGCTTCTGCAGCGGGCTTGGCCGATTCAGTGGCTACCGGAGCAGGCTTTTCTTCCTGATCAACAGGTGCCGACCAGCCTTGCAGGGCATATCCGGTTGCCAGAGCCAGTACCGCAGCTTTTACCCATTGAGGGAGTGGCTGCCGGGAAGTGGGAAAGGTTGTTGTCATGAAAGCTCCTGCACAATTGTTCCGAAAAGCAGTGTTGCGAAAAGTCGTTTGCCTGATCAATCTTATGATCGCTGGGGCAAACTGTTTTTCTTCCGCTTTGGGCATTAGGTTCGCTCTTATAAAGAGTTGAAGTATAGGCGGCTTTCTTTAACAGACTGCCTTATTCCCTTGTCTGTCACCGCTTTTAGCTCACTTGAAAGGCTCAGCGATAAAACATCTGATGCTTTCTGCTTTATCGGTTCACCCATTGTTTTCTGCAATGATTTCTCGGTCCTACTTCTAGCCCGGAAATTTCATAAAGTGTCGAGCTTCTCGCTCTGCTATTTTTTCGTACACATCAAAAAACGAACATTCCAGTATGTCTGCGGCCTTGAACCTGTTGAAAGCGACTTTATGAATTTTCCGGGCTAGGAGCTTGTCAGCCAGGGAACCGGGTTTTGGGGTTTGCCATTGTGCCGGATTTCCAGATAGACACCGGGTTCGGTCTGTCCACCGGACTGGCCGCTGAGTGCCAGTGCTTCACCGGCAAGAATGGCTTCGCCTTCTTTCTTAAGTAGCCATTGATTGTGGGCATACAGGGACAGATAGTTGTTGCCATGATCCACAATAATGAGCTGGCCATACCCTCTTAACCAGTCGGAAAATATGACGGTGCCATCATGTATGGCAGTGACTTTTGTGCCTGTTGCCACCGATATGAGAATACCTTGCCATCGAATTCGTGTGTCAGGTCTTTGCTGGTTAAAGCCATAAAGAATTTGTCCATCCACGGGCCAGGGTAATCGTCCTTTGGCTTTTTGAATATTGGTATTGGCTGGTTTTCTGGAAGCCAGTTGAGCCAATACTTCTTCAAGCTGTTTCTTTTGCTGATTCAGTGCGTCCAGTTCCCGGTCATTGCTCTGAAACTGTCGATTGATACGAGAGATCAGTTTTTTTCGGTCGCTTCTTGATTCAAGCAGTTGCTCTTTCTTTTCGGCAAGATTTGCCTGCTGGTCTTCCAGTCGGTCATTGACTGCTTGCTGCTGATCCTTGTTTTCAGCAATTTCAGTCAGGGTGCTTTCGAAGGCTTGAATCGCCTCAAGCTGTGCCTTTTGAAGGTGCTTCAGATAGGTCAGGTGTCTGGATACTTCTTCCGGACTTTCCTGGTTTAATAAAAGCTTCAGCCGGTTATCCCGGCTGGCAAGGTAAACGGAACGTACACTGTTGGCGATGCGATCTTTTTCTTTATTTTTCTGCGCCGTCAGAGCCTGCTGACGGCTTTGGAGCTTTTTTATTTCGTTTTTCCCTTTGTTGAGCTCCTGTTCGATTTTACGAATGGAGTTCTGCAGCTGGCTCATTTCTGTTTCGGTGGATTGCAGCTGGTTTTCAGCGGATGAGCGCTCCTTGTTCAGCTTGTCCAGTAGTTTTCTAAGATGTTCAATATCTCCGTTAATCGCCTCCAGCTGGGACTGGGGGGATTCTTTCTCGGCAGATTCTGCGTGACCCACATTGTTAAACAGGGTCAGGGTTACGGCGAACATCAGGTTTGCAGCCGTGATTCTCATACTCAAACGTCACTGATCTTTTTTGTTGGTATTTCAGTATGCCCTGATTAGTGCATCGTGAAAACCCACGTCCTATGGACGTGGTCATGAATGGTTGGCTTCGCCTGCCATGAACTACCCATGCTACTCCTTATCTCTGAGTTGTCCCCACAACTACTAGAGATAGGAAGTAACATGAGTAGATTTGAAAAGTTAACGCATGTCATTTGGCATTGCCAATATCATATAGTTTGGGTGCCAAAATACAGGTTTCGAGTCCTGACCGGGGCAGTGAAAGCCGAGGTTTATAACAGCAT
>NZ_LASA01000180.1 GCF_001562015.1 Endozoicomonas arenosclerae | reverse complement strand
GGGAACGGTATTTGAAGTGGCTGAGGGTTAGCTCAATCCAACGGTAACATTCGTCCTTGGAGTCCCAGCCGGGCTCCAGACAGTCTGCTTGTGAAAGGAGGCTTCTTACATCCTCCAGGGTTTTGATGAAATGGGTGTTCATGATGATTTTCATATCCTCATCATGAACGACAGTGCTGAAGTCGGCTCATTTCATGTTAGAAACCAGCCCCTTCTTCAGGCTCATTTCATATTGGAAGAGACTCTCACACGGCAGATTTCTTTCCGGTTGCTATGCTTAGGCATTTAGCCAATTGCCCTTTCTGCCATGAAAATACTGGTCAAATACCTTGTTCTGCCTCTGTTGATTCTGCTCAGTTTGAACATTCAAGCCAACGAAGCCGTCAACCTGATCAGAGAGTACGTTCTTATCACTTACGGCAAAGCTCTGAACATCACCAGCAGCCAGATTGAACAGCTCAGCTGGGCCATGGATAACCCCAACATCACACCTGAGATGTCGGCAGACCGATTGCCATCAGGTATTCACAGGGAAATTCCCCGAGCGCTTTCACGTCTGTACTCCCTGCAACTGCTTCGATCAGGCACTGAGGCTGATTACGACGCCTTTATATTGCCTCAGAAAGATCTGGACCTGGCGGCGTTAAGCCAAAAGCATTTCAACCAGCTTTCTGATTTGATTCGCGGGCTGGATGCAGAATCCTACGATACATTGGAGGCCGCAGCCCTGATCAGTGCCGTCACCCTGTCACCCACTGCCAGAGGGAGAGCTTCAATGGCTCTGGGCAAGAAGCTGCCTGAAGACAGCAGCCAGTTTCTGGCAGTCACCGCTGAAAAAGCCACCAGTATCTACCCTCTGGCCAAAGCCATTGCCAAAAAATATCACTCAGACGGTCGCAAGTTCACCATTGTATTTTTGCCTGGCAGCCACCTACGGCACATGATGTATAACGAAGGTTCCCTGAATATGTACACCACCCTGAAAGAGGGGTTTCGCAGTGGCCAGTTAAAGCGGGAAGACCTCAACCTCTGGTATGCCTACTGGATGGATAATATTGCCGGATTCAGGGGCCATGTCAGTGCCAAAGGCTCTCTGTACCTGACGGAGAATACTTTTCGGTCTATGAATCAGATCAAGATTGAACTGGATAAGCTTCAGGAAAACCCCGACTTTAACCCTATTCCTCCTTACCTGGTTGAACGAGCTCAATGGCTGAAGCTCCCGGAATACAAAGGGTTATCCTCAAAGGAAATTCAGGCACTGGGTGCCCTGGCAGCCATGATGAGGTTGTTTACTCCAGAAGAAGGCAGCCAGTTATTAAAAGCTTTCAGAAAGCTGTCTAATGAACAGCAGAAGCGCTGGGTCAGCCATGTGCAATCCCAGCTTCAAACCACCTCCTATGCGACCCCCACATACGCTCCCGCAGTATTTGCCAATGCTTTGATTATCAGCGACCTGGCCGAAACAGTAGAAAAGGTTCTGCCATTTTATCTGAACGCTCTGGAAACCGCTGAACAGGCCAGAAAAGCGGGTGAGTTGCCTGAAACCATGCCCTTGTCATTCCGGATTCTTGCCAATGACAAACAGGTTCGGGCACTGCTCAAAACAACCCGGCCCCGCATACAGATTGACCCCAAAAACGGTCTGGCCACTTTGAAACAGCCCTGAAGCAGACTCGTCTGCCAGCGAACTCCAGAGCAAAGGACTGCACAGGAGTCATTATGTTTCTACAAACTTTTGGCCCAAACCCGGCTGGAAGGGATTTTGCCATAGGCGACCTCCATGGCATGTATGACTTGTTGTTCAAAACTCTCGAGTCAGTGAACTTCGACTTTGAGGCAGACCGCTGCTTCAGTGTCGGAGACTTGATAGACCGAGGCCCAAAATCACCTGACTGCCTCTCCCTGATCCACGAGCCCTGGTTCCATCCGGTTTGTGGGAACCATGAAGACACTCTAAGAACCATTGCCCGAAACCCTGAATCCTCGGCCATTCTGGCGGACTGGGTACTGAACGGAGGCCAATGGCACCTCAAAGTTTCGACCGAAACAATGCTGGAGTTTGCCAACTGGGTAGACTCACTGCCCTACCTGATTCTGGTAGAACAACATGACGGTACCAGAGTAGCCCTTTGCCACGCAGAGTACCCTCTCCATCAATGGGCTCCGGAACGAATAGCCAAAGACCCTGAACTGACCCGGCTGTTGATGTGGTCCAGAACAAAAGTTCAAACCGGAAATACCGACCAGGTGACAGGTGTCGACCATATTATTTGTGGCCACACTATTGTTGATGAACCCCTGACTTTGGGGAATTCTCACTTTATTGATACCGGAGCCTTTGCATCCAACACCTTGACCCTGTTTCCCCTGTCTGACCTCAACAAAATTAATACCTGATCTCTTAACGCTCTGCTTTATACTGGAGTCTTTGTGGTACCGACAAAGCAGAGCCAGCCATGCAGCCCATAGCCGCCAAAAAACTGTCCGATATTGACTGGGAAAACTGGAAAGCCAAGGATCCCGCTACCCTGACGTTTGTCGTTAAAGACGACCATATTCTTTTGATTCGTAAAAAACGGGGACTGGGTGCTGGCAAGATCAACGGACCGGGTGGGCGGCTTGAAGAAGGTGAGACAACTCTTGAGTGTGCGGTTCGTGAAGTTCAGGAAGAACTGAAAATTACTCCCCTGAATATGGCCTTTCATGGTGAGTGTCTGTTCCAGTTTATCGATGGATACTCCATCCATGTTTACGCTTTTGCTGCATCAGACTATGACGGCATTCCGGAAGAAACCGACGAAGCCATTCCTCTGTGGTTCCATGTTGACGATATTCCCTATGACGAAATGTGGGAAGATGACCGTTGCTGGCTGCCTCTTTTACTGAAGAAAAAGAACTTCATGGGTCGATACCTGTTCGACAAAGATAAAATGCTGGATTACGAGATCGAACTGCTGACCTGACAGCACCATGCTATTACCTTCTGAGCTGTCTTTTCTCATAACCGCTGTTCCTGCGGTCATCATTACCGGTTTGGGAAAAGGAGGTATGGGCAATGCCCTGGGCATGATTGCCGTGCCATTAATGTCACTCTCCTTACCTCCGGTTCAGGCTGCAGCCATACTTCTACCGCTTCTGCTGGTGATGGATGGGTTTGCCATCTGGGGGTGGCGACAGCATATCGACTGGTCGATCATCAAAATCATTCTGTTGCCAGGTTTGTTCGGCACTCTCCTGGGGCTGATGGTTTTTGCCTCTCTCAGCGAGACGTCAATCAAAGGCATGATTGGCCTGATTTCCATTCTCTTTTGCCTGAATCAATGGTTGGGTCATTACTTCCGCTCAAGCCGCAAGCCTGGGAAAATAGCGGGTATTTTCTGGTCAACCATCAGTGGCTTTACCAGCTTTGGCATTCATTCAGGTGGACCACCTCTCAGTATTTATATGCTCCCGTTAAATCTGCAGAAAGAGTACCTGGCGGGTACCATGGCTATTTTTTTCGGCGCCCTGAATCTGGTAAAGCTCCCCGCCTATGCCAGTCTTGGCGAATTAACGACAGAGAACCTGTTATTTTCCGCCTTCTTGCTGCCTCTCTGCCCCTTGAGTGTCTGGATGGGTATGAAAATAGTTAAAACGGTCTCTACCGATCTCTTTTACAAAATTCTCTACATCAGCCTGTTCATCACGGGTATCAAGCTTCTGGCAGACTGTCTGTAAGCTTTTTCGAAAAAAATTCATTATTTTTTGGACATGCAGGGTTGGAAAATCAAAAAGCGCCCTTACCTATAAATACGACGATGGCTCATAGGAGGATCGTCAAAAATCACGACCTGTTCGAATGAAAGGTCACTTTAAAAACATATTGCTCATTAGAGGATATGATCATGCGTACTATCGATTTAGACTTCACTCCCCTGTACCGTTCTGCTATTGGCTTTGATCGTGTGGCTCACATGCTTGAGAGCATGACAGGCAGCCAGCAGGCAAAACAAAACAGCTACCCTCCCTACAATATCGAATTGCTGGACGACAACCAGTATCGAATTACCATGGCCATTGCCGGCTTTTCTGAAGAAGAGCTCGATATTGAAACCCGGGACAATGTGCTGTTGATCCAGAGTAAAAAAGACACTTCAGGCCCTGAGCGTCAATACCTCTACCAGGGCATTGCCGAGCGTAATTTTGAACGCCGTTTTCAATTAGCAGACTACGTTAAGGTAACAGGCGCCAGCATGGATAATGGCCTGCTGCATATCGAGCTGGAACGAGAGATTCCGGAAGCGATGAAGCCGAGAAAAATCAATATCAGCCAACAGAACAAGCTGTTAGACGCTGAAACTGCCTGAACTCTCACAAGCTAAGGATTTGCCTCGGAATAACGTCCGATTCAGTCGCGGATTCCGTTCACCCTGAGCTTGTCGAAGGGTCATGGTATTGGACTTCGACAGGCTCAGCCCGAACGGATTTTGTGAGGGTTTTGAGAAAGACGTTAATTTCTGTACAGTCCTAAGTTATCAGGGAGCACGGCTGAGAGGCCTGCTTCCTTTGTCGTATATCAGTCAGTCTTTCACAAACGTCTTGCTGTCGATCGCTTTCAGCAACGCTCTGGATCGCTCTTCATCTATCTGGGCGTGCAAACGATCAGCCCATGCCAGAGATTCAAGGGCTTCTGCTCTTGCCCTGTCCCACTTCTTCATGCGATGCAGAATCTTCGCCATCATATAGTGATAGAGCATCCGGGAGCGGGGTCTTTCAAGATGCACTTCCACCGACTGAATCACCGCCAATGCACTGATGTAGTCTCCTTTGAGGTAATCAACCCTCGCCAGCCTTAAACCGGAACGAACGATTTCGTATTGGTTGTTCATTTCATGATAAAGCTTGTGGGATTCAAGCATCGCAGATCTGGCACGGTCGAGATCGGGTTCATCAAGATCACTCAGAGCCCCTCCAAGGTTGTAAAGAATCTTGGCTTTTAGATAGGCATCATCAGGCTTATGCTTCTTAAGTTCTTCCAATCCCTTTTCCGCAAACAAAACTGCCTCTTTACGGCCCTGGGCTCTGGAAACCCCTGATAACAGGTACAGACTGGTGATGTATTCTTTCCAGTCCTGATGCTCCCTGGCATAGTTCCCGGCCTCTTCAGCCAGTTTGCGACAATTGTCATAATCGCCCAGATAGAAATAACTGGAAGAAACATTCAGGGCAATTCGCGCCCGGTCCAGAAAACGGGACTTCATGGCGGCCTCTTCCATCCCTCGAGTGCCGTAACGGATATGGCTCTGCCAACAGCCTTCCTGCTTCAGACGATGACCGTTTTCCAATAGCCAGTCCACCAGCTTTTCCGGCTTGTTTCGAGGAGGTTTCAGCTTCTGACAGATAGCAGGCTCTTCATTAGACTTTTGTTCCTGACTGAATGCAGGATCAATAAACAGCAGCAGCCACAGAAATACCAAGTGCTTGCTTACATGCTTTAAAAAACAGTGATCAAAATTCAGGAACAACAGTTGCGGCATCGATTAAAACTCCATCTCAACCCGATCATAACTCGTGGCAGAACTCAGATAACTGAACGTCGACTGGAAACGAAACGCCCCAAACCCTGGAGGGAAATTCCATATTCAGACTGACGTTTCATCGCTACAATGCAAGACCGACAGGAAATGGAGTACTAGTATAGGATAATCGCATTCAGCCTGGCTGATGCTAGGAGACAAAGGCTTGATCCGCCGCTACCTGACCATTGCCAGTGGCTACTCGAGAGCCCAGGTGACTCGACTGATCAACCAGTACATCAGTAAAGGCAGCGTGAAGCGTCGCCAGTGTACGACAAGAGGCTTTCAGACTCGCTACACCAAAGCCGATATACGACTGCTGGCTGAAACCGATCGGCTTCACAGTGACCTGAATGGCCCTGCCATAAAGAAAATCTGTGAGCGGGCTTATCAGCAAGGCG
>NZ_LASA01000179.1 GCF_001562015.1 Endozoicomonas arenosclerae | reverse complement strand
TTCTTTACAAGAATATCTCTGTCTGTCAGGCTGTGAATCGTCCTTGCCTTGGCGGGTTATGTCTGAGCTGGCACAGTGTGGGCATTTCACCCCGTCAGGCCAGCGAATCTGGCGTATCTGTTCAAAGCACTTGGCGTTGTCGAGGAGGTCATAAAGTTTCATGACACTTTTGTACAAGAAAACGTCTTCTATTCATAGTCAAATAACTCGTCCTCAACCAGCTCCCCAGAATCCATTAAGAGCCAAGGCCAGATTGTATCCCGCATCCTTGGCTTCAAGCACCAGGTTATGCTCATCCTTACGTTTGGATTTGATTTTTACATTGCCTTCGCTCAGAGCAACCAGCTCCTTATATACCTGCCCTTTGTCGTTCACAGATTTTGGAATCCAATAACGAATGCCGCCAGACAACATGACATCCACACCGGTAGCCAGCATGTCTTCAGCTATCTGGTTTTCCATAGAGCGGTGAGCACGGTGAGATGCGAAAGAGGCAGGTGTCGCATGAGTCAAGCGAGTGTCAGATATCAGACCCGTGGCTTTACCCATTTTCCTGGCTTTTTCAAGAACGGTCTCTGCCGGGTTGCCTTCGTGATCCAGACCGATGGCTTCGGAAGGTGATGCCTTACCGGTTGCCAGCTGGCTGGCAGAACTGGCGGAATCGACAACCACAGAACCATAGGGGTAAGTCATAGACAATCCAACGGTACCGGCATTGGAAAGAGTTGCCATAGCGGTTTTACCATCCTTGTAGATGGAGCTGGGAGCCAGGCGAGCGTAGCTTTCGAGCATACTGAGCTGCTGTGGGCCCATACCGTCACCAATCATCAGGATGATGTTTTTGGCTTTGTCGGCATCGGCCATGGCATTGAAGGAAGCTGCAGCAATGGATAAAGCCAGAGTGCAGGTGCGTTTTCTGAGCTTCATTGTGTACTCCGTTATACATTTATTGTTTTTCTTGGGTGTGATTCTGCTAATTCTTGTTAGCACATCTATCGAACGGACGATATTAGAGTCTTTTCCTTTTACATATGCAATAAAAATCCGTACCTTTGTATCCCCCTGAATCAGACACTGAACAAATACCATGTGCTCCTGGTAGAGCCTCACAAACATCAAGTGTCTGAACTTCCAGAGAATAAAGAAAAAAATGGAGAATCGACATGAAGTCGTATCGGCAGTGCTTGCTGTTTTTTGTCGCACTACTTTCTATGTTAAGTAGTTCGATTCAAGCTGCTCCTCGTGAAACGGTGACACTATGCAGTGATAAAGCCTATTGGTTTCCTTTTACCTATCTGAGAGATTACCGTGCAGCGGGATTGTTCATAGATATGATCAAAGAAGTTGGGTTGCGCACCCATACCCGTTTTGTGATCAGGCCGGCAAACTGGACCCGTTGTCTCAGGTTAGCCAGGCAGGGGAAGGTGGATGGTATTTTGGGAGCGTCGTATAAAGAGGAACGGGCTCAATGGATGTATTATCCCGATGATGCTACCTCCAGCAAACCATCGTCTTTCAGTATGAGCCTGGTGGATTATGTAATCGCCACACCTTTAGGTAGTCAATATCGTTTTAAAGGTGATACTTCCACTTTGCCTGCGCCGGTGCGGGTCCCTAAATCCTACTCGATTGCCAGTGACCTTGAGAAAAAGGGAGTAGACGTCAAAGCCAGTTTCGCCAGTGACAGGGCAGCCTTATTGAGTCTGGTGAAACAGAAGAATGGCTCCGCAGCATTGTTGGGCAGTATTGCAAATCAGCTGGCTGTCAGTGATGGTTTTCTGAAAGGGCAATACCAGATCCAGTCTGTAAAATTAAAAGCCAAGGATTATTTCCTGACTTTCTCCCATAAAAGTGCAGTGTCAGAGGATAAAAGGGATGAGCTTTGGGGGGCTCTGAAATCAGTCAGAAGTGATGACGTGCTGATGTCGCATCTCTATGAGAATTATGCGGACAGTGACAGTTAATGGCAGATTATGGCCAGCCTTCCAAAGGTAAGCTGGCCATACAGCTGTTCAGAGCGGTTTAGAACGGGAACTTCTTGCCACCGCCGGGAGGCAGCATGCCGCCCATTCCGCCAGCACCGCCTGGCATCTGACCTTTCATGCCACCCAGACCGCGCATCAGTTTGTTCATGCCGCCTTTTTTGGTGACTTTCTTCATCATCTTGCTCATCTGCTTGTGCTGTTTGATCAGACGATTGATGTCCTGAATCTGGGTACCGGAACCGCTGGCAATACGCTTTTTGCGAGAGCCGTTCATGATGTCCGGGTTAGCGCGTTCTGCCGGCGTCATGGAGTTGATGATGGCTTCCATCTGGACAAAAATCTTATTGTCCACTTGACCGGCCATGTTGGAAGGCATACCTGGCATGCCAGGCAACTTGTCCATAACGCCAGCAAGACCACCCATTTTCTTCATTTGCTGAAGTTGATCACGGAAGTCTTCCAGGTCAAAGCCCTTGCCCTTTTTCAGCTTACTGGCAAGTTTGTCGGCTTTTTTCTTGTCGAGCTTCTGTTCTGCTTCCTCAATCAGGGAGAGAACGTCACCCATGCCCAGGATTCGGGAGGCGATACGGTCAGGGTGGAAAGGGTCCAGGGCATCGGTTTTCTCACCGACGCCGATAAACTTGATGGGCTTACCGGTAATATGGCGAACAGACAGGGCTGCACCACCACGGGCGTCACCATCGGCTTTGGTCAGGATTACACCGGTCAGGGGCAGGGCATCACCAAAGGCTTTGGCGGTATTGGCAGCATCCTGACCGGTCATGGCGTCAACCACGAACAGGGTTTCTACCGGGTTGATGGCACCGTGCAGGTCCTGGATTTCTTCCATCATGTCGCTGTCGACGTGCAGACGACCTGCAGTATCGACAATAACGACATCGATATGTTTCAGGCGGGCTTCCTGAATAGCGGCAGTGGCAATATCAACCGGCTTTTGTTGAATGTCGGATGGGAAGAACTCAACATCGACTTCTTCTGCCAGAGTTTCCAGCTGTTTGATCGCTGCCGGACGGTATACGTCAGCACTGACCACCAGAACAGATTTTTTGTGACGTTCCTTAAGGAATTTACCCAGTTTGGCCACAGAGGTGGTTTTACCCGCACCCTGAAGACCGGCCATCAGCAGGACCGCAGGTGGCTGGGTAGCCAGGTTCAGCTCGTCATTGGCTTCGCCCATGACCGAGATCAGTTCGGCCTGAACGATCTTAACGAAGGCCTGGCCCGGGCTCAGACTGGACTGGACTTCCTGGCCAATGGCCCGTTCCTTGATCCGGTTGATGAACTCCTTGACCACAGGCAGGGCAACGTCTGCCTCCAGCAGAGCCATACGGACTTCGCGGAGGGTTTCTTTAATGTTGTCTTCAGACAGTTTCGCCTTGCCGGTGACGTTGCGAAGCGTCTGCGACAGGCGTTCGGTTAAATTCTCGAACATCCAGCTACCTTGGGAATACCTTGAAGTAAGGTGTAAATGCGTAATTGAGCCACATTATATCCAATCTCGGGCAAAAGGGGCAGCATTCCACACAGTGCTTCTTTAAAGGTTGGGGTCTGGCTCCATAAACCGTTGCTCAGTGACGGTCTGGCGAGGGCTGCTATAAGCCAGTAGAAGGGAACTTCTAGAGCATATTGTGATCAAAGAGTCAGACCTTTCTATCTTCTAAATGGAAACTTACCCGATCAGAGAGAGATCAACATGGATGTAGGTGCAGTGAGTCATGGTTCGCCGACTGACTTGGGAAATACGCGTGAACAGGGTGGATTCTTATCCTCAGTTTTCAATTGGAAGCCCGTCAGAGCAGTATTCGGGGTTCAGGAATACCTGGGACAACAGGTGTTTCGGATATTTGGGCCGTCCATTCAAAAACTCCTGTACGATCGTGAAACTCTTATCATTAATCCCTCAAATTATTACGCTGTTTATCCCAAAAGCGGGGTTTCTTCTCTTTCTCTTGTCAATGCTCACTGCTGGGACCAGATTGCCCAGCATCTTGATTATGAGGATAGAAAGGCTTTGGCTCTCGTGGATAGGGGAACCCATATGGCCACATTCAGCACCGTTTTCAGCAGGGTCATTAAGGAGCTTCCAAAGAAATACTATGGTGAACAGCACTCATTACCCTTGCCGAGTGAGGAGCAAAAGCAGGAAATGCTTGGTTTCCTGAGAGAGGCTGGGGTGCCTGAGCTGTTAGTAAAGTCTGCTGAAATCAACACTAACACAAAATTACTTTGGACTTTATGCCGGACAGCCAGTAACACTCAGTTTTCAGGAAACAAGGTCAGATCAGTTGCTACGGACAGAGAGTACCCCTGGTCTATACGAGGTGTTTGTAAGCTCTCTGATGGTACACGCGCGATTTTTGGAGGTCATTCTCTTTCACTGATCTGTGTTGATGGTGTGGGAGGGGAACCTGAGAACGCTATTAAAGATGTGGAAATCACTTGTCTCACTGAGTTGCAAGATGGACGTCTATTGGCCTATGAAAATCATGGGCAGTTATTACTTTTCAGCAGGGTTGGCAGATCGGGGCTCAAACTGGAAACATCTTTTCCCGATTGTGAAAAAAGAAGCGAGGACCCCGTATTTCAATTGGATAATGGTTTGCTGGTTTGGTTGTCATTAGATGAAATAGAAGAAATCCAAGGTCAACAGGAGATTGCAGAGCTCAATATCCTGGACATTGAGTCTGGAGAGAGAAAAAGTATTACGCTACCCCAGATTCCCAGCAACTTGATGCCGATTAACGGGAGCAAGGTAATGATTGTCTCTCAAGATTCAGGCATGCCATATACCCTGAGAGTGATCGACTGTTCATCCATTGAGCGGGCAGAAGAAAAAAGCTTCGTCAGTGTTGAGGGTCGAAACTATGGGAGTGATATTTTAGCTCTTAAGGATGACAGGGTTGCTGTTGCAGAAATGCATGGTGTTAGTCTCTGGAATGTCAGTAGAGAAGGGGAACTGCTTCTTCAAAGAAGACTTGAATCTAAAGGATTATTTTCATCAATAAGAGCCTTGTCAGGCGATGACTTAATACAGGTTTTTGCTCAGAGTGGGCTCATTACACTGAGTGAGTGGGATTTAAACTCAGGGAGCGATCATCCAGCTTTGGAGTTTGCGAAAAGGCTTGCCTCAAATCCCGATGGGTTCGGGTTCTCAGCAGATAGTATTGAAAAGTTAGAAGATGGCAGGTGGCTGGTGGAAGGCAGATTGTGGGGAAGTGCCATAATAGAGCCCACCTCGGAGAAGGAAAATCAGTTTCTGGTAACCTATTTATTTGAACCCAGGAGTAGACCCTGGTTTGGGGGTAAACTGATTTCCAGAGATGGGGAGTCCTTCTTTAATCTTTATTCTGTTGATGCAGTTGATAAACCGTCGTTGATTAGGCGCATTTTCAGGTACTGAGTTTTCTTGAATGGGTAACATAATGAGATGACCAAGCCATGATCATCTCATTTTGTTCAAAAGAATCGTCTACTGAATCTGACTGGCCTGATCAAGCCAGCGCTTCAAAGTCTGGGCAACTTCCTGATCAATAGAGGCAGAAGCCAGAACCTGATTCAGGTTTTCCTCAAAGGATTGGATGGCCATAAAGTACCCTCCCTGATTTCTCTCATAGAGACCCATTTCATAGATGGCTACCCACATTTTTTCTTCCCAGTAGCCAGAAGCTGTTGGGTTTACTGAGATAACAAAGGTACTGATGGTCATGGCAATGGTCAGGCTGTCCTGGAGTCGCTGATGATCTTCAGGCAGACCTACCTGATCCAGCCATTGTCTGACGGTGTAGCGGGTATCGCTCAGATATTCCCATATGCAGTCCTCTCCAAGGCAGTGCTTTCTGGGGGAGGGAAGTGCCTGGTCTTTCACCAGACTGATCATCAGGCTCTGGAATTGGCGTGAAGCCTGTGCTTCTTTTGTCCTTTCAGGCTTGACCATAAGTGCCTGCAGATAGTTGCGAACCGTCAGGTTGTACAGGGCGGGCTGGTTCTTTTTCTGCTGTGCCAGTATCTGACTGATAGCCACACCACCAACAGCGCCGCCGGCCAGACCGGCTGCCAGAGCTTTCAGGGTAGGTGAGGAAGAGGGTGTCTGCTGAGTTTGTGTGCTGGCAGATTCTGTTTGAACAGGCCTGTTTTCAGGCAGGGAGTCAGAATGTTCTGAACCTTCGGGACGGCTTCGGAAGCGGCTGAAGGGCGCTGCCTCTCTCTTGCGCAGGTGGGGTTTGTCCTGAAGTACTTCTACCTGCAGTTCCAGTGTGGCTAACCGGTTTCGAAGATTATCCAGGCTGCCTTTATATTCATTGCGTTCCAGACGCTCAATCTTTTCTTGATGCATGCCGGCTTTGCTTTCTTGAGCTGCAACCCTTTTCTCCAGTTTACCCTGTGCATCTTTTTGCTGATCCAGACTTTTTTGAGTTCTCCGATGACTCTGGGAGTACTCTGCCTCCAAGACGGTGAACTTCTCATCCAGTTCAGTAAAGTCTTCCCTAAGGCCTCGAAGCGTATTCTCATTATCAGTGGTTTTGAGCTCCTGCTCCCGTTCGTCCAGTTCTTTTCTGAAACTAGCCAGGCTGTCCTTCACCTCCTGTAACCCCTGTTCTACTACAGGTAGCTTTTTCTCCAGAGAAGCTACCTCTCTGAGCACTTTTTTGGTTTTTACTGCACCATCCTTACTGTATTGAACATTCCTATCAACAGTGGCTACTGCTCCGTCAAACTGACGCTGGCGGCCGGTAATGGCCTGATCCAGAGCTCGAGTATTTTCTTGTTGTGATTCTAGGCTTTGTACCAGTGCGACGGTTTTTCGTTCATTGATTGCCAGTGTATTGTCGATGCCCTTTGCTCTGCGACTTTGTTGATTCATGACCTGCTGTAACTGGTCCTGCTGGTCAGAAAGTTCCCCGGTTTTTCGGTTAATCCCGCCTACGTGGGCAATAGAGTCAGCAAGTTGTTCGTCTACCCACTGATCATGACGTTCTACTACACGCTGGTTGCCTTTAACTACATTTTCGTTGGATTCAATTTGCCGGGTCACTCTTTGCCGGCTCTCTTTCGATCTTGCTGCTAACCATTGAGTGTCTTCTTCTGTGCGGGAGACTGCTTTGGCAGTCTGTTCAGTGGATTCGTCCAGTAATCTTGCTGAAGCAGTAGTGATGACTTCACTGACGAAAGCTTTTGCTGCTGTTTCCTCCACTTTTCTCTCTGTTTCATCCAGAACTTTTTCATTCTGATCCATGGTTCTATAGGCAGACTTCTGATGAGAGCGAGCCAGTGCTTGCTGGTTTTTTACAGACACAGAAAGCTGATCCACTCTCTCATCGGTTTCCATTACTTTCTTTGTGTTGTCGTCTACTACTTTTCTTTGTGCCTCAACCATTACCCCATTGACTACCGATCTTGCATGGGTTTTCTCGATGCCTGCTCTGGTTTGTTCGTTGGCTTGCCTTTGTTGTTCCAGTAAGGATTCACCTTCTTCAAGTTGAGCATTCTGTACCGCTATCTGTTTTTTCATTCTCAACTTCTGATCCTGATGTTCTTCTCTCATTCCAGCGGCTTCTTTCTCATCCTCATAGCTGAGGTAGGGAGATGTTGGGGCTTCTTTGTCATAACTGACGGGCTTTTTCGGTGGCTTTTTGCCACCACCGCCTCCACCCAATGCACCGGTTGGACTGCGTGGTGATCCGTTTGATGATGTTCCACTTCTGCTGGATACTGTTCCCGAGCCCGTCCCGCCGCCATTTCCAGAAGATCGTTGTTTACCGCTTTTTTTCTTTTTCGCGGGAACCTGGCGACCTGATGGAGTGTCTCCGGGAAAGGGGGATTTCAGCCATAGCAGAAAACTTTCACTCAGTGCCAGATGCAGCAGGCCATAAGCGGCACCTTTATTTTCCACTTCATGAAGCTGTCTTCGCAATGCGTCAACAGTGGCCAGTGCAGGTAAATGTTTCGAATCAAAAGGCTGGAAATAAAGCTGGATGTTTAAGGGGTCACTGATGCCGTCATAGACCAGTGTGGTTCCCGAATCAGGATGGCTAATAGCAGTCTGTATTCGGGTCTGCATTAAGTGATGGGTCACTGCTTTGTTTTCTGTAATGGCTGGCCAGTTGGATCTCAGTTGAGGCTCTGGCAAAACAGGTGAGGTAAATTTGGCAAAGGAAACACGCTCCTCGTGAGGTGTATATTGCTCATGATTCCAGGGTTGTTCAGAAGCGGTCGCAGAGGAGGATACTATTTCCGGATTGACTCTGGGGGTGTATGTCAGGTCATTACGTTTGGCGTTGATGGTTTGTAGAATAAAATAGATTTCGTCCAGGACTTCCGGGCTGAGTTCTGACAGGGACTCTCTTTTTTCAAAGGAGGCCTGTAACTCTTCCGGGTTGTAGAGCCAGCCAGAAAGATATTGGTAATCCATCCGAAAATGCTGGTTTCGGCTGTCTATCAAGTTTTTATGGAAGGCTCTGACGCTATTCCACTGGGCATCTGCCTGATGGCTCCATTTGCGGGTACTGATGATTATGAACCTTTCACCCTGTCTTCCTGTCAGTACCAATTCCAGCACAGGTTCTCCTCTCGGTGCACGATCTGTCCGGGATAAGGTTCTCAGGCTTGATCCCTGTAAAGGGCAGGTGCCTGTTTGCAATAAATCGCAAAGGTCCGACTGCAGCTTGTCTATTCGAGCAGGGCTCAGGCTGCGTGCCAGTATCCGGATGCGAGGTTGAAAGGTGTCGTTTAATTTCAGTAGTTCAGTTTGAATGAGTTCCATGCGTTGCAAAAATGTGGAGTCCTTCAACGGTCTAGCTTCAGGTTTGCGTTCCATGTACTTGAAATAGTCGGAGAGAGTCAGGGCTGGGTTAAAGTTAAGCTCCAGGCCGGGAGCTTTCTCATTCCAGCTGGCCGGCATGTGTTGAACCACTGAAAAAATGGCCGCCAGTTCAGGGTATTCAGGTGTAGTGATTAATGCCGGTGTGGTCAGTAAAGGTGAAAAGTGCCCCGCTATTGAATGGGCGGAATGCATCAATCTTTGGGTTGCAGAGAATGTCCGCCAATAACTGTGAACTTGCTGTAGAGCAAAGTCACTGGCTACAGAGAGGGCCCCCTGATCACCATATTCATAGAGGCTTAACAAGCTGTCCATGATCTTGTCCAGGGTGAACAGGAACCAGAAAGAACCCAGTAAAGGGTGGATGCCTGGGGCCAGCTGGCTGAATGCATTGACGCTGGTGCTGACTTTTTCCGTCAATGCATGGCGGCTACCTTCCTGAAGTTGAGCTGTGAGTGTGCCTGTGACCAGTTGATAAGCCTCTTCCGGATTGTCTGGTTCCAACACCGTCATTTCAATAGCTGGCGGGGGCGGCTCAGGTTGGGTTGAGATCGCAAAGAGAACTGGAGCAAACTGCAGCAGAAAGATTGAGAGCAGGCAGGCGCGAAGGGCACTGCTGGATGTACGTGCGAACATGATAATACTTCTCTCTTATTCTTAATCGCTTCTACAGCATCGGCCGCTTTTTTCTACCGGTGCTAAGTTGAAACTCTGAGGGCTTTTAAAAGATAGAAATAAAATCATGATTTACAATTCAAAAATTTCTAGGCTCCTGACCATGAAATTCATTATCCGGCATGGTGTCTGTAGGCCAGATATGACAAACTCTTTCACTATATAGCTGGAAATTGCCTGATACCCTCATGGGCCATGATTTGATTCGCTCATGGCTGTTTCATTTTCAACCCCCTTCATCAGGCAGGCTTCAAGTGGAGGTTTTAACAGATTCAATGAATGTCATGCTCGTCAGTATCGGGGCCATTGTTTTGTATACGGTGGGAATGGTCTGCCAATGGGGAAGGATTACTGGTCGTGGTGGTGCTCGTAATGTGGTGTTGCTGGCTACAACGTTGGGTGCTGTGTTACACACATTTTCACTTTACTTCGCCATCCATACCGGCAAAGGCACAAACCTGGGTATTCTGACCATCAGTTCCCTGACGACCCTTATGGTGACCCTGGTCGTTTTGCTCAGTAGTCTTCGCAAGCCCTCGGAAAGCCTGTTGGTCATGATATTGCCTTTCACCATTATTTCAGTCCTGGCCGCGTGGCTGGCTCCGGTGGAACACATTTTCAGGTCGCCCACACTGATGGTGGTGCATGTTCTTTTATCTGTGCTGGCTTATGGATTGTTAATGGTTGCGGTTTGCCAGTCTCTGTTGCTGGCTTATCAGGAGAAGCAACTCAGAAGTCATAATCAGAAACGCTTGCTAAAAGCTTTACCGCCCCTGCAGACGATGGAAAAACTGCTGTTTGAATTTCTCTCTGTAGGTGTTGTCCTCCTGACGTTGTCATTGATTTCGGGCTTTATCTATATCGATGATATGTTTGCCAAAGAGATGTTGCACAAGACGGTGTTGTCGCTGGTGGCCTGGGTGCTGTTTTCTACCTTGCTGATTGGTCATTGGGTCAACGGCTGGCGTGGGCAAAAAGCCATGCGCTGGACGGTAGCCGGCTTTGTTTTGTTGCTGGTGGCCTATTTTGGCTGGCGCACCGTTGTTGATTTCATTCTCGTCAGATAAACCTTTCTCGAGCAGGGTGTCGAGCCCTGCTTCCTAGGAGCCTGTCGGACTTAACCAGCAAAACAGGTAAAATCCTGATTCCAGTACCAGTAACACTCAAAGCACTATGAATAAGTGGAAGTTCAAACCGGTCGACCGAAACACTCCCGACCTTTTCCCTGCCAGCATCCAGGATTATCTTCCAGAAGGTCATATGGCTCGCTTTGTGGTGGATGTTGTTGACCAGCTCGACCTGTCTCCACTGATCAATTCTTATCGAGGCACAGGATCAAAAGG
>NZ_LASA01000178.1 GCF_001562015.1 Endozoicomonas arenosclerae | reverse complement strand
GTACCGCTATGAAAACATGATGACCCCTTACGAAAAGTTCCTGTCACTGAAGGAACCAGAACAGTACCTGAAAGAAGGGATTACACTGGACCAACTAAAGGACAAAGCGGAAGCCATGACCGATAATGAAGCGGCCAGAAAGCTGCAACAAGCCAGAGAAATCCTGTTTCAATTAGTTCATGAGCGACAAGCCGAGGGTTAGGTAGTAGTACCTGCCTTCAGGCTCATTTCAGGATTGGAAAATACTGAGTGCAGAACCAGTGCCTGTGCCTGTCCAGAACGAGTCTCCGGGTCGACTTCACGAATACAGTGAGTGGGCTAGTAATTCGATGACAAGACTCTATTACATGATGACGTCTGTTTTTTCTCGCTCAGAAGTTCCCGCCTCAACGGATTCGAGCCCGAATGAACCGGCTGTCTCTGCATCTATACCTGTGCAGCCTACCCTTGAGCCATCACCGACGAGTATCGAGGCTCAGCAAGAATTTATGGAAGAACTGTCTGACTTTGATATTGATGAAAACTGGGATTAAAAAAATACAGATGAGCAGATAGCCTGATTATCTGCCTGCAGATGAGTTTATGTCGTGAATCATTTGGCTGCTACACTTACTGATGTTTTATCAGGAGGTAGGCAGCCAGATGAGTATCGGTCGATGTTCTACTGTTTACTACTTCTTTGTCGTTTATAGATGGCGTCGCAATCCAGGCTAATGATGTTACTGACATCAGGGGTTTTTGTCGTCACCTTAAATCTGACAGTCTCTTAGGATTCTATACTGCTTTTTTATAGCTCCGTTTTTGTGTCAGGCCTTGGTAATAAAGGTGTCTGGCGGTTTTCAATGAGCAGCTTCAGGGTTTATGCTCAGGCTTTTCTGCCAGAGCAGAAAATCATGAACCGTCTCACGTGAGGTATAAGGTAAAATCATGAGGACCATGGGCCGATATATGTTGGTGCTGGCTGCAGGAAGTCTTCTTGCTGCGTGCAGTTCGTCCGACAAAAAAATGGTGGTGACGCCCACCGAAGTTGAAGGTAAAACCTGGGTGCTCAGCTCTCTGGACGGTCAACCGCCCGTTGATGGCAAAAGAGTGACTCTGGAGTTTCAATCCGCTTCTGACAAGGACGGTAAAGTCAGCGGCCGTGGCCCCTGTAATGGCTATTTTGGCAGTTATACAATGCAGGAAGATGAGTTACAGTTCGGCAGGGTTGGCTCTACCATGATGGCCTGTCCAGAGCCGGTCATGAAGCAGGAAATGGCGTTCTTCTCTGCTTTTCAGCAGGTAGATACCATGACATCCAATGGTGAAATGCTGGTTCTGAAGAGCCGTCACAGCAAAGAGCAAATGACTTTTGTCTCGGAATCTGCTGAAGTGAAAGGGGTTGTGAAGTCGGCAACGGGGTATTTTCCTGCAGATTCTGATGTCAGAATTCAGTTACGGGATATCAGCAAGCAGGATGCGCGCTCAAACCTGATTGGTGAGAAGAAAGTTAAGCTCAAGTATGAACTGGATGCCCCTCTCAATTTTGAAATTCCCTATTCACCGACACTGGTCATGCCTAATCATACATACTCTGTCTCTGTTGAAGTGAGGCACAAGGGCAAGCTCATCTCCCGCAGTACCTCCAGCAATATTGTTGATCTTGCCAAGCCCCTTGATATGAAAACAGGGCAGTGATTACTGGCTAAAGGCCTGGTTGAGCACTTCAGCCAGTCGATAGCCCGAGATCACAATCCTCTCTTCTGCAATGGACTGACCTCTCAGTAAGTAATTCTTGCTGAGAGGTGCTCCCGGTTTTATCTGATTCATCGCAAACGTTTTCTGAATGTTCAGGCTTTCCCGTGCCCAGATTTCGGGATCTAGCTCCTTGAGCTTGGACTGGCTTTGTGAAGTCAGCTTTTGAGAGAGCTGGCTGGCGAACTTTGAAATGATCTTTTCTGCATTGGGGTCATTGCTCCGAACCGGAGGAAAGGACGCTAACCCGCTGTCCCAGAGTGCAGCTATATTCGTCAGTTGTTCCTCCTGATAGGCAATGGGAGAGATTTTAAAAGCTATATAGCATTTCTCATGCTCGGGTGGTCGGTTTTTCCGATCGTCACAAATTTGCAATGGGCTGTGAAGATCCTGACTGATGTGTATAAGGGCTCTCAGCATAAAAGCCTGAGCAAAGACTGAGCTGCTGGGGTTTGAGAGTGTTTTTATGGCTTCCTGGGCTACCCAGATGCTGTTTTGCTTTTCGGGGCCCGCTGCCAGACCATGAATAACTTGATCTTCACTGACGGTATGCCAGTATCGGGTGACAGCCAGACCTTCTTTTTTTATGGAGTCCATCCAGGTGGATGCAATCATGAAGCTGCGGGTCTTGGGGGCTGCGTCCTGCAGAACATCCAGTAGTTCCTGAGATTTTTGACGAGCAGCGGGCGTCATGTGCTGCCAGGCAATCCAGCTGCTGATCATATGACCTGAGTCATACCAGGAATAGGCGGGKTTGAAAAACAAAGTGGTTATCAGGAGTAAAATGACTCTGCTCATAGCATATCCTGCAAAAGAACTCTGAAATCAAGTATCGGCCACTTAGAGAGACTAGGCTAGAAAGGTTCTCACAGATTACGATTACTGTGTTAAATTGAGTCCTCTCAAACAACCCTCATAGAAAACAGAAAGGAGCTTCCACTATGCAGTTTCGTCCCTGTATTGACCTGCATGAAGGTAAGGTCAAGCAGATAGTGGGGAGCTCTCTGCGAGATGGTGATAATTCAGCCACTGTGAATTTTGAAAGCAAGCAATCTGCTGCTGACTTTGCCGGGCTTTATCGACAAGAGCATCTCACGGGTGGCCATGTCATCAAGCTGGGGCCCGGGAATGATGAAGCTGCCGCTGAAGCGCTTTCTGGTTGGCCCGGTGGGCTTCAGATAGGGGGAGGAATCACCGCAGATAATGCCATGAAGTACCTTGAGATGGGGGCTTCTCATGTCATAGTGACCTCTTATGTTTTTAAAGACGGTCAGGTCAACTTTGAGAATCTGGACAAGCTGTTTAAGGTAGTTGGCAAAGAACGTCTGGTTCTGGATCTGTCCTGCAAGAAAAAAGGCGACGATTATTTCATTGTTACGGATCGCTGGCAGAAGTTTACTGACACTCGAATTAATAAAGCCACTCTGGAAAAGCTGGCGAAATACTGTGATGAGTTTCTGGTGCATGCTGCTTCAGTTGAAGGGTTAATGGCCGGGCCGGACCTGGAATTAGTGTCTCTGCTGGCACACCATTCCCCGGTTCCTGTGACGTATGCCGGTGGCATTGCCTCTATTGAAGATATCGAAGCGGTAAGAAAAGCCGGTGACAGTCGGGTTCACATCACTATTGGCAGTGCACTGGATATTTTTGGTGGTTCTCTGGCATTCAAGGATGTGGTCAGTAGCTGTAAAGCAGGGTAACAGGGTTCGTACGATAAGATGTCGGGGATTGAGCAGCTATCCCCGACAAATGCAGTATTAACGTGCGGTATCGTAACGGGTTCTGTACTGATAGATTCTGGACTCTCCCGCTGCTGATATTTTCACTTCTTGGGAGTTGGCGATCCTGAACCATACCCGCCCGTACTGATTGGTTTCTCCTGAAGCAATCAGCTTGCCTTTTTTATCAAAGACTTCAACCTGAGTGTTAGCATCTGTGATGACTGTCAGCTTGTCGATCCCACTCCAGGCGCCAATGCCAGCGTGGCAGGCAGAAGCAAATACCGTGGCGGCTAACAGAGTCATTAACTTTTTCATTGTCACTGATTCCCGGTCGTTGTAAGAAGGTAAAAGACAGCCCTTTTAACTATCGACCACTCATGGAATCTATCAAGCTCCAGCTAGCGGACTCTTGTATTTAAATCAATTACTTAGCTTCGTAATTAATTTGCGAGTGCCGACACTATTTCTTAACCCGCTTTGAATAACTATCGGTATCAATATCGAGAATTTCCACGGTTAGAATGTTGACCTTGGGGGCTAACTTGTCAGCAGCAGAAAGTACTTTTTGGCTCAGACCCTTTTTTTGTTCGGTGGTTCGACCTTTCATTATACGTACAGTAATGTGTACAAAGGACTGGTCAGGTTGGGCGGTTTGAAAATCATTGCAGGAATAGGCTCGTGTTTTGATGTCTTCCGCTTTGAACAATCCAGATTCAAAGGCGCCCTGGTGCACGGCTGAGACCAATTCTTTTATTGAGTACTTTTGTTCAAGTTCAGAAGAGTACTCGATAATGCAATGAGGCATGGCTGAATTACTTTTGGGAATGGAGGAGGAAGCCTACCAAAGGCCGTATTCAGACGACAGGGAAAGAGAGAAGGTTCACGCAGATGGATTCTTGTCTACTCTTGATATCTGGGAAGTGTACGATGAACTAATAAATGAATAGTCAAACTTTAGGAAGTTCCCTGCTCGTGGCAGGTACATCCATAGGTGCAGGCATGCTGGCCTTGCCTCTGGTCTCTGCCGCTACCGGCATATGGACTGGCCTTCTGCTGATGATGTTGATGGCTGGCCTTGCCTGTTATGGGGGGTTACTGATTGCCGAAGCCTGTCGCGCGGTTCCCGAAGCGGATAACTTACACGGTGTTGTTGGACGATTGTTGGGCAGGACCGGTCAGGGTGTAGCGATTCTTGCTATGCTGTTTCTCTATTTCTCTCTCTGTTCAGCTTATATTTCTGCAGGCGCAGGTCAGTTGCTTGCCGTGTCAGGCAAAATAGGGCTTGGGCTCGACTTTTCCCAATCTGCGATTTTGGTGGCTGCCGTCATAGCCGTATTGGTTGTGGTAGGCACTGTCGTTGTGGATTATGCCAATCGCATGATGTTCTTCCTCATGATGATATTGTTAATGTTCATCATGATGCTCCTGTTGCCTGAGGCTGAAGCAGAGAATCTGACGCTGCAACCGGGGAATCCTGATATGTTACTGGCTGCTCTGCCAGTCCTTTATACCTCTTTTGGTTATCATTGTGCGGTCCCCACGGTAGTCAGGTACGTCAAAGGTAAGCCCAGAGACTTCCGGTTTGCTCTGGTTCTGGGGAGTGCCTTGCCTTTAATTGTTTATGGATTGTGGCAAGTTGCTACTAATGGAACCCTTTCATCCATTTTGATTAAAGACCTGCAAACCAGTCCTGATGCAGTAGGACAACTTATAGATCGCATTGGAGAGGTCAGTCAGTACTCTGGCTTTAGCCATTTGATCAGTGTTTTTACCGCTTGTGCGCTGGGTACTTCGTTCCTGGGGGTAGCCATTGGCTTGTTTGATTATCTGGCAGAAGTCAGCCAGCGACCCAATACTGTGGTTGGGCGCATTCAAACTATCTTGTTGACTCTGGGCTTGCCTTTGGCTGTTGCTGTCCTGTTCCCGGGTAGTTTTGTTACAACCCTTGGCTATGCTGCTGTTGCCCTGGTAGTACTAGCGGTGTTTATTCCTGTGATGCTGGTGTGGGAAGTTCGCAAGGAGCATCTCGAAGAGCCCTACAAGGTGGCTGGTGGTAACTTGCTGCTGATCATAATGTGTTTAATAGGGCTGGCCGTGATTCTTGCTCAAGTCGGAATTGTTTCCGGTTGGCTGCCAGCCCTGGATTCATAATCAGTTGTCAGTATCTGTGTTATCGGAGTCTTCAATGCCTGAGTCTTGATGGGACAGAGGGGGGACAGGCGTTGTACTCTCTTCTTCGGGGTCAGACTGATAACGATTTGCTTCTACCTGAGCACCTAAAGCGGCTATTTCTTCTTCTGTTCTGCCTTTTTCTATCTTCTGCCTGCCACCTGTCGCCTGAAACTCAAAGTATTTCTTGGCAAAATGGGTGAGTAATGTATTAACACCATGGCTCTTAATGGATTCTGGGGAGCTGGTTGAGGACGAGTTATTTGACTATGAATAGAAGACGTTTTCTTGTACAAAAGTGTCATGAAACTTTATGACCTCCTCGACAACGCCAAGTGCTTTGAACAGATACGCCAGATTCGCTGGCCTGACGGGGTGAAATGCCCACACTGTGCCAGCTCAGACATAACCCGCCAAGGCAAGGACGATTCACAGCCTGACAGACAGAGATATTCTTGTAAAGAATG
>NZ_LASA01000177.1 GCF_001562015.1 Endozoicomonas arenosclerae | reverse complement strand
TACCGTTACGAAGATATGATGACGCCCTATGAAAAGTTTGTTTCTCTGCAAGATGCCCAGCAATACTTGAAGAGCGGAGTCACCCTGAAAAGTTTGGAGGCGAAAGCGCATGTCATGACCGATAATGAAGCGGCACGAAGGCTTCAAAACGCCAGAGAGAACTTACTAACAGTCATCTATGAACGACCAGCCTGAGGCCGGAGTCATGCACTCTTCTTCAGGCTCATTTTTCAATTGGAAAATACTCTGAGCTACCGCTAAGCTCCGGGTGTCCATAATGCCCGTTAGTTAACATTAACTGGGAGATGCTTTCAGAGGGTTGAGCAGAGCATCTTACTCGGCATTCATCACGTTTAACTTTGGTTTTAAGACTCAGAAGGCATCCGGCTTGTTGATCTTCGGGAAAGTATAAAAGCTTCTCTCTTTCTGGAATAAAGTCATCAATAGTGATTGAACTCAGATCTTCAACAGAGTCTAAAACAATTTTTCGGTGTCTGAGAGTGTCGTTGGGGTCGTAGAAAAAGATCACCAAACCTTTTTCCGGGCTCAATGTGAATCGCAAAGCCATAGCGTGGTTGGCGGTAAAGAGAAGATAACTTCTCTTGTCCTTTTCTTTAAGTTCTGATGCCACATGACAGAGAGTTTGGGTGAAGGTATCAGGACTAAAATATAAGGCGTCTGCAGAGCAGCGGCCATGCAGGAACTTTTTATTTAACTTTTCATCATCAGGGATGAAGCCCGCAGCTGCGATGTGGTTCAAGCTGGCAACAGGTTTGAATCGGGTGGCTGTGCTACCGAATTGTTCTGCTGCATAGGCGTAGGACAGGTGGCGGCACTCTACTAACTCTGTTCCATACTGTCTTTGTCTGTATGCCTGACAATTAAGGTTGACGCGTTCCCCTTTAGAAAAATAATTTAATGCTCCAGGTGTGGCTTCTTGTCGGGGTGAGATCGAAACTTGCCGGGGGTTATCGGGGCTTCCAATGCTAAGCGCCTGTGGCTTAGTCTGAAAGTGACGGCCATTCTGCCTCAGTTTGGCGACTTTTCTATCAATGTAGCGGGCATGAGGAGAGGCCTCAGCACTGAAAGGTGGCTGATGAGCCAAAGTAAAGCCCTGAGTCCTTTGATCAGAGAGCGTCGGTTCCATCATCCATCTCCTTTGATTAAAAATACCCGATTTGATCAGTTTATTTCCTTCAAGGCTTGGAAACACTGACAACGGTGTTAGGAGGGTTGGCAATAGAAAAGGAGAGGGAGCTTTACAGTCAATCGATAAGGTAGGCAGAGGAAATCAGTTTTCCTCTGCTTCCAGGGTCATGCCTAGAGTGTGGATCAGTTCGCTGCCTGCAACCGATTCATCAAAATCACTTGAGCCAAGGGTCAGCTGAGTAGTAGCAGTATGCATGGCTGCACCCATTAACATCATGGCAGCCAGTTTAGGGTTAAAACGCTCTGAAGTTTGTCCTTCTGTCTTCAGCGTCTGAAAACGACGGAAAAGCGCGAGACGGGGTGGATAGAAACCTTGTGGGTTGTCGTGCTTTTTCTGTGGTGAAGACAGAAAGGGGGCCGTCATCGGTAAAATGGTTCGAAAATAGATAATGGAGCGACTGAAAACTTCTTCAAGCCAGCTCTCAATCTCTTCAAAGTCACCTTCAATGCATTGAGTCAGAGCCTGTTGTTCTGGCATGGCTTCTCGAACGATGGCCTGGATCAACCCGCTCTTATCACCAAAGTTATTGAACACACTGGCTTCAGTGACGCCGGCATGTTCGGCAACAGCTTTGGTCGTAATAGCCTTGATGCCCCCGGTATCCAGCAAAGAACGGGCTGCGATAATGATCTGGTTTCTGACTCTGGGTCTGGGCATACTCAATCCTTTGCCTTTTATGTTCAATCAGGCATAACGAAAGATTCATTATGCCTGAAAAACAGAACATTTATTTACTGGGTATTTCACCCTTCAGGACTTTGTTTATTGTTATCCCAGATGGCCAGAATTCCATTGAGCGTGCCTACATAGGCGGTTCCATCCGGACCAATGGAGATGGGGGCCCAGTTATTATCAAACTGTTGCCCGGAGCCTGTGCGAATCTTGAATCTGGTTTCTCCGGTTTCAGCGTCCAGAGCCATTAGGTACCAGGCAACATTTTCGGAGTTTTTCTGAGGTTCAAATGTGTAGAAGTAAACCAGTCCGTTGGCTGAGGACATTTTAGGGACAACCGAAGGCGCTTTCTCAGGAGAGTTCCAAATGACATCACAACCCGATTCATCCTCTCTGATATCAATACGACTGATGCCGCCTTTAATGGCGTCCCAGTTTTTATGCTCCATGGCATTGGTATAACCAAAATTGTTCTCAATAATGATGGATCGACCGTAACCCACCATCGAATTATCCGTGGATGACTGGCCAGCAGTGAAAAGGGGAACAGTACAAATCAGTCGATCACCCGCAAAGTCCGATTCACGACGATAAACCAGCAGGTTGATTCTTTCATCAGCATTGTCAGTGACTGTAATGTACTTATCACCAATGAGTGTTGGTGTTGTGCCGGAACCCTGGTTGATGGAACCTACTTTTCGGGCACTTCCTCTATCATAGGTTTCCCGCCAGATGGTTTCTGGAGTGCCATCTGAACTGGCTTTCATGCTGTAGGTGGCATGATCCGAGACGATGTAAACAGCATTCTGATCAACAGAGAATCCATTCTGAATTTCTTCATTATCCAGTTTGATGCCTTTGACCTTGCCATTATCAGGGTTCAGTGTGCCTACTCGGCCATATCGGGTAACCCACCAGATCAACCCTTTACTGTCAGGCATGACAGCGGTAATCGGATCGCATTCACCTTTGGGAAACCAGTTGCCCCAGTCCATGCAGTCATTGGGTGCTATCTCGCTGACATCCCAGCTGTCTTCCAGCTTAAATGACCATTGCCCTTTTTCATCCTGGTAGTGGCCAACACGAACAATGGTTTGAGTACTGTCTGCCAGTACTACACGGTCTTGGTCGTCCAGGTAGAAATAGGCACCGCCTGATGTATCGGACATGATGATGTCCCGGTCTCTTTTTACCAAGGCCTGAAAGCTACTGGGCCTGGAAGGCAGTTTGTACCTTGCCAGTAATTCGAGCGACCGAGGTGACAACAGTTGCAGTTCGAAGCCTAGCAGCCTGTCGGACTTGAACCCATAAACGCAGTTCAAGTAATTTCAGACTCTGACTATTCCGGAGAGAACTTATAAAACCCTCTCCGGCGCATTACATTTTCAACTTGTCCTTATGATTTTTCTCACTCTTGGCCTCAGATCAGCCCAATAGTGCCACAGATAAGTCGCCAACAAGACCAGTTCCAACCACTGCTCTTCATTCACTTGTTTCAGGCTGAACATCCGCCTCAAGTTATACGC
>NZ_LASA01000064.1 GCF_001562015.1 Endozoicomonas arenosclerae | reverse complement strand
CAGTCCTATCTGTTTTCAGACAGTCATGGTGCATCAAGAGACATGCATCTGTTGGCCTACTCAGCTAATGGTTTGAGTACAGGCACAACAGAATGTGTGCTGGATATACCTTTGCACCCTGAAACGCTTGATCTCCGTCAGGTGGATAGTTCTTCCAGAGTGCTTGAAAGACGTTATTCCAGTGCTGAAACAGGTGCAGTTGAAAGCCATGTAGTTATGCCTCACCGGGATGATGTTGAACCCTCCTTTATGATTCTTCTGGAGGAGAAGAGCAACGGACAAAGGTTTCTGGTGATCTTTTCAATTGATACCGGCGGGAATATCTCTACTCATACTGTCTATCTCGATAATCAGAATGACCGGACGTTTAACGAGTTGAGTTGGGAAGAGGTTTCAATGTCTCCGGGAGAAAGCTGTCGCTTGAGAAATCGTATGGGGTTCCAGTTTGTTCAGTGTCTTGCAGAAGCCGACACTGGACAGTTCAGTAAACCTCTGAGTGACGGTGAGTACGAGGTTGGCTTTACAGAAGATGGCTTGTTTATTCGAACCGCTCAATCAGGCCCCAGATTTCTCCAGCTTCCCACTTTTGTGAGAACTCGTGCATTCAGAGGCTGGGGGTTCAAGCTGGTAAACAGCTCTAAAATGGCTGCGGTGGTGGCCAAGAGGCCTCCCGATCTGAGAGCCACTGTGACTGAGCGGTGGCAGAACGATGAGGACTTTGATCGTTTCTCCCAGCTTGCTGAAGCACTGTACAAGCTGGTCAGGCTAAGTTCTGATAAGCCCAAAAGGGGAAGTCCTACTTATGGGAAGAGTGACGATGAGTTAAACGAATACTGGCAACAGGTTTCAAAGCTGATTGGAAAGGTTCTGGCAGAGCAGTTAATAACCATCGAGACACTGTCTGCTTTCAAATCACAGCTTGGAATTGGAACGCCTACTTATACCATAACTATGGAAAACGTAGGTGGTGTCATGCAAAGGCGTCCAATGTCTGCTGAAGCGTTTGCTGTTCAGATAGCCCGGGACCTTATCGGGTTTGTGTTTAAGAGGGGCTATAAAGATCTGTGGCCTGCTTATATGGAGATGTTGTTTGCAGCCAGGAATATTGGTCAGGCCAAAATCGTAGACTTTTCAGCAGATGCTATGGTTTCTGGTTTCTATGCCATTATGGCTGAGCACGGGCTATGGTCGCATGTACATTCAGATGCTTCGCCGGACACTCACTCGGACCCTGGAGATAACAACAGTGTTCGCACAGAAATGACCGAGCTGACTATAGATGAAGAGCAATAATAATTATCTGGCACTTTAGTTTTGTTTTTCAATAAAATCGGACCTGTATCTTTTATGTACAGGTCTGATTCGTGTCCACTGCTTCTCGATTATTGGTTTTAGTCTGCTTTGCATCCCTGCCCTTTTCTGTCTGGTCTGCACCGGCCAGTTTTTCCAAGGCCAAGCGGGAGGCGGTAAAAATATACGCAGATCACCTCACCAGCTTTTATTGCGGCTGCGACATCAAAGTACAGGGTAAGAAACTGGTGCCTGATCTTGAGTCGTGCGGTTATGAGGTTCGCAAACAGAAAAAACGTGCTTCAAGAATTGAGTGGGAGCATGTGGTTCCGGCCTGGGAGTTTGGTCATCAGCTGCAGTGCTGGCAAGAGGGAGGCCGAAAGCGTTGTAAAAAGAATCCCGACTTTCGCAAAATGGAATCCGATCTTCATAACCTTGTGCCAGCGGTAGGTGAAGTGAATGGCGATCGAGCCAACTACCGCTTTGGCTTTTTGCAAGATACGCCCAATATGTATGGGCAATGCGACTTCAAGGTTAACTTTAAAGAGCGCAAGGCCCAGCCTCCAATGGTGCAGCGAGGCCAGATTGCCCGAATCTATCTGTACATGGCAGATCGCTATCCTTTCAGACTCAGCAAAAGTCAGAGAAAACTCTACGAAGCGTGGGATCGACTGTATCCGGCTACCTCATGGGAAATTGAGCGAAACGCTCGCATTTCTGAGGTTCAGGGTTGGGGGAATCCTTATGTTGGCAGGCACTCTCGGGGATGAATCCTTGTATTCGACTGTCCTATCGGCGGTCTGGGTATTATCATATTGCGATTAGCTAATTTTTAAAGCTCCCAAGGTTTATAGAGAATGGAACAGACCTTCATCGGCGATGATGGAATAGAACGTCAGTCACTGAGGGCTTACACAGAAAGCGCATACCTGAATTATTCCATGTATGTCATTCTGGATCGTGCCCTGCCCCATATTGGTGATGGCCTTAAGCCCGTACAGCGTCGTATTGTTTATGCGATGAGCGAGCTGGGGCTGAAAAACACCGCCAAATTCAAAAAGTCAGCCCGTACAGTCGGTGATGTGCTGGGTAAGTTTCATCCCCACGGTGACTCGGCCTGTTATGAAGCCATGGTATTGATGGCGCAGCCCTTCTCATACCGTTACCCGCTGGTGGATGGTCAGGGTAACTGGGGATCCCCCGATGATCCCAAGTCCTTTGCAGCCATGCGTTATACCGAGTCCAGGCTGACCCGTTATTCCGATGTACTGCTCGGTGAGCTGGGTCAGGGTACCGTAGACTGGGTGCCCAACTTTGACGGAACACTCGAAGAGCCTTCCATTCTGCCAGCCAGGCTGCCAAACCTGTTGCTGAATGGTACTACCGGTATTGCGGTGGGTATGGCAACGGATATCCCGCCCCATAACCTTAAAGAAGTGGCTCAGGCCTGTGTGCATCTGCTTGAGAACCCGAATGTCACAAACGCTGAGTTGATGGAGCATGTTAAGGGTCCAGACTTTCCTACTGATGCTGAAATCATTACCCCTCGTGAAGATATCCTGAAGCTTTACGAGCAGGGGCGTGGCTCGCTGAGAATGCGAGCAGTTTATCAGAAGGATGCCGGGGAAATTATTATTACCGCCCTTCCCTATCAGGCTTCCGGGGCTAAAATTCTGGAGCAGATTGCAGCCCAGATGCAGGCCAAGAAACTGCCCATGGTGGCAGACCTCAGAGATGAGTCTGACCATGAGAACCCTACTCGTCTGGTCATTGTTCCTCGTTCCAACCGGATTGATACTGATGGTCTGATGAACCATCTGTTTGCCACCACCGATCTCGAAAAGACCTACCGGGTCAATATGAATATGATCGGAGTGGACGGTAAGCCTCAGGTTAAATCTCTGGAAACCATGCTGAAGGAATGGCTGGTCTGGAGAACGGATACCGTCAGACGACGTTTGCAGCATCGCCTGGACAAGGTGCTGGCCCGTCTGCATATTCTTGAAGGTTTGTTGGCGGCATTCCTGAATATTGATGAAGTCATAGAGATCATCCGGACGGAAGACAAGCCAAAAGAAGTTTTGATGGAGCGGTTTGGTCTTTCTGACATTCAGGCGGATGCCATTCTGGAGATCAAACTCCGACAGCTGGCCAAGCTGGAAGAGATCAAGATTCGTGCTGAGCAGGAAGAGCTGGAAGACGAGCGCAAAAACCTTGAGCTGACCCTGAGCTCTGAGCGTCGCCTGAAGACTTTGGTCAAGAAAGAGATTAAAGCGGATGCTGAGGAGTTCGGTGATAAACGTCGTTCACCTATAAAGGTCCGTCAGGAAGCTCAGGCGCTTTCTGAAACAGACCTGATGACCTCAGACCCCGTGACTGTCGTTTTGTCCGAAAAAGGTTGGGTTCGTTGCGCCAAAGGCCATGAAGTTGATCCGGGCAGCTTGAACTATAAGGCAGGAGACAAGTATCGACTGTCAGCCAAAGGCAAGAGTAACCAGTCTTCTGTCTTTATCGACTCCACTGGGCGAGCTTACTCTATTCTGACACATACCCTGCCTTCTGCCAGGGGACAGGGAGAACCGCTTACCGGGCGGGTTAATCCACCTTCAGGAGCTACCTTTGAAGGGTTGTGTGTTGGGGACAGCAATGACTGCTATCTGCTCGCCAGTGATGCCGGTTATGGCTTTGTGGTTCAGCACTCTGACATGGTGAGTAAAAACAAGGCCGGTAAGGCTTTATTGACCCTGCCCAAGTATTCTCAGGTTATGTCTCCCATTCCGGTTTCCGGAGACGAACAGGTTCTGGCAGCGATTACCAATGAAGGACGTATGCTGGTCTTCCCTCTCTCTGAACTGCCCAAACTGGCACGAGGCAAAGGGAACAAGATCATTAATATTCCTGCTGCCCGGGCATCGGATCGTATTGAACTGATGGTGCATCTGTCGGTGATGAGCAAGGAAGACTCGTTAGTGCTTTATGCGGGTAAGCGCCATGTCACATTGAAGCCTGCAGATATTGATCATTATCACGGTGAGCGAGGCAGAAGAGGTAACAAGTTACCCAGAGGCTTCCAGAAAGTAGATACGGTTGAAGTTATTCGGTCGGGCGAGAAGGAAGAAGACTAAGGCAGTTTAAAGGTTATTGAACGGCCATGATCACAGGTTTTTTATAGCCGGGAGCTCCTGGCGGCAGTTAAAAACCCATCATGGCTGATTTAACCAAATTTGGATGCGGTTATGGGCTTTTGATGCCGCATCCCTTGATGATGAGGTTACACAGATGGTCTGTAGCCGCATCAAGATCCTTATCGGATAATGATTCCTTTCCTAGGACACAGGCTACCTGGGGGCTGTAGTCAACATAGTATTGAGTGGTCGCCCAGATAGTGAACAACAGGTGCAGTGGATCGACAGGATCCATCTTGCCCTGTTCTACCCAGGACTCAATCACCTGTGATTTCTCCTTGATCCAGGCTTTGAAGTGCTCAAAATGCTCTTTAAGGTGTTGCCCTCCATGAATGATTTCACTGCTGAAAATACGTGAAGCATTGGCATGAGCCAGGCAGTATTGCATCTTCGCCTGAATATACTGGCGAAACGCCTGGGCCGGATCATCTTCTCTGTTCAAACCGGAAAAAACGGCTTCCCAGAGTTCCATGATATGGCCGAGTACTGCGCTATAAAGATCTACTTTGCTGTTGAAGTAGTAGTGAACATTGGCTTTTGGCAATCCGGCTCTGTTTGCAATATCCCTGATTGAAGCCCCTTTAAAGCCACTAAGAACGAATTCGTCCTCCGCAGCTTGCAGTATCACCTGGATGTTCTTCTGGCGCACGCGGCTGCTCTTCACGGCCGTCTGCTGAACCTTGGCAGCGGAAGATTGCATAAAATCTCCGTATATTGATTAGATGTTATGACTTTCGACTATGAATATAGACAAGAGTTACGCAATTGCCATTCGCAGCAAATATTTAAATTACGACCATGGTTATTTATTAATCTGCCAAATAGTCAGGATTTTTATTTGAAATTCATAAGGATAGGGGGGATTGTAAAAAAATTATTTTCTGGGTGCGTAGTCAAAAACGTCAGAGGACAGGCTTTTTTCCGGGAAACTATTCTCAATCATTGCGTCATATGTCGTGTAAACCATTCGTGGTGAGCCACTGATAAAAGTTTCGCAATTGAGCAGTTTTTTACGGTCAGCCAATATCGCTTCATAAAGCAAGCCATGACGCCCACACCAGTCATCTTCATGAATAGCTTCACTGACAACCGGATGATAATGCAGGCCTTTGCCTGACCATTGTATGGGCAGGTTGGGCAGGTAAAAATCTCCGGGTGTACGAGCTCCCCAGTAAAGGTGCATTTCTCCCTGGTGACCAATGTGCAGGCAGTGCTCAATCATGCTTTTCATCTGAGCAAAGCCGGTGCCGGCTGCAACAAAGAGCAGTGGCTGCTGGCTGTCGATTGAAGGGGGAAGATGGCAGCGTCCCTGGGGGAGACTGATGTTGAGAGAGCCCTGTTTGATTTCCTGGAAAAGTTGTTGAGAGTTGGGGCTGTCTTTCAACTTCTGAATATGGAGTTCCAGCTGTTGCTGGTTTTCTCTCGGAGATGAGGCGATGGAAAAACAACTGCTTTCATTATTCTGGAGGTGAACAACCAGGTACTGACCCGGGTAGTAGTCCGGAAAAAAGCCGGAGTCAGTGGCCAGCTTGATTCTGTAGATGTCTGAACTGAGTAGTTGGGTATCGGCTACTGAGCAATGCAGGGTAACAGGTTCTGGTCTCTGCACAATGCCTACCTCCAAGAGTTCACGACCAGCGGAAAAACCTTGGAAAATGCTTTTCCCGCTGATTGTGTTAAAGAACAAAGTATTACTTTCAGTCTATACCTAATTCATCCCACAGATCATCAATCCGGTCCTTCACTTCCTGAGTCATGGTAATGGTCTGACCCCATTCTCTGTCGGTTTCGCCGGCCCATTTATTGGTGGCATCAAAGCCAACCTTGGAACCCAGACCTGCAACCGGTGAAGCAAAATCCAGATAATCAATGGGCGTGTTTTCGACGAACACACAGTCCCGCTTGGGATCCATTCGTGTGGTCATGGCCCAGATCACGTCATTCCAGTCTCTGGCATTCACATCATCATCCGTCACAATCACGAACTTGGTGTACATGAACTGTCGAAGGAATGACCAGACGCCCAGCATCACCCGCTTGGCATGGCCCGGGTATTCCTTACGCATGGTGACAACAGCCATCCGATAAGAACAGCCTTCCGGAGGCAGATAGAAATCGACTATTTCCGGGAACTGTTTTTTCAGAATTGGAATGAACACTTCATTCAGGGCAACACCCAGAATAGCGGGTTCATCAGGTGGTCTTCCGGTGTAGGTGCTGTGATAGATAGGGTCTCGTCTGTGGGTAATGCATTCCACAGTGAACACCGGGAAGCGCTCCACTTCGTTGTAATAGCCGGTGTGATCACCAAAAGGTCCTTCATCCGCCATCTCTCCGGGGTAGATATGCCCTTCCAGCACTATCTCGGCGCTGGCAGGTACCTGGAGGTCATTGGTAATACTCTTGACCAGCTCGGTTTTACTGCCCCTGAGCAAGCCTGCAAAAGCGTATTCCGAGAGACTGTCCGGAACGGGAGTAACTGCACCAAGAATAGTGGCAGGGTCGGCGCCCAGGGCAACACTGATCGGAAAGGGTTTGTCGGGATGCTTTTGCTGCCAGTCCCGAAAATCCAGAGCTCCGCCCCGATGGGACAACCAGCGCATGATCAGTTTATTTTTGCCAATCAACTGCTGACGGTAGATACCCAGGTTCTGGCGATCTTTTTCCGGTCCTTTGGTGATCACTAGTGGCCAGGTGATCAGTGGTGCTGCATCACCAGGCCAGCAGGTCTGGATGGGAATTCGGTTCAGGTCTATCTCTTCGCCTTTCAGTACAACTTCCTGACAGGGGGCTTTGCTGATGACCTTGGGACCCATGTTCAGTACTTGCTTGAAGACTGGCAGTTTTGTCAGAGCGTCACGGAATCCTTTGGGTGGATCCGGCTCCTTCAGATAAGCCAGCAGCTGGCCCACCTCTTTCAGGGCACTGACATTTTCCTGCCCCATACCCAGAGCTACCCGTCGTTCTGTGCCAAACAGGTTGGCCAGAACCGGCATGTCATAGCCTTTAGGATTTTCGAACAGCAGTGCAGGACCTTTCTTGCGAAGGGTTCGGTCGCTGATTTCGGTCATTTCGAGGTACGGATCGACTTCAGTCTTGATCCGAACGAGTTCACCCTGCTTTTCCAGCAGTTTGATGAAGTCCCGGAGGTCCCTGTATTTCATGGAAGTATAAGGCTGGTGTTAGAGAGAGGATGGGGATATTGCTGATGCAATATCCCCTGAGACGATCGATTACTTCCGCTTCATAGCCTGGAAGAATTCTTCGTTGGTTTTGGTGTGTTTCATGCGATCCAGCAGGAATTCGATAGCACCAATTTCATCCATTGGATGCAGAATCTTGCGCAGAATCCACATACGCTGCAGTTCTTCCTCAGTGGTCAGGTAGTCTTCACGGCGAGTACCAGACTTGTTGAAGTTGATTGCAGGGAATACACGCTTCTCAGCGATGCGGCGGTCAAGGTTGAGTTCCATGTTACCGGTACCCTTGAACTCCTCGAAGATGACTTCGTCCATCTTGGAGCCGGTATCTACCAGAGCCGTCGCAATGATAGTCAGGCTGCCACCTTCTTCGATGTTACGAGCGGCACCAAAGAAACGCTTGGGACGTTCCAGAGCATGGGCATCAACACCACCGGTCAGTACCTTACCAGATGAAGGAATTACGGTGTTGTAAGCACGGGCCAGACGGGTAATGGAGTCCAGCAGGATGACCACATCTTTCTTGTGTTCAACCAGTCGCTTGGCTTTTTCCAGTACCATCTCGGCAACCTGAACGTGGCGTGATGGCGGTTCGTCAAAGGTAGAAGCGACCACTTCTCCGCGCACGGAGCGAGCCATTTCTGTTACTTCCTCTGGACGTTCATCAATCAACAGAACGATCAGGTGACATTCAGGGTTATTGCGGGTGATGTTGGCTGCAATATTTTGCAGCATCAGGGTTTTACCGGCCTTGGGTGGCGAAACGATCAGGCCGCGCTGGCCTTTACCGATGGGTGCCACCAGGTCGATGATACGGCCTGTTAAATCTTCAGTGGAACCGTTACCCATTTCCATAATAAGACGATCTTGTGGAAATAAAGGCGTAAGGTTTTCAAAGAGGATCTTGTTACGGGCGTTTTCTGGTTGGTCAAAGTTAATTTCATTAACTTTCAGCAGGGCGAAATAACGCTCACCTTCTTTAGGTGGTCGAATTTTACCCGCAATACTGTCACCAGTTCTAAGGTTGAATCGACGAATCTGGCTGGGTGAAACGTAAATATCATCCGGACCCGCCAGATAAGAACTGTCGGCTGAACGGAGGAAGCCAAAGCCATCCTGAAGGATTTCAAGAACTCCGTCTCCATAGATGTCTTCGCCACTGCGAGCATGACGCTTCAGTATTGAGAAGATAACATCCTGCTTCCGGGAACGGGCCAGATTTTCCAGGCCCATTTCATTAGCGATCGCCAGAAGTTCAGGAACAGATTTTTTTTTCAGTTCGGTAAGATGCATAACAGTTCGCGAACGTTAAATTGAAAGGTAATGGCCGTCGTAGTTGCAGGAAGATCGGATATTATTGAGATTATTATATTCAGCATCGTTTAATATCGATGCCTGCTTAAGCTCATTAAAAACGGCTTTCAAGCTGTGACCTATAAAACGAAAAGGTGAGCTCGAAACAAACGTGGCCGGAGTATTTTCTACTGCTTATCAGAAGGGCCGCTGGGGCTCCAGGAACATCTCCAAAAGTCATGCCTGAAACAAGCAGATCTGATAACTCCCGAATTCACAGTCTATATCCTTTTCTGGAAAATAATCAAGAACTCCTGTTACGTCAACTTTTCAGGCACTTTTTTTGCTGGGAAGTTTTTCTCACCAAAGCATGTTAAAGAGCCGTTGATTCCGTGTATTTGGCGTCTGTCCATGAAAGCTCATTCTGAGAAGGGCTTAATTGTGACTATGCCTGATTATTTACCTTGAAGAATCTTTGATCACCCTCAGGAATGAAGAATCAATTCAGATATCCTCGGGTGTTAAGACTGTTTCTCGTGGGGTAACAATAGCATCTTGAGGCGTTGCCGGATGAAGGCTGATCATCCGGCAGGTTTTCTGTTGATCCTCTGCCTTATGAGCAAAAGTACCAGAAAGCCTCAGACGCTCCTGTAGCAGGAAGAGTGGATCTATTACAGGTTGCTGTCAAGAAATGCTGTCAGCTGGGACTTGGACAGAGCGCCAACCTTGGTGGCTTCAACATTTCCACCCTTGAACAGCATCAGGGTCGGGATGCCACGAACGCCATACTTTGGTGGAGTGGCTTCGTTGTCATCAATGTTCAGTTTGCAGATTTTCAGCTTGCCATCGTAGTCCTGGGCAATTTCGTCCAGAACGGGTGCGATCATTTTGCAGGGACCACACCATTCAGCCCAATAGTCGACCAGTACAGGACCTTCTGCCTTCAGCACGTCCTCTTCGAAGGTAGCGTCTGTCACATTGACAATTTCGCTCATGGAATGGATCTCCTAGCCATTTTGCTTAATGTCAGAGCTCGAATCATAGCAAAGGGGTAGCCCCGGAAACAAATTCGGCACTCTGATTTAATAATAAGTGGTAGTTTACAGAGTTATTGGTATTTGTATACGGCTGATAGTCTGAATCAGATTACTGTTGTCAGCAACCAGTGGCTTAAACCGTTGTGTTGCAATATGACTTATTCATCGTTACAACCTGATAAAACAGATAGCACTTTCTACCTTAAACTCTTTGCTAATGCCTATGTCGGAAGCGCTGAGGAAAGTGCTTTATTGGCTATAGGAAATGTGCCGTGACCCAAGCCTTCTGTTATATTGCAGGCTTATGCAAGCTTCAATGCCATGATCTGCGTGACAATAATGATTGCGAAGTCGTGGCCTGATATTCAACCAACCGTTTGTTCATCAGCTCCAGACGCTTGAGCGATCTATTGAGGCTGACGATTCAGCGGTAGTGTCGAAGAAAAGAACATTATGACAGACCAGGGTCGTATTGAGTCCGACAGCCAGCCTCTTGTGGCTGCTATTGATCTGGGTTCCAACAGCTTTCACATGATCGTTGCCAGAGTTGAGCAGGGTGAGATCAGGCCCATTGAGCGCCTGGGAGAAAAAGTACAGCTGGCGGCAGGGCTGAGTAAGGATGACCGTCTTTCTGAGCAAGCTATGAAGCGAGGACTTAACTGTCTGGCACAGTTTGCCCAGTATATGTCAGGCAGGCATTTCAAAGCACTCAGGGTGGTAGGGACTAATGCTTTACGAAAAGCAAAGAACAGCGCCGATTTTGTTGCAAAAGCAGAGAAAATTCTAAATCACCCTATCGAGATTATTGCAGGGCGAGAAGAGGCCCGTCTGATTTATCTGGGGGTGGCGCAAACCCAGTCAGACGACAATGATCGCAGAGTAGTTGTGGATATTGGTGGTGGCAGCACCGAGTTAATAGTTGGCGAACGCTTTGAGCCCAAATTGCTTGAAAGTCTGCATATGGGATGTGTCGCTTACACAGATCGTTTCTTTCCAGGTGGGGAGTTATCCTCTGAGCGCTTCCAGTCCGCTTACTATGCGGCCCGCCTTGAACTTTTGAATATAGAACAGGCTTATAAAAATCTGGGCTGGGTGGATGCAGTGGGATCGTCCGGCTCGATTAGAGCCGTCAGCACCATTCTTTCAGCTATGGGTCACGGTGAATTGATTACCCGGGATCGTATGGAAATGCTCAAGGCCCGGGTGTTGGAATTCTCTCATACCGGCAAGGTTCGCTTTCCGGGGCTGAAGCCGGATCGTCAGGCTATTTTCCCTGCGGGTCTGGCCATTCTTATGGCCTGCTTCGATGCTTTTGATATCGAAAAAATGCAGTACTCTGAAGGAGCCCTGAGAGAAGGCGTTCTTTACGACATGCTGGGAAGAGATCGTCATGAAAATGTTCGCGGTCGTACTATTTCTGCACTGATGGAACGCTATCATGTTGATCGTGATAACGCTGAAGGTATTAACAGGCACGCTCTTGCCTGCTTTGATCAGGTAAGAGAAGACTGGCGTCTGAGTGCTGCGGACCGAGAGTTATTGAACTGGGCTTCCCTGGTGTGTGAAGTCGGTCTGGATATCTCTCACTCCCAGTATAATCGTCACGGTGCTTATCTTATCCAGCATTCAGACTTGATGGGATTCAGCAAAGAGCGGCAGAAAAAGCTGGCTTTGCTGGTTCAGGGACATCGACGCGGGATTCCAAAAAGTTTGATGGAGCACACCGATAGCAGCCTACTGCTGAAGCTGACGATTCTGCTTCGCATGGGAATTGTGCTCAACCATATTCGTGGTAATGCGCTGTCTGACTTTGATCTGAAAGCGGGTAACTACTCTTTGAGTGTGAGCTTTCAACCAGACTGGCTGAGAGAGCACCCTCTGACGGCTGCTGACTTTGAGCGTGAGAAGAGCTATCTCCAGAAGATTGGCTTTAAGCTGAGTGTAAGTTAAGGCCATTTAATCAGAGAATCGCAGCATCAGGATCAGGCTGCGCTTCTCTGGCGATCAGCAGACATATCAAACTCCTGATACTCTTCCCGATCTCTTGTCAGCATGATAACGGCACCGTCAATCAGGCTGGTGCAGGCATCGTGTACGTGAGCGCTGTCGTTCATTAAAGAGCTGGCTTCAAAAGGATCAACCTGGCCTGAGCGAATCAGTTCGTTCAAGGTCTGGTTGGTTTGTTCATCCCTCTCCCTGAGTTCTTTCTTGAGTTGATCCGTATGTTCGCGAATATGGCTGTAATTACGTCGAACACCAAGGATATCTACCAGTTTTAGTACAGAAGCCAGGCAGAGCCGCAGCTGGTTATATTGTTCTCGGATCTGCTCATTCTCGGAGTCAGTGTATTTGCCCATATTTTTGTAAATGTGTTTAACGTGCTTAATGGCCTGTACAAAGTCCCTGCATGCCACTTTCAGGGCAAAAAGCTCCTGAGCCTGCTGTTTGGGTAACTGGCCTTCCAGTGCGCCAGAGTATTGAATGATGTCGGCATAGATGCCTTTTATATGGCGTATGTAGAGCTCCTTGATCGTCCAGGGTTGCTCTTCCCTTCGCCAGGTTTGAACCAGTTCATCCAGATTGTCCGATTCCCGAAGCTTTTCACCCGATAGATAGATGCCATAGCAGATCAGTTCCAGTGTGTTTCTATATAAATGTCCGCACTCTTTCGTGATAGCTCTCAGTGCGGTATCGGGATAGCTCAGAGTTACAGGGTTCAGATAAATGGCTCTTTCTACCTGGAGTGATTCATCTTCAGCAAGATTCAAAGGCACTTGAGGGTTGTTGTTGACGAAAAGAGTTTGCAGCCAGTTCACCATTTTATTGAGAAAGGGCAGTAACGTAACAATGCCAATGATATTGAACAGGCTGTGGAAGATCGCCAGCTTAAGCGTGTAATTATCTGGCGCTATTCCATATGCGCTGGCCAGGTAGTCCACGGCATCTACCAGAGGTTTCAGTGCCGCAATAGCGATTATGGCGGTAATAATATTGAACGTCAGATGGGCGACAGCAAGCCTTTTACCTTCTGCATTGGCACTGACTGCGCCGAGAATAGCTGTGATGGTTGTTCCAATGTTCGAGCCAATGGCCAGGGCCAGAGCATTCTCATAGGTCAGTTGACCTGCAGCCAGAGCTGAGAAAGTCAGCACCATTGTGGCGTTGGTAGACTGCATAATAATGGTCGCCAGCATGCCTATCCCGGTGTAAACCAGCACACCCATCAAGCCATGCATGGCAAACTCAGCCAGGTCGATGGAGCTTTTGAAGGCATCAAAACCCACCTTCATGTAGTGGATGCCCAAAAACAGAAAACCGATCCCCAAAAGGATGTATCCCAAACCATTCACGTTCTTGTGCTTATGGGATTTGAATATCAGTCCGATGACCAGCAGAGGCATGGCATAGGTTGATAGCTTTACTTTTAAGCCAAAGACAGCAACCAGCCAGGCACCTGCTGTGCTGCCAAGGTTGGCACCAAAGATAATACCGACTCCAGCCGTAAGTCCTATAAGGCCTGCACTGAGGAAAGAAATCACAATGACAGAAACCAGAGAGCTGGATTGCAGGAAGGCGGTTGAAATTAAACCAAAAGACAAGCTTTTCCAGACCTTGTCCGTAGTTTTCTGTAATAAGGCTTCCAGCAGGCCTCCTGTATAGACTTTGAAACCTTGCTCAAGGTAAACCATACCAAACAGGAAGATAGCAACACCCGCCGCAATGACCCGAAATTCGGGACTGACCCAGAAACCGTAAACCAGCATCAGAATGATCGAAGGCAGAAAAAGCCGGCTTAGCATGCCTGATTGAAAGCTCATACACATTCCAGTGAGTGACTTTTATAGGGTCGTTATCGGCGTATTGGTCCGGATTTTTCAATTAATTTATCTGTAGCAAAACTGTCACTAAAGAGTCAGGAACAAGGCCCGATAATATGGGTTCCTGATATCCGGTCACTGATCCGGTGACGGGTAGAGCCTGATGGCAGGAAAGCTTCTCAAGAATAAGAAACTGGGAGCTTTCACAGAGCAGTAGCGGCAAGTTTCACGTTAGAAAACTTTGTCCAGGTTGTTTATTGAGAAGGTTAATAAGATGGCCGGAAATCTTATAGTAAAGGATCGAACCACCTGTGAGCAGGGGCGGTTATACCAATGCCTGAGAAATGGTCGGGTCAAGGKATTGATGGACAGTGGAGAAGTCAGGGAGTACTTCGCCAAAGATCTTATTGGTACACTGGCATCCAGTCCAAGGACTGACATCTCTGAAAGGCATCGCCTTAAACAATGACTGGACAGGCTGGAATGAGTAGCAGATCAAGACCCGCTTATCGTGGGTCTTCTATTATTGAATCAGACGTTCTTCCTTGTCATTGCTGACACCCTTTTTCAGGGCATTTATTTGTTCACTGCTGCTTCACGTTTTACACAGAATCCATAAGTCTGTTTCAGCCAGAAAGGGTTTCTTGAGTTGATAGAAATTAATCGTTTTTTATGTAATAAAACACATCAATTCTTTCTTAGTTAATTCCTGGATATAAGAAAAAATCATTTCTCAATTGACCTGTTTGCTATTTAACTAAATCATCGTGATTGGATTCAGGTACCCCTATTCATGAATTCCCCATACTCGGTTGAAAACTTTCAGCGACCTGTCATTGACGCACCTAATGGTGCAGAGCAGATTTTACTGCACTCTTGTTGTGCTCCTTGCGCCTGTGAAATCATGAGTGCTATTAAAGCGTCGGGCATTGAGCAGACCGTATTTTTTTATAATCCTAATATTCATCCATTGGAAGAATATGAGTTAAGAAAAAAAGAGAATAAACGTTATTGTGAAAAAAATGACATCAAGTTTATTGATGCCGACTATGATACTGAAAACTGGTTTGAGCGCGTTAAGGGGTTTGAGGATGAGCCTGAGCGTGGAGAGCGGTGCACTCTATGCTTTTCCATGCGCTTTGAGAGAACTGCATTGTATGCGTTTGAACATGGGTTCAATCTTATTTCCAGTACACTGGGAATATCCCGATGGAAAAATCTTGAGCAGATCAATCGCTGCGGTGTTGAAGCGGCCAGTCGCTACTCTGAGATAACTTACTGGACCTTTAACTGGCGTAAGCAGGGTGGCGCTTCAAGAATGATAGAAATATCCAAGGATGAAAGCTTTTATCAGCAGGAGTATTGCGGCTGCGTATATAGTTTGAGAGATACTAACCGCTGGCGAATGAGTCAGGGGCGTCCGAGAATTAAACGACTTATCAAGTTTTATGGTGAAAGCTGAATAGCTTTCTTGTGTGATACATTGAGGTCTGATGATGAATATATTTGATGAACTTCTACACCGCCTTGGTAGTAAAACCAGAATCCGTTCCCTCTTCAAAGATATTGCTATGGATGAGATGGAACGTATCATTCATCGCCTGAATGAGGTTCTGGAAGAAAAAAATCAGGAAAAAGAAGCCGAAGAGCTAAAAAGAAAAGAAAAGCTTCAAAGTGTAGAAGAGATCAAGAAAGTCATGGAGTCCAAAGGTCTGTCGATGTCTGACCTGAATCTTTTGCAGGAAATGGGAAAAGAAGGCAAGCGCAAGAGAAACGTTTCCAAGCACAACTTTGAGTACCAGACGGCTTCTGGCGATACAGTCCGCTGGTATGGGTCAACAACAGGGCGCTTGCCTAAAGATTTTCAGGACTATCTGGACCGGACCGGAAAGAAACGCATCGACTGTATAGTGGACGACGAATAACGGCTTACCGGTGAGAATGATCAGGCTTGAAGATGTGTGACCAGAGAACGCATCCAGAGAGACAGGTCACTGATGTCGTCCAGAATCAGAAACAGCAGGGCGACATCCACCGGATCAATTTCACTTTCCATCTGGCAGGTTTGTTCTCTGATTTCGTGGCTTATCTTTCTCAGCTCATCCACATAGCCTGCAAGGTTCTTCCTGAAATTTCCCTGTGATTTACTGTGCTGCTTTCTAAATCCACCCTGGCTGAGGTTATTTAATTCCAGCACGCCCTGCCTTAACTGGTAAACCGTTTTGCCAAACTGTCGTGTCAGGTTATTCAAAGGCACAATCATTTCGATCGGTAATCGAAGAGGACGATAGCTCAGACGTTCGGAAAGCCTGAATACCTGATGAGCCAATTGACTTTGAGTTTGCAGGACATCAATAACCACTTCTCTGGGCTGAGCGGTCAGAGAAGGTCTTTGCAGCCGGGAGAGCACATCCTGTTCAAGCTGTTCCAGTTGCAGAGGAAGCTCCTTGATCCAGGGAGTGCTGGCAGGTGCTTGCATTTGTTCTGAACTCAGGCTTTGAATCTGGCGGTTGAGATGCAAAAGCGCATCCAGAACGGCGTTGCGATGCCGAAGCAGTGGTTTGAAGGGTGAGCCAGAGAAAAGGCTGGCAAAAGTTTCGAGATCCATAAACGCCTGTATCGGCCATACAGGGAATTGCCATAGTGCAAAGAAGTAATCCGAATGCGCTCAGCTGATTTATTTTCTAAACCGTTTCTATACTTTGAATGAAATCCAGAGGAAATGATTTTCAGGGAATGAATCATGCAACCATCATCATCGAATGATTTGATCACTCAAATACTGGCATTACCCTCCTCTCCCAATACTCTTTTGATGACCGACTCTGTGCCAACTGCATCGACTAAAGGAAGGATGGGTCGCTTTATTGCCAAGAGACGCGAAACTTCAGAAACAGAACCTGCACTCAATGCTGTGCAATTTTTGAGAGAGACTTTGAATGTTCCTCTGGAAGGAAGGAGCCGTATTTCTGTGGCAACTGCCCAGGAAGTGATTCGTCGCCATCACCCACCTCAGGAAAGTCCGGTTGAAATAAGCCATGAGCAGGAAACGGCTGAAACTGAATCGATGAATGATCAACCAGTGCTCCATGAAGTTACCCCTGAGCCCATAGCTGAAAATACTTTGGGGGCTGTGGGTAAGCCAGCCAGACGAGTTCAATTTACCTCAGAAGTTGAAGCCAGGGAGGAGGAGAAAGCACAGGAGCGTAAACAGAAACGCTTCGAAAAGTCCAAAAAAGTGATTGATGAAGCTTTGGCCAATGGTAATTTTAATCAGGACATCAATAGTTATTTAACCCACACCACGGCAAAAGATCTCTGCGATCTGATTGAATATGTCAAAGAAAACTACTCTCAGGATGAAATAGATCAGCAGTTAGCAGAGTTCACATACTGGGCACCGTCACATACCTGTTATCAGTATTTATTGGAAAAAGTGCTCTCATTGCAATGGCCTCAGGCGAAAGAAAAGTTTGTTCAGGTAATAGCTGACAGGGATACAGCCAGAGACTTTATCAAGAGCTCTTCAATGCTTGTTGAAGCCTGCGGCGCTGATTTGGAAGATGTAGTGGATGAATTTCTGGAGTCTGCCCGAAGCGAGGTAGACCAGTTTCAAACGTTTTATTCTGGATTCAGTGACAGTCTTTACGCACTTTTCAAAGATACCTACGAAGAAGATATAAGGCATGATTTATTATTGGGTAGTGAGGATGACGATCGAGCAGAAGTCATCAAAGAAAACTACGCACGAATGTCTGGGGACGTCGAGTTGTTGGGTTCGATGTTGAGAAATGTGAATCAAAGAGCACGAGGTAATACACGAGGGGTGCAGTTGATCATAAAGTTAATGAATGCTGTGAGAGAAGAACTGCTAAGGGAAGGTGGTGAAAGGCCAGCAAGTCCCAGTTCAGAGGGATAAGCACTGCCATTTAGACAGTGCTTATTATGAACATCAGGGCAGATTACGAACCAGCAAAGACATTTCGTTAGGTTCAACACCTTCTGGTAAAGGAATCTTGACGATGTGACCTGAGCCGGGAGCTACTGATACGGACTCACCTTTTTTGTTTTCAATGTGATCCAGATTAAAGGCAACATTTCCTTTTGGCGTCATGAGCTCCATGGTGTCACCCGTCTCGAAACGGTTTTTAACCTCAATGGTGATCTGGCTGCCGTCATTATCGAGAATTTCACCCACGAACTGCTGCTTGGAGCCCCTTGAGTTCCCATACTCGTAGTTCTGGTATTCATCATGGACATGGCGGCGGTAGAAGCCTTCGGTGTATCCACGGTTAGCCAGATTCTCCAGTGTGTCCATGGCACTCATGTCGAAAGGAATGCCTGCGGCAGCGTCATCAATCGTTTTGCGATAAACCTGAGCCGTTCTGGCCACGTAATAGAAAGACTTGGTTCTGCCCTCGATCTTCAGAGAGTGAATGCCCATCCCCGTCAGACGATGAACATGCTGAACAGCCCTGAGGTCTTTCGAGTTCATGATGTAGGTGCCATGCTCATCTTCAAAAGCGGGCATATACTGGTCGGGTCTGCCTTCTTCCTGAAGCAGAACAATCTGGTCTGATGGCTGACCGTCCCCCAGAGTGGGTTGAACAATCTGTGGTTCAGCACTGACTGGAACAACGTCACCGCTGTCGGTTTCTTTGGCTTCGTGAGCCTGGTAGTTCCAGCGACAAGCGTTAGTGCAGGTTCCCTGATTCGGGTCTCGTTTGTTGATATAGCCCGACAACAGGCAGCGACCTGAATAAGCAATACACAGAGAGCCGTGAACAAACACTTCCAGCTCCATTTCAGGGCACTCTTCACGGATTTCCTGAATCTCTTCCAGAGACAGTTCACGGGAGAGGATGATTCTCTCAACACCCTGCTTTGCCCAGAACTTAACAGTGGCAAAGTTTACAACGTTGGACTGTACAGAGAGGTGTACAGGCATATCAGGAAATGTTTCGCGAACCATCATGATCAGACCCGGATCGGACATGATCAGGGCATCCGGCTTCATGGCAATCACCGGCTCCATATCCCTCAGGTAGGTTTTTACCTTGGTGTTGTGAGGGGCGATATTACTGGCCAGGTAAAACTTCTTGCCTAATGAGTGAGCTTCATCAATGCCCTTTTGCAGGTTTTCATTTTTGAAGTCGTTGTTACGAACTCTGAGGCTGTATCGGGGTTGTCCTGCGTACACCGCATCGGCGCCATATGCGAATGCATAGCGCATGTTTTTTATGGTTCCGGCAGGGGAGAGGAGTTCCGGTTTCATATGACAGCTGGTGCCCTGTTGTCAATGCAAGGGCGCGCATTATATCAGGGTGATTGCTTTCGGAAATAAGCAGTTTGTGAAGGGGAGGTGTAATAGTTTTCAGAAGGCAGCAAAGAGTTATCAGCGGACGCTGCTTCTATGTGGCAAGTACTGAAAGGAAGAGCGGGCCCGACTGAACATCGGGCCGTAAAAAGCCCAGGATCTTACTTGATCTTGTACTCTTTGTACTCAACGTGCTTGCGTACAACTGGGTCGTACTTTTTGAACACCAGCTTGTCTGGGGTGTTACGCTTGTTTTTGGTCGTGGTGTAGTAGTGACCAGTGCCAGCAGATGAAACCAGCTTGATCTTTTCACGAATACCTTTAGCCATGACTTATTGCTCCCGCTATCTTAGATTTTTTGACCGTTAGCACGCAGATCGGCCAGAACGGTGTCGATACCTTTCTTGTCGATGATGCGCATGCCTTTAGCGGATACACGCAGGCGAACGAAACGCTTCTCGCTCTCTACCCAGAAACGCTTGTGGTGCAGATTTGGCACAAAACGACGCTTGGTCTTGTTGTGTGCGTGGGAAACGTTGTTCCCGGTAACCGGGCGCTTGCCGGTAACCTGACAAACTTTGGACATAGTGGTGGCCTCTCAAACCAAAAAAACCCAGCCATGAGGCCGGAGGATTCCGTTGTTCGTTTTCGGGCAGGTCTGCCCAAGGTTTAGAGTCAGAACTCTCAGCAGCTACCCATATACAAAGACCGCGCTTTATATCAAAGTCAAGGCTTTGGTGCAAGTTGGGTGCTATAGGCGTTTTCCGTCTGGTGGCTCGAAAGCCTTGTCCTGACTGGCTCAAACAAAACTGAAAGGAAAAGTCCTGTATGAGCTTCGGACTGAATTATCGCTTGATTTCAACAGAAGCTGTAGTGGTAAAAATCGATATTTCCACAGCAATGGTATCTGATTATCACTTACACAAGCGGTATAGAGTCTTTTCAATCTTCATTAGTTTCATAGACTCACATAAGTCCCTGCTCTGCCAGCGAAAGGGTGTCGCCCTTCCCTACAATAATGTGATCAAGCAGTCTGATATCCAGCAACGCCAGAGCATTTTTGAGTGTCTGGGTGATTCTGATGTCTGCCTGGCTGGGCTTTGGATCTCCGGATGGGTGATTATGGCTGGCGATAACCGCCGCTGCATTGAGTTCCAGAGCCCGCTTCACAATTTCTCTGGGGTAGACCGGAGCTGAGTCAAGGGTTCCCTGAAACAGGGTTTCCAGAGCTAGCACTCTATGGCGGGTATCCAGAAAAAGGCAGGCGAACTCTTCCCTCTGAATTCCGCGAAAATGAAGCTGGAGGTATTGGCGGGTAGCGTCAGGGCTGTTGATGATGCTTTTTTGGGACAACTTTTCAGACAAAACTCTCTGACAGATTTCAAGAATAGCGCTCAGCTCTGTCGCTTTTGCCTTTCCGAGTCCCTTTAATGTTTTTAATTGAGTGGGGCTGGCAGACAGCAGTCCATCCAGTGATTGAAAGTGATGAATAAGTTGGGAAGCCAAGGTTAGTACGTTAGTGCCTTTGTACCCGGTACGCAGCAGGATCGCCAGTAACTCTGCATCGCTTAAAGCGGACGGGCCTTGGGAGATCAGCTTTTCCCTGGGGCGCTCTTCTTCTGGAAGCGTCTTGATAGCCACGGATGGAGAGTGATTATTCATAGGCTCTAAAGGATCATACTGTTAAGTTGGCGTCATTTCAGACACAATAAAACCCAGAAAATTCCCCGATTCACTCTCTTCAAGTGCAAGGCAATCCATGCAACGTTTAAGAAATAAACGGATTTTGCTCGGCGTGACAGGTGGCATTGCTGCCTACAAGAGTGCCGAGTTGATCCGCACACTGCGCAAACTGGATGCGGATGTTCGGGTAGTCATGACCAAGGCTGCCTGCGAATTCATCACGCCTCTGACGTTACAGGCTCTGTCTCATAACCCGGTCCACCTTGACCTTCTGGATGCCAAGGCAGAAGCCGGTATGGGTCATATTGAACTGGCTCGCTGGGCTGATGTGGTTCTGGTGGCACCGGCTACAGCTGACTTTATTGCTCGACTGACCAGTGGTCAGGCCGACGATCTGCTGACAACCCTGTGCCTGGCTACCAGTGCTCCTATCTGCCTGGCACCAGCCATGAATCAGGGCATGTGGCGCGACCAGACCACTCAACAGAATATTGAGCTTTTAAAAGAGCGCAGTGTTCGCATCTTTGGTCCTTCTGACGGCAGCCAGGCCTGTGGTGATGTTGGCCCGGGTAGAATGCTGGATCCTGAATTGATTGCCCGTCATACCGCTGAAATGTTTGTTCATGATCTGCTCAGTGGTCTGAATGTTCTGATTACTGCCGGACCTACTCAGGAAGCTCTGGATCCAGTGAGGTTCATCTCCAATCATAGCTCCGGAAAGATGGCTTTTGCCCTTGCCGCTGCGGCTATGGAAGCCGGTGCCTCTGTTAAGCTGGTCAGTGGTCCGGTTGCCCTGGAAACCCCTGACAGGGTTGATCGCATTGATGTCATCAGTGCCAGGGATATGCATCAGGCGGTTCAGGAAAATATTGAAGGTATTGATATCTTCATTGGTTGTGCAGCAGTCTGTGATTATCGTCCTATGGAAATCCAGAAAGACAAGATCAAGAAGAATCCTGACGATCCTTCTGAAACTCTGGAAATCAAGCTGGTCAAGAATCCCGATATAGTGTCATCGGTGGCAGATCTGGATGACAGACCCTTTGTCATAGGCTTCGCAGCGGAAACCCAGAATGTATTGGGTTATGCAGCCGACAAGTTACGCCGTAAAAAACTGAATCTGATAGTTGCCAATGACGTATCCAATGGTGAAATTGGCTTTAGTAGCGACAATAATGAAGTGACCGTGCTGGGTGAAGATTTTGAAGAGCCGATGCCCAGGGCTTCCAAGAAAGTGTTGTCGAGAAAGATTCTGAAAATTGTTGCGCGCCGTTTCCGCAAATGGAAAAGAGAGCAGGAAAACACTACGTTAGGTGAAGAATGAAAGCACTGAAAACCCGAATTCTTGATGCGCGTCTGGGCTCTGAATTTCCCCTGCCAGCCTATGCGACAGATGGTTCTGCGGGCATCGATCTTAGAGCTATGCTGGAAAAACCTCTGACACTGGAGCCTGGACAGACTGAACTGTTGCCTACCGGTATGGCTATTCATATCGAAGACTCTTCTCTGGCCGCTATGATCCTGCCTCGCTCGGGACTGGGCCACAAGCACGGTATTGTTCTGGGTAATCTGGTGGGTCTGATCGACTCTGACTATCAGGGCCAGCTAATGGTGTCCTGCTGGAACCGTGGTCATACCACCTTCACCATTGAGCCGGGCGAGCGTATTGCCCAGCTGGTGTTGGTGCCTGTAGTTCAGGCCAAACTGGATATTGTCGACAGTTTTGATGAGTCCGACCGTGGTGCAGGTGGCTTTGGCCATTCAGGTACTAAATAAAGCCTTTGTCTTTTTCAGAAGGGGGACTTCCCCTTCTGATAATGACTGCAAACTCTGGTTGTTTTCAGAGTGTTGTAGCCTCCTCTGCTCGAAGAATAGCGCCTCTGCCCCATAGCTCGTCTGGCACAATACAGACCATGATCACCGCAGAAACAGCGAAAACAATAGCTGATGTAATGGTTACAGCGGTCCAAACTGATAAATTGAGGACCTGGTTGAGCAGAGAGTATCCCTGATGATGGAAGTGCAGATAGTTCGGATACAGATCGCCCTCTATTGAACATCCGAAAGTATTGTCGGGTTTAAAGCCCACCAGCAAGCTTTTGGAAGCTTGATCCTCAACCATACAGATATTCCTCATCTGATCAGATATCCCCAACTGCGAATGGATCAAGCCAGTGTATTGACCACTGGGTAACAGGTAGTAGTGGTAGTCACCACGTAAAGCCCAAAACCTGTGGGTTGAATACGACTTTCTTCCATCAGAGTAGTGGCATGCAGAGAGTGAGCGGTAGGGGGTACCTTGAAATTCAATGACACCAGGATAAGGTTGTCCACTAGCATCATCCCGGTGGAGGCACAGGCTCTGGTTTTGGTTTAGTGGGTAAACATTTGAAGTAATGGGGTGCTTTTCATCCACCCACTTCCAGCCAGAAAGTATCAGCTCCTCTACCGAAGGGTCAGCAGCCTTTGCCCCATAAGTAAAGCCGACTAGAAACAGAGAAAACAATAAAGTTCTGAGGGTCATGGAAGTCCTGCCATTCTATGAAAATCTATAAGGTGTAACGGAGCTGGATTGGCGGTAAGCGAGAGGCACGCTGTGAACAGGCAAGGGCCAACATCGCCAGGGTCACGAGTTTGGTCGTGATTACAGAGAGGCCTAATAGGGTTGTGCTGATACTGGTACGGATAAAGTAAAGAGTGGAATAGTCGGTATAGTATTGGTCCGACTCACAGACCGTTTGGCCACCCACTAATTTGGTGAGGCCAGGAGTATATTTTCCGTATGAAGATGTATGCAGACACAGTTCCTGACCCAGATTGATTTCAGGCAGGTCGTCGGTAAAAAAATGGGCCCAACCAATGCTCAGGGGATTGTTTTCGAGTTTCATGAGAACCCAGAATGAAGCAACTCTCTGAGCCTGCATATTCAGAAAGTACAAACATACGGAGTGTTCTGAACCGGACCACTTCGGCTCAATGATTCTTCCTGGAAGCCAGGCTTCGCTGCTGTCGTCATAAGTCAGACAGAAGCTGGTTCCATCTTGAGTTCTGTCGGCATCTTTCGGGACTGGTTGGGTATGGCTTACCCATTTCCAATGTCCTGGTCGTTGGCCTTTTGGGTAATGCTCATTGATGGGTTGAATGGAGTGTGCCTGATCGTGAGGCATTACAGGAAGTCCAAATGCTTTGGCTATCAAAAGCGCTATCGAAAGCAAAACAACAATAATCGATCGAGGTAACATCCTGCGAACTCTTTCTCTGTCACTGTTCATGATTCTGTGAAAGAGTAGATCTTTATTTATGTTTTGCTTATTCGGATCTCAATGGTTTCCAGCATTCACTAGGACACAGTGATCTGCTAACCTGCATCGTCTCACAACACGATGAGCCACAAGAACGTTAAAAAACAGCCGGTTGATTGTGTTTTGACCGATGTGAGGAGGAGTGATGGAAAAAACAACCCAGCTGCCACTGCATGACCGGGCTCAGGTGCTCACTGAGGCTTTGCCTTACCTGCAGCGCTTTGCCGGTAAAACCATAGTGATCAAGTACGGCGGCAATGCCATGGAGAGTGAAGAGCTGAAAAATGCCTTTGCCCAGGGTGTTGTTATGCTGAAAGCGGTAGGCATCAATCCCGTTGTTGTTCATGGTGGCGGTCCTCAGATCGGATCCATGCTGGAGCGTCTGAATCTGGAAACCCGATTCATTCAGGGCATGAGAGTGACAGACTCAAGCACCATGGATGTGGTTCAAATGGTTCTGGGTGGCCTGGTCAATAAGGAAATTGTCACGCTTATTAATAACAATGGTGGTCGTGCTGTAGGTGTTACAGGTAAAGATGGTCGGTTCATTATGGCTCGTCGTCTGAAGGTGACCCACAAGACACCCGAGATGTCAGCGCCAGAAATCATTGATATTGGCCATGTAGGTGAAGTGGAATCCATCGATACCAGCATTGTCGAAATGCTGCAGAACTCCAACTTTATTCCGGTAGTAGCTCCCATTGGTGTGGATGAATCAGGTTTGTCGTATAACATCAATGCCGACTTGGTGGCGGGGCATCTTGCAGAAGCACTTAATGCTGAGAAGTTGCTCCTGTTGACCAATACTCCGGGGCTGCTCAGTAAAGAAGGTGAGCTGCTGACAGGGTTGGACTCAGCACAGGTCGAGAAACTGATTGCGGATGGCACTATCTACGGAGGCATGCTGCCCAAAATCCAGTGTGCACTGAGTGCCGTAAGCAATGGCGTTAATCGGGCGCATATCATTGATGGCCGAGTGCCTCATGCCCTGCTGCTTGAATTGCTGACCGATCAGGGGGTTGGTACGTTGATTACGGGTGGCCAAAAGCCTTGAGCCGGAAGTACAGCTCACCGAAAGAATTAAACATGGCAGAAAGCTTGAGTGGGCTTTCCTGTCATTACAGCCATGAGCTATGGACAATAGTTTAAGACGGTGTCGAGAAGTAATGGATAAAACCAGGAAAGTTTCCCGAAAGGATCAAATTCTGCAGGCACTGGCCCATATGCTGGAAAATGCCCCCGGAGAGCGAATCACTACGTCCTCTCTGGCCAAGGAAGTGGGGGTGTCAGAAGCGGCTCTGTATCGCCATTTTCCCAGCAAGGCCAAAATGTTTGAGGGGCTGATAGAGTTTATTGAAGATGCCCTGTTCTCTAGGGTTAATCTGATACTGGAAGAAGAGCAGAAAGCTTTGCAGCGATGTGGAAAAATTCTGATGCTGCTGCTGGGTTTCTGTGAGAAGAATCCGGGCCTGACCCGAATTCTCACTGGAGATGCTTTGGCCGGGGAACCGGATCGCCTTAGACAGAGAGTGGTTAAACTGTTTGACCGTTTGGAAACCCAGATCAAACAGGTTCTGAGAGATGCAGAACTGAATGAAGGCTTGAGACCACAGGCTACTCTCAACACGACAGCCAACATGCTTCTTTCTATTGCTGAAGGGCGTATTTGCCAGTATGTACGCAGCGAGTTCAAGCGAAAGCCAACCGAGCTGTGGTCCGCTCAGTGGGAAGTGCTTGAAACAGTTGTTTTTCGTTAAGGGATTGTGATCAGGGGCGATTCAGAGTGACTGAAGAGCCCTCCAGATACACCACCATCGAGCGGGTATCGGCTTCCAGGATCCTGCTCTGAATTTCTTCCGCTACCCGGCGCTTTTTGATTTTTCCACGACTGTCAGTGGTGGCTTTATGCTTCACCATAAACACCAGCAGTGTATTGTTCAGCGTCCATGTTCCGGTTTTTTCTACGAGTTTGCCTGTCAGAGGATCTTTACGTTTGGTGCTGAAGGTTCCGTTATTGTTCAGTGTCCAGTCGAGCCAGAAAGAATCCCGGCTTTGCCAGTCACCTGCCAGCAGGGTTTGAGTGATGTGCGGCTGTTCAACCACGCCATCCTGCAAATGTTTTTGTCTCAGCAAGTCTTCCAGTCGTTGTATGTCCGCATGAAATTCTAATCTGACCTGTTCCAGATCATTCTTCAGGTGGGCGATTCTCTGTTCGTTTAGATTCAGGCGATCTGTTTTGGTATTGATTTCATCGGACAGGACTTCAGGCACTTCTTTATTGGCTTTTTTCAGATTATCCGACTCTTGTCGCTTGCTGTTGAGAAGGTTCCTGATTCTCAGGCTGGTCCCCTGTAGCAGTTCAATCTGAATCTGCATCTCGGAGATTTTGCGTTGCAGGGCTGAGCGGGCCTCATCGGGTGTTGAGTAAAGACGCATTAACTCCCTGTCACGTTCCCTGCGACTCTGAATAGATTTCAGGCGTGCCTCTTCCTGGGCCAGAGCTGCTTGCTGATTAGCGTCTCGTTTTGCGGGAACAATCTGAATGACGCGGCCATGCTTATCAATGACTTCATAGCCTTTGTCAGCCTGACCAGAGGGTAAGGTAGTCGCGATGACCGGATTACCCTGACTGTTGATATAGCGATAGAGATTCTGCGCCATGACTGGCGCAGAAAGTGTTAAAGCCGTTAAGCAAACGGCCAAAAGCCGAAAATGCAGCTTACTCTGGAACTTGAAGATCGTTGTAGAGCCGGAGGCAGCTGCATTTTTAGAGTTAAAATCAGTGAGGAGTTTCATGAGACTCCATAGCGTTCCCTATATTCCCTGATGGCAGGAGCATATTTTTTTATGTCGTTATTGCCCTCAGCATACGACAAAAGGTCATTGAGTGTCACAATGCTGATCACAGGAATGTTAAAATCTCTTTCGACTTCCTGAATAGCAGACAATTCTCCCTTGCCTTTTTCCTGTCGGTCCAGGGCAATCATGACCCCAGCCGGGCTGGCCGGACTCTGATCAATGATCTCCATAACTTCTCGAACAGCTGTTCCAGCTGTAATCACATCATCAACAATGATGGCGCGACCTTCCAGCGGGGCACCTACAATATTGCCGCCTTCACCATGATCTTTGACTTCCTTGCGGTTGAAGCACCAGGGGGTATTCAGGCTGTGATGCTCGGACAGGGCAACGGCGGTGGCGGTGGCCAGAGGGATGCCCTTATAGGCAGGGCCAAACAGGATATCGTACTCAATACCGGCATTCACCAGAGCGTGGGCATAGAACTGCCCCATTTTGCTGATGGCTTCGCCTGTGTTGAAAAGACCCGCGTTAAAGAAGTATGGAGATTTCCTGCCGGATTTGAGGGTGAACTCACCGAAACGAATCACCTGTTCTTTTAAGGCGAAGTCCAGAAATTCTCTCTGATAGTCGAGCATGATGTATCAAATGCCTGTTCATGGGGATGTAGCGCTATTTTACAATGAAAAGCGGGTTCTTTCAGGTTCTGTGTATACTCGAATGCTTTGGGTTGAACTTTATCCCCGTTCATGCGGGCTTCCTGCCAGAGTAGAATTTGAGCGGCTGGAGCTACCATCATTGTCAGTATGAATGGTTCCGGTGCCTTGAAGAAAATCGAATAGAAATACTCTTTACGACTTTTGTCTTATAATTGTTGGTGTGAGAATTCTGATAGAAAGTTCAATGAACTATTCGGGCTTTATCTTATTTGGAAAATACTTTTGCCAAGTAACCATCGGGGCAGCTATTCTCCGGAATGGTTAATTTAAATGAGAAAAAACCAAAAGCAGCCATGAGCGAAGAAAATAATCTTTTGAACACTGATGGCACTATCCTGCTGTGATGTTTTGAGAAATGGGGGTCGCATTTATGCGGATAAACATATCGGCGACAACCCTGTATCATTCGTCAGTTAAAATTCCCTCTTTTCCTGTACTCTGTGTAATTGAACTTTTTACTGTGGAAATGTCGCCCAATTAACTATTCAGTCATTTCCATGGTTTAACCAGGGCGGTTTTGCTGATCCGGATTCCGGAAAGCAATGTTCTGGTTTGGAGAACAGCTTGTGGCTTTGCGCATCAAGTTGTCTCCCAAGTCATTGGTGTGAGGCAGATGCAGGATTAAGCCTGTTTTGACGGCGGTCGATTTTGGTCGACAGTCCAATCAGGTATTTTGCTTTATGCCGGGCCAGATCTGGTCCAGGCAAGGTGTAGTCAATAATGAGAGTTATCAGCTTTAATTGCGAAGGCATAAAAAACGCGCGTGAAAAAGGCCTGTTTGACTGGTTAATGGACCAGGATGCCGATCTTATCTGTTTGCAGGATATCCGTGAGGATGAATTTGCAATGGAGGAAGACCAGTATCAGCTCGATGGATATTTCTGTTACGCCTATGGTGGCTACGACAGAAAAGATCGTGGTGGTGTAGCCATTTATACTCGCCAGGCGCCAAAGGCTATTATCAGTGGTCTCGGTTTTCCTGAGGCTGATGAAACAGGCCGTTACATCCAGGCTGACTTTGACAAGATCAGTATTGCCAGTATGTATGTTCCTGAAGGCAATGATTCTGCCAGCCAGAACTTTAAATACCGTTTTCTGGACAACTATTCTCACCACCTGAACAAGCAGCGTCGCAAGCGTCGTGAGTTCATCATGGCAGGTACCTGGAACATTGCTCATCGTAAAATCGATGTGGCTAACTGGCGCGACTCTGAAGAGATTTCCGGTTTTCAGCCAGCTGAACGCGGCTGGATGGAAGGGCTTCTGGGAGATATGGGCTTCTTTGATGCCTACCGTGAAGTAGATCGTGAGTCAGGCAAATACAGCTGGTGGCAGGATGAGTTCCTGCGTCATGACAATCTGGGCATGCGTATCGACTACCAGATTATTACGGCAGGTATGCGTCACCGTGTTCTGAACGGTGGTATCTACAAGAATCAGGTTCTCTCTAACCACGCCCCGGTCATTATTGACTTTGATTGGGAACTGGAGAGCTGATCAGTAAGCTTTCGCTGAAAATGATTTCATCCTGGTGGGTGAAATCATTTTTAGAGTCTGATATCCCCCCCATTGACCGTCAATCCTTTCATCACGCTCTCAAATCTATTCATTTTTTTCTGGCCAGATGCTCGGTGTAGCCGTCAGGTATCGATTGAATTCCAGGGCAAAAAGCGTGGGCAGATCCATATAGCTGATGGGTTGTTCTTCCTTCGAAGCCTCATACATGTCATTGAGCAATTGTTGTGTCGCTTCTGCATCCAGTACAGAAAATGCATCCAGAAAGGCTTCTTTAGGCAGGGTTAGTGTTAATGGCAGGGCCAAAGAATAGTAAGCATCTTCGGCGGACTTACTGGCTAATGGACGGACAAATTGAATAGTTCTTCCCATTAACTGCTTTTGACGAACTGCAGCTTCTCCTTCTGAAAGATTTCCGATCAACTCTCTGGTGGGCTTATGAAGCTCCTTATGCAGAACAGCACTCCAGTCTTCAGAAGGGTTCAGAAGCTCGAATAGTCCGGAGTCAGCATTAAACCTAATACCTTGGCTGGCAAGGCGGTGTTCTATTTCTTCTTTCGATAAGTCGGGATTCCACTGAGGGGACTCTGACGATTTCAAAGTGACAAGCCATTGCCGGTCTGATCCGGTTGAGTCGCCACAATAAAGCTCATAACTGTGGATCAGCTCTTTAGTCTCTTTCGTTTTCTTATCAATGTGTTGGCTTTTCTGACTCTTTAAAACGGTGTTGAGGCACTCCGCCCGGCCTGCACGATCTCTTTTTGCACCGGCTAACAAAAAGCTGGCAGGTATGCGAGGGTCTTCCCCATCGACTTTTCGGCCTAAAACGGCCAGCATTCTGGCTTTGTCGTCTCTTGCTATATCCACAACCTTGAAGGGCTTTCCTGCCTTCACTGCTTTTTTAATCATATTCTCAATGTCTGAAGCTCTGGACAGGGAGGTGTCGTAAACAATGGTGCCCATCCCTTGTCTGTCAATTAGGCCGTCAAAGAGATTGAATGCCATATTGGAACCCTGAAGGTGGACTGTGCCGTGGGAAAGTGGCATGGCTTTTCGCATGATATGTTTGGCGCTGTCAGGGGCAACACTCCCGGAGAACAGGGGTTTGGCATCTTCATCTTGGCCGAAAGCCTCCTTGCCATGGGATGTTTTGCCGGCTCCAAACCCGCCTTTGTAGGCAACGATCTGATCTTCCTGATGTCTGGACGATAGTTTTCGGGCAGCAACAAAGGCCGTTTCAACATATTTCAGAAACGCGGCCTGGGCTTCAGGTATCCAGCTGGTATGCTTTTCTATCCAGGGCCAGAATTCAGGATCGGAAAGCGTCAGGGCTTTTTCACCTGGGGATTGCTGAGTGTAAGCCTCCCATGACTCTATACCGGCTCCGGACTTTTCACTGGCCAAAAGGATGATGGAGCGCATGGCAAAGCTGTGGGGAGAGAGTTCTTTTCGATGAGCCGGATTATTCTCAGCGGCTTTCAATGCGGACAGCAGCTTGCTCAGTATCTCAGGTTCGGCATCGGAGTATATGGCTGCAATACTGTTTATATTGTCCAGCAGCCAGTCAGCCATACGTTCTATCTGTTCAAGTTGAGCCTGTCCCCTGCCACTGAGAAACAGGCGACTATCAAATGAATCACCCAGAATTTTCCGGGTTTCGGCCAGTAGATGTTCCAGCTGCTCTTCTGGGTCCAGAGGAAAAGTATCGTCCAGGGCGGAAGTACTGTTGCTGGCCAGAGTGCCAATACCAGAGTCACTGTTTTCAGTGATAGTGGATTGAATCTCATGATCTGACAGCTTTTTGTAATCCCTGGAGCTGTCTGGTGTTGGCAGCAATTTGCCAGTTTTTACGGGTGATAACGGGCCCATAGGCGTTTTAACCCTTTTCGGGCTATCCGTCTCTGAGCTTTTACGATTCTTCCCGCTTGGTGACGCTGGGCTCTGATCAATGCCATCCATGCAAGCAGCCTCCTTCCTTCCATTGATTTCGGCTGAATACCTTCCTGTTGAATCCTGAAATCAGGGTTTGGTTTTTTTTCTCTGAAAAAGCCATGAGCAGTTCATACAGAGGAGGCTGGCAACGGTTCTCTATACTCAGAACAAGAGTGGACAAGGACCGTTATGATGGATAGCAGACCCATAAAGCCGGGTAATAACGAGCAGGTACATAACCCCCTGCCAGAACCTGTTCAAAAGGAAGATGGAAGTCATAACTTTCGGGACGTAAGAACAACGGAACAAGCCAATCAAATGCCTCCGGCCGTCAAAAAGTCACCCCCTCCACCAAAACCCCGTAAGGCCAGTCATATCAGGGCAATGACTCTGTTGCTCAAACAGGCTCCACTTGAAGATGGTGCCAAGGGGGTGCAAAGAGTAAAGGATATTGCCAATCGTTCAGAAGTGGACTTACTCAGATTGTTTATTGATGGAAGGTTGCTGAGAAGAGAGCAGGGTGCTTCCAACTATGAGAAAAGAGAGCCTGGTTGTGTCACTAAAATGTCCAGTGCTCTGGCAATGCTGGTCTCTCATGCTGAGCAAGGCGGTTTACCAAATGCCAAGGAGGTTGCCAGGGTCCTTCATCAAATAGTCATGGGTGACAGCTATCTACAGAATGCCCGGGTTAAGGTCAGGCGTCAGGGTGGAAAGTTTGATACCGTGGGGGTCTCATTCCCTGTCGTTGAGGAAAACCTTATTCACACAGGTAAGGGGCTTCGTCAGGCTGAAGGATACAGGACAGAGTTTGAAAGGATTGTTGGAGAGATTCAGGAACCTTTATTCTTCATTCGCCATCGTGATGCTTCCACTGGAGTCAGAACCGATATTCCTGTAGGAGGTGATATTCTTGAATACCTGCTGGATACAAGTGAGCTTCGGAATGTGATCGCAGCATCCGGTCCCATGAAATATCAGGAAAATGTGAGAGCTTTACTGCTGGATCGTTTACAAAATCTGGTTCCTGCCGTCATTCAGGACGAAGAAAGCGCAAGGTTGATGTGTGAGGCTCTTGAGCAGGATGGGCATAAAAGTATTCAGATACAGTCGGTACCTGCTACCTATATCGAAGAGTTGCTTGAGTATGTGCTGGATGAATTTGAAAACTCACTGCAGGAAGCTGAGACCAACGAAGATATCTATAAGGCTATTGCCTGGATGTTACCCAGATACATGCAAATACACCCGTTTCCGGATGCCAATCTCAGAACGGCCATGTTGCTTGCGAATAACGCGCTGATTCGTTTTGGATTGCCTCCACTGGTCATGGAAGACCCCAATATTGTGCAGCTCTATGATGAAGAAACACTGGAAAAAGAGCTACAGGCTGGCAGTCAGAATTGTCTTTATCTGGCCAGGGAAGGAGCGTTACATGGGTATGCGTTTCCAGAGCATGATTCTGACGAAGTGAGAAGAAACATGAGTTATCTGGAGCCCTTGCTGGTAGCTTTGAACAATACAGATAGCTAAGGAACCAGGCCAGCAGGCTGGCCTGGACATAACTTTTTACTCTGCCAGAGCTTCTTTCTGAAGCTTAACCAGATCATCAATACCGGCTTTGGCAAGTGCCAGCATGGCCATCATTTCATTCTGACTGAATGGCGCAGCTTCAGCCGTACCCTGAATCTCAATGAAACCACCCTCTTCTGTCATGACAACATTCATGTCAGTTTCAGCATTGGAATCTTCCGGGTAATCCAGATCCAGAACCGGACTGCCCTGATAGATACCCACAGAAACAGAGCCGATCAGCTGCAGGAAAGGATCCGTTTTGATGATCTTTTTTCTCTGCATATAACGGATAGCATCGACCAGTGCCACACAAGCACCTGTGATAGAAGCCGTACGAGTACCACCGTCAGCCTGGATAACATCACAGTCAATGGTGATGGTGTTCTCGCCCAGTTTTTTCAGATCAACAGCTGCCCGCAGGGAGCGACCAATAAGGCGCTGGATCTCCAGAGTACGTCCACCCTGTTTGCCTCTGGCTGCTTCACGACCCATACGGTCTGTGGTTGAACGAGGCAACATGCCGTACTCGGCAGTGACCCAGCCCTGTCCGGAACCTTTAAGAAAGCGGGGAACTGACTTGTCGACGGATGCCGTGCAGATCACCTTGGTGTTGCCAAATTCAACCAGCACTGATCCTTCGGCGTGCATGGTGTACTCACGAGTAATTTTGATGTCGCGTAACTGATCTGCAGTTCTTCCGCTAGGACGCCGCATGGTCTTACCTTCTACCGCCGGGGATATTAAAAGCGGAATTATAACCAAGGCAGGCTGCAGGCACTATGTTTACTGTAAAAATGCAGCAATTACTGGTCTGGACTTTGAGTTGGGGCGTTTTTCGGGTTTGTGTGATGATCAGAATCGTACAGCCATCAATCCAAACTTGATACTGCTTGCTGTTAATGTATCCTTGCAGCACCAGATCAAACATCTACTTTGAAAAAGACAGGGTGATCACAGAAGACTGGCTCAGGCTTGGTCAGTTTCAATGTTTCGCTCCTGATCTGGTTAATCAAAAACCTGACATCTTCCATGGTTGCCTTACATTCAGGCAGCGACTTTCCGGACAGTACAACAGTTCAGCCATTTCCGGCCGAGGAACCTGTGATTTCTGTACTGTCTGAGTGAGAAAATGAAAGGCAATTACTGCCTTAAAAAGCTCCTGCAGGTTGTGAAGCCTTGATTCTGTTTCTATAGCCAAGAAAAGCTGTACGATGGTTTAAGGTTCTTACTCTCACAAAAGTGATTGAACTATCCATGCTTGATAGTGATCGGAGCTTATTGTGGAACGCAGCATGATGCATAGGACATAAGCCATTGTCTGCACATGGCTGCTGGTACTTCTCAGTTTGATTGTTTCAATAGGGAAACTTATGACTTCCAGTATGACTGCATTTGCCCGTACTCAGGTCCAGGAGGACTGGGGCAGCCTGGTGTGGGAAATTCGCTCAGTCAATCATCGTTATCTGGAGCCCCATTTTCGTTTACCAGAAGCTGTCAGGGAAGTAGAGCCCGCCTTGCGGGAAGCTTTGAGAAAGCATCTGCATCGAGGCAAAGTGGAATGCTCTCTGAAATTGCAGCTGGCCGAGGGGCAAAAGCACCTGAGTGTTAACGAATCTTCTCTGGAAGCCCTGCAGTCCGTTGTGAACAAAGTTGAGACTTACTTCATCAACGCTTCCGGTGTAAATCCTCTGGAGGTTTTGCAATGGCCTGGCATCATGAATAATGAAGAGGCCAATCTGGCTCCTGTTCATGCTGCAGCTATCAAGGCTTTTGAAATGGCTTTGGTACAACTGTCAGATGCTCGCCGCAGAGAAGGTGCTGAGCTTGAGAAGTTTATCCTCCTAAGGCTGGAAGGTATCAGCGAAGAAGTTGATAACATACGCTCCATTCTGCCTGATCTACTGGAGTCCCAGCGGCAGAAGCTCCTTGATCGTCTGGAAGAAGCCAGGGCTGAACTGGATCCGGATCGTCTGGAGCAGGAACTGGTGATTCTCGCCCAAAAAATGGATGTTGATGAAGAGCTGGATCGTTTGTCCACTCATGTCGCTGAAGTAAAACACACTCTGGGCAAAAAAGGGGCCATTGGCCGTCGTCTCGATTTCCTGATGCAGGAGCTCAATCGGGAAGCCAATACGTTGTCCTCAAAATCCATTAACGCAGGTCTGACACAAAGTGCCGTTAACCTTAAGGTACTGATTGAGCAGATGCGTGAACAGATCCAAAATTTAGAATAATTCCCCGGCAGCCCTCATGCCGTTTGGAGATATCATGGCAATTAAAGGCAAACTCTATATCATCGCAGCCCCCTCGGGAGCCGGTAAAACCAGTCTGGTGAAGGCTATGGTGCAGTCGACTCCTCATGTGAAGGTATCGGTTTCCCATACCACACGCCCGATTCGTCCCGGAGAAACGGACGGTGTGAATTATCATTTTACCAGCAAGGAAATCTTTCTGGAGTTGATGAGCAGAGGCCAGTTTCTGGAGCACGCTGAAGTGTTTGGGAACTACTACGGCACTTCCGAAGCCTGGGTTCGTGAACAGCTGGATACCGGTGAAGATGTTATTCTGGAAATTGACTGGCAGGGCGCCCAGCAAGTTCGCAAACTGATGCCGGAAGCTGTCAGCATCTTTATTCTGCCTCCTTCCAAGGAAGCACTGCGCGAACGTTTGATTGGTCGCGGTACCGACGATATGGCAGTGATCGACCGTCGTATGAATCAAGCCGTTGATGAGATGTCTCATTATGCTGAATTTGACTATCTGGTGATTAACGATGAGTTTGATCTGGCTCTGCGTGACCTGCAGACCATTATTAGAAGTCGTCGTTTATCCATTGGCTGGATGCAGCACTACAAATCTGATCTGGTTGAAGGTTTGTTGAACTGATTATCACACCCTGATGTATACAGGCGGCAAGACATCTAATGTTCTTGCCGTTTTTATATGCACCATAAACAGTTCCGATAGGTGTCGCTGAAGAAAAACGTTAACCTCCCTCCCCTGTTAAAGAAATATTCCTGATTTCGTGACGAGAAAAGACCTCTGTGCTTGTTTTTAAATGTGCCCGCTGTAAGAAAAAGCTCTGGAAATACCTGAAGATAGGTAAAGGAAGTGTGGTGCGTATCCATAAAAGTCGTATCTCAAAACATTACATGGATTTGAATCTGGAGGGTCTGGATATGGATGAGAAGATCTTCTGTACCTGTGGTCAGCCACTGGGCAACAATAAAGGCAGCTTTATCAGTGTGGCCAAAAACAGTTTGGTCAGTTCAGGAAGCAAGGAAAACAAACGCTGAGTCGATGATGTCCTTCCTGTAGCTGATGATGAACTATAATTCACATCCCTTTTTAACGGGATGTAAGAATGAAGTACTTTCTGCAGCCTGTCTTTTTTTCTCTTTTTCTTATCCACTCTCTGGTGGCTGTTACCGTTTATGCCGATGGTGACCGTGTACTGGTTGTGAATTCTTCTGTTCCATTAATACCAGAAAAAGCCGATCGCTTTGCAATACCGCTGGAGGCCAGTGTTGGCGGTGGTGGCTTTGATCAGTACCCGGGAGACGGATATGGTCGAGGTGGAGGTAGAAGTCCATTGCCGATTATTACGCTGATGTTGAGAAGCTCTTCCGGAAAACTGAACCTGAAGGGAAGTGGCAGCGATCAGTCTCCCAGCCAACAGGGCTCAGGGCAAAGGCGTCAGTCAGATGGAGGGGCTATTGGATGGGGCCGTTCAGGAGAAGGTTTGCCACCGGATGATGGCTGGGATGAAGAAAAACAGTTGAAGGAGTTTGAAAGTTTACTGGCTCAGCTTGATAAAGAGATGGCGAACCTGATCGGAGAAGTGGTTTTACTCTCAGACCTTGATGAAACTTTATTGCCAGCTAACCCGGTCAAAAGAGAGTTAACGAAGCGATTAAGGGAAATGTTTGCAGCCTTTGTGAATAAATGGCGTGACCAGGGAAAGCTGAGACTGGTGGTAGTGACAGGTGCCATTATTGGTCATGATGAATGGCGATATTTTGCTGATCATCAATTGCCGGAGCCTGACTATCTGATTTCACTGGGCAGTGGTGCCAGAGCCTGGAATGCTGCCGTGAATGTGATGGCTCGTCCGGGGACGGGGTTTCATAGTGCCCTTATGCCTGCAGCCAGCTTGCTGCCAGACAACCTGCATATCAGAGCAGATGGCTTTCATTTTGATCGATACGTTGGCTACACAGCCGGTCTGACGAGTCAGTTGGCACGGCTCTTCGCCGCACAGTTTGTTTCGATCACCAATGTCCAGAATACTGAACCTGGTCCCATTTTTAACCTCACTGTTGGCGCTGACATGGATCTTAATAATAAAGAAACCAGGGATTTTCTGAGGCAGGCAGCGTTTAATCTTTTTGGTGCTATTGCCAAGATCCGATTCAACCCCGAAAAACATGAAATGATCCTCTCATTGCCTATGACCAAGGGAGAGTGGGTTAGCAGGCTGGCAAGAGCTCTGGGGCTTAAAGGAGCTACTATCATGGCGGCTGGTGACAGTGAGATTGATAAGGACATGCTGACACCCAGGCCAGGCAGCCATTTCTCGGTCCATACAGCCATTGTTGTAGGCAATGCAGGCCGTGGCTTTAAGGCTCAAATGAGAGGCAGTCCTGGAGTTGTGATGAGCACCTTCAGTTGTATTCTCGGGGTAGCACAAGGCTTTTTGAGTGGACTAAGGCAGATCGTACTGGAGCAGGCAATGAATGCGGTTGAAGTATGAGGAGTTCGGTTAATTCCTGCTTTGGATTGTCACAAGGGTAACGAATTTGACCACTGATCTTTTGCATTTTATCTGAACTCTACTAGGGAACCTGCGAATAACCTCTAATTTACTTCCCTTCTTGAATCGAGTTCGAAGTAGGACTGAAATCAGAGGTCTCAACCCCTTATTTGTATGATATTTAGCCACTTTCGTGACTTCAGGGCGGACTAACCCTGTGCCCGGATCATTTGATCCAGTCGAACAATATTCGCCAGGGCAAATAAAGTAGACAGTTTATTGTCATTCTTCTTCAAACCTCGATACCTGGCTTTTATAAATCCAAATTGA
>NZ_LASA01000176.1 GCF_001562015.1 Endozoicomonas arenosclerae | reverse complement strand
GGCTGGCTGATGTCACAACCATAGCTGGCCGCCATTTCCTTCATCTGCATCAGGGCACGAATCTGCTCCATGATCTCTTCACGCAGCTGAATGGTTTGCTCCAGGTTTTCTCCGGATTCCAGAACCGCATCCAGTTCACCGTGCTGTACTTTCTTGTCAGCAATCAGACGATCAATACCGTACAGAGCTATGCGACGGTAGTCACCAATAATCCGGCCACGACCGTAGGCATCTGGCAGTCCTGTGATAACACCGGACTTACGGCAATTACGAATAGAGGGTGTATAAACGTCAAATACACCGGCATTGTGAGTCTTGCGGTACTCGGTGAAGATTTTCTTCACCATGGGATCCAGCTGCTTCCCGTAAACTTCACAGGAAGTTTCCACCATACGGATACCACCGTTGGCAATAAGAGCCCTTTTCAGAGGCTTGTCAGTCTGCAGACCAACAATCTTTTCCAGATCTTTCTGAATGTAACCGGCTTCATGGGAAGTAATAGTAGAAGGCAGGTCGTGGTCAAAATCGATGGGGGCGTGAGTACGGTTCTCTTCCTTGATACCCTCCATAACATCGTCCCAGAGACGACTGGTGGCTTCTGTGGCGTCAGCGAGGAAGTCATCGCCGCCTTCATACGGGGTATAGTTTTTCTGGATAAAGTCCCGAATATTAACGCTCTCGGTCCATTCACCCTGAGCAAATCCTTCCCATCCTGCAGGGAGTTCTTTGGCTTGAGTGCTCATTGATGGCAGCTCCTCGTGTTTGAAAATCCGTAATGAAGTGTTAGACGTGGCGAGTAAACTGACGGGTCAGCCGATGATTCGTCACATCAAAAATAAAGACCGGACGAAGCAGAAAGGAAAGATGCATGTGTGTTGAGCTGAGTCAAAAACCGACTTCGACAACTCATTATAATAACAGTTACTTATGCATCGCAGTGTCAGGATGACCGCCTTTCTGCCCGATGAAAACTGTCTCTCATTGATTTACAAAATATATTAACTAATTATTTTCTACTATTGGGACCAATACCTATTAAGACACATAACTAATTTTTACTCCTGAAGAATAGTTATACGACTAAAAACTTATTCATCATGGGCAAAAAGTAGCACAAACCCAACCAAAAAGAGTTACACCAAAACATAACAGCAGGGTTCAAAGATAAACAAAGAAAACCACAAAAATCACTCTCTAAAAGTTATGCATATATTAATCTTGCCGCTATATAATCAAATCAACTTAAGAGCGTTTTAAAGTCCAGATCGCATTTTTAATCGATTCTATTTTAATTAAATAGTTATTAACAAAATTTCAAAATGCAAAAATATTATTTAAATAAGCAACCTCAAAAATACTCRACTGCTATCATTGCCTCCAAACATTAATGCGCCATTATAGAAGCGTCATATCAATCATGGTCATTAATTAATATATCGTTAATAAAACGACTTAATTCTTCATTTCCAGTTACTAGGTACTGCCTTTTTTATTTAGGTATTGTTACCTATACATGCGTTAATGGAGATTTAATACCATCGTCTCATAAATAAACAATTTAATTTTCCGGGATGAATCTCCTTTGGAGGCAGTAATGAGCAAATACATTTACGCCACTGTTTATGAACAATTCACTGGCTTAAAACCACCCGAGCCAAAATCGCATAAGCCCCGCAGAAGAAGAGGCTATGGCCACCCTTACCGAATGCGTCTGAATATGCAGGAAGAGGGTCAGGATCAGGAAACCCTGTCCACCGAAGCCGACCATTTCATCAATGATGACGTCGAGTTCCAGCCTGAACCGTATCAACCACCTTTAACTCAAAACCATCGTCATCAGAATTATTCAATCAGAACTACCCCTCAAAAACCCATTGAGTGCCAGACTCTTATGGAAGAGCCGAAAGCTTCCCGCTCTCCAAAAGTGACCTATAAAAAACGTCGTCACTATGAATCTGCTATTGGAAATGAAAGCGTAGATACTGCCGCACTATAAAGGCTGACGTTTCCCGGAATTTCTTCAAAAATTGATTGCCCGTAAACATTTACGGGCAATTTTTTTGCCGTAAAAAACTCACCTCCTTTGCCAGGAAATCGAGATTCGCTCTAATTATTTTTATCTGTTGATGAGCTATTTATCAGAGTTGGAATTTTAGTGGTCAACGCCAAAACGGTTGATCAAGCAGGTACTGGTACTCCAATCCAATCGGGACAGAGATTTAACGCTTTCTTTCCGGATAATTCGTCTTAATTTTTATAATCCATACCTACGGAAATGCGACTGAAATTCCAGACTGCATTTCCGACAGGCAGTCAATGAAAACCGGGGTAGGCTTCTATCAAAAAGCTCTGGATTTCAGATAATGATCATAGTCCGGTATTTTCCTCTCATGACTCTGCCCCATCATTTGTGAAGAAAAGATAAATTCAGCAGAACTCTGATTACAGGCTACTGGAATATTCCAGACTGCTGCAATTCTTAACAAGGCTTTCACATCCGGATCATGAGGCTGAGACTCAAAGGGATCCCAGAAGAAAACCAACAGGTCGAGCTGATTTTCCGAGATCAAGGCACCAATCTGCTGATCACCACCCAGAGGACCACTGATAAACTTCTTGATAGGCAGCGACAATTCTTTCTCAAGCAGGCTTCCTGTGGTGCCAGTAGCATACAACTGATGATTGGCCAGCTCATCACGATGACGCATAGCCCACTCCAGCAACTCTTCCTTCTTCTTGTCGTGGGCTACCAGTGCAATGTTCTTCTTCACTGGAACGACATGTGTTTTATATTCCATAGAGAATATTCCAATACTGACAAAAAAGGTGACTGGAATATGTAACTGTTGACACCGCCGCTGTCAAACAGTATCCATGCAGGGAGTTGAAAAAGCTTCAGATCGAATAAAAAGCAGACAGAATAGGAAAGAAAGGAGGATATAGCTGAGCTTATAACCCAGCTATATCCGCACAGAGGTGAGTGTTAACTCAGATACTTGATCATGACACCGGCTGCGACCGCAGAGCCAATCACACCAGCAACGTTTGGACCCATCGCATGCATCAATAAGAAGTTCTGAGGGTTAGCCTCAAGCCCCATCTTGTTAGACACCCTTGCCGCCATAGGCACCGCAGATACGCCTGCTGAACCGATCAGAGGGTTCACTTTATTCTTGCTAAGCAGGTTCATCAGCTTGGCCATCAGGACACCTGTAGCGGTACCAATAGCAAAAGCGATGACACCCAGAGAGAGAATACCCAGGGTTTCAGTTTGCAGGAACTTGTCAGCCACCAACTTGGAACCTACAGAGAGCCCCAGGAAGATGGTCACAATGTTGATCAGCGCATTCTGAGCTGTGTCAGACAAACGCTCAACAACACCACACTCTTTCAGCAGATTACCAAAACAGAACATCCCTAATAGTGGAGCCGCGTCGGGGAGCAGCAGCGCAACCAGAACCAGCAGCAACAGAGGAAAGACAATTTTCTCTGTTTTGCTGACGGTACGAAGCTGAGTCATAACGATTTTACGCTCTTCTTCTGTGGTCAGTGCACGCATGATGGGTGGCTGAATCAATGGTACCAGTGCCATATACGAGTACGCTGCGACTGCGATAGCACCCAACAAGTGTGGAGCCAGAACGCTGGACACATAAATAGCTGTTGGACCATCAGCACCCCCGATGATACCAATAGCTGCTGCATCCGACAGACTGAAATCCATAATCCCCGTCATATTCAACAGGACGGCACCTAGCACAGTGGCAAAGATACCAAACTGGGCTGCAGCCCCCAGGAACAGGGTTTTCGGATTGGCCAGCAGAGGACCAAAATCAGTCATGGCGCCTACACCCATAAATATCAGCAGAGGAGCAATACCGCTGCCAATCGCTACAGAGTAGAACTGGTAAAGCACACCGTTGTTGTAACCAGCATCTGACACCACACCATCAATGGACATTTGCACAGCACTGCCTGCTGCCGCATACGCCGCCAACAACTCTTTACCGGCAAGCCCTTCTGAACCAAGCAGGTTTGAAATCACCTGCATCACTTCCGGTTTGGCCTGATGCACCGCTATTTCAATCGCTGAATAGGCCAGACCCGCTTCAGGAATATTGGCCAGAATGCCGCCAAACCCGATTGGCACCAGCAACAGCGGCTCAAATTCCTTGCGAATGGCCAGGTATAACAATCCCAGACAAACAAGAATCATTGCCAGCTGACCGCCGGTCATGTTGTAAAGCCCTGACCCGTGCCACAGGTTAAGAAGCTTATCCATAACTTCGCTCCTTATCAGGCAATGGCCAGCAGAGTGTCGCCTACTGCAACACTGTCGCCTTCACGAACACCTACTGAAGAGATCTTGCCGCCATGGGGGGCACGAACTTCCGTTTCCATTTTCATGGCTTCCAGAATCAGCAGTACATCACCTTCCTGGACTTCCTGACCCGGAGTGACATGCACTTTCCAGATATTACCGGCCAGAGGAGCAGGCAAAGGCTCACCGTCACCAACAGGAGCATCAACAGCGACAGGCTGACTGGTGATAGCTGTTTGATTGATAGAGGTAACGTCGCCGCCATCACTCACTTCAACGACATAACTGTTGCCATTGACTTTAACGGTATAAACGCCGCTATCACCTTCAGTATTTGCTGATGCTGCTGACTGTTCTGCTTTATCAGCTTCTGAACCCGGAGCCGGTTCAAAGGCATCGGGATTACCACGGTTTTCCAGGAATTTAAGACCTACCTGTGGGAACAGAGCATAAGTCAAAACATCATCAACCGTCTGCTCTGCCAGCTGAATGGATTTTTCTTTGGCAATGCCTTCCAGTTCAGTCGACAGCTTATCCATTTCTGCTACCAGAAGATCCGCTGGACGACAGGTCACTGGTTCAGCACCGTCCAGTACTTTGGCCTGCAGTTCTGCATTGAAAGGAGCTGGCGCAGCACCGTATTCGCCTTTCAGAATGCCCTGGGTTTCTTTTGAAATACTCTTGTAGCGTTCGCCCGTTAGTACATTGAGAACGGCCTGAGTACCTACAATCTGGGATGTTGGAGTCACCAGTGGGATGTAGCCCAGATCTTCCCTGACACGGGGGATCTCCTGCAAAACATCGTCAAACTTGTCGCTTGCACCCTGCTCTCTCAGCTGGTTTTCCATATTGGTCAGCATGCCACCGGGCACCTGAGCCACCAGAATACGAGCATCGACGCCTTTCAGGGCACCTTCAAACTTGGCGTATTTCTTACGTACTTCACGGAAGTAAGCAGCCACTTCTTCCAGTTTGTTCAGATCAAGGTTGGTGTCTCTTTCGGTGCCTGCCAGTGCAGCAACAATGGCTTCTGTTGGAGAGTGACCATAGGTGCTGGACATAGAAGAAATCGCGGTATCAACACGATCAATCCCGGCTTCAATGGCTTTGAGCAGAGACATTGAAGAGAGTCCGGACGTGGCATGGCAATGCAACTGAATTTCAAAGTCTGTTTCTTGCTTCAATCTTGAAACCAGATCATAGGCATCCGTTGGAGAAATGATGCCGGACATGTCTTTGATGCAGAGAGAGTCCGCACCCATGTCCTCAATCTGCTTGGCCAGATCAATCCAGTTGTTCATGGTATGTACAGGACTGGTCGTGTAAGAGATGGTGCCTTGGGCGTGGGCACCCTCACGCTTTACAGCCGCCATAGCCTGGGCAAGGTTGCGAGGATCGTTCATCGCATCAAAAACACGGAACACATCCATACCATTCGCAACAGCACGCTCGACAAACTTGTCGACAACGTCATCAGCATAATGGCGATAACCCAGCAGGTTCTGCCCTCTCAGCAACATCTGCTGACGAGTATTGGGCATGGCTTTTTTCAGGGCTCTCAGACGCTCCCATGGATCTTCTCCAAGAAAGCGGATACAGGCGTCAAATGTTGCTCCACCCCAAGTCTCCAGAGACCAGTAACCAATCTGGTCCAGCTTTTCAGCAATGGGCAACATATCTTCAAGACGGAGACGGGTAGCGAACAGCGACTGGTGAGCATCGCGTAGCACTACGTCCGTTATTTCCAGCGGTTTTACGTCAAACATTGGCGTATTCCCCCAAACAGGCCAGAATCGATTTTTAATTCTTGTTAAAAATTTTTATGTTTTTTTAGCACCAGGGCTGTTTTCAGCGCAGGGCTATATTGAGCTCAAGGCTGCTTCTGCCTCAGAGCCATCAGGCAGCTCTTACGCCTGACTTATTTGTTTTATGTATTCTTTGAGCCAGGCTCTCTGGCGCGATGCATACGAATGGCCGCAGAAATTGCCGCCACCAGCTCGGTGTCGTATTGATTGGCATCAGGTCTGGCTGATTGCCGGGCAGAAACAGGGCTGGCAGGTACAGGGTCAGGAAAGAATCGCCCGATAACCCGAGACATCAAAGAGGTGATAATCACCAGAGCAGTCAGGAACAGGAAAACAAAACCCATTCCAAAAGCCATCAGGCTCAGGCCTTCTGACAAAAGATCAGATGGAGACATAGTCAGCTGGATCCTTTGTTATAGTTATTACCGTAAACTCTTTTACATCATCCGTGCGACGCACAACATGACTCACTCACGGCTGTTTTACGTTTAAACTTCTTCGCCTCTCTCAGAGTGCAAAAAAGTTTGTTCTTATTATGGCTGTTGCTGTGGTGCCGCTTTCTCTCAGGCAGGTGAGTTTTATACCTCAGCTTCTGATAGAAAACCGCTCAGGGACATTACCCCCCACTACGCTCCGGCATAACATGACAGAAGCCTGCTCCCCCCGAAGCAAAGATTCTGTCTGCATGAACAGAGTCAATCTCAGCTCGAAAAATGAATTATATTTCACAAAATAGAATATAAATTCAAACACAACCGCCACTTCGAGCCGCATTTCACTCAGTCCAGAGACATCGCCCCGCAAATTTACCCTGTCAGGGAAAAATAAGCAATTTACCAAAAGCGCTCAGTTTCCAGAACAATTTCAGCCACCTGGCGAAGATCATGAAAAAGTGACTCTTCCAGCACTACACCCTACTCAGCCAATCCTGCATTTAAAACGTCCGTGTAAACTATATGTGAACGACCCTATCTGGAAATAAAAATGCAAATACCAAACCCATACTGATGCAGTAGTTACGACTTGTAGGCACCGGAATTTCTGTTAAATTGTCGCGTTTGCCAAACAGCGATAACCGATTCATTCATGAGCACCATTACCCTGGCACCTATGGAAGGCGTCGTAGACTACCTGCTTCGAGAACTGCTGACAGAAGCCGGAGGCATTGACCTGTGCGTGACAGAGTTTATTCGAATCACCGATACACGACTGCCCACCCAGACATTCCACAGGATCTGTCCGGAACTTAAGCATGGGTGCAGAACTCGAGGCGGCACTCCGGTCCACATCCAGTTTCTGGGCAATAATCCTGAAATGCTGGCCTATAACGCCGCCAAGGCTGCAAGACTTGGTGCTCTGGGTATCGATCTGAACTTTGGCTGCCCTGCCAAAACCGTCAATCGACATAAAGGTGGAGCCGTCCTGCTAAAAGAGCCAGAGCTGATTCATGAAATCGTCTCTGCTGTTCGAGAAGCAGTCCCTGCAGACATCCCGGTCAGTGCAAAAATGAGGTTGGGCTATCTGGACAGTGATTTAGCTCTGGAGAATGCCAGGGCCATTGAAAGTGCAGGTGCCAACTCAGTGGTAGTGCATGCCAGAACCAAACTCCAGGGATACAAGCCTCCTGCTCACTGGCAAGAATTGGTTCATCTGCGTGAAAACCTGTCTATTCCACTGGTGGCTAACGGTGATATTTTTACCATTGAAGATGCTCATCGCTGTCGGGAAGTATCGGGCTGTCAGAACATCATGATTGGCCGGGGTATTCTCCGCGATCCTGATTTGCCTGCGGCCATTGTCGCCAGCCAGAACACTCAATGCATGGATGAACGCTGGGCACGCTCACTCTCGTTGATCAAACGGTTTACTGAAAAGGTAGTAACCGCACCTGAAACACCCGAACAGGAACATCCCTATTTCATCAATAATCCGCGACGCTATCTGGATGGCAGACTCAAGCAATGGCTAAGTATGATGAGTAAAAGCTCAGCCAATGCCCAGGTATTGTTTGACAAAGTTAAACGGGAAACCTGCCTGCAGACACTCTCTCAGATTATTCAGAAGGCCTCTTGAAAATCCGGGGCAATATTCAGAAATTATTGCCCCGTCACCCCACAAACAAGTTCTTAGAACTATCTTTATAAGGCTCATTCAACTTTCTATCGTTTGCAGCCTTCTCATGATGACTCATACTTCTCTCTCAAAAGTTTCTTTCTACTGGCTCGTTTTTTCACTCACTTTAGTCCTCTGCTTAAATCTCAAAGCCGCCAACTATTCAGACAAAGACGTTCATGACCTGGTCAATAATCAACAGGTTGGTTATTACTGCAAGGATGTTGCTGCAGGCCCTTCCTGGCTTTATCAACCGGGCACCTGCGGACTATTACGTGAAAGGAGCATGTGGCTGGATGCTGTCTCCTTCCATACTTTATTGAATTATAAAGTTTCATTTAACGTCACCGACTTTTCAATAGACCGAGGCTCTGTGCCCTATGAACTGAAAGCAGAGCTCGGTCTTGAGACGGGTAAACTGTTTGAACAGGGAAACGGCGACAGGCTCTGGTGGGCACTGGCCTTTGTCAGGGCCTATCAATACAACACCTCTCACAACGAGTATCTTCAGGTGGCCATTGACGTCTATGACGATATTCGAGAAAAATACTGGGATTCAACCTGTGGCGGTGGGGTCTGGTGGGATTTAAACAGGTCCTATAAAAACGCCATTACCAATGAGTTATACCTCACACTGGCCATCGAACTGTACCAAGTTAAGAAAGAACAAACCTATCTGGATGAAGCCAAAAAAGCCGCCGACTGGTTGATGGGCAGTCATATGATTAATGAGGACTCTCTGATTAACGACGGTTTGAAAATACTGCCCGATCGTACCTGTGTTAACAATGGACAGAATACTTGGACTTACAACCAGGGCGTTGTACTGGATGGACTGGTAAAACTCGGCAAGGCACTGTCAGATCAGAAGTATTACACCCAGGCCATGTCCATTTTCAGAGCGGTTTCTGATCCGGACAACAAGCTGGTGACCCAAGATGGTATTCTGGTTGAACTGATCCCGGAAGATTTTAAGGTCAACACAGACACCCCTGCCTTCAAAGGCGCCTTCATGCGTCATGTAGGAGAGGTAATACCTCTAGCTACTGACAAAGATGCCAGATTCATGTGTGATTTTGTAGAGAAGAATACCCAAAGCCTGTGGAGCCATCACTGTCAGTATAAAGGTGGGCCAATGCTGCCCTATCTCTGGGATCATGACTGTCTGGTTGCTGGCAACAGGGTCTCGTCCACTACGACCTTCTCAGGACTTGATCTCCTTAACACAGCCAAAGTCTGTCAGAAACGATTCCCTGCAAAGTCAGAACTTTAAAGCTTTAAACTAGTGCAGATAAGCGCTCAATCCCATACCGTTCGCACAGAGCTTGTCGAAGTGCATTACCAGCATCCTTCGACAAGCTCAGGATGAACAGAGTATGTACGACTATTAACGCTTGGCTGTACCAGTGATCCAATCTGCTGCCAGGGCAATATTCTTAAAAAGTGTAGCGAACGCTCAATGAATATTCGCTGGAATACAGGTGAGCTCGCATCTGCTCATCCTGAAGGTTTCTCGAGTTTCCAAAGGCATTCATTCCACTCTCTACCTTCCCTAAATCGACATAGCGATAGCCCAGAGAAAAGTTCACATTCTCCACAGGCTCATAGCCAACACCCACTCCCAGGGCATAAATCAGGTTGGTATCTGTATTTGAATGGTATTGTCTGGAGGAATTGCCTTGCCAGCCACTGGATTCAATTTTAGCGACACCGAGCCCACCGGTGGCATAAACTGAAAAACCGCCCTTGAGTTTTAAATCACGATAAACGTTAAACATTACCCGCTCAGATTCCGCGTAATGGTTATTCAAGCTACCGGAAAAAATACTGGAACCACTGGTAAAGTGGACTTCCTGAGCTGAAGTGTATTCACCTTCAAGGCGCCAGTTGTTACCAAAATCATAACCCAAAGCAATGGAAACTGCGTTCGCTTTATCCTGATCATCCCCTTTGACAAAACTGCCAATACCGGGGCGCAAACTGTTTTCCATCCCCTCTGCTTTTACATTGGCTGATTGATAACCCAGAGAAGCGTAATAACCCTCTTCAACTGCAGATTCAGCAGCTACAGCCTGAGTACTCAGAGCCGCTGACACTGTCAGAGCGAAGGCTGCTTTGAAAAGAGCGGATGAAGATTGTGGCTTTTGGTAGGAAGCTTTCATTTTATTATTCCTTATTATGTCTGCACTTAACTATTCAGTGTTGAGTGCATTATGCAGGCTCACCATTGCCTGGAACTTTCCTGAAGATTGCAGGTTGGAAAGGTTTGTCTTTTTGAAAGCAGATAGAGATGAAGGCTTTGAAAATCAGTTCATTTCTGCATTAATTGACAACCCATATGGCCAGCGGTAGATTCGCCGTCCTCTATAGACTCTCGATCGAAGCTCGGTAAACTGCGTATAGACCCTGCGGTTTCAAACCGGATACTGGTCGATCCAACCACGAAATACCTGATTTCGAGACACTGCATGAGTAAAAAAGCTTCATCTGAGCCACAGCAGCCCACCTCACAAACCCTCACTCATGCAGATCTTGAATGGAAAGAAAACGGCCAGCCGGTTTCAACAACCTTTGATGACGTCTACTTTTCGACCGTTTCAGGCCTCAAGGAAACCCACCACGTTTTCATTGACAGCAATGCTTTACCAGAACGCTTCGAGGCATTGAAACAGAACGATTGTTTTACAATTGGTGAAACCGGGTTTGGAACCGGACTGAACTTTCTTTGTGCCTGGGCTTTGTTTGAACAGATAGCCCCGGCCACAGCCAGGCTGCATTTTGTTTCGACAGAAAAATACCCTCTCTCACAAAAGGATTTGCAGCAGGCTCTCTCTATGTGGCCTGAATTATCGGAATATTCAAAACCACTGGTAGAATGCTATATGCCAGCCATGGAAGGCCAACAGCACTTCAGCTTTGCCATGGGTCGGATCAAACTGACTCTATGTCTGGGTGACGTCCTGAAAACTTTGCCGGACCTTGAAGGCAAGGTCGATGCATGGTTTCTGGACGGCTTCAGCCCTGCTAAAAACCCGGACATGTGGCAGCCTGAACTGTTCACAGCTATGGCAGCCAAAAGCCATCTTGAAACCACCTATGCCACTTTCACTTCAGCCAGAGGAGTAAGAGATGGCCTCAGTGAAGCGGGATTCAGTGTTGAAAAAACCATCGGTTTTGGCCACAAACGAGAGATGGTTAAAGGCCGCCTGATAAAAGAGCCAGAAGTCAGGGTAAATAAACCTCTGTGGTTTCAGGACAATCTCCAGCCGGAAGTATCCGATTCGAATCGAAGCGCTGTCATTGTGGGTGGCGGTCTGGCCGGCTGCAGCACCGCCATGGCACTGGCTGAAAGAGGCTGGAAAGTCACCCTGCTTGAGCAACATAACGGTCTGGCCAGAGAGGCATCCGGCAATCCTCAGGGGATTCTGTATACCAAGCTATCAGCCAACCGGACACCGCTCAGCCGATTTATAACGGAAGGCTACCTCTATACAATTCATTTGCTGAAATCATTGGTCAGTCAACAACCGGAACTCTGGCAGCAGTCTGGCGTCGTCCAGTTAGCCATTAATGAAAAAGTGCGCAAACGTCACCTTGAGCTGACCCAACACTTTCCAAACGATCTACTGAGTTTTTTAACTGCCAGTGAACTGTCTGATGTAGCTGGGCTGCCTGTTGAACAGGATGGTCTTTACTTCCCCGAGGCAGGCTGGGTTCACCCTGCCCTGTTCTGCCAAACACTGGCCCATCATGAGAACATTAATATTGTTACCAATACTCAATTGCAGTCTCTTGAGAAAGCTGAGAAAGGCTGGACCTTAAATCTCAACGGCGGCAACCGTATTCAAAGCCAGCATGTCATCATTGCCTGTGCAAAAGCGTCCACTCTTCTCCCCCAGATGAATTTCATCCCATTAAAAAACATCAGGGGTCAGATTACCGAGATTGAAGCGACAAAAGAAAGCTCACATCTGAAAACCACCGTGTGTGGTGAAGGTTATGCTGCTCCTGCTTTTCATTGCAAGCATACCATTGGTGCTACCTTCGACTTTAATAATGAGTCAACAGAAGTCACCGATGAAGGTCATCAGAAAAACCTGATGATGCAGAAAGAATGTGCTCCTGCTCTTTATCATGCCCTCGGGGGAGAGCAGGCAACTATTCTGGATGGAAGAGCCAGCTTCCGTTGCACAACGCCTGACTACCTGCCTGCGGTGGGAACCATTGTTGACCAGGAACAGTTCCTGGAAGACTTTGCCATGCTCAGAAAGAACGTGAAGCATCACTTCACTCAGACTCCCAAATACCTGGAAGGTTTATACATTAATGCCGGTCATGGTTCCCGGGGACTGATCACCGCACCACTGTCCGGAGAACTCCTCGCAGCACAGTTGTCTGGCGAGTGTTCACCCATAACTTCAGACCTGCTGAACCACCTGAGCCCCACACGTTTTCTAGTGAGGGGCATGAGCCGAAACCAGATATAAGATTTCACAACCTAACCCAAGATAAGTAATAACCGATCAAAAATAAGGATAATGCGAATAAACATGCGAACATTTACTCAAGGAGCGCCAGCGAAAGCAAGACTATCTTTAGTTGCATCGGTGTTAACAACTCCTTAAGGATACTCGTTCAGCAAACTGCGTCCGGACAGATCTCCCCTCTTCGAGACTGTCCGGTTTTTTTTGCCTGTAGATTACTCACTCAGAGTAAATATCTAACCGTTTTAGCCTTGCAGTGAAGGTGGCAAACAAACACCCGTACCACCCAACCCACAGTACCCTTCAGGATTTTTAGCCAGATACTGCTGATGGTAGGCTTCTGCATAATAGAAAACAGGTGCTTCAATAATCTCTGTAGTAATAGCGCCTTTTCGACCTTCCTCCAGAGCTACCTGATACTGATCTCTGGACTCACGCGCTTTCTTCATTTGTTCTTCAGAAGTGGTATAAATCACAGAACGGTATTGGGTACCACGGTCATTGCCCTGCTGCATGCCCTGGGTTGGATCATGTGACTCCCAGAAGAGCTTCAGCAAGGTTTCCAGGCTGACTAGCGTTGGATCAAAAGCCACCAGCACAACTTCTGCATGACCAGTGCCGCCACTGCAAACTTCTTCATAGGTAGCATTGGGTGTGAAGCCACCTGCATAACCCACTGCGGTGCTCCAAACCCCCTCCTGTTTCCAGAACAGTCTTTCTGCTCCCCAGAAGCACCCCATACCAAGATAAATCACCTCCAGCTCACCTGGAAACGGCGGCTGGATAGTATGACCATTAACATAATGCTCACCGGGTACTGCTATGGCTTGATCACGCCCTTTCAGCGCATCCTCTTCACGGGGTAACTGATGTTTTTCAAACAAAACTCTAATCCTTTTTCAGTGCCTTTAAACCGATTTATGGCGTTTCAGTTCAGAAATTCAACCGGCTTTGGCAGAGAAATTTTCATTACTGGCCATGACTGTCTATACGATGACACTCATTCCTAAGTTTCACCCTCTCAACCAAAAACAGCCTGCCTATTGAAAAGCCTTCTGCCACTAAGCGACAATGGATTCCTTATAACTTTCATGGAAACAGGCATGTTCGATAAGCTGAAAGCCTCTCTGGGATTTGGTGCGGCCAAAGTAGACACTGTACTGGATAATATCGCCCTGACCCAGGGAGATGAATTAACAGGGACTATTTATGTAAAGGGTGGCGATGTAGAGCAGACCATCGCTGCCATCAGCCTGTCCTTTAATACCGAAGTAAAAGAGGAGTCAGACTCTGGTGTCAGCTATCAGACCTTTCCTCTTGGAGAAATGGTACTCACTGACTCATTCAACATTCAGCCTGGTGAAGAACAACAGATTCCATTCTCCTGGCCTCTCCATGCAGAAACGCCGGTGACGGTACTCAATACCCAGAATAACCAGAGCCGTTTCTGGGTAGAGACCCAACTGGATATTGAGTTTGCCGTTGATCCAAGCGATCGGGACTTTATAGAAATTCATCCATTGCCTGTAGTAGCAGGTGTCATTCACGCCATAGAGCAGTCTGGTTTTGAACTGGTAAAATCAGATGTTGAGAAAGGCTTTCTGCAAGGCTCGAATTTCTCATCTCAATCAGGTTGCTATCAGGAGATAGAATTTCTGAAACAGGGCTTTTTGGGCTCCAAGGAAATTGAACTGTCTTTCGTTCTGGAGAACGAGCAAGTTCACTGCCTGGGTGAAGTGGACAAATCTTTGAGTTTGCGTGACGACCAATATTTTTCTTTCACTCTCCCGATGGATGCTTCTGACACGGATATTCACGAAGCTGTGGAGCCCATGCTAACCGTTTAAATGAACATAGGGATGTCTGTACGACATCCCCTTACCCTCGATTAGTCCTGCATCATCAGAGCCGGATCCAGACGCACATCAAACCAGTTTGCCCGCCAGTCCAGATGAGCTCCGGTCACCCTGCCCGTCGCGCCAATTGCACCAATGGTTTCTCCACGCTCAACACTTTGTCCCTCAACAACATTCACTTTACTCAGGTGCAGATAACTGGTTGTGATACCAAAACCATGATCAACGATGATGGTGCCACCGGAAAAATAGAGATCCGATTCAGCCATTCTGACCACACCGTCTGCCGGAGCAATAACTGAAGCGCCTTCGGGACCGGCGATATCCAGCCCGAAATGAGGCCGCCTGGGCTCACCATTAAAATATCGCTGACTGCCATAGACACCACTCACAGGCCCTTCTGCGGGGCGATCAAAACCTGTAAAGAAATCATTCAGATCTGAGTCATACTGTCTGGCTGATTTAACCAGGGCCCCTTCATCACGAATACGACCCAGAACTTTTTCTGCAGGACTGACGTACTTTTTTGCTACGCCCTTGATTCGCTGAATCTTATATTCACGCTGGGTGAGCTTCAGTTTGAACTCCTCTGTATGACCTTCTTTGCCCTTAAGAAAAATTGTTTGCTGAAGGCTCGCATCTCTTCCAAAACCCACAATAAAGCGACCACGTTCAGATACCCTGACCGACTTTTTCTTGTAGGTCACTTCAGTACCCGGCTCAACCTGACCCACATAAAAGCCCCCCTGTATTAACCTTGACTTCAGGAGTGCAACCTCCTCCTGAGCCAGAACAAACGGGGTGAAAAAGCAGGAAATTAACAACACTGTTAGACGCATGAAGACTCCATGTCTACTTTATGAGTATCAACTTTAGCGCCAGCTAAAACATACGTTAGCTCTACTTAATCAGAAACCAATAGTATCGGAAACTGTTTTCTTCCTGTTTATAAGCACTCAGGAGAATCAGGGCTCTATAGAGCCCCATTCAGTATTTTCCAATTGAAAAATGAGCCTGAAGAAGAGTGCATGACTCCGGCCTCAGGCTGGTCGTTCATAGATGACTGTTAGTAAGTTCTCTCTGGCGTTTTGAAGCCTTCGTGCCGCTTCATTATCGGTCATGACATGCGCTTTCGCCTCCAAACTTTTCAGGGTGACTCCGCTCTTCAAGTATTGCTGGGCATCTTGCAGAGAAACAAACTTTTCATAGGGCGTCATCATATCTTCGTAACGGTAA
>NZ_LASA01000175.1 GCF_001562015.1 Endozoicomonas arenosclerae | reverse complement strand
TTACCGTTACGAAGATATGATGACGCCCTATGAAAAGTTTGTTTCTCTGCAAGATGCCCAGCAATACTTGAAGAGCGGAGTCACCCTGAAAAGTTTGGAGGCGAAAGCGCATGTCATGACCGATAATGAAGCGGCACGAAGGCTTCAAAACGCCAGAGAGAACTTACTAACAGTCATCTATGAACGACCAGCCTGAGGCCGGAGTCATGCACTCTTCTTCAGGCTCATTTTTCAATTGGAAAATACTCGGGATTGACTATTTTTATCTGTTTATAGCTTAAAGCTTCCGGGATGGGATAACTTACTGTCTCAGTTTCTGATTGGAAAGTTACTTTTCCATAGCCCAAGTCAGCAAACATTCCATGATAAGCGCTGCTTTGCAGCTGCTCCAGGCTAATGTTAAGGACTATTGTAGGAATACTGTCGTCAATCTGGCTGATAATGGCGAGATACTCTTTTAAAAAAGCCTGGCCATGATAATAAGCTATGTAATAAGGGGACTGCCTGATGGCTTCAAATGGGTTAAAAGCGGGCTTTTTACCCGAAAGAGCCTCACCGAGCCAGAGTTTCTCCTTGAGTAATGCATTAAAGTCACGGGCCATTCGAGTATCACTTTTATCCGGAGACTGTTCAAATTCGTTCACTTTTTCAGAAAGCAGGCTGTTAAAGGGCAAACCTACTGTTTTTTCACTGAGACCAAACGTGATACGGTTTAGACAGTTTTCCTGTGATTGATAGAGATCACAGGAAAACTCATCCGAATCTAACTGTTCTGTTAACCGTTCCCAGTCGATTATTTCAGATTCTTCTTCACCTTCTCGTCTCCGAAGACAGGTTGAGGACTGGGTACTGATGTTCGCCGCCTGATAGTAGTCTTCCGCCTGCTGTCCTAGAGACATAACATAGTCATAGAGGCTCTGATCCCAGTCAGGCAGGCTGGTATAGTGGGTGATGTTCAGCCAGTTGGGTGTAATAGGACCGTTTAATTCTGGCCAGGATGACAGGAAAAAAACCAGACTAGAGTTATTCAGTTCTTGATTAGCAAACTGGTCTTCTGATTCTTCATCCAGTATCCAGTGAATTTTAAGCTCTGAGGTTTCTTGAAAATATTTATAAAATCGCTGTTTCTGTTCCGGGCTGGTAATGACGGCCAGTTCGACAGGAATGGAGTCAAAGTTCTTATCCCTTCTCAGTTCCCGATTAACTTCAAGCAGATAGGCGTAGTCGCCCATATCTTCCTCGGCAACGGTAGCAAGAGTCAATTTAGGGCTGAGTGCCGAAGGCTTGCTGTTTAGAATAAGGAACCATTTTATCAGTGAGTTCTGAAGGTTTATGGGTCGGCTCTCCATTTCCACTTCTACTGCGGTTGCAGTGAAAGAGGTGGCAAGCAAAAGAACTCCAATAAAAGAAATGATAACTCTATGGAATGATAGGCAACTCTTCCTGAGAAGCATGGATGGATTCTCCTAAAACTGAGTTAATACATATTTATTGCCTTAAGACTGCCCCCATTAATGTGATGTTCCTCAGTTTGTCTGAATGGCTAACAGCCAGGTTATTATTGCTAACAGAAACTTGAACTTTAGGTATTCGATCAATTCAGGCAGGCATTATTCGGAGTGTGGACTGCTCTATCACACAGTCATGAAGTGGTAGCAATAAAAGCCAGTTCAATATCATCCGTAAGTGTATAATGACTCGATTATCATTCGATTCTTAACTTCAACGTTTGCTGAACCGGGGACATCCTATGCGGGAAATCAAGCTGGAACCATCTTGGAAAACACACTTGCAGGGTGAGTTTGACAAGGAGTACATGCAGGTTCTTCGCAGCTTCCTGATGAATGAAAAGGCTGCGGGTAAAACCATTTACCCCCAGGGCAGTGAATATTTTCGGGCTATGGATTTAACGCCCTTTGAACAGGTAAAGGTAGTGATTCTGGGGCAGGATCCCTACCACGGGCCTGGTCAGGCCCATGGGCTCTGCTTTTCCGTAAGGCCTGATGTGCGAACGCCTCCCTCTCTGGTCAATATGTACAAAGAGCTGCAGAGTGACCTTGGGATTCCTCCCGCCAGTCATGGTTGTCTGGAATCCTGGGCCAAGCAGGGCGTGCTGCTATTGAACAGTGTGTTGACGGTAGAGCACAAACAGGCGGCTTCCCACCAGAAAAGAGGGTGGGAACAGTTTACCGACAAGGTGATTGCTGAGCTGAATGCCAAACGGGAAGGGCTGGTGTTTATCCTTTGGGGCAGTTACGCCCAGAGGAAGGGACAATTTATTGATCGAACCAAACATCTGGTTCTACAGGCTGTTCACCCATCCCCCTTGTCGGCCCATCGTGGTTTCTTTGGCAGTCGTCCTTTCTCCCAAACCAATCATTATCTGGAATCCAGGGGAATTGCTCCAATCGATTGGCAGCTGCCAGTCAACGTTTGACGGATTGAATTAAGAAAGCAGAACATTCTGCTTTCTTAATTCAATGGTTCACTGGCATCCAGATGCAATAGTGTCTGTCTTAATGCGATCTTGCGAATATTTTCAATGGCCTGATGGTATTCTATTCCCCGGAATACGGCAATCTGCTTCTCACTGACATAGACAGGCGCAAGAATGATGCAGCAGTTGAGCAGAGTTTGACTGACTTTCCCACCCGCTTCGATATAGCCTTGAATAATCTTTTCCTTGCAGATCCTGAATTCTTCCAGATCAGTATTGACGTAGGCAAGAGCAATAGCCAGATCCATCTCGGGTGCACCCAGTCCGCATTCATCAAAGTCGATAAACTGGGGGCCATTGTTTGTTTCGATGACATTTCCAAGATGAAGATCACCATGGAGAAGGGTTTCGGTGGCTGTCTGCATGGTTTCGAGAAAAGTCTTGATGACTTGCTCAAGACGAGTGTCATGAACTTCAGTTTGGCGAAGGGTGTCTATCCAATGTTGGTTGATGGCGGAAGGAAGGTTATCAGGTCTCCTGGTGTGTAGTCTGGCGGCCAGTTTACCCAGTTGATAATAACCTTCTGGAAGGCGCTGGTTGTATTGTTTAAGCCAGAGTTCGCCCTCCAGATATTCTCGGATACTCCAGGATTCTCCGGTCAGGTCAGGATGACTGTGAAAGAGTAATGGGGCTGTAAGATTCTGACTGGCCAGAAACTGCTGGCATTGATAGGTCTGCTGAATAGCAGGCGAGTTCATGGCGTATTTGGAGACGGCAAAGGTTTGCTTTTGTGCATTCACAAGGAATGCCAGCTCTTTCTCTTTTTTGCGGACTTTATTCTGGCCATATTCGGCTTCAATGCCCAGTTCGGTGTAGAGAACTTCTGAGGCTTCTAACAGAAAACGGTTTTCACTTTCAGCCACATCGGGTATTTCGTCTGTAGACCAGGGCTCTCCGTATGAAATGCGAGTTTCCAGAAGTGCCAGAGCGGCTACGAGGGTCGTGTGATAGCAGCGGATGAATTCATCCTCTACTTCCACCATGGAGCGTTCGGGTCCAGGAACTGCCCCGTTTTCCGTAATGCCATCCATCAGTATATCGAGAGTCAAAGCCTGACAGTTGCCAAAAGGTTGTCTGGAGTAAATGCCTGACAGCAATAGCTCACCGGCAATATCGTTGTCCTTATCCAGTGATAACGCCAGTGTTAGAGAAGGCAATATTTCCTCAAGCCATGGAGCAACCGGTTCGAGTTCCGGGCAGGCTTTCTCTCCGAATTGAGTGGCGTAGAAAAAGGCATGAGTGATGTCATAGACATCATCGTTGGAAAGTATGAGAGGGTTAGGACTGCTGAATAACAAAGTGTCCGAGAGCTGAGTACTCAAATCATGATTGGGTGTAGGTACTGCATCCATCATTCTGCAGAGAAAGTGAAAATCCATTCTTCGCATGGGGGTGCGTTCATGGGAACTGGCCTCGGGTACTTCCAGCAACGACCTAACTTCATTATGGAAAGGCGACTGTTTACCTGCAGCTCGTTCCAGGAAAGGGTAAACCAGCATGGCCAGAGAGGTGGTTGGGTACAATCGGAAGCTTTCGATCAGCTTCTCCTGTTCAATATGCCAGAACAGTCGTTTAGCCATACTTTCTGCCCACTGACAATAAGGACTGTTGTGATTTCTGTGTCGTTCACCCGTCATGGCATAAAGCAGTAATGAACACTCAACCAGGGGTTTTAAGTGATCGGTGAATTCTGTTCTGGTTTTACAAGTCTCGGGCATGCAGAAACGATCAACATGGCTGTCCAGCCAGACCAGCATGGAGGCAATCTTGGCATCCATACGTTGCCAGTCAGGCTGTCTCATTTCTGGAAAAGAAGGCAGGCTTTGTTGTTGATGCTGCCGTTGTGCAATACCTGGATAAAGAGGGATATCAGGCTTTGAATAAGCATGCTGTCCCCAGTAAGCATTTACGGTGGATAGCAAGTTAGCGATATTGACGGAGTCACTGAATAACTCCCAGCAACCTAATAGTTGGTCAGTCCTGCGAATTCTTAAAAGCCATTGACTCAACTGATCGGCTTCAGGTGATTGTCTGTCTATGATTAACGACTGGCAAAGCAGGGTAAGACCGGCAGAATTGATGTCTCTGACCCTGGAAGCACGAATGGCTTCGGCATACACAATGGGTTGCCAGGATTGATCCCGGGATTGTTTCCGGTGTTGACCAAAAGACGACTGAAACAAGGCATGGGAGGCCAGGCTGAACGCCGACAGGTCAGTTAATGTCTGGTTTTCAAGCGCTTCCTCAATACTGGCTGACTGGAGTGGGTCAAATAACAGATGGCTTTGCTCTCTGGCCTTAAGGAATAAATACACCAGAGGTGTGTTCTCAGGAGCAATAATGGTGAGCTGGTGTTCTTTCTTTAGGGTCTGACAGAGTTGACAATACGTTTGAATAGCTGCTTCTGCATCGGAATCCGGCAGCACTGAAAAGCCTGCCAGAAGGTTGAATGGATCGCTGGCAACCGTAGCAGTGATCCATTCCTGATCCCAGGATTGTATGTTATCGATCCAGAGTCTTATGGTTTCAGAACTCCACTGTCGGGCGTAATGAACGTCCTTTTCATCCGTGTCGATGTCCAGTGATTGCCAATGATAGAGCAATCGTAGAATCAAAGCCGCAGTGACAACCTTTTCCTGGTCTTTCTGGTGCCTGGAGATACCATCAATCAATTCTGAGAGTGTCATGGGATCAACGAATCTTCTTGATTTCCTTGATATTGCGAATGTTGATCAGCTTATCGAGGCGGACATTTCTGGGGTCGAGCACTCTTGGATCAATGTCACGAACATCACGATCCGAAAAGAAAAAGCTCCAGGTTTTATGGATGCTCAGAACTCTAAGGGAAAAATCAATCAATACAGCATCACCCTGAATGGAGGGGTCTTCAGCCAGACGAGCCTGAATGGTACTGAGAGATTCTTTGGTGATGGCGTCCAGTCGGGAGAAATTGCCTTGCGCATCAACCAGCTTATCAAGGGCCACTAACTGCTCTTTGTTTAATTCGCTGTTTTGTTTGTTTTTGGAGGTAAAGGCGTAATTGGAAAGATCGCTGACGTCTAACTTCTTCATACTCATTCCTTGAACTGTTTTGGTTAGAATTCAGGCAAGTACTTTAACAGTTAACTATTTATTCAACAAGCTTCGGTATATGACGATAAAATGACGGCTTTAAGTGAATAGATATTCTATAGAAAGGATTCGATGATCATTGAAGGCTGCCTCATTCAGTAAGACAGCCTTATATTAGCGAGTTAAAACAATAAAAAGGAATTACTCGGTCAGTTCTCCGGCAAGGTCTACACCCACCAGAGTTTTGATCTCTTCAGAGGAGTGTCCTTTCGACAACAGATGGTGGAGTTTACAGAACATGGCTTCTGTCGTGGTATCCAGACCACCAATGACACCGGCTTCTGCCAGAGCTGAACCTGCAGCATAGCTGCCTTGATGCACGGTACCTCTGTGACACTGGGTCAGGTTGACTATGATCTTGCCGTTATCTGTCGCTTTCTTCAGAGTATCCAGCAGAGCCTGATCGCCATCAGGAGCATTGCCTGTCCCATAGGTTCTGATGATAAAGGCTTGTACAGGCTGGTTCAGGGCAGCTTCTATCCAGTCGGCAGTAATGCCAGGGAACAGTTGCAGAATACCAACTTGAGTATCTTCAGCGCACTCCAGGTGGAATTCAGGTTTGCTATCGGGCTTGAGCAGCAGATAGTCGCTGAGTTCGATATTAATATCGGCCCGGCCCAGCCAAGGGAAGTTTGGAGAGTCAAAAGCATCAAACAGATACGCATTCTGCTTGCGTGCCCGGTTGCCACGCATTAAACGACCATTGAAGTACAGGCAGACTTCATTGATGCGTTCATCCGTAGCGATACTCAGTGCACCCACAAAGTTTTCCAGACCGTCACTGCGAGCTTCACAAAGAGGAATCTGGGAGCCAGTGAAGACAACGGGTTTATTGAGGTTGCGGAGCATGAAAGACATCATGGAACTGGAAAAAGCCATGGTGTCCGTTCCGTGCAGTACGACAAAACCATCGTAATCGTCATAGTGTTCGGCAATGTCTGTAGCGATCTGTTTCCAGTTTTCCGGACGGATGTTACTGGAGTCGATTAACTGATCGTACTCCACCAGATCAAAGTCAGGGAGGCCTTTACGGACATGGGGAGGCAGTTTCTCATCGAGAAGCGCCTGCATATTGCCGGAGGGGGCATAACCAGAATCAGTGGGTTTCATGCCGATGGTGCCACCGGTATAAATAACGTAGATTTTCTTCGTCATGTCAGTAACTCTTGAAAAGACTTGTGGTTTAGTCAAGAAGGGTTGCTGGGAATAGTATCATGAACCGACAAGTTGTCTGGAGAGGGCTTAGTTTCACAGATTAAAGTATTCGGTGAGGTATGGATATTCATTGAAGACAAAGGGGCTGATGATTACACAGAGAAGCAGACCGAACCCCATCAAATATATAGGCGATTTGAAGATGAGTTTAGGGATACTTAAATACTTTTGCTCAATACCTTTAAGGATAATGTCTGCTTTTTCATTATCTTTTGCAGCGGCTCTCAATTTTCGGGTTTTACCGAGTAATGAACGTTTTTCTTGCTCTACTGCCAGAATGACAATAATAAATGAAAAGAAGGCATTGATGGCGGGTGTATTGGTGCCCAGACAGGCCAGTGCCAGTGTAAAAGACAGCATACCAATAACGGTATTCAGGAACGTGAGCCATTGCTCTATCTCATCGATGATAGCATTCAGGTCCAATCCATTGATGATGATCGGCTCATCTGACTTGTTCATTCTGCTCAAGCTCCTCAATCCGTTTTTGCGTATCGGGTGACAGGGTGATGTGCAAGTTCTCCATAAACGACTGGATCATTTTTTCGGCCTCGGCTTCAACGTTATTCTCATCATTCACCAGGTATTTATGGCCGCCACTGGGCCTAAAATAGAAACTCAGTAAGTGGTCATCCGAGATAGGGATTTCGTAAAAAGCCGTCCAGTCTTTTTCCGTATGACTCCTGACGTGATAGAAGGAGTTGCCGTTAAAGACGGCTGTTTTTATACCCTCAACAGTGTCAGGCTGACGTCCGGGGAACGACTCATTCACCTCTTTGCAACCTGTAAGAATCCAGTTCAGGCAATCTTCCCGATTCAGCATGGACTGGATACTCCAGTTATGAGGGTGCCGTCGTTGTATAGAAATAGTAACCCAC
>NZ_LASA01000174.1 GCF_001562015.1 Endozoicomonas arenosclerae | reverse complement strand
GAGGATAAGGAGGTCTTCCGTTGCCACGCTTAGGGTAATAGGGCTCGATTACGGCCTCTAAGCGTTTCCATGGAATCAGAACCTCCATTCTTTCAAGAAAAATTTCCCTACGAGTTCTGCGTCGCTTCTGGCTGAATTCACTGTCGGAAAAAGAGAGTTGTTGGTCCATGACTACCTCTGATCAAGCTGCTGAGATTATTATCTCATGATCAGGGACTTATTCGCAGGTTCCCTAGTGGTCGCTGGCATCACGGGCGGACTGACCTTTCTCGCAACATATTTATGTATGAGGCGATAATGGGCCATAAAGCCTTCTTTCTCTTATCCCCCCCTTCCTGTGTCAACGGGTATTGATCCGGTTCTGGCGGTCAATATTCGACGGATATGGCAAGAGTTTTCCGGACGCTTTTTTACGCTGCCTCGGCAAGTTGTTGTGCATTATCCCAGCAATTACCTTTGCGACTCATGCTGTAGACAAACTCATTGTCGCTCAACAAGTTCTGGTAGCGCTCTGAGACATACTGGCTGCCACGATCACTATGCACCAGCATGGCCTGCGCTTCCACATAGCCGTCTGCAGACAGTCTGTCACCAGCGTCGCGGTCATCCTGTTACTCATGGATCAGCCCACGACAGACCGTGAGCACAGATCAATGAAAACAGAGAGGTAGAGCCAGCCTTACCGGGTTTGAATATTCGTAATGTCGCCAGTGTAAGGCAGCGTTGTTTTGCCACGCTCAGCTATGGGGCCAAAAGCTGGAAAAAAGTGCGAGCGCAAATGCCGACACTGCGTAATCAGCGATTCAGGCGGTGTGATGCAATATGCGGGAACCCTGATAGAAGTCGAGCTTTACATCCTGATCAACAAATGACTTGAACTTGTGAAATTTTTGAGGTTAGTTTGTATCGGTATTAGGGATGATTCTTTTTTGTGTGTAGAATAAAAAATCTACCAGAATTCATTCACTAGTGCTTTTATCCCAAAACCGCTTCTGTGTACTCACATATATCCCTGAAGAGCCTCAAATTTAATAGGCATTAGTCTATTAATTCAGGTTGAAGCAACAATTTTAAGGTTTGGCTTTCAGAATGAATCGACTAATTGAATACTTTTATCAAAAAAACAGTACGTTTAGCCCGCTTCATATGAGTAGCGTCCTTCTATGGGCTGCTTGCTCTTTTTATAGCGCGGCAGACTTTGCTACAGAATTACAAACCAGCATTCTGGTAGAAACCGCAAAGGCTGAAACTCATTCAATCAGTGAATTTGAATTCGGAGAAGGCACGATCCAGTCAACTCGCCGTGATTATCTGGTCTTTCAGGGAACAGGGCGTGTTGATTTCGTAAAGAGCAGCCCGTCAGGCGGGCCCTTGTTAGAGGGCGATGCCGTAAAAAGCGGAGAATTGTTAGCTGAGCTAGACCATCGTCGAAACAATGCGTCCATGCTTACAGCAAGGGCAAACCTGGATAATGCGCGTTCCGTGCATCGCAAAGCCAAAAGCGACTACGATCGAGCAAAACGTTTGCAAGCAGGAGGAGCTATTGCCGGAAGTCGATTTGAGCAACTTAAAGCTGCCTATGAACAAGCCTTAGCTGCTGTTCAAATTGCGGAAGCCAGAATAGATGAAACACAGTCAGGACTTGCTGAAAAGCAGCTGAGAGCCCCGTTTGATGGTCAAGTCGCCTTTATAAACATAAGTGAAGGCATGTACTACTCTCAGCAGCAATTTGACCCAACAAGCATTGAGAGTGCGACCCGAACAGCACCTTTGGTCATCATTGATCCGACTTCATTTGAAATTGTTGTCGATCTCCCGATATTTTCAGGTAATCGCGTGGAAGCTGGACAAAACGCATATCTTCTGGGTCAAGAGACTCTTGCCCAATTGCGATTTGCACATTCCACGTCCTTGAGCTCACTCCAGGGGTACCTTACGCCTGCTCAAATTCTGTCTGTTAGCCCTGCTGTGAATCCAAAAGATCGTTCTGTGCGAGTCAGGATAAAGGGTGATCAAACTGAAAACCTAAATCTTATCGACGGTGATTTCGTGACCACCTTGATTGAAGTTGGCCGTAAAGAGAATGCAACTGTTATTCCTTTGAACGCATTAATTACAAAGAACGCAAAATATTACGCCTACGTCGTCAAAAACGATGGCAAAGCAGAACGTAGAGAGCTTTCCATTGGCCTTTTTGGATTTAATACCATTGAAGTCCTTGAAGGTCTGAAATTGGGAGAGCAAGTCGTTACAAAAGGTAAAACTCGCCTGAAACCCGGTTCACCCTTAAAAGTAGTTGGCATACCAAAGCTGGATAAAGAGGGGAGCGCCAATGAATAGTGACGTTCAGGCGGATAAACCGTCATTCTTTAATACGACATTTTTTCTAAAAACAACCTTTGCCAAGCTCTTATTACTCATACTAGTCATTGGTGGCTGGTTATCTGGCAGCAACATGGTCAAGGAATCTATGCCTGACATGTCTATGGCTAATGCAAATATTACAACAGTATGGGCTGGTGGCGATTCTCAAACTATTGAACAGGAGATTACCAACAAACTAGAAAAAGAACTTAAAAGTTTGAAGGGTTTAAAGAGGATAAGAAGTGGTTCATTTTCTGGTTATTCTGTTATCTCAGTTGAATTCAGAAGTGGTGTTGAACCAAGGGATGCCATTGCTCGTGTGAGAACAAAAGTCAGCGAAGCAGAAGGCAAGTTACCTAAAGAAGCAGATAAACCTTCTGTCACACAAGTTAGTGTGAATGATTCGCCTATCTATAGTATCCGTTTGTTTGGCAATTCTGAATTACCTGAATTGACTGCACTGGCGAAAAATCTAAAGAAAGAACTGGACAGAATTCCAGGCGTTAATAAAACAAAAATTTCAGGTGATCGTGAAGAAATCGTCATGATCCGTTTGATTGGCCCTCGTATAGCCGCTCTGGGTTTATCGCCTATAGCCATCCGCAATGCTGTTCAACAAGCAAACCTTGATATGCCTTGGGGTAACTTTGATGGTGAAGATGTTAACGGCGCTACATTTCGCTTAACAGGACGTTATCGTAACGTTGAACAACTCCAGGAGCTACCAGTTCATCGAACTTCCAGTGGACGTGTGGTCCATTTAGGTGAAATTGCAGAGGTAACAATTACCGAAGCTGAGGAACGTACACGTACCTTCTTTAGTCAACATAATGATGATTTTGCCCGTGCAGTTGAAGTTTCACTGATCAAGCGTGCGGGTGGTGACACCATCGATATTATTCAGCTCGCACAGAAAGTTCTCGACGAGCAAAAAGCTAGTACAAATTGGCCGGAGAGTATTGACTATGCTGTTGTTGTTGATGAGTCAGAGAATATTTTACGTGATCTAAAGAACGTATTTAACAACGGCTGGCAAGCGATGCTTGCTGTGTTTGTCATACTGTTTTTCAGTTTGACGTGGCGAGAGGCCTTGGTGGCTGGTTTGGCAATCCCTATTGCATTTGCCGGTGGACTCATTGTGATAGCCTTGATGGGTTATACGCTCAATCAAATTGTTATCATCGGCATGGTCATCGCTTTAGGTCTATTAGTTGACGTATTTATTCTGATGATGGAAGGCATGCATGACAACATGTTTGTCAAAGGGAAGAATTTTGGTAGCTCAGCTTTGGCTACTATTAAGCAATATGCTATACCCGCATTAACCGGACAGCTCACCACAATCTTTGCAATGGCGCCTCTACTGGGTATTGCCGGAGCCACAGGTAAGTTCATTAAACCTATGCCAATGACTGCCATTGCTTGTTTGGTTGCAGCTTACATCGTCGCTCTATTGTTGTGTATTCCTTTATCACGCTACGTACTTCCTAAGCCTGGCACTAAAGTTAAAAAGACTAAAATTGACATTGTCAGTGAGCGCTTAAGTAATCGCTTGGCCGGATTACTCTCCAGACGTTTTACCAATAGCAGAAGGTCCTCGCTTGTCTGGATTGGTGTGGCACTGTTGGTTTTTGGTGGTAGTTTGGGCGTGTTTTTAACCTTGCCTACAGAGATGATGCCAAAAGGTGACGGCCGCAATACCGGTATTTTGATCGAGCTGGAGCCTGACGCATCTATGGCTTCTGCTCAGTACTGTGCGGACGCTGTTGGTAAACAACTACGCCAACTGGATTACCTGGACAGCGTAACCAAGTATGTCGGTGAAAAGAGTCCTTTCTCTACGCCGACGCCAGCTGATCAGTTGCAACCGACTAAAAGCTTAAGCTTTGTCGGCTTTACTGCCATCCTTGTTCCTAATACTGAACGCTCTAAGCTCGGCTTTGAATATATGCCTGAGCTGGCATCCGAAATACATAAAGTTATGGATGCCTGCCCCGGAGGAGAGTTGTTGCTGACACCTTCTGTTGGTGGTGCAAGTCCTGGGTCGCCAGTTCAAATCGAAATCATTGGCGACGATATGGAAGCGTTGCGTGATATTGCCGATCTAATTGTTAGTGAATTGAAAACGATCAAGGGCACTGAAAACGTTCGTCAGAATCTTGGTTTGCCTTCGTTGGATTTAAAGGCAACACCTAAGGCTGAAGCATTGAATTTCTACAATATCACCAATGATGACCTGGCTGATCAGATTCGTATGATGATGAATAGTGATGAAATTGGCAAATTTGTCGTTGGTGATATTGAAGAAGATATCAAAATCCACATGGGTTATGGCTGGCCAAGCAGAGGCGAAGAAATCGGAGGGCCAACAAACACGTTTGAGACATATTTGCTGGGTGTCACAACCCCTGAAGGTAAACATATTCCTGTTTCTTCGTTAGTTGATATTGATATTACCGAATCCCCTATCGCGATCCTTCACCGTGACGGCAAACGAGCTGTAACGATATTGTCGGATAACATTAATCGTACTGCTGGTGAGATTCTTGCCGACATAAAGCCTAAGTTAGATGAACTTCAGAAAGATTGGCCAGATGGGTACCGCTATGTCTTTAGCGGTGAGGCAGAAGACAGTGCAGAGGTTTTTGGCTCAGCAGGAATCATGTTGAACATTGCCTTGTTCCTCGTCTTTGCTCTATTAGTAATGCAATTTGATAGCTTCTTGCAACCCTTGATCGTTATGTCTGCTATTCCATTAGCCCTGACGGGAACATTTTTTGGGTTGACGTTATTTGGCGTGCCGTTCTCATTCATGGCTATGGTTGGTGTTATTGCTTTGGTAGGTATCGTAGTGAATGACAGCATTGTCATTATTGATACGATGAACGGATACAGGAAGAAGAACTACAGCATTGCAGACGCAGCTTCAAGAGGCGCTGCGGATCGATTACGCCCCGTAATCACAACCTCTATTACCACCATTGTCGGTATGTTACCGCTAACGTTAAGTCAGAAAATGTGGCTTCCGTTAGGTTTGACTGTCATAAGCGGCTTAACTGCAGCCACATTCTTATCGTTACTGATTGTTCCGTGTCTATATGTTGTCTTTACACGCAATAAAAAAATAGAGGAAGAATCACTGTGAAACATTCGAAAATAGCAATTATTTTCTTTTGTGCACTGGGCTTAAGTGCATGTGGTACGACACCTGTACCTGCTGGTTTAGGAAAAAACAACATTCCTCAACTACCGGAAAATTGGCAGGAGCAGAGTATTGCTGGACAAGTTGTAAATAACTGGGTCGTGAGTTTCCACGATAAAGCGCTTTCTAAACTGGTTGAAGAAGCTGAAAAGCAAAATCGCAATTTACAAGTAACCGCAGCCAATGTAGAACGTGCACTGGCACTTAACAAACAAAGTGCTGCTGCGCTTCTACCAACTGTTAATCTATCACTTGGTGGAAAAAAGGATGGCCTGGTTAAAGGGAGCAGTAATGCAGGCAATGTGAATGCGGGCCTGCAAGTCAGCTGGGAAGTTGATGTCTGGGGTCGACTGGCGGCAGGTGAGAATGCAGCAACAGCGGACTTACAAGCACAGCAATTAGATTATCAGTTTGCACGATCTTCATTGGCAGCCGCAGTGACAAGGGGTTATTTCCTTGTTAAAGAAGCACAGCAACAAGTACAAATCAATGAAGAGACCGTGGCAACATTACAGCGCATTTTGGATATTGTGAAACTACAGGCACAAGAACAGCTGGTTTCACAGCAAGATGTCAATGTGGCCGAATCTGATTTGGCGGCTGGCAAAGAGCGCTTAAACGCAGTACGCAAATCCGAACGGGATGCAGAACGCTCACTGGAGCTGTTGTTAGGTCGATATCCCAGTGCACAGTTGAGGCTAACAGCCTCATTACCTGAAGTACCTCCACCGCCCCCCGCAGGATTGCCAGCTGAAATTTTGGAACGACGCCCTGATGTTGTAGCAGCAGAACGCCGAGTTGCAGCAGCATTTAATCGTGTATCTGAAGCTAAAGCAGCACTCCTACCAAACTTGAATCTGACAAGTAATCTTGGTGGTGCTTCCAATTCGCTGAAAAACGCCTTGGACCCTAGCAACTTATCATGGAGCCTTGGCACATCACTGCTTGCCCCGATATTTGACAGCGGGCGCTTAAAAGCCCAAGTTGAAGCGGCTAACGCTAGGCAAAAGGCGGCGATTGCATCTTATGGTCAAAAGGCACTTGAGGTCTTCAATGAAGTTGAAACACAACTTGATGCAAACGAAAGTTTGGGCCTGCGTGTGAGTAACGCGCATGAGGCCTACATTACAGCGGAGAAAGCTTACAAGATTGCGCAATTACGACAGGAAACGGGAGATATTGATCTTTTGGAACTCAGCCAAATCCAGCAGCGCGTATTTCAACGTCAATCTCAGTGGATCGCACTCCAGCGGCAACAACTCGATGCTCGGGTCAACCTATATCTTGCTTTAGGCGGTGACTGGAATTGAATGCTTGTAAGTAGCAAAGCGATTTTGACAAATATGGCTCTGATATATAAGAAACGATTTGAAATATTTTTCGGAACGTTATTGTTGGTTCTTTTTGAATCATTGTTCATTTCAGAAATGATCTTTGAGGAGTTTCTTCTATCGATCTTTTATATTCTCAATGTATGCGCGGGAATGCTGTTGGCAAAGGAATACCCAAAGCTCTTATGCATACTCCTTTTTTTACTTACTGCATCAGTTACTTCAGAGCTGATAACACCATATTGTATCGATCCAAAACTGACCCCGCAAATACAGGTGATTTGTTATTTACTGTTTTATTCTATCGTTGCCTTCTTGATTGTTACGCAAGAGTGGCATGCTACAAAGATAGACAGATCCGTAATAATCGGTTTGATGGCGGGTTACACTTCTTTAGGCATGGTTGCTTTCAGTATCTTTATGAGCATCGAATATTTTTACCCCGGCTCAATCCAAGGGATTTCGTCAGAAGCAGGAATATCAAAGGAAGGTACAATTCTGTACTTTTCGTTTATCACGTTGCTTACAGTCGGCTACGGAGAAATATTACCCGTTACACCTATAGCACAAAAAGCATGCATCTTGGTTGGTCTTATGGGGCAATTTTACCTTGTTATTTTGACCGCAATTATAGTGGGTAAATATTTGCAAGGAAACAACAATGTTGAACAATGATGGGGTAAAAAGGTCTATGTTCAGGAGCATTATCAATCACTACTGACCGGGTTAAGAAACCCCTTCAAATCGACTACTCGGCCGCAAGCGACCGAGCTTACGCCGATTTGATTGGCCTTCGGCCAACCGGGATTTCTAAGTTGCACTCGGGGGCAAGCCCCCAAGATTTCTTAATTTAAAAACCAGAGACAAGCTATCAATACTTCGGACAGTTTTTACTCAGTGATTCCGGGGGCTGTGGTTTTATAGGATACTTTTAGGCAAGTCTCCGGTACCCCAGACTTGCAATTAAATACCACCCCCTACAGCACAGGCCTTGCCGCATGTGCATTAGGTTCTCGAAAAACTGTCCACAGTATTGAGCTATAGAAGCCTGTGAATTGATGCTCTTTCAGGTCGGGGTCGAGATATACTGAACTTGCCTGAAGGCTGATGGTCGAAGCTTTCGGTTAGAACGACTTTTCCTGACGGGCCGATTCTGTGTACACTCGTAGAGGTTAGACAGAGTTGTTGTTATTGGAGGTATGGCCTCGGTCAGCCTCAAAGGGAATATCTTCGGGGACAGGGATTAAGAGGCTGCTTTCCAAGCAGCCTCTGGGGCCACCGGAAAAGTCTTCAACGGCTTGTTGATCAAAAGCAGTTTTTGACTGAAAACAAGCTTTTTTACCGATAACCAGGCAGCTGTGGCCCTGATAGCTATGAATTAAGGAAAAGATGCGTCTTAAATCGATCAAACTGGCCGGTTTTAAATCCTTTGTGGATCCCACAACGGTTCATTTCCCATCCAATATGTGCGGTGTTGTTGGCCCTAATGGCTGCGGCAAGTCCAATATTATTGATGCTGTACGCTGGGTAATGGGTGAGTCCTCTGCCAAGCACCTTCGTGGCGAGTCCATGACGGACGTTATTTTCAAGGGTTCAAACAGTCGTAAGCCAGCCGCTAAGGCCACAGTCGAACTGATTTTCGATAATAACGAAGGCCGGGTCACAGGCGAATTCGCCGCCTACAGCGAGATTTCTGTCCGCAGGATGCTGACCTCGGAAGCCAAGAACTTCTATTTCCTTAATGGCAACAAGTGCCGCCGGAAGGATGTTATGGACATCTTTCTCGGGACCGGTCTTGGCCCACGCAGTTATTCCATTATCAGTCAGGGTATCGTCTCTACACTGATTGAATCCAAACCGGAAGAGCTTCGGGTTTTTATTGAAGAAGCGGCGGGTATTTCCAAATACAAGGAGCGTCGCCGTGAGACCGAGAATAGAATCCGTCGAACCAATGAGAACCTTGAGCGTCTGACTGACCTTCGGGAAGAACTGGGTCGTCGTCTGGGTCATTTGCAAAGGCAGGCCGAGGCCGCAGAAAAGTACAAAGAATATAAAGCCGATGAGCGACTGAAAAAGGCCCAGCTTCAGGCTCTGCGTTGGCAAGGCATTGATGAAAAGGTGCGGAACCAGGAACACGTTATTTCCGAGCTGGAAGTTCAGTTGGAAGCGGCGGTCAGTGACCAGCGTTCCTCTGATGCCGGTATGGAGAAAGACCGTGCCCTGCAAATGGAATTAAGTGACCAATTCCATGAAACCCAGGCCAAGTATTACGGCACCGGGAATGAAATTACCCGAATTGAACAGACTCTGCGTCATAAAGAAGAACGAGCCAAAGAGCTGAGCCATGATCTGCAACAGCTGGATCAGAGCTGGCAGGAAGCCCGTGAGCAGATGTCGGAAGACCAGACCCAGCTGGAAATGCTGGAAGAAGAAAAGCTGCAGATTGAACCTGAACTGGAAATGCTTCAGGAGCAGGAATACATGTCGGGTGATTCTCTGGCTCAGGTTGAAGAAGAAGTACATCGTCTTCAGCAGGAGTGGGACCAGTTCAACCAGCGTTCCCATGAGCCCCAAAAAGCTGCAGAAGTTGAGCAGTCGCGGATACAGCATGCTGAAACCGTTCTTGAACGATTGCAGGAACGTGAACAACGTTTGAAAGAAGAAAGCAACAGTCTCGGTGGAGGGGAAGACCTCGAAGAGATGGAGCTGCTTTCAGAAAAACTGACTGAGCTTGAACTGACCCGTGAAACTCACGAGTTGAAGCTGGAAGAAGTGACGGCAGACATTGAAGAAAACCGTCTTCAGTTTGACCAGTTGCAGGAAGATCGTGACAGCCATCGTAATGAGCTGAGTATGATCCGTGGTCGCCATGCTTCTTTGGAAGCTTTGCAGCAGGCAGCCATGGGCCAGGACACGGGTGTCATGGTCTGGATGGAACAGCATGGGTTGGAATCAGCGCCCAGGCTGGCAGAAAAACTGCAGGTGGAAAAAGGTTGGGAACTGGCGGTTGAAACGGKTCTTGGCGACAGTCTGCAGGCTCTATGTGTGGATAACCTTGATCCGGTAGCAGGGCTATTGGGTTCTCTTGAGCAGGGTGCAGCTGTATTGCTGGATGCTTCAGCCCATCAGGTTTCAACACAAGCCAGAGGCGAATTGCAGGCTCTGGCGGGTAAGGTTCAAGCCGGTAATGAAGCGCAAGGGTTGTTGTCTGGTATTTATGTCAGTGACTCCCTTGAAAGTGCACTTGCTGCACGCAGTTCCTTGCAATCTCACGAATCGATCGTAACCCGTGATGGTATCTGGTTGTCCAGAAACTGGCTCAGGGTTTGCCGTGAAACGGATAATAACTCCGGTGTCCTGGCCCGTCAGCAAGAGCTGGAATCGCTGGGTCTGAGAATGGAAGAGCTGGAGTCGCTCAGTCATCAGGTTGAAGAGCGACTGTCTGACGTTAAAGTTCAGTCAGAACAACTGGAGAGTCGTCGTCAGCAGACTCAGCAACAGATTACCGAATTGAATCGCTCCCAGGGCGAAGTCAGGGCCGATCTGGGTGCCAGGAAAGTCAGACTGGAACAGTTTTCCGAGCGGCGTGCCCGTCTGCAACATGAAATTACTGAGTGTCAGGAGCTCAGCCAGGCAGAGCAGGAAAGTATTGGCGAGTCCCGATTACGGCTTCAGGAAGCACTGGACCGTATGGAAATGGACAGTGGTCTGAAAGAAGACCTGCTGGAAAAAAGAGAACGGGGCAGAGAAAAGCTGGAGCAGGTTCGTCAGCGTTCCCGTCAGGATAAAGATCGTTTGCACCAGCTAGCTCTGAGACAGCAAACCATTAACAGTCAGGTGGAGTCTTTGCGGGCTGCTATTGAGCGTCTCAGCCAGCAAGCCACCAAGCTCCGTGAACGCAGAGAGTTGCTGCAGGCATCTCTTTCAGAATCCCACTCTCCAGAAGGCGAACTGCAGGAACAGCTGGAAATTCTTCTGGCCAGAAGGCTGGAAGAAGAAGAGGCCATGCAAAAAGCCCGCAGCGAACTGGAAGAAGTAGAGCAGCGTCTTCAGCAGATGGAAAAAAGCCGTCAGTCTGCCGAACAGAAAGCACAAACCGCCCGTTCAAGACTCGAAAAGTTACGGATGGACTGGCAGGGGATGCAGGTTAGACGTACAACGTTGTCTGATCAGCTGAGGGAAGATCAGTTTGATCTGGATACGGTGCTGGCCAATATGCCAGAAGAAGCTTCCGAAAACGTCTGGGAGCAGGAGCTTGAGCGCTTGCAGGCTCGTATTGAGCGACTTGGTGCCATTAACCTTGCCGCTATCGAAGAGTATGAAACCCAGTCGGAGCGCAAGACTTACCTGGATGCCCAGAACGATGATCTGGAGTCTGCTCTGGAAACGCTGGAAAATGCCATTCGCAAAATTGACCGTGAAACCCGTCAGCGTTTTAAAACCACTTTTGATAAGGTGAACACGGGTCTTCAGGAACTGTTCCCAAGAGTGTTTGGTGGTGGCCAGGCCTACCTGCAACTGACGGGTGAGGACTTGCTGGATACCGGTGTTGCCATTATGGCGCAGCCTCCTGGTAAGAAGAACAGTACTATTCACCTGCTGTCCGGTGGTGAGAAAGCCCTGACGGCGATTGCCCTGGTCTTTGCCATCTTCCAGTTGAACCCTTCACCCTTCTGTATGCTTGATGAGGTAGACGCACCTCTGGATGATGCCAACGTGGGCCGCTATGCAAAAATGGTGTCAGAGATGAGTGACAAGGTGCAGTTCATCTACATCACTCACAACAAGATAGCCATGCAGGCAGCCAGCCAGCTGGTGGGTGTTACCATGCAGGAACCCGGTGTATCCAGACCGGTTTCGGTGGATGTGGAAGAAGCAGCGGCCATGGCCGAGTTGTAATTCGTTGATAAATCGGGGTTTGCGCTTGAAGGGATGGCAAATACTCGCCAGAATAGAGTTGTAGGTCAGGGCGCTTAATTTATTTGCCCTGACGTTTAACGGATAGTGTTGTGAAAGTGTAAATTAGAATAATGTTTCATCAATAATCATAAACAACAGTCTGATTACAAATATTTTTGTTGTAACATGATTACACTTTCACCAATTAATAATTTTCAGATTTTTGCGTTTTCGGGTTGTTGATTTTCAGGCGGCAACAATCCATCGGGTAAACAGGCGGCATGGACATGAGTTTACGAGAATGGTTGGTAGTAATCGGAATCGTCGTCATTATCGGCGTTCTGGCTGATGGGTACCGCCGTATGCGTCTGGCTAGAAAAAGAGCGTCAGAACTTTCTTTTGGTCTGGAAGACGTTAAGGGCAATGAAAACGACTTTGGCAGTGAGCTGCCTAATGGCGGGGCCAGAAAACAGGGTGGTCATACCCAGAAGCTGGAGACAGTAAAGAATTGGGTTCGTTCATCGGAAGAGCCGGCTCATACGCCGGTACGCGATCGAATTGAGCCGGAAATCTCCAGTCTTGAATCCGAAGCAATGCAGCGGGAGCCTGTTGCAAAAGCTCCCGAGCGAACGCAGGATTTTGATATTCCGGAAACTTGCAATGAGCCAGAACCGGTTCCAGTTCTGACACAGGTGGATGAAGCGCCGGAACCACTGACTACTGAGCCTCGAACAGTTGTTAAAGAACACATCAGGGTTGAAGAGCCTGAGCCTGCTCAGGAACCCAGAGTGGCCAGAGCGGAAATGATGGAAGAACCTGAGAGAGTAGCTCCTCCTGTGGTTGAACCCCCCAAGGCAGAATCCAGGGCAGAACCCAAACCGGCAAGGGTTGAGAAGAGCCGTCCTGCTAATCAGGAAAAGCTCGCGGACAGGCCTGCTGCCAGTGAAATTCTGGTTATTAATCTGTTGGCCAAAGGTGGCGAGAGCTTTGATGGTTCCAGACTGCTTCAGAGCTTGCTGTCATCCGGAATGCGTTACGGCGATATGTCTATTTTCCATCGCTATGCTCACAAAGACGGAACCGGCCAAATCCTGTTCAGCATGGCCAACGGTGTTGAACCGGGCACGTTTGATATAGGCAAGCTGGAATCCACAGAAACACCGGCTGTTACTATCTTTATGGGTCTTCCAGGTCCGAGAGAGCCGCTTAAGGCGTTTATGCTGATGGAAGAAACCGTACGTCAGTTGGCGCTGGATCTTGGTGGGGAGTTGAAAGACGAGCATTTCAGTGTACTGACCCAGCAGACACTGGAGCATTATCGTCAGCGTATTCGTGATTTTGAAAGAAAACAGCTGACCCAGAAGCTCGCTGATTAATACCATCCCTTTTCCTATCCCCCGTTTCCACGGGGGATTTCTTAGTTCGCTGAATTGAACTGTGCGATTCAAACGAACTCTGAAATTTTTATTAATGCCCTGATTAATGCAAGTATTTTCTGGTGATGTTGTATTCAACTCACACCATAAAAGACATTAGCTGTTTTTCCGGGCTGTTTAAGTAATTGAATCATGACCGAAACCACCCTCTCATTAAAGGAAGCAGAACAGGAAGTCCAGGGGCTGCGTGAACAGATTAATGATCATAACTACCGTTATTATGTTCTCGATGACCCGACGATAGCCGATGCCAGCTATGACCGGCTGATGCAAAAGCTGAAGTCCATTGAGGCGGATTTTTCGGAACTGATTACACCCGAATCGCCCACTCAACGAGTGGGCGCTGCGCCGTTAAAAGAGTTCGGGCAGATTCGTCATGAGTTGCCCATGCTGTCTCTGGACAATGCTTTCAACGAAGATGACCTCAATGATTTTGATCGTCGGGTGCGCGAGCGTCTGGGAATCGGCTCACAAGTAGAATACGCCTGTGAACCCAAGCTGGATGGCATTGCTGTCAGTCTTTTGTACGAGAATGGTGTTTTGGTAAGAGGCGCCACTCGCGGGGACGGAACAACCGGTGAAGACATTACCATGAATGTTCGCACCATTGGCTCGATTCCTCTTCAGCTGGTGGGTAATGACTGGCCTGCAAGACTGGAAGTTCGTGGTGAGATTTTCATGCCGAAGGAAGGCTTCGAAAAGCTCAATCAAAGAGCGAAGACCCGAGATGAAAAAGTCTTTGTGAATCCCCGAAATGCTGCAGCGGGCAGCTTGCGTCAGCTGGACTCAAAAGTGACCGCAAAAAGACCTCTGGACATGTATTGCTACAGTGCCGGAATTGTGGAAGGGGGTGAGCTGCCGGAAAAACATGCCGACATTCTGGAGCGATTTAAAACCTGGGGTTTGAGAATCAATCCTGAAGTTCGTGTGGTCACAGGTGCATCTGCCTGCGCTGACTACTTCTCCCAAATGAGCGAGAAGCGTGAAAGTCTTCCCTACGAAATTGACGGTATTGTCTACAAGGTCAACAGTCTGGCTCAACAGGAGCAGTTAGGTTTTGTAGCTCGTGCACCTCGTTGGGCCATCGCCCACAAATTTCCTGCTCAGGAAGAAATGACGGTTCTCAAAGACGTTGAGTTTCAGGTGGGCAGAACCGGAGCAATAACGCCTGTCGCTCGACTGGAACCGGTGTTTGTCGGTGGTGTTACGGTCAGTAATGCAACCCTTCATAATATGGATGAAGTGGCTCGTCTGGGCTTGAAAATTGGAGATACGGTGGTGATTCACCGTGCCGGTGATGTGATTCCAAAAGTGGTTCGTGCCATCCCGGATCGTCGACCTGACGATGCCCGGGATATCGAGCTGCCAGAGCGTTGCCCGGTCTGCGATTCTGAAGTGGAGCAGGATGATGAGGCTGCTGCACGGTGTACCGGAGGGCTCTACTGTTCTGCCCAGCGAAAGGAAGCCATCAAGCATTTTGCTTCCAGAAAGGCCATGGATATTGATGGCCTGGGCGACAAGCTCGTAGAACAGTTTGTTGAGAAGGGACTGGTCAGCACGGTGGCCGATTTATACAAGCTTACGGTTGATCCCATCGCTTCTCTTGAGCGTATGGGTAAAAAGTCAGCTACGAATCTGGTGAGTGCTCTTAAAGTCAGCCAGAAAACGACGCTGGCCAGATTTATCTACGGACTGGGCATACGGGAAGTGGGTGAAGCCACCGCTCAGAGCCTGGTGTCTCATTATCGTGACCTTGAAGCCATCAAGTCGGCTACAACAGAACAGTTGCAGGAAGTGGACGATGTGGGTCCTATTGTGGCGGCTCATATCGAAAAGTTCTTCCAGCAGGAACATAATCTCGAAGTGATTGATGAACTCCTGAAAGTGGGCGTTCACTGGGAAGATGAGGCTGAGCCGGAAGAAGACGTAGCACAGCCACTGGAAGGTGAAGTCTGGGTTCTGACCGGAACCTTGCATAATATGACCCGTGATGAAGGCAAGGCGGCTCTTCAGAAACTGGGTGCCAAAGTGACTGGTTCTGTCTCAGCTAAAACCACCGCATTGCTGGCAGGGGAAAAAGCTGGATCCAAGCTGACCAAAGCTCAAAGTCTGGGCATTCGTGTCGTTACAGAAGATGAGTTTGTTAATCTGATGCAGGAATGGCAGCAATAGCCGTAATAGAGAGGTGATAAAGTGAAACGGGGGCTGGCACTTATTTTAACGATTGCAGGATTTCTTTTTCTGACCGGTTGTGCCAGCACAACACCGCCTTCCAACCCCCATAATCTGTGCAGTATTTTCAAGGAAAAGCGCAGCTGGTACCGCCACGCTAAAAAAGCCAATGAAAAATGGGGAACTCCGATTCAGATCATGATGGCGATCATGTATCAGGAGTCTTCCTACCGTCACGATGCAAGACCTCCTCGCCCCTGGTTCCTGTTTATCCCGTTGCCCAGAAACTCATCAGCTTATGGTTATCCCCAGGCTCAGGATGGTACCTGGGATATGTATCTCAAAGAAAATGGCGGTTGGTTTAAAGGTCGGGATGATTTTGCAGATGCCATTGATTTTATTGGCTGGTATACCCATAAAACCCGTCGTGTAAATGGGGTTTCTCTCTGGCGTGCGGATCTGCTTTACCTGAATTACCATGAAGGCTGGGGAGGCTATAAGCGTAGCAGCCACAAGAAGAAACCCTGGCTGCTGAATACTGCCAAGAAAGTTCATAGTCGAGCCTCTAATTATGGTGCTCAGCTTCGACGTTGTGGTCTTTAAATATCCAGAGCCTGAGTTTATTGACGCCTGAATTCACCGTTAATTGAGATTATCAAAACTGATTTAGAGTGCTCTTTTTTGATGTAACTGCTCAGAATCTGAATGCCCCTTGAGAAGTTTGCCATCCCCATCCAGCTGAAAAGCGTGGTGTATTCAGCCAGAACTCTGGATACTCCTCTGCATCTCATTGCGAGAAAGGATACAATGCCCTTTTTGAATTGATGGTTATCACCTGCAGGAGCTGAGGAATGATCATTCCTTACCAGGAACTGGAGAAAGAGACGCTGAACAACCTGATTGCTGACTTTGTCAGCCGTGACGGTACCGACAATGGTTTTGATCGGGATCAGGAGAGTCGTATCCAGCAGGTACTTGGATTACTGAAAGCCGGCGAAGTGGCTATTGTGTTCGATCCGGAGACAGAAAGTGTGAATATCCTTCCATCCCAGGAAGCTAAACATTTTGAGTCTATGATCCATCACTCTTGAAATTTCAGGTCTGTTTTCTTCCCTTAAAACAGACCTGAATAAGGCTATCAACGACAAACTACAACAGTGTTTTGTCTGGCTTGCCTCTTAACCCACTAGCACATTTTGGTGCTAACTGAACGGCGGGTATACCCACACCAAATATCGTTGCCAACACCTGACTGGTGTACCTTATCCAGGCTTGCTTGATACGATTAGAAAGATGGAACCAGGTATGTGTAATGGCCTGATCGATAGCGAATAATACGCCTCCTGCAACACCGATCCCCACTTTATCAGGAGTACTCAAACCTTCTGTACCGTTGTTCATCCCCAGTGCGCCGGTATCTGGAGACGATGTAGGGGAGGCGTAGGGTACCTGGGTAGAATCCTGTGTTGAGGCAGATGATGTAGAAAGTACATGAGTCGTCGTCTGATCAACTCCTTCGGTAAATGACAATCCCATGGAGCTGGTATCCTCCATCATAGCCACTGTTGAAGTGGGTGTTGGCATAGGGCAGTTACAAGCGACATTTACACCGGCTTCAGCCCATTGGCTGACTGATGCAAACCCGGCACGATAGGTTTTCTGCAGTGAGGATCCGCAACCATATTGATTGGTGTTATCACCCAACAACCAGCCCCATGCCTGCTCCCGGTCTTTTAAACCAAAAGCACCCTGTACCAGGTTCTCTTCTATCCCCAGACAGAAATTACTGCCCCTTATTTCGCCCATATAGTGGTCAGGGTTAGAAGGGTTGCCCGGATCGACCGAAATATCATTGCCAAACTGGTCAACAATACTGTTACAGGTGGAGTCGACGAAACTCAGGACGTTTTCCCGAGACGTTAATTGCATGGAAAACAATACCCCGCTGCTTTTTGGTGGGCTACTCTCCATTGGTGTTGAAGTGGGCATTGTGACTGAACTTGAGCTGACAGTTGGGAGAGATATGACCGTTCTAGTGTTTCTCATGGTTAATTGGATGTGACCAATGTTGTGCCCACACCTAACTTTGATAGCTGCGTTCTCACTTGAAGTTGCTGATAGCTCACCCAGCAATAGATCAATTTCAGAATGAGTAAATCGATAGACGAAAAGCTCTTCAGCTCCTCGACCGTTGGCCTTATTTGTACATCCCAACTCTACCGGGTTTAAGCTCATCTTATTATCAGCCGGATCGAGCACTACCTTGACGTTATCTGCATCAAAGATACCTGCCCCCCTGAGATCAAGAATACCGGAAGGCACATGATCCTGAGAAGCCGGGGTCGGTGTGGGGAGGGCAGAGGGTACCATTGTTGATGAACTTCCTGTCTCTAAAGGGTTTCTGGAATCAATTTCGATATTCGCCAGATGATAGACAGAGTCATTATGGGGGGCTGACATCACGTAATGATTCTGTATGCCTCCCTCAATAACAAACTCTGGCAAAATATCGGTTGCATTCCCCACAAAAGCCGAATTATCAGGCAGCTCAAAACTATTGCCAGGTGATGGTTCTTCTGACCCAATGGTTTGCGATTCTGATAGTTGCAGTTCATAAATAGCAGGCTGCCTTTGTCCAGATGATCTCTCTGCATCAAAGATGAACAATGTTGGCCCGGTCGTTTCAAAAGCTTCACGACTCGGCCTGGTTGATGCATTGGATATCTTTCTGATTTTGACAGTTTCTGGAATTGGAGAAGGGGTGGGTGACGGAGTTGAAGTGGATGTAGAAGACTGACTGTTCTTCTCTCTGATCAAAGCCTGAAGAACCAGCAAATGATGATCACAGACATCCCTGTCAACAGTACTGGATAATTCCGAACAACTTGAAACTTCGGTAAAAGAAGAACCGGTCGTTGACTCACCTGTGGCAAAAACACTGAAAGGGAAAGCATAAATTGCTGACAATACAGCAACCGCCATCCTGGGTCTGGATATATTCATAACGGCACTCTTCCAGGTGATTGGCCAAGAATAGCGCCCGAGAAAAAATTCAGTTGAACAAATAAGTGCCATAAGCTGCTTCAGGCAGCTTCAATGGATTCGTGCGAACAGTTAACCCATTTAACGAATTCATCGTAAAATCTGGCCATTCTTTCTGGAACTTAGGCCGGGCGACCTAATCTTGGCCTGCCTCCTGGATTTAAAACGTTAAACAAAAGCATCCGTACTGTGT
>NZ_LASA01000173.1 GCF_001562015.1 Endozoicomonas arenosclerae | reverse complement strand
CAGGAGACTGTTAGTACAGATCAAAGCGATCAGATTACCGGTGGAGCAGGTGACGATATCCTGACCGGAGGTAACGACAGTGATACGTTTATCTGGGATTCATCAGACGTAGGGACTGGAGGCTCGCCAGCACTGGATACGATTACTGATTTCAGTACTGGGTCTGGCGGTGATGTGATTGATCTGAGTGATGTGCTGGTGAATGAGTCAGAACCTTTGGATCAATATCTAAGCCTGAACTTCGAAGATGGTGATACGACTATTGAAGTGAAGCCGGATGCCAATGGCGATGTCACCCAGAAAATTAAACTTGAGGGTGTCGACCTGTCGAGTTACGGTGGCGGAAGCACTGATTCAGAAATCCTCAACAACCTGATTGATGATGGCAACCTTCAGATAGATTGATATTATTCAATCGCCTAAAAAAGGGACTGACCAACAGGTTAGTCCCTTTTTTATTGTCCAAGCAATTATTTGTATTTCTAAGATAATGAGCCGAAAGCCTTGATCTATCTGCTGACCCACCCACTGGAATTATTGAAAGCAAGCAACACTGGACGATTGGTGAAAGAAGTGATGCCGGAAACGATTGTCGAGAGCTGGAGCAGGGTAGAGCCTCCTGAACAGTTGTTAGCAATGCTGGAGTCGGATAGTTTTGCACCAAAACTCGTATTTCCAGAAGCGTTCGCGATCTATCAGCAATATGATGAGGTGTTTAAAGATTCAGGGGGAGCAAGGAAGCCGCTCTATATTTTGCTGGATGGAACCTGGCAGCAGGCCAGAAAAATGTACCGGCAAAGTCCCTATCTGCATAATCTGCCCTTGTGTGAGATCCAATCCGATGAAAAATCTGTGTATGATCTAAGGCGTAATCAAGCCTCAGGTGGACTTTGTACTGCTGAGGTGGCTGCAGAAGTGCTGGTTATGGAAGGCTTCCCTGAGAAGTGTTTGGCTCTCAAGGAGTCATTAGCCCTGTTCTGTAAGGAATACCGCTGAAAAACCATTGGCTGGCTTGAATCAACGTCCATAGCTGTTTTTCGTTCCCTTCTATATAATGACCGTTTTTGTATAGATTGCTGTTCAATCTCCCGTTTGGAAGACCTGTATGACTCGTGTGACTTATATGAAAAGTGCTGAGATTCGCTCTGCTTTTCTTGAATACTTCAGAGAAAATGGGCACGAAATTGTACCCAGTAGTTCTCTGGTACCTCACGATGACCCAACCCTGCTGTTTACCAATGCAGGTATGAACCAGTTCAAGGATACATTCCTTGGCAGGGAGCAACGAGCGTACAGCCGAGCCACTACATCCCAGAAATGTGTCCGTGCTGGCGGCAAGCACAATGACCTGGAAAACGTCGGGTACACCGCTCGTCACCACACCTTTTTTGAAATGCTGGGTAACTTCAGTTTTGGTGACTATTTCAAGCAGGATGCTATCCGTTTTGCATGGACTTTCCTGACGGAAAAGCTGCAGCTGCCCGTCGAGCGTCTTTGTGTGACTGTGTATGAATCCGATGATGAAGCTTATAACATCTGGGTGAAAGAAATCGGTGTACCCGCAGACAGCATTATTCGTATTGGTGACAACAAGGGCGCTCCTTACGCCTCAGACAATTTCTGGCAAATGGGAGATACCGGCCCCTGTGGTCCTTGTACAGAAATTTTCTATGATCATGGTGATCATATCTGGGGTGGTCGCCCTGGTACACCGGAAGAAGATGGCGATCGCTTTATTGAAATCTGGAACATCGTTTTCATGCAGTACAACCGTCAGGCTGACGGGACAATGGAGCCTTTGCCAAAGCCTTCCGTAGATACGGGCATGGGACTGGAGCGAATTGCTGCCATTATGCAGGGTGGTCACAGTAACTATGACATCGATATTTTCCAGAACCTCCTGAAAGATGCCTCTGAAATTCTGGGTGGTGTAGCTACTACTGAAGCTTCGCTGCGCGTCATTGCTGATCATATCCGTTCCAGCTCTTTCATTATTTCCGATGGCATCATGCCATCCAATGAAAGTCGTGGTTACACACTACGCAGGATTATTCGCCGGGCTTGTCGTCATGGCCATAAACTGGGTGCAAATCAATCATTCTTCTACAAACTGGTAGCTTCTCTGGTTCGTGAAATGGGCGATGCCTACCCGGATTTGGCTCGAAACCAGGCCCAGATTGAAAGAATTCTTCTGCAGGAAGAAGAGCAGTTCACTAAAACTCTCGACAAGGGCATGAAGCTGCTTGAAGACAAACTGCAAGGCCTTGAAGGCAGTGTTATTCCAGGTGATGTAGTTTTCACCCTGTACGATACCTACGGATTCCCGGTTGACCTTACAAATGACATTGCCAGAGAGCGTGAACTCACGGTTGACGAAGAAGGCTTTGAAAAACGGCTTGAAGCTCAGCGTGAGCGTGCCAGAGCTGCGAGCAAGTTTGGTGTTGATTACAACGAACAACTGGTGATTGAAGGTTCTACTGACTTTACCGGCTATGAGAAGCTGCAAGACGGGGCAGAAGTCACCGCTCTGTTTGTTGATGGGCAGTCTGTTGATTTTGTTTCTGAAGGCCAGCAGGCAACAGTAGTGCTGCAATCAACCCCGTTCTATGCGGAATCCGGTGGTCAGGTAGGTGATTCAGGCCTGCTGCAGTTTGACGGTGGCCAGGTCAAGGTGCTGGATACTCAGAAGCAGGGTGAAAGCCACCTTCATATATCTGAAATAACCCAGGGCAAATTAAAGCTGGGGGCCACTGTCACCGCTTATGTTGATGTTGAGAACCGTAAAGCCACTGAGTTGAACCATTCAGCTACACACCTGTTGCATGCGGCTTTGCGCAAAGTTCTGGGCGAGCACGTTACTCAGAAGGGCTCATTGGTAGACCCTGAAAAGCTTCGTTTTGACTTTTCTCATTTTGAAGCCGTTAAGCCTGAAGAGCTAAGAACTGTTGAGCAGATGGTAAACCAGCAGATTCGTGAGAACAGTCAGGTTGAAACTGAACTGCTGGGTATGGAAGCGGCACAGGAAAAAGGTGCCATGGCCTTATTTGGTGAAAAGTACGGTGAGGAAGTTCGCGTATTATCCATGGGTTCCGAAGGCTTTTCTGTTGAGTTGTGTGGTGGTACCCATGTTTCCCGTACAGGTGAAATTGGTTCCTTCAGAATTGTTTCTGAATCTGGTATTGCTGCAGGTGTGCGTCGAATTGAGGCTGTCACAGGTCGAGCTGCAGATCTGTATCAGGAGAAACTTGAAGATACCCTGAAATCTGTAGCCAGCCTGGTGAAAGGTTCTCAGGAAAATCTCCAGGAGAAGGTTTCTAGCTTGCTGGATCGCAATAAAGAACTTGAGAAAGAGATTCAGAAACTTCAGCAGAAATTGACTTCAGCGGGTAGCGCGGATCTGCTCTCGCAAGCAGTAGATGTTAACGGTATTAAGCTGCTGGCAACAGAGCTTGAAGGTGTTGATCCCAAATCTCTGAGGGATATGGTGGATCAGCTCAAAGGCAAGCTGCAGACTGGTATTGTCTTCCTGGCGGTTCCCGGGCATGCAAAGTTCCCTCTGGTAGCTGGTGTTACCAAGGATCTGACTGGCAAGGTGAAAGCAGGCGATTTACTGAAAATGGTGGCTGAGCAGGTCGGTGGTCGTGGTGGTGGTCGTCCGGATTTTGCCCAGGGTGGTGGTTCTGATCCTGCAAAAATGAAAGAAGCACTGGAATCCATTGCGCCGTGGTTGCAAGAACGATTGTAATGTGATTTGTTAAGTCGAACGACTCATACCCAATAAAAACGAGCCTTCTGGCTCGTTTTTATTGGGCTGCGCTTTTTTTCAAGAAGCTATTCGTGTTACATTCCGAGATCGGCTGATTGATGTAGAACGATATAAAAATGGCGCTGTTAGTACAAAAATTTGGCGGCACCTCGGTTGGAGACCTGGATCGAATCCAGGGGGTAGCCGACAAGGTGAAGCGGTTCAGGGATCAGGGACACGATGTCGTTGTCGTCGTCTCAGCAATGAGTGGCGAGACCAACCGTCTGACTGACCTGGCAACCAATATTCAAAAACAACCCACACCAAGAGAGATGGATGTTCTGCTTTCCACTGGCGAGCAGGTCACTATTGCCCTATTGGCTATGGCGCTCAATGAGCGAAACTGTCCAGCACGATCATATACTGGCAGTCAGGTATCCATTGTCACAGATCAGGCTCATACCAAGGCTCGCATCCAGAAAATAGACACAGAAAAAATGCGGGCTGATCTGGATCAGGGCAGAGTGATTATTGTTGCAGGCTTTCAGGGGCGTGATGATCAGGGCAATATAACCACTCTGGGTAGGGGTGGCTCTGATACCACCGCAGTAGCTCTGGCAGCGGCTCTGGACGCTGATGAGTGCCAGATTTATACCGATGTGGATGGTGTATACACAACCGACCCCCGTGTTGTAGAAGGGGCAAGACGTCTGGACAAGATTACTTTTGAAGAGATGCTGGAAATGGCCAGTCTGGGTTCAAAAGTACTGCAAATCCGAGCGGTTGAATTCGCTGGAAAATATAATGTCAAACTGAGGGTGCTGCATTCCATGCAGGAGGGCCCTGGAACGCTTATCACCATCGACGACGAGGATGTAGCTATGGAATCACCGGTTGTTTCTGGCATTGCCTTTAACAGGGACGAAGCGAAAGTCACAATCAAAGGTGTGCCCGACATTCCTGGTGTTGCGTCCCGAATTCTGGGTCCGGTCAGTAAGGCCAATATTGAAGTGGATATGATTGTCCAGAACGTGTCTGATGATCGTACTACCGACTTTACCTTTACTGTCCACCGAAATGACTATCAGCGGACTCTGGATGTTTGCGCCAAAGTGTGTGAAGAGCTGGGTGCCAGAGAATACGATGGCGATGGGAAGATAGCGAAAGTCTCCATAGTCGGTGTAGGTATGAGGTCCCATGCGGGTGTTGCCACCCAGATGTTTGAAGCACTGGCGGCAGAAGGGATCAATATCCAGATTATTTCGACCTCAGAAATCAAGGTCTCGGTCATTATTGCAGAAAAGTACCTGGAGCTGGCTGTCAGGGCTCTGCATTCGGTATTTGAGCTGGACCGGGAACCTGTTGAGAGTAATGGTGTCTAAGGCTGGGTAGAGCGTCTTGAAAAGGGAGTGATGCAGTCTCGACGTGCTACGTTCGATTAGTTGACTGACTTTGTTCTATGGAAGTCGGCCAGGAATATCGGACAAAAACACCGTCATTCCCGTCAGGTATGGATTCTTCAACTAGAATGGTCTGTGCCTATTAAAAACTTAGACAATGTGATTTTTTTGATGACTACATTTCTCTGCTAGTAAAAATACGCATGGAAATGTTGGGTTCGGTGGCTAGACTCTGTTTGCTGAGAGATTCTTAAGCATGAAACGGTGATCTGGCAGCTGCTGCTTTGCTGAGAGCTTAAGTATTCCCGTATGTGGGACTTAGGACAATCAACCAAAGCACCGCCGTGCTCAGGATTGACGGTCGTTGACTTACAGAGATGTAAATAAGGAGATTGTAATGCTGATTCTGACTCGCCGCGTAGGAGAGACCCTGATGGTCGGGGACGAGGTCACTGTCACTGTGCTGGGCGTAAAAGGTAACCAGGTGCGTATTGGAGTCAATGCGCCAAAAGAAGTTGCCGTTCATCGTGAAGAGATCTATCAGAGAATTCAAAAAGAAAAAGAGCACGGAGGTATACCATCTGTCTCTGAATCATACTGATACTCTGGTCGCAAAACTGAATTCAGTGAAAAATACCCAGGCAATTGTCTGGGTATTTTTTTATCTGTAACACTTGAGCATGAGTGATGTATGAACATTTGTAAGTTGTTGTTTATGAAGGCAGTAAATGTTGTTTTTATATAAGTCTGTGGTCGTTAAAGACGTAAGAAAAAGCTTGCATTCCAAGGAGTGAAAGGTAATATTAGTTGCACCTCCGGTGAGGTGGCCGAGAGGCTGAAGGCGCTCCCCTGCTAAGGGAGTATACGGTTTGTAGCCGTATCGAGGGTTCGAATCCCTCCCTCACCGCCATTTAGCTTTTCCTGCTTATTGTTTCTTCTCTTTAATCCTGCATTCAGGTGATATTGAGATAAGCTGCTTCCATTTCTCATTCCAGCCTTTGCTGTGTGTTGCTCCTTCTACTTTCTTCAGTGAAATACACTCTTTAATACTGGCCGACTTCAGATAATGTTTTGAAATCTGAGAGGGAATAATACGGTCTTTGCTGCCATAGAAATGCAGTTGTGGAATAGTGTTTAAACTGTCCTGAAAGTTCAGGGGGTTCATAGCAGATGGCATAGGAGTTACATTATGAAGCCGGTTAGTGAATGCAGGGTCCAGATTGCCAGCCAGTGTCCGTATTGTAATAACGTCATCCCTGCGTGAAGCCGTAAGAAGAGCCAGAGTGGCGCCTCCTGAATAGCCTACAAGTTCAATCTCTTTGTATTGACCATCCTTTTTCAAAAAATCGATGGATTCATTCAGGCTGTCGAGTGATTTACTGTCGTAACGGCCAAAAGTCCAAACAGCTTTATTGCAGGAATCAGACATGATGTATTGGCATGGCCTGCCAAGGTAAGCAACATCACTGTAGGGATCTTCCAACATCAAGCTATGAACAAGGCGGTTTGCAGGTGTTGGGTCACTGGAAGCAATTCCGCGTTTTAACCATGCTCTCCCGTCGCCTTCTATATAGATTCTCAGACGCTGGCTTTTAGGCTTGGCGGGTGTCCAGGCTTTTAATGTATAGGTTGACGTTTGGATTTCAATCGGCTTCAGGCTTTTTGTAAGTACCAGAGATTGGGTGGTCTCTTTAGAGAAGGGGGCGGGTGAATGGCAGCCGTTTAAGAGTAATATCGTAAAAGTGATAAGCAGAGTGTATTTCATAGGGGAGATGATATCGTTTTTAGTACTATTGTACCGATCTAATAAGCTTTATTAAATGTTTTTTGATATGGCTTTCCTGTAACCGTTTATTAAAAGAAAAGCTCTGAATGTTAAAAATAAATCGTAAATATAAGGTGTTATTAAAATTAACAACCAGTGAAAGTTAGTTGATAAAAATTGATTGATCAAATTATTTGTTTTTTAGAATTTAGGGGAAAGATAATTTAATTTTTAATTCTGAAAGAGTATTTAATAATAATTACGCCACTCTGTACGATACCCAGCCTTCAGGCTTCTGTGCCTGAGATGTCCATTGATTTGAAAAAGCTCATAAATGAGAAAATTCAACGAGCAAAACATCCAGACTAGAGGTTGGAGTTGGAGTAATGAGACAAGTTCAGGTGTTTAAAAAGACACTGCTTTCCGTAGCCGTGGTTGCGGCTCTTGGTGGTTATGGTGGTTATTCACAGGCTCAATTCCATGTGGATAATAAAGATATCTTTCTAACAGTAGATAAGCTCGATCTTACCGAAATGGTAAAAACTCGAGACGAAATGGATGCCGATGATCCTTTGAAAGCACAAGCTGACATGGCTGTTAAGCGTTATGAGGCTTACAAAATTAAATATGATGAAAAGACTACTAATGCAGAGAGGATGTTTGTAAATGCCAGTTTCTGGAAGCAGCTCCAGGCAGAAGCACCTCAGTTCTTTTTATTGGGCGTGCAAAAGGAGGCTGACGATGAAGCTGATAAGCAACCAGGTAGTCAGCAAACAGAAGAGAAGCCTACTGAAGAGAAACCTTTAGAAAAACGTGCAAAGGCTGTTTTGGATAAGGTTCAAAGAAACCCTCAGTTACTGGATGCTGCAGAAACAAAATCCAACTTCAGTGGTGAGGATCATGGTCTTCATAAAAGGCTTGTTAAGAGAACAGGACAAGACCTTCAGAAGGCTCAGGAAGCGCATCTAAAAAGCCTGGTAGCCCTTGAAGATGCAAAACTTCAAGATGTACTTCTTGTTGAGAAGGAAGTCATGGATGAAGCGACCAAAAAAACCAAAAAGGTTAAGGTAGCGCCAGATGCGATCGTGTTGAAAGGAATGGATTTGTCTGACGAAGGGGTCAGAAAAACAGTTCTTGAGAAGTTGGCGAAGGTTCCAGAAGTTTTTGAATTAAAGAAAGACGATTCTGGGAAAATTACCCAGTTGGGCTTTAAAACCAAAGTATTGGATCTGGCAGCTGTCAGTAGTGGTTTTAAAGAGGGAGAAAGAGTTCCTGTAGTTGCTTCTGCTGCTTCTGGTGAAGGAGTTGATAAAAAGGCACACGGTACGGTTGTACTTTCTGAGAAATCGAATGCAGTGCATGAAGGATTCGGTACAAAGGAGCGTGGACTTGAGGCATTTGTTGCCAAAGAAGGCACATCAGTACGTGTCGCAAAAGACGGGGCTATCCGATCCACAATCATCTACTTGAAAGACGTTGAAGACGTAACAGGTGTGGATGTTGAAGGTGAAGCTGGCAAGACGACAGAGGCCAAGACCTTTGTAGACTTGATTGCTGTTCTTCCAGAACAAATAGAGGTTATGGAAGAATCCAAAAATGAGAACGGTGAGGTAGTCAAGAAGCCTGTAGCGCGCAAAACTACAATGGTAATTGTTGATGGAGCCAAGAACGGTACTGTTAACATTAAAGGCCAGGAAGAAGTGCTCATTACCGGGGCTAAGTTGAACGTCAGGCAGGTGGGTGTTAAAGAAGACGGTGTTACTCCAGCTTCCACCAACGTTCACCTGACAGACAGTGATATTACTGTTGATGCGGGTTCCGATGATGTGGCCAATGGTGGTAAAGGTGTTGTAGCCGGTCAAAATGTTGTTTTGACTAATACTCGCCTGCGTATTCAGGAAGAGAATAAAATTACTCTTGAAGAAGCTACCCCCGAAGAATCAGGTGATGATGGCAAGGCTAAAGAAAAGAAACAGCCAAAGTCCATTACCGTTACTGAAATTAAGGCTGTACCTGTCAAGGGTCTGAATGCCAAGAGAGCAATGGAAGGTTCAACAGATGGTTTTGATAAGCACATCGTTGATGTTGAAGCTGAAGATGTTCCTGATGTATTCGAAGTTAGAAAAGGCTCTGTTGCCCATGTCAGCCTGACTGATTTTGAGAAGGTTCTGGTTGAAGATGGCTATCTGCATGCTGATGTAGTCAGTACGGTTGAACAGCCCTTGGCCTCGTTTGAGTTGAAAGGTAATGCAACTGTTCGCTCAATGTCTAAGGATGCTCAACCTGTATTCGTCAGAAAAGATGCAGATGTGACACTCTCTGCTGGTCAGGATGTGGCCAAAGATATCCATGGTTTCAGAAACTTCGTTCTGGACGGTGGTACTCTGGAAGGTAACCTGAAAGGTTTCGCTGCCGAAAAAGGTGAAGGCGAAGACCCCAAACGATTCGCTGGTTCAACGGTTACTCTGAAAGCGGGTACGTTGAAAGGTGGTGAGATCGGTGGCCTTATTGACGGTGAAGAAAATGAACACGTCAAAGAGGTTCGTGTAACCGGTCAGGTCGAGGTTAAGCCTGGTACTAGTGACCTGACAGCTCTGGACGCAGAAGCCTCTAAAAAGGCTGGAAAGGCCATCTATCAGTCCACTGACCTTAAGCAGACTAGAGTTGTTGCTCCATTGGTAATTGATTCTGATGGCAGTCTAAAAATCTATAAGACCTTTAAGGAAAGCAAGGGAGAAGGGGAAAAGGCTACTTCAACAGCTGCGCCTTCTTTAGTTGTCACAAATGGTAAAACACTTGAGAAAGGAGCTAATCTCGTTCTTGCTGTAGATTTGAATGACTCATCTCTGGCATCTACGCCTTATGCAAGTGTGGAGGGCGGTCTGAAGCTGAAAGGTCAGAACAAGGTTAAGCTTGATCTTTCGGGTATGGATGGTAAGAAGCGCTTCGAGCATGCTAGAAAACTGTATCAGGATGCGAAATCTGGTACGGCTGTAGCTGCTTCCATAGCTGCAGTAGAGGTGGATAAGGTTGAAGGTGACTTTGTAGCACCTGAAACAGGAACTGTCTTCCTGGATGCTTCCCAGAGTGGGTTTACTAAGAGCGAGAAGGCTAAGAAGTCTATGTACTCGCTTGAGGTTAAGTATGATCGCAATCCAACACAAAAGCTTCGCTCTCAGTTTGGTCTGACTGAAAACCAGGCAAATATGTATGTTGCAACCAATGAGGCTGCAATGTCTACTTCTAACATGGTTTCTTCTGAAGCTATGTATAACGTGATGACTCAGGCTGAGGAGCGTAAGGAAATCACACTGTTTGCTGATCAGCAGTTACCTGATCTTAATAACGGTGTTGGTCGTGCCTCTGTGACTCTCCAGAACAAAGTTAATGAGTCCATAGGTCGTCGTCTGAACAGTGGCCGTACAGGTGTTAATGCTGGAGATATGTTCGAGTCTCAAGGTTTCTGGGCTGAATACATCTTCAGTGATGGAAAGCTTGATAACAAGGACGGTGTGAAGGGTTATGAAGCTAAAGTGAATGGTGTCACTCTCGGTATCGACAGTATGTTGAATGACCAGATGACTGTTGGTTTTGCTTTCACGTTTGGTGATACCAAAGTGGAAACCAACGACATTAATCGTGATACAACCACTGATACCTATATGGGTACACTTTACACAGGTTGGACTCAGGACAACTATTTCTTGGACGCTATGTTCAGCTACGGTAAGGGAACTAACGAATATAAGCGTAAAGTTCAGTTGCAGAGCAACACATCTTATAAAGGCGAGGCGGATAGCACTATCTGGGGTGCTCGTTTCGTAGCGGGTTATAACTATCAGATGAATCAGTGGATTCTCCAACCACAGATTGCTTTTGATTATGCCAGCGTTGACTTTGATGATGTGACCGAAAAGCTGACAGGTGATTTGGCTCAGAAGCGCAAGATGAAAGAGTTCGAAGTTATGGAGTTGGGCGCTGGCATGAAGCTTTTGGGTGATTTCGAAATGGGTCGAGGAACACTTCAGCCTGAATTTGTTCTGATGGGTTATCATGACTTCAAGGATGATAAGCCTGAGACTACTGTGACTATCCTACAGGGTGATGTTACAAGAACATTCACTGGTAGTGATCGTGAACAGAATCGTTTCCTTGCCGGTCTGGGTGTGAGTTACAAAATGGAGAACAACCTGAGTCTGGGTCTGCACTATGACCATAACTGGATGGGTGACTACAAAGCAGACAGCTTTAATGCCACTGTCCGTTATGAGTTCTGATTAGTTGTAAGCTAACGATTAACCACCAGCGTCTGTAAAAAGACCTGAACTTTTTGCCCCGCTTATGCGGGGCTTTTTTGTTTTTGTGCGTTGTTGTTCAGCTGTGAAAATTGCCACAATGCCGTTGACTCCAGGGGGTTAAATCTCTATAGTTCGCTCCCGTTGACGCAGCGCGCTCGTAGCTCAGCTGGATAGAGTACCTGGCTACGAACCAGGCGGTCGGAGGTTCGAATCCTCCCGAGCGCGCCAATCAATGTTTTCAATATGAGCGTCCGTAGCTCAGCTGGATAGAGTACCTGGCTACGAACCAGGCGGTCGGAGGTTCGAATCCTCCCGGACGCGCCATTTGAAAACAACGACAAATGTCGTTAAGGTAGATTGAAACGGTGAGGTGGCCGAGAGGCTGAAGGCGCTCCCCTGCTAAGGGAGTATACGGTTTGTAGCCGTATCGAGGGTTCGAATCCCTCCCTCACCGCCATTTAAGTATGCCATGAAGAAACAACGCGCTCGTAGCTCAGCTGGATAGAGTACCTGGCTACGAACCAGGCGGTCGGAGGTTCGAATCCTCCCGAGCGCGCCATTTTAAAAGTTTTCAAATATGAGCGTCCGTAGCTCAGCTGGATAGAGTACCTGGCTACGAACCAGGCGGTCGGAGGTTCGAATCCTCCCGGACGCGCCATTTTGAAAGCAGCGACAAATGTCGTAGCAGTAAATACAGATCGTTATATAAATTTCGCGCTCGTAGCTCAGCTGGATAGAGTACCTGGCTACGAACCAGGCGGTCGGAGGTTCGAATCCTCCCGAGCGCGCCATTTTAAGCTGATAGTGATCATTATCAGTTTATACATACGGTGAGGTGGCCGAGAGGCTGAAGGCGCTCCCCTGCTAAGGGAGTATACGGTTTGTAGCCGTATCGAGGGTTCGAATCCCTCCCTCACCGCCATTTAATAAAAAAGACGCTCTATTGAGCGTCTTTTTTATTAACGGTATTGGAAAGATTAGAACCCAGGGTTCGACAAAATCGTCCGGAACGATTTTGGACGCACTTCAGTGCGCCCGAAGGGTTGAAGTCACGACGGCTTCAATCTTTCCCTCCCTCACCGCTATTTGATTTCAAAACATTCATTTCCCATATACCCATTCATCGATTGTATTGGTTTTACCAAGAATTTATTCCTTTGAAGTCTTATTTAATCGTATTTTACAGGTAATGCTGTTAAGGGGTGAATGCTGTCCCGTCGGTACTGTTATTGGTTTTTTTGCAGGAGGAAGATCAAGAGAGATGTCTACTTTGAATCATTCATGAAGTGGCTGAGCTTGACAGGATTTCCACTAACAAGTGAAACTCATCCTCAGTCGTATGTTGTTCAGAAAATAATAATGATAAAAAGTTACGCTAAATCTGTTACTGCTCTCCTTTTGTTTGTTTTCTCCATAATCGCTGCAGCAGCCTGGTATTTTTCTCATCAACTTCTGTATCCGGGAATCTATCCCTGTAATCAGGAGCATTACGTTTTCTGTGATTCTCCGTCTGAGATTGGATTAAGTTATGAAGATGTTTCTCTGGAAACGGCGGATGATATCCATCTGAAGGGGTGGTTTGTTCCTGGATCGAAAGCAGATCAGGGGGTTGTCCTGGTGCATGGCAGAGGAGCAACCCGGCATGAAGGTTTAAGAGACTCAATCGCTTTGCATGGGCAGGGTTTTAACCTGCTTCTGATTGATCTGCGTAACTCGGGCTCCAGTCAAAAGTCATATAACTCAATGGGTTTTCATGAGGTCAAAGATGTCCATACTGGAGTGGAATACCTCAAAGATAGGGGAATTTCTAATATTGGAGTAGTCGGTTACTCCATGGGCGCTACTACCTCTATCATGGCTATGTCTGAGAATAAGCAGATCAAGGCTGGCTGGTTTGATGCCGGTTTTTCTGATCTGAATACGATCATTCTTGAGGCTGGAGAGAGGGATTTTAATTTGCCGAAAATGAACTGGTTCAGCGGCCTGGTTCGGTTCTTTTATGAGTGGCGTGGTGATTTGGAAACCATCCAGTCTGCACCGGTTAATGTGATCTCTAAAATCTCACCAAGACCCGTAATGATTGTGCATGGAACCGCTGACAGGGTTGTAGATGTCAGTCATGGAAAAAGGTTGTATGAGGCTGCTCAAGAACCCAAAAGCTTATGGATTGTGCCTGAGGGACGTCACACTCGTACCTGGCAAGCTGATAAGGAAAAGTCCTCAAGATTGATTAGTGAGTTCTTCAATAAAGGTCTTAGTGAGGCAGGAGTATAAAAAGAGAAATAGCCTCAAATATGAGGCTATTTAATATTTTTGATTTTGATGTAGTTAGGTTTAAAGCAGTACTAATTCGTTATGATGCTTCGAGAGCAACTGCCTTGCTCCTGACCCCAGAGAAAATAACATGCTCATAGGGTTCCATTAGTCGTACCATACGATAGGTAACACCATTCTTGGGAAGCACATTGTCAGGTGCGCCCACCAACAGTTGAAGTGACTGGTTTGCACATAGTTCTTCGAGTGTTTGTAGGGCCCTGGCATCCAGCCGGGCTGCTTCATCCAGGAATAGCAGGCGGTTGGCTGCGTGACCATTTCCTTCCCGATTCTGTGACTCCCAAGAGTGAAGAACCATTGTGAGTACCGCAAGGCCTGTTCCAATGGCTTCACCGGTCGACAGATTCGTTGGGTTGGCTGCTTCAAACTGACTGTTGCCTGCACGTTGAATCAGAATGTTGAGCTTGATGTATTCACGATAATCCAGCAGCTTTTCACCGGTAATGGTGCCGCCGGTTTCCCGCTTGAAAATTTCTGCCAGAGCGTCTTCTACCGTCATTTCAGGTTGTTTGAACAGGTCTCCGTAGAACTGGCTCTGAAGGGCGTCCAGTACTTTTCTGAAGCTATCGATTTCCTGAACTTCAATTTTGATGGATCGAATTGTGCCAAAGTGGACGCTAGAGAGTGCTGAGTTCAGCTGGAAGATCTGTTTGCGCTGTCGGTTGATGCTGCGTTGAATGTTCTGGCCCATATATTCGGACTCAGCCAGAAAGCGTGACTCTGCATCTTTCAGGCGCTCCTCAAGACGAATCAGGTGTTCCTCCAGTTGTTCAAGGGCTTGTCTTGGGTCATCTGAGTTGGAAATGGTTTTATCCATTCGCTCAGAAAGGAGTTGTTGTGCACAGAGAAAGCCTTCAAATAATCCGGGCAGATCCGACAGGCTGGTCTCGGAGAGTTGTTTCAGCAGGGTATTTTCTGGTTCAGGTTTCAGAGCCTGTTCGAGTCGGGCTCTGGCTGTAGAGATATTTTCCTTAAGTTGTTCGTTACTTTCTTCGAGCACATATTGAGATTGCAGTCGACTTAAGAGGCCGCTTTGTCCTGCCTGCTCTTGAATGGTCTCCCAATGCTGTTTGGCTATTTCACTCTTGGGAGTGATGGCTTCAACTTCGGTTTGAAGTTTTTGCAGCTGGTCTTTGAGGCCTTCCAGTTCAGACCGGTATCGGGTTACAGATTCGAACAGAGTTTGATGTTTGGGCTCAATAGCGCGTAATTGACTGATGACTTCTTCCAGTTGCGCGCTCATCTGGTCAGAGAGTGATTCATGCCAGTCCAGGGGAATGCCATTCATCTCGTTTTCTTTCAGTAGCAGTTGACCTTCGTTGTGTTGAATCAGGCCTTTGTCTGCAGAAATATTGCCATTGAGTGCCTGAAGCTGCTCTTTGAGCAGTTCCAGTTCTTTTTGTTGAACCCGTTTTCTGGAATCTTTTTCTTCCCATTCCTGCTTCAGAGATTCTCTTAAGGAGCTGGTTTCATTCTGACGGTGAACGGAATCTTTAAAGCGAAGGTTGGGTAAAGTCTGCTCGGCTCTTTGCAGTAGATCTATAACGTTGCCCAGCTCTGAAATGTTGGCGCTGAGTTTATCCAGGCTGGCTTTAAAGGTATCAATATCTTTGGCAGGAGGTGTGTCAAGATACAGTCTGCTTTTTTCCAGTTGTGAAATGCTGTCTGAATGCGTTTTGATCCATTCTGTTGATTCAAGACACTGTGTGTGTTGGCGATCAATGCTTTCAAGCATCATTTCCAGATCAGTATCGTCCAGAACGGGGGCGTTGCTCTGTTGGTTCTCCAGAAAGGCTACAACCTGGCTCAGAGATTTTAACTCGATGCCTTTTTGGTTGAGATTCGCCTGAGTGGAAGTCAGTTCGTTCTGACACTGTTCAATATTGTCACTAATGGTGTCAACATCGGGTTTGCTGCGACCAATCCAATGAGAGATCGGGGCAATCTGGTCCAGTAAAGAAAACTGTTTGGTGAGTTTTTTTCGGTTTACGGCGAGAGTTTGTCTGTCATCAAGCAGCGCCTCTTCCCGATCAATGAGTCTCAGTCTTTCGTTCTCTCGAGCCAGTTTGCCAATGGTTGGGAATTCAGGCTCTCTGCTGATACGAGAAATGTTCTGTGAAAGATTGATCAGGACACTGCCGTCTTCGTCCTGATGGAGGGGGGACTGAATAAAGTCGTCCTCTGAGAAGCTGCTTCGTTGTTCACCCTGAAGTAGCCAGACATCATCAGGTCTATCGGTTTCCTGACGAATCAATGAGGCGGCTTTATCGACATCCTGAACCAGAATGGCGTTTCGAAGCGGGCCCATTTTCGCTTCGAGCCAGGCCGCTTCTTCCAGTGAGATTTCGTCTTCATCAAAGAACTGGCTGACCAGTTGACCGCCAGTGAGTTCTGCCAGTTTCTGCAACTGGATTTGCTCAGCGGATTCAGTGACCTCAAGGCCTTTCAATCGAATACGCAGGGTATTCAGTTCATTCTCAAGGTTGAGATCCTGGCGACTAATCTGTTGCTGCTTCAGGGTAAGCTCATTCCGAACTGTACTTAAATCATTAGGTTGACTCAGTCGTATTTCATGATTCTGTTCGATCAGTTCCTTGAGCAGATTGTCGTACTCTAACCATTGCGAGTGATCTCTATGCGTCTGAGCTTTTTGTTGCTCAAGCGCCTGTTTTGTCAGTCTCAAGTCTTGCAGTGAAGAGGAGAGTTGCTCTAATTGCTCTCCAAGGACAACTTTTTCAGCTTGACCCTCTTGAAGGGTTTCTAACCATTGTGGGTAGTTAGTAATCGATTGGTTGTAAGGCGTCGGTAGCCTGGCTATATGCTCAAGCAGACGTTGTTGTTCCAACCGTTTTTTCTGGCAGGATTCGAGTTTCACCTTGATGGCAGGAAGTTCTCTTGACTCCTGTTCTCTGGTGCGTCGCTTCTGTATCCATTGATCGGCAATAGTGCCGGCGTTATCGGCAGATACTTCGCTGTTTTCCAGCTGTTCAAGGATGGGGAGGCACAGGCTGAAATGGCCTCGTATATTTTCCATCTGTTCAAGCAGGGGGCGCTTGACGTGGTATTCCGCAGACAGTTCCTTGCGGTTTTGCTCTTTATCCAGAAGGATGTTGCTGAGATTCGTTTCGTCCAGTGACTCATCCTTCAGCAGGTTTCGACATTGCTCCAAACTGGAGATTGTCTGGTTATAGAGACCTGCTTTTCGAGCTTCTTCTGAGTAGGCATCTTCAGCGTTGGCCAACTGTGTCACCAGTGAGCGAACATCTTCTTCAATTTGATCAAGTTGCTCACTTTGTTCCTGCTTTTGGGCTTCCAGTATTTCCTGTTGAGAGTTTTGCTGCTCCATGCGTTCATGGATGCAGTCGTTCTCCATTTTCAGTTGTCTGGATTCGCTGTGCAGACGATCAAGGGTTTCAGCTTGCTCTTTCTGGCTTCTTGCTACTTGCTCATGGTGCTCAAGTTGCTCGCGGGTATGGTCGAGTTGCTCAATTTCAAGTTCGACAGCGCTGATTTGCTGTTGTTGAGCAGTAATGTCTGAAGCAGTACGTTGGGACTGATTCTGGCAGTCGATCAGTGATTGCTGGAGTTGAACCTGAAGCCTCTGGGCTAAGCCAATCACGTTTTCGCCCAGCAGATAACTGGAATCCAGAAGTTCCTTGATGAGTTCCCGTTTTTCCCGAGTATCATTGATACTGTCTCGGGTTTTCCGTGTTTCCTGCAGCGCATTCTGCATTGAGCTGACCGACTTTTTAACATTCTCTTCCGAGGTCAGCAGGTAGTCACGGAGGCCTTTCTGCATTTCTGAAGACAGTCCACCATATAGACTGGTCTCCAGCATCCGGTAGTAGCGTTGGCGGTCCCGGGTGTTTTCCATTCGACGGGGGATGATACGGCACTCAAACTGCCAATCCATAAACTGGCCGAGTGATTTGAATCGCTTCAGGGTGCCACCCTGCATGGCAACTTGGTTGGAGAGTGCATTGCCCTCAAGGGCGTCGTAGCGATTCTCTCCAGCTGGACTCATCACCAGATCTTTGACGGAAACATCTGCATCGATTCCGGTAATGGCAAACATTTTCAGTTCGACTCTGGGTTTTCCAAGCCGTTTTAGCTGAACGCCAGCAATAACCCGTGCATTGTTGAACAGGGTGTAGTCGACCAGTGAGTAGCAAGTTCCGCTTTCAATGCGTCCCCATATGCCGTTGTCACTGCGATCCTGGCCGCTGTCGGAGTTGTTTCTCAGTCTTACCAGTCGGTTGTCGGGTACGCGGTTGACCAGTAAGGCGCCCATAATGGTGGTCTTTCCTGCACCATTATGACCAATCAGGTTGCTCATCCACTGGTGCAGGGACAGTGTTTTGAAAAAGATACCGCGAAAATTAACCAGTGTCAGACTGTTAATCTGTGTGCGTGTCTGACTCATGCTTCGACTTCCTTAATCTGATCGGATGTGCCTTCTGTGGTTGATATCTCAGATGATGAGTCATCTGTTGTTGTCTGGTCGGCCACCTCTTCCTCAGCTTCCAGGCAAATGGATCCGGATTGCACCAGTTTTTCCAGGCTTTCCCGGGTCATTTGTCCAGCTCTGACGGGTTCTATAAAACGCATGAGAGGTGATTGGGTCTGAACTCTGTCAGCCTTCATGCCATCCATACGGATCATTCCCAGTCTCGACAGTTGCCTCAAAGAGCGTTTAAGGGTGTCCATGGCTTTCTCACGGTCGAGCTGTGTGTCGATTTTTTTTCGGTCCAGCAGGCGTGCCAGTCGTTCGTCGTCTACCAGCATGCGTAAACGTTCAAATAAAGTATCAGCCCTGATCCAGCCTCCACCTTCCAGCTGTTCAGGATCAAGGTGATAGAGTGCCAGAAGCTGACCCAGAACCATGCTGAGTTCATCGAGTTTTTTCGAGCGAATCAGGTTTTTGTTGCCGAGATTAGGGCGTAGATAATAGTAATCTTCTTGCCCACGGATCAGATCAGCCCCATAGCGCTGATAATGAAGATCCAGCCAGGTTTCGCCTGCCTGTAGCATGCTGTAGAGATGGGTGTGTCTCGCATCAATGTGTTCACCCCGGCGCAGTCGGCTGTCCAGCTCAGGAAAGAGATCGTCATTGATGACTTCGGTCAGAGTCTGGTATGGGGTATTAGCATTCAAGCGAAGGTTCTCCCTGTCTCTTGGTAGGGTGTTGTTTGATAGGTTGAGTCAGTTTGAGCTGCAGGTGCTCTGCTTCAAGATTCGGCATGATTTCCTGCCAGATGCTGTCTGGAATATCTTCGGGATGCTGAAAATGACCCAGCTTGGTCATGGACTCAAACAGCCAGCCGGCGGATTGCAGGAGGTCAGTCATCGGAATCACGGAAGAAAGTTCACTCAGGGCTTCCTCGTAAGAAGGTAAGTGCTCTTTTTCACAAACGAGATTTTTCAACCAGTGAGTAATTTCAGATTTACGCGCTTCCAGATCATCCAGGTCTGTCATACCTTCTTCATCCATAATCACTTGTGATTGAACGGATTCGGATTGCGGGACGTCAATTTCCCTGAGTCGAATCAGTGGCTCGTCACTGCACAGGTTGAGGGACCAGGGCGTCTGATCATAATTCTGAATGGCGTCGAGCGTGCGTTCCATCAGCGCCTTTCTCTCATCCATATTAATGAACTGACGTATGTATTGATGAGCTCGCTGATGAAAACTTTCCCAGTGCTCCAGTCTTTCACCGCTCCAGTGCTCAATCCGGTCCAGATGTTGTTCAAGTCTGAAGACCGAATGCGCGGCCAGTTTTCTGTCGGCGGTTTCGCAGGCGCTGGAGATGGCTTCCAGTAATTGCCTCAGGTGATGGCATGAGGCCAGCAATAATTGTTGAAGGTCCTGAAGTCTGTCCTGGGTGTCATTCAGTAGATGTTCGCAACGGGTCATGGCGTTTTGCCAGTCGTGTTTTAGCAGGGCTACCACTTCAGAGCGGGTCTCTATGGCTTCCTGATCCAGCTGTCGCTGGCGGTGATCTATGGCGGTCACCAGTTGTCGAACCGTTACATCAAGTGGGGCCTCAATCTGAAGGCGCCAGTATTGGTCGTTACCGTCATTGACTGCTGCATCCCTTATTTCGCGCAGGTGGCTGGCTACTGTCATGAACAAAGTGCTCAATGCAGTATGAGAGGCGTCAAAACCAGTGCAGATAGACTCAACTATTTGCTCAGAAACGGGTGGGAGCAGATAGGCGTGCTGCTTTTCGCCGATGCCTTCCAGGCAGATCAACAGGTTCTGCTCCAGAAGGCGGCGAATGGTTTCGTTGCAACGTCGCTGGCAGCTGTCCGCAAGACTATCCAATAATTGTTTGTCGACCTGTTCGTAGACAATATGGAGTTCTTCTTCACTGAACTCCGGTTGGGATTCCTGATCTTTCCAGTATCGCAGGGTGGCAAGAAAAGCCAGGTCCGCAGGTTGCAGGTTCAGCTTCTGTCCACTGGTTAAAATATTGCTGATCAGTGAGGGGATATCGTGAGATGCCGTCAATCCATACTCCCTAGCTAGTTACCTTGAAAACTTTCATTGTCAGTAGGCATGAAAACTTTTTCAGTTGGCCGTGGCCGTTTAAATTAAAAAATACGTTCGTTTTGGACATTGCCGCCAAATCCCTTGATGGAGGGGTATCAAGTACGGTGCTTCGTACTTGTACTGTATGTCCGTTCTTTAAAGGGCGGGGCTGTCAGTCCTGTTCAGCATGTTGAGCAAATGTGGCTGACTTGATCATAGGATGATTATGGAAAACCAAACTGGTCACGTAAAGTGCCTTTGATCAGCAGTGACATAAATAGTGCCGGGAGTGTCGGCTTATCAGGACATCTGGCACTCTAATACGGGCAACTGGCAATAGGGAATGATGAATATTTTTACTAAAGTGAGTCCCGGGTTTTACGGCGTTATGCCGCGACCAGTTTCCTGGTCGGTAGAGAGTAGCCCGGCTTGTTCGGGCTTTCTTTATCCCATGCCTTCTCTATCTTATTCCTTCTTTATATTGCCTCTTTAACTGTCCATTGCGTTTGATATGCTTCCTGTATATCCAGTTTATGCGCAGGCCTTATGAAAACACACAGTCAACGTTTGCTTCCGGGCGATGATCTTTATCTGAAGTTGCAAAATCTTGCACAGGAATGGTCGGCCGCTTGTGTTCTGACTTGTGTAGGCAGTTTGAAAGTGCTCTCAGTCAGATTGGCTGGGGCAGAGCATGAAAAGCGGCTTAATGGGCCTTTTGAAATTCTTTCATTGTCGGGTACATGCTGCTCTACTGGTTTGCATCTGCATATTTCTGTGGCGGATCGTGAGGGAAGGGTGCTGGGTGGTCATTTAAAGTCGGGTTCTATCATCGATACGACGGCGGAAATTGTGATAGCTCTGCTGGAAAATACCTGTTTCACCCGAACCATGGACAGTGAAACAGGCTATCTGGAGCTGGAAGTCAAAAAGGTTTCTCAGGCCAGTTCCTGAGAATTTTGCGGCGAACTTCAGCTCTTTCTTCGCTGCTCAAGTCTTTAATATGTCTACCAGCATACTCGCTGTATATGGCGATCAGCCTGCGATTGTTCATTGGGTTTGGGATCATGATGTACTGGCGGCCAAACAGATCCTTATTGGCGGTTACAGACACTTTCAGGTTGGGGTCAAAGCCATTTTCTTCCAGGTCGAAATCTGAAAGCATGTCGCCAATAAACAGGGCGATCTGGTGTTTTTTCTTATCAACCTGACCGGTTGTGATAGCTCTTCGTTGAAAGGCTTTGGTGCAGTTTTTTTTCTCAACGGTGGAGCAATACTCTCCTTTCAGGACAATATGCATTTCATCGGCATCTGGATAGCCCAGCTCTCTGAGCTTTTTAACGGTCATTTCCTCAATATCTCTCTTATTACCGTGCAGTCCTGAAGAAAGAGGTCTTTCTGATACGTAGAAAATATCAAATCCTTTTTCTTTGGCTGCCGCCAGGAATTCGGGTGCACCAGGAATAGGGCTGGAAGTCTTATGCTTGTTCAGATACCAGTTGTGCTCACTGTTTTCTGAACCCGGTGCCGGGTGGGTTAAATCTGGTCGTTTAGGTGTGTAATTCAGTATGGTGCCGTTAATATCAATTACGATAACCGGGTTTTCCATGGAGTTCTGATTCAGTTTTTCCAGAATACGAGTGGAGTGGTTGTAAGCCTGCCGGGTCAGTGCATGATAGTCTGCGGATGTATTCATCCAGATCATGGCTGAAGTAATTTGCTGGGCAAAGAGAGCGTCCTGAATTTCTCCATAGTGGGAGTCTTTCAGTGCATCCAGGTTGGCATCGTGTTTCTCTTGAGGAGAGAGCTGATTAAAGCCGGGAGTAATAGCACTTTCCCAGCTGCCATAGATAAGGTTGGGGAAGCTGTACCAGTCGTAGCCAAAGTGGCTTCGGTTCTGGTTGACCCATGCCTGTTTCTGGCGAAAATGCTTACCTTGTACATCACCCAGATCATCCAGCTGATCTCCCAGTAGCATCACTATATGGTAATTCTGGTCCCTGATTATCTGTCTTTGACCTTCTTTAGTCAGGGTTTCATTATCGCGCTTCTGGAACAGCAGGTTGTCCACGCCTTTTACCGGAAAACCAAGGCGTCTCAAGTTGTCTACGGTGTCTTGTTTTACTTCATTGAAGCGACCGCTGATGTAGAAAATATCTATATCTTTGTCGTTTACTTCGTTCAGAAAATCAACAGCACCAGGCAGGGCTTCCATGTTTTTGTTCTTCCACCATTCGATGGAAGCGTCGACAGTTCGTGCACTGTCTGTACCTACGAGGCTGGAGAAGTAAATGGCGCCATTGATCAATGTGTCGTCAATGTCTGTGACCAGAGCAGGCTGTTTTCCTTCCGGTACCTGTTGTAGAGCTTCCTTAAGGTTATCTCTGGCCATATTAAATGACTGGTACACAAGTGCTTCATATTCAGGAGCGTGTTGTTGCCAGTTTGAGGCTACTACGCGTTCCTCATTCAGTTCTCTCTGGCTGTATTCTTTGGCGCTGGCATTCGGGGCAATCTGCCAAGCCAGTAATCCCAGTAAAAAGGAGGTTTGAACTCTGAGCATGGAATCCCTCATTGGTATCGAATAAGTGTATTATTTCGACGATAAAACCTAGCTCACGGTTCAAGGGTGGTCGGTTTTTTTGTAACTGCTTGTTTCAAGCCGAGATAGTTCATAAGTTTAATTTTACGATGTAAGTGTCGAGGCGGTATTGATCATTTCTATTTTACAATGTACGCATGAAGGTACGTGAGTTGTCTCTTGGGTCTGGTTCTTATTTATTCTTCATGTCGGCTTACTTTGATAGATATAATAGAGCGAGATTTTATGTTGTTAGTGTTGTCCGCTTTCACAGAAATTCTTACTTATGGCTTCTACAAAGCTGTTTTCAAAACTCCTCTGATCAGCTTTGACGCCGTATGAAAGAGTTGTACCATTGTGGGTTAATGTAAGATTCCCTGCGGTAATTGAGTCAGGATTCGAATCAATGGTTAGTCGTCCTTTTTTTGTAGCTATAAACTCCGGCCTAACCAGATACATGGCGGCAACTGGATCCCACATATAAGTAGAGTAACGTCCATCTAGTTCGCGCCAGCCTTCAATAGTATTTGCAACAAAATTACTGGCTTCTGAGTGTCCAGATTTTCGTATCCTGGAAACCAGGTCGCCATTTGCTGGTACATCTTTGGTGGCATCAAGCGGAATCAAAATCAGATTGTTGATGGAATTCATCACAATTTCCATAGCTTTAGGATCCAAATAAACATTCCATTCTGCCGTGTTATTGCTGGTTTTGAATCCAGGCAGGTCAATGAGGTTTCCTGGAGTTTCAATGGCTCCAGCCATAGCAACAACACGATCAATGCGATCTGCCAGTGCCGGGTTGTTAACAAGTGCTGTTGCCAGGTTGGTCATTGGCCCCAGGACTAAGATGGTGACACGCTCATCTGATTTTTCTATTACCTGATTAATGAGTTGAGGGGCGCTAATATCTTTTACTGTTCGATTTGAATGTCTTACTGTCAACCCTTGAAAATCATCCGTTTGATCTCGAATCCAGTTAGGAAACGTATTATTGCCAGAGCGAGGTTGGTCACTACCTAAGGCAACTGGAATAGGATCTGCACAAGCAATGTCAAGTATGTGAAAGAGGTTGTTGCTGGAAGGTTCTGAGCGACCTAAGCCAGTACCATTTATGGTGATCGCCTTTATCTGAATGGACGGTTCAGCGAGTATATAGAGAATAGCTAGCCAGTCATCCCCTCCCATGTCTGTATCAATGATCACTGGTTTAGCCTGGAGCATGTTCGCTGTTACAAGCAAGAGCAGGCTGAAGTAAATGGGTCGATAAGAGTATTTCTTGAATGGTTGCATTGTATTGTATTGTTGATGACTTGTGCTTGAACATAAAAGGATAGACAAATATTCAGCATTGACTATTTCCTTGAGGTGTAAGTGGGGTTGTTTGGATCGGAGAATGGTTATGAGGCTCTTGAAAAGGAGCTTCAGGCCTTGTTTCATCTGATGGGATTGAGGAAAAAACGTGAATGACCCGCCTGCTTGCGGGTCATTCTGTGGCTCAGACAATATTATGGGTTTCAGGTGATCCGGGTTGTTGGGCGTGAAAGGTCTGGCCGTTGACGGATTGGCTTTCATCGCCCATCAGGTACAGGTAAGCCGGCATAATGTCTTCGGGGGTGGGTCGACTCATAGGGTCTTCGCCCGGGAAGGCTGAGGCTCTCATTGAGGTTCGAGTGCCGCCAGGGTTGATAGTATTAACTCTGACCTGGCTCAGGCCGTCTTCTTCATCGGCCATGACCTGCATGAGGCCTTCCGTAGCAAATTTGGAAATGCTGTAGGCTCCCCAGTGGGCTCTGCCTTTATGGCCGACACTGGAGGAAGTGAAGGCGATTGAGCTGCTATCAGCCTTTCTTAGCAAAGGCAGAAGTTCTCTGGACATCAGGAAGGGGGCGGTTACATTGACATGCATCACCTCATTCCACTTATCCAGATCATACTGAGCTATGGCTTTAAGCTCACCCAGCAGACCTGCGTTGTGAAGCAGTCCGTCCAGTCGGCCAAATTCATCATCCAGTGTGTTAGCCAGATTTGTGTAATCCTGCTCAGTGGCTCCTGCTAGGTTCATAGGATAGATGGCAGCCTGAGGCCATCCGTTTTCCTCAATCTCGTCATAAACTTCTTCCAGTTTGCTGGTGGTTCTTCCCAGCAGAATGACGGTTGCGCCGTATTTGGCAAATGTCAGGGCTGCGGTTCGGCCAATGCCACTGCCGGCACCGGTGACCAGAATGATTTTGTCTTTTAAGAGGTTGTCGGGTGCATTGTATTCAAACATCTGAGTGTCTCCGTGGCAGCTGCCACTTGTATTTTTCAAGCAGGGGTAATATTTCCCTTGCTGTGGCAACACTGTGATCGGCCTGCCATTCCTCAGGGTGGTCGTCAGGGCTGATATAGCCATAGAGTGCTGCAATGGTTATCATGCCTGCATTTCTGCCTGCATCAATGTCGCGAAGGTGGTCGCCTATGTAGATGCTTTGTTCCGGTCGTGTACCCGCGCTCTGGCAGGCTAGCAGCAGGGACTCTGGATCGGGTTTGGCCTTTTTAACGTGATCAGGGCAGATGAGTGCTTGATAGCGATGGCCCAGGTTAACCTGATCCAGTAATACGTGGGCATAAGCAAATGGTTTGTTCGTGACGACACCCCAGCGGATGGCGTTTTCGTCCAGAGCCATCAGCAGGTCTTCAATTCCTTCATAAAGGCAGGCGGCGCTTTTACGCTGCTTGTTGCTGATGTGTAAATCATATTCATTGAGCAGTCGGTTTCTCAATGGTTCAAGTGCTGGGTCAGTGGCTTCTATTTTATAAGCCAGCTGGATCAGTTTTCTTGAGCCTTCGGAAACATGATCGCGAATCAATGCGCTATCCGTTTCTGGCAGATTATCTTTTGCCAGCATTTGATTGATAACGGCTATGAAGTCGCCTGAGGTGTCCAGTAGAGTGCCGTCCAGGTCAAAAAACAGGCCTTCAATGGCGTTATGATGACTCATCAGGCCTCCGGCTTACTGCCATAAATCAGATAATTAACGTCAGTGTCACTCTTTTTCAGGGAGTACACGCCAGTGAGCGGGTTAAAAACCATTCCGGTCATGTCGTGTACTTCCAGGTCGGTCTGTCTCATCCAGCTGCAGAGTTCATGGGGTTTGATGAACTTGCTGTGTTCATGAGTGCCTTTCGGCAGCATTTTTAACACGTATTCGGCGCCGACAATGGCAAACAGCCAGGATTTTGCGTTGCGGTTGATGGTGGCAAAAAAGATCTGGCCGCCCGGCTTCAGAAGTTTTTCGCAGGCTCTGATGACGGAAGCAGGTTCGGGTACGTGCTCCAGCATTTCCAGGCAGGTAACAACGTCGAATGTACCGGGCATTTCTTCCGCCAGCTCTTCGACAGGAATCTTGCGGTAATTAACCTCGACTTCACTTTCCATGCTGTGCAGTCTTGCAACGGAAAGAGGAGCGTCACCCATGTCTATGCCAGTCACCTCTGCACCGCGCAGGGCCATTGATTCACTGAGGATTCCTCCACCGCAACCAACATCCAGTACTTTCTTGCCGGCCAGGCCAACGCGTTCATCAATGTAGTTCAGTCGAAGCGGGTTGATCTCGTGCAGAGGCTTGAACTCTCCGTCCATATCCCACCATCGACTGGCCAGCTCTTCAAATTTTGCAATTTCAGCTGGATCGACATTTTGTGCTGGGCGAGGCTCATCCTGATTTGAAGTCATAATGTCCAGATTCTCAAGCGGTTTGATTGGGTATGCGCCAAAAAGAAGGTCTCTCAGGAAGGTCTGGAAAAGGCTTCATGAGAGTCGGTTGATGCCGAAGGTGACAGCGCAGTCAATATTCTTCTTTGCATTATACAGACAGAGTTTTCAGAGTTAAGTGTTCCTGTTCATCCGGATAAGGGTTTAGAGAAACTTTACAGCCGTGTTTCGATAGTTTTTCGATTTTTCAATGGCTGCGTGCAGAAAAAACTGCTGACATTGGCACTATGTCGTACTTAAGTGTCATTTTTTCTGCAGAAAAATCGTGTGTTCACATACACTGGCTCGCAGTAAGGCTGCCAGCTGTGGTATTATTTGCTACTTGATATGAAAAAAGCAGCCATGCTTTTTTTATCGTGAAAATCATTTCATCACTTCCTCTCTTTCAAGAGGTGATTAAATGATTTTTTTACGCTTATGGCTGTCTGTTAATTGAATTAATCGGGTTGCCGGCCAGCCGGCTGCAAACAAAATGCCGGGTCACAGGGTGGCTGCTTGAGCAGTCAAGCCCGCACAGTAATGGAAGACTATGACTCCATTATGACAGATCCGAGTATGTGGGATTTTGGTGCAACATTTTGCTAAGACAGAACGTTACGACCAATTTTCGGGGTTTTCGGCCTTCTGGGTTGAGAAAGGATGCTGACTGGTATCCGGTGGGCGCAAGCTAAAGGACGACTGGGTTTACATGACTGATATCGCCAAAGAGATTCTTCCGGTAAACATCGAAGACGAGCTCAAGCAGTCCTATCTGGACTATGCCATGAGTGTTATCGTCGGGCGGGCATTGCCTGATGTGCGTGACGGACTCAAGCCGGTCCATCGGCGGGTTCTCTTCGCAATGAACGAGCTGAGCAATGACTGGAACAAGCCCTACAAGAAATCAGCTCGTGTGGTGGGTGATGTCATTGGTAAATACCACCCCCACGGAGACTCTGCTGTATATGACACCATTGTTCGTATGGCGCAGCCTTTTTCCCTGCGTTACATGCTGGTAGACGGGCAGGGTAACTTCGGTTCGGTGGATGGCGACTCTGCAGCTGCCATGCGTTATACCGAAATTCGTATGCAGAAGATCAGCCATGACATTATGGCGGATCTGGATAAGGAAACAGTTGATTATGTGCCTAACTATGACGGCACTGAACAGATTCCTGCGGTAATGCCTACCCGCATACCTAACCTGCTGGTAAACGGTGCAGCCGGTATCGCAGTGGGTATGGCAACGAATATACCGCCTCATAACCTGACAGAAGTCGTAAAAGGCTGTCTGGCTCTGATTGATGATGACAGTCTGTCCATTGATGACCTGATGGAATACATTCCGGGCCCTGATTTTCCAACAGCCGGCATTATTAATGGCCGTGCAGGTATTCTCCAGGCATACCGTACAGGTCGTGGTCGAATCTATATCAGGGCGCGTGCTGATATAGAGCATGATGAAAAGAAGAATAAAAGTACGATCATTATTACTGAGCTGCCTTATCAGTTGAACAAGGCCCGGTTGATTGAAAAGATCGCTGAACTGGTCAAAGACAAGAAGATTGAGGGTATTACTGAGCTGCGCGATGAGTCTGACAAAGACGGTATGCGCGTAGTGATTGAATTACGTCGTGGTGAAGTAGCCGACGTAGTACTGAACAATCTTTATGCCCAGACGCAGCTTGAATCTGTATTTGGTATTAATAATGTTGCGCTGGTGGATGGTCAGCCCAGACTCCTGAATCTGAAGGAGATGCTGGAAGCCTTCATCCGCCATCGTCGTGAAGTGGTGACCCGCAGAACAGTTTATGAGCTTCGAAAGGCTCGTGAACGTGGTCACCTGCTGGAAGGGCTGGCGGTTGCCCTGTCCAATATTGATCCTGTCATTGCCTTGATCAAGGATTCTCCAACGCCAGCGGAAGCCAAAGAAAAGCTGATCGCTCAAGGCTGGAAGCCTGGACATGTCCTGGAAATGGCCGAGCGCGCGGGTGCTGATGCCTGTCGTCCGGAAGAATTGCCTGCTGAGTTTGGTCTTCGTGATGATGGTCTCTACTATCTGTCACCTGCTCAGGCACAAGCCATTCTGGAAATGCGTCTGCACAGGCTGACCGGTCTGGAACACGACAAACTGCTGGGTGAGTACCGTGAGCTGCTGGAAAAGATTGCAGAACTGCTGCTGATTCTCTCCAGCTCAGAGCGTCTGATGGAAGTGATTCGTGAAGAGCTGGAAAAAGTGGTTGAAGAGTATGGCGATGAGCGTCGTACTGAAATCACCAGCTCCCGCCGTGATCTGACCGTTGAAGACCTGATCACTGAAGAGGACATGGTGGTCACCCTTTCTCACGGTGGTTATGCCAAAACGACCACGCTGGACACCTATCAGGCTCAGCGCCGTGGTGGTCGTGGTAAGTCTGCGGCTTCGGTTAAGGACGAAGACTACGTTGAGCACATGCTGGTGGCGAACACGCACACCCAGATTCTGTGCTTCTCGAGCAAGGGTAAAGTGTATTGGTTGAAGGTTTACCAGATTCCGCCTGCAGGCAGGACATCCCGTGGTCGACCTATTGTGAATATTCTTCCCCTTGAAGAAGGCGAGCGTATTACGGCCATGCTGCCGGTGGAAGAATACACTGAAGGGCACTTCGTCTTTATGGCGACAGTTTCCGGTACTGTTAAGAAAACACCGCTTGAGCAGTTCTCCCGTCCTCGTTCCAGTGGTTTGATTGCTCTGGGGCTGGATGAAGGTGATTCCCTGGTCGGTGCCAAGATTACTGCCGGAGACAAGCAGGTCATGCTGCTCTCTAATTCCGGTAAGGCTATCCGCTTTGAAGAGACCGATGTACGTGCCATGGGTCGTACGGCTCGGGGTGTCAGGGGGATGAAACTGCAGGAAGGTCAGCGAGTGATTTCCCTGATTATTCCTGAAGATGAGTCCCAGATTCTCACAGTGAGTGAAAACGGCTTCGGTAAGCGAACGGGCGTTGAAGACTTCCGCATCACTGGTCGTGGTGGTCAGGGTGTTATCTCCATGCAGTGCACCGATCGTAACGGTGACCTGATTGGCGCTATCCAGGTGAAGGATGGTGAAGAGATCATGCTGATCTCTGACCAGGGCACTCTGGTAAGAACCCGGGTGGATGAAATCTCTGTCATGAGCCGTAATACGCAGGGTGTTACCCTGATCAAGGTTCAGGAAGGTGAGAAACTGGTCGGTGTTGCCGGGGTTGATGAGCCGGAAGAAGTTGAAATCGTTGATGATGAGACTGATGAAGCCGAGGAAGGGGGGGATGAAACCCCTGATACTGGGCCTGAAGATAATCAGGAAGATTGATTCTCATTGAAACATGTTAACGCCAGCGCTCAGCTGGCGTTTTATTTACATGGACGTAATGTATCCCAGAAATGCACGACTGTATGGATACATGAGTTAGAGTAACGAAGGATCAGTTACCGTGGAGCAATTTTTTGGGGTGTTTACACGGATGTAATGTGTGCCTATAGAGCAACGCTGAAGGGATGCAGCTGACAAACAACAAACTGGCTGTCGGAGTGTTCGTGCCAAAGCAGGCCTGAAATGCTTTGAACGGTACTGTATAGGTTCAGTGGTAGTCGTGGGAAGCCTTTGAAAGGTGTTGAAGTTCGGTTTGGTCATGATCATGTCACATGATCCGTTCAGTGTGACCGAATCAGGAGAGTTGGGAGGGTGGTATGAATAATCTGTTGGCAGAAACACTGGCTGGTTTAGAGGGGCGGACCTATAACTTTTCGGCAGGTCCGGCTCCTATTCCTCAGGCCGTGTTGGAGCAGGCTCGTGATGAACTGCTGGATTATAACCGGGAAGGAGCTTCCATCATGGAAGTCAGTCATCGTGGTAAATCCTTTCTTGAGGTGGCAGAGCAGTCTGAGCAGGATCTGCGTGATCTGCTGAAAATTCCGTCCAATTATAAAGTCCTGTTTTTACAGGGCGGTGCCCGGGGCCAGTTTGCTGCTATTCCTCTGAATCTGAAGGGTGATAAGCAATCGGCTGACTATGTGAACAGTGGACATTGGGCGCAGTCTGCCATAAAAGAAGCTCAGCGCTATCTCAATGTGAATGTCATTGCGGATGGTAAGGGTGCTTCATTTCATACCATGCCAGAAGAGGCTGACTGGCGGTTCAGTTCTGATGCCGCTTATGTGCATTACACGCCTAACGAGACGATTGGTGGTCTGGAATTTCCGTTTATTCCTGATTCCGGTGATGTGCCTCTGGTGGCAGACATGTCTTCCAACATTCTTTCCCGTCCTATTGATATCAGCAAATTTGGGCTGATTTACGCCGGTGCGCAAAAGAATATAGGGCCTGCAGGATTGACTGTTGTGATTGTCAGAGAAGACTTGCTTGATCGAAGTCACGCGCATTGCCCTGCGGTTCTGGATTATCGGGTCCAGTCTGACAAAGATTCCATGTATAACACGCCACCTACTTTTGCCTGGTATCTGGCAGGGCTGGTGTTTAAATGGTTGAAGGCGCAGGGCGGTCTTGAAGCGGTTGATCAGTTGAATGATCGCAAGTCTGGAAAGCTCTATAAGACCATTGATGACTCAGGTTTTTATCACAACAAAGTGGATCCTCGCTGGCGTTCAAGAATGAATGTCCCGTTTACCCTCGCAGATCCGGAGCTTGACAAGGTCTTTCTGGCAGAATCAGAAAAGGCCGGGTTTCTGTACCTCAAAGGGCATAAGGCTGTAGGCGGAATGCGAGCCAGTATTTATAATGCTGTACCAGAGAATCATGTCGATGCACTGGTCTCATTTATGCGTGAATTTGAGCGGAAGTACGGATGATAGACTCTACGCCTTTTCCAGAGGTGTAGCGCAATAGATAGAAGGATGGGTCGCACAGAATACTCTTGCATCGAGTTGACCGCTGGAGGGCTGAATGTTTGATAGTCAGTCCTTTCAGTCTCTGTGACCATTTTCAGGATATAGAATGAGTTGTATTTCGACTCATGGCTGTTTGAGCCGTTATCAACTAAAAGAACAGCAGAAGGAATGCTGTTTCAATCAATACGGCTGAAGTCATTACAGTAAGACGCAGAGAACATTATGACAGATGACAAGTTAAAGGGGTTGCGAACCAAAATCGACAAGCTGGACCGGGACATTCTGCAGCTGATCAGCGACAGGGCCCGTTGTGCCCAGGACGTCGCCAAGGTTAAGCAGAATGAAGACTCCGCTGCGGTTTTTTATCGTCCTGAGCGTGAAGCGCAAGTGTTGCGAAGGGTTATGGAGCGCAACGGTGGCCCTCTTGATGATGAAGAAATGGCTCGTCTGTTTCGTGAAATTATGTCGGCCTGTCTGGCTCTGGAAGAGCCTGTTCATGTAGCTTTTCTGGGCCCGGAAGGTACCTTTACCCAGCAGGCTGCCATGAAGCACTTTGGTCATTCTGCTGTTTCCGTACCCATGGCGGCTATTGATGAAGTGTTTCGTGAGGTGACTGCAGGGGCTGTACGCTATGGTGTGGTGCCGGTTGAAAACTCAACAGAAGGCGTAATCAGTCATACGCTGGACAGTTTCATGGATTCCTCCCTCAAAATCTGTGGAGAGGTAGTGCTGAGAATTCATCAGCATCTTCTGGTGTCTGAGAATACGCGTCGTGACCATATTACCCGAATTTACTCTCACGCCCAGTCTCTCGCACAGTGCCGCAAGTGGCTCGACGCCCATTGGCCAATGGCTGAGCGAGTAGCAGTCAGCTCTAATGCTGAAGCTGCAAAGAGAATCAAGGGTGAGTGGAATTCAGCAGCTATTGCCGGTGATATGGCGGCGGATATCTATGGTTTGAAGAAAATCTCTGAAAAGATTGAAGATCAGCCAGATAACTCCACTCGATTCCTGATTATTGGGCATCAGGATGTACCTGCCAGTGGTGCGGATAAAACATCCATTGTTGTTAGTATGAGAAACCAGCCAGGTGCTTTGCATGCCATCCTGGAAGTTTTCCACGTTCATGATATCGACCTGACTCGTGTGGAAACCCGTCCTTCCAGATCGGGTATTTGGAACTATGTGTTCTTCATTGACTTTGAAGGGCACAAGGATGACCCTGTAGTTCAGAAAGTACTGGAGAAGCTCGGTGATCGTGTCAATGATCTTCGCGTGCTGGGTTCCTATCCCAAAGGTGTTCTTTAACGGGCCTTTCTGAGGCATTGTCATATCCAACACCAAAAGTGTTTTGATGGTGCCTTCAGGCCGGGCAGGCTCTCCTGCCTCGGCAAGGCCGCCAGCGAGCTGTCTAGCTGGGCAAATAGCGATCTGCGCTCTAAGCGAGCTGCCGATTGACCCAAAAAATCAAAAAAGCCAAAAGCAATTGTGCTGCTCCAAGCTGGGAGCCTCAGCTGGATCACGTTCTGATGCGGAGGGGCTTTACTGATGAATCAAAGTCAGTAATTGGACGGTATTTTAAAGATAATACAGGTGAATTATGGGTTGTGATTTTATAGAGCTGGCTGTTCCTGGTGTGCGTGCCCTGAATCCTTATCTGCCCGGTAAGCCCGTTGAGGAGCTGGCCAGAGAGCAAGGGCTCGACGCTGATAGCATTGTTAAATTGGCCAGCAATGAAAATCCGCTGGGGGCAGCGCCTTCTTCTCAACAGGCGATTGCCCGTATGATGGGTGAGCTGGCTCGCTATCCTGACAGCAGTTTGTACAATTTGCGGGATGCATTGTCCCGTAAGCTGTCTGTTGAGCCTGAGCAGATTACTTTTGGTAATGGCTCCAATGATGTGCTGGTATTGCTGGCGCAATGCTATCTGACCCAAGGGGCTTCGGCTGTTTTCTCTGAGTATGCTTTTGTTGTCTACCCGATTGCTGTTCAGGCTGCGGGTGCCCAAAGCATAGTTGTGCCTGCTAAAAACTGGGAGCATGACCTTGACGCCATGGCAAATGCTATCCGTCCGGACACTCGTATGGTCTTTCTGGCTAACCCCAATAATCCGACGGGTACCAGCTTTTCAGATGCTGAGCTGAAAACATTCCTGGCAAAAGTGCCTGAAAATGTCATTGTCGTTCTGGATGAGGCTTATTTCGAATACGCTTCTGACAGTGATCACCCGGATGGTATTTCTCTGTTAAAGCAGTACCCGAATCTGGTCGTTACCCGGACCTTTTCAAAGGCTTATGGCCTGGCTGGTGGGCGTGTTGGTTACTCGGTATCCAGTAAAGAAATATCCAGTGTTCTCAATCGCTTAAGGCAGCCTTTTAATGTGAATAATCTGGTTGAAGCAGCGGCTGTTGCTGTACTAAATGATGATGAATACCTGCAGCGTTCCAGGCAGGTAAATCAGGATGGTATGGCTCAGATTGAAGAGGGTCTGAGAGCTTTGAATATTGATTTCATCCCTTCAACGGGCAACTTCATTACCTTCGATGCCGGGATGGATGGTGTCGAGTGCTACCAGAAGTTGCTTAAGCTGGGTGTCATTGTTCGGCCAGTAGCCAACTATGGCATGCCGGGGCATTTACGAGTGTCTATTGGGCTGGAAGATGAAAACAGTCGATTCCTTGAGGCATTGGCCTCGGTCGTCAAACAGCCCTGAGCGAAACAAACAGCCCTGAGCGAAACAAATAGTCCTGGGCAAAAGGCTGAGACCTTCCATCTTTTGCTTTGATGGAAGGTTTATCTAGTAAAAAGGTTAAGTTTGCAGTGATTGAACGAAACAAGGCTGATGCCCCGCTGAAGGTGTTGATCGTGGGGCTGGGTCTCATTGGGGGCTCGTTTGCAGCCTCCCTGAAAGCTTCAGGTCGGCCTTGTCATTTACTCGGTTTTGATCTCAGGGAAGAGTATATCGATGAGGCAGTGACTCTAGGCATTGTCGATGAAGGATGCAGGGATTTTGCAGTCGCCGTTCAAAAAGCGGATGTGATTCAGATTTCCGTCCCCATGCTGGCTATGCCAAAAGTCCTGGCGAATCTCAAACAGCTGGATCTTGATGGCAAGGTCATTACTGATGTAGGCAGTTGTAAAGGTTCTTTGATTTCAGCCGCCAGAGAAATTTTTGGTGAAGTGCCCGATAATCTGGTGCCCGGTCATCCCATAGCGGGCTCAGAAAAGAGTGGTGTGTCTGCCGCAAAAACCGGTCTTTTTAAAGGCCATAAAGTGATACTGACACCTCTTGAGAATACTGATCCTGATGCATTGGCTCTGGTGAGGTCACTCTGGCAATCCTGTGGTGCCCAGGTTAATGCCATGGATGTGAAAAGGCATGATGAAGTGCTGGCTCTGACCAGTCATCTTCCGCATCTTCTGGCATTTTCTCTGGTTGATACTTTGGCCGGTAATCCCGAGAATCAGGATATATTCCGTTATGCTGCAGGTGGCTTTCGGGACTTTACCCGAATCGCCGGCAGTGATCCGACTATGTGGCATGATATTGCCCTGGGTAACAGCGAGGCAATTCTTGCTTCTATTGATCGTTTTACCGATGGGTTGGAAGATTTAAAGCAAGCCATTATCGATCAGGACAGCCAGGCTCTGCAGGGCACCTTCGAACGGGCCCGCTCGGCTCGTCGTCGTTTTGCCAGTATGCTGGAAAGAAGAGCTTATATGGCGTCACTGGGTGATGAGCACAATAGCTGTGTTACTTTTGTCGCCCAATCGGGTGGCTCTCTGAAAGGGGAGTTGAGAGTACCCGGGGACAAGTCGATCTCTCATCGGGTGATTATGCTGGGAGCGCTGGCGGAAGGTGAAACCATTGTTGATGGTTTTCTTGAAGGTGAAGATGCCATGGCAACCCTTCAGGCATTTCGTGACATGGGCGTTGACATTGAAGGGCCTCATGAAGGCCGTGTAGCGATTCATGGTGTCGGGATGCATGGGTTGAGTCAGCCAGTAGGCCCGCTTTATCTTGGTAATGCTGGTACAGCTATGCGGTTGATGTCAGGCCTGATGGCAGCACAGTCGTTCGATGTCACACTTTCCGGAGATAAATCTCTTTCATCTCGATCCATGGACAGAGTGGTCAAGCCACTGGTCAGCATGGGGGCGAGCATAGAGACTTCTGAGGGAGGTCGTCCACCATTGAAAATTTGTGGTGGTCAGTCTCTACAGGGTATTGATTACCAGTTGCCCATGGCTTCTGCTCAGGTTCAGTCCTGCCTGCTTCTGGCAGGGATGTACGCAGAAGGTAAAACCACTGTGACCACTCCCGGCATTGTTCGTGATCATACCCATCGCATGCTTTCAGGATTCGGGTATCCTTTGGAGGTTGATGGCAATACGGTCAGTCTTCAGGGAGGTGGCAAGCTTAAGGCCACCAATATTGATGTGCCCGGTGATATCTCCTCGGCAGCTTTTTTTATTGTGGCTGCCAGTATTGCGGAAGGTTCAGACCTTTTATTGACTCATGTTGGCATCAATCCGACTCGAACGGGTATTATTGAGATTCTTCGATTAATGGGCGCAGACATTTCTGTTCTCAATGAACGAGAGGTGGGTGGTGAACCCGTCGCAGATATTCGTGTCTGCTATGCCCCGCTTCAGGGTGTAGAGATCCCTCAGGAGCTGGTGCCTCTGGCGATCGATGAATTTCCGGTAATCTTTATTGCTGCAGCCTGTGCCCGGGGTGAGACCCGGCTTAGGGGTGCAGAAGAATTACGTGTAAAAGAAAGTGATCGAATCCAGTCCATGGCCGATGGGCTGGTGGCTCTGGGTATCGAGGCTGAAGCATTGGCTGATGGAATGATTATTCGGGGTGGCAAACCCTTCGCTGCAGGCACAGTGGACAGCCATGGTGATCACAGGATTGCCATGGCGTTTGTTGTGGCATCCCTGAAAAGTGAGGGTGAAATCCGTATTCTTGATTGTGCCAATGTGGCAACATCGTTTCCTAACTTTGTCAGGCTGGCTTGTCGAGCGGGTCTGACACTCTCAACAGAAGGTATTCAAGCGTGAGAGACCCTAATGTGCCAGTAGTTACCATTGATGGCCCCAGCGGTTCCGGGAAGGGAACCGTGGCGGCTCTTCTGGCTAAAGAGTTTGACTGGCGCCTGCTGGACAGTGGGGCGCTGTATCGTCTGACTGCTCTGGCAGCCATGAATCATGGTGTCGATTTTTCCGACGAAAAATCTCTCGAGGTGCTGGCAGGGCATCTTGATGTTCAATTTGAGCCGGGTGAAGAAGGCGAAGGTCTTAAAATCATCCTTGAAGGCGAGCGTGTGGGTGCCAATCTAAGAACGGAAGAAGTAGGTGCCAAGGCTTCACAGGTGGCGGCATTGCCTGGTGTTCGCAGAGCGCTGTTGAAGCGTCAGCAGGATTTTGCCGAAGCGCCAGGACTGATTGCCGATGGCCGTGATATGGGAACAGTTGTTTTCCCGGATGCCAGCGTGAAGGTTTATCTCACAGCCAGTGCCGAAGAAAGGGCAAAGCGCAGACAAAATCAGTTGCAACAAAAAGGGATTGATGCTAGCTTTGACCAGCTTTTAGCTGACATTATTGCCAGAGACAATCGCGATATGAATCGCGATGTTGCACCTCTGAAACCCGCCGAAGATGCTATTGTTCTGGATAGCACCCGGTTGAGTATCCAGGAGGTCTTCAGTCGGGTGATAGATGTCATGAGACAGAATGGCCTGATCTGATTATTTTTAATCATTTCGGAACTTGAGCAGGCTGGTGAGGGAACTCAGCAGCCTGTTTTTATTAAGGTAGTCGGACCGACTTTTCGGAATGACTTACGTGAATAACCTGATGGTGCAGATTGCCAGTTACAGCCATCCGGTGTTTTTTTGATAGACAACCCACACTGACTGGCGGTGTGGCCAGCATACGATCAGCAGTAACTGCCGTTTTTAGCGGGAACATTGCCTGGTTCGACCTGAGTCATCAGGGCGGCCGACAAATGTTATTCACTCGCTTGAAACATCTGGTGGTGTTGATTCAAGTGCTGACTGATAGGAATGACCATGAGCGAAAGCTTTGCTGAACTGTTTGAAGAAAGCCTGAAAGATATCGAAATGAAGCCGGGCGCTATTGTTAGCGGCCAGGTTGTAGATATCGACAGCGACTGGGTTACTGTACACGCAGGCCTGAAGTCTGAAGGCGTTATCCCTAAGGCTCAGTTCCTGAACGAACAGGGTGAACTGACCATCGCTGTTGGCGACGAAGTTCAGGTTGCTCTTGACGCGGTTGAAGACGGTTTCGGTGAAACCCGTCTGTCCCGTGAAAAAGCCAAGCGTATGGAAGCTTGGGGCGAACTGGAAAAAGCCTTTGAAGCTGAAGAGATCGTTAAAGGCGTTATCTCCGGTAAGGTCAAGGGTGGCTTCACTGTTGACGTTAACACTATCCGTGCGTTCCTGCCTGGTTCTCTGGTTGATGTGCGTCCAGTACGTGACACTGCTCACCTGGAAGGCAAAGAGCTGGAATTCAAGGTAATCAAGCTGGACCAGAAGCGCAACAACGTTGTTGTTTCCCGTCGTAGCGTTCTGGAAGCTGAAAACAGCGCTGAGCGTGAACAGCTGCTGGCTTCCCTGCAGGAAGGCCTGGAAGTTAAGGGTATCGTTAAGAACCTGACCGACTACGGTGCGTTCGTAGATCTGGGCGGTGTTGACGGCCTGCTGCACATCACTGACATGGCCTGGAAGCGTATCAAGCATCCAAGCGAGATCGTAAATGTTGGTGACGAAATCAACGTTAAGGTCCTGAAGTTTGACCGTGAGCGTAACCGTGTATCCCTGGGTCTGAAGCAACTGGGTGAAGATCCATGGGTTGCTATCACCAACCGCTTCCCAGAAGGTACCCGTGTATCCGGTCGCGTAACCAACCTGACCGACTACGGCTGCTTCGTTGAGCTGGAAGAAGGTGTTGAAGGTCTGGTACACGTTTCCGAAATGGACTGGACCAACAAGAACATTCACCCATCCAAGGTTGTTAACCTGGGTGATGAGGTTGAAGTTCAGGTTCTGGACATCGACGAAGAGCGTCGTCGTATCTCCCTGGGTATCAAGCAGTGCAAGCAGAACCCATGGGAAGAGTTCTCTGGTTCCTTCAACAAGGGCGACAAGCTGGCTGGTAAGATCAAGTCTATCACTGACTTCGGTATCTTCATCGGTCTGGACGGCGGCATCGACGGTCTGGTTCACCTGTCCGACATCTCCTGGAACGAAACTGGCGAAGAAGCTGTTCGCAAGTACCGTAAGGGTGATGAAGTTGAAGCTGTTATCCTGGCAATCGACGCTGAGCGTGAGCGTATCTCCCTGGGTATCAAGCAACTGTCCGAAGATCCATTCAATTCTTTCGCTGGCCTGAATGAAAAAGGTACCATCGTTAAGGGTGTGATCAAGGAAGTGACTGCCAAGGCTGCTACGGTAGAACTGGCTGAAGACGTTCTGGCTACTCTGAAAGCTTCTGAAATCAGTGTTGATCGCGTTGAAGACGCTACCAACGTCCTGAAGGAAGGCGAAGAAGTAGAAGCTCGCATCATCAGTATCGATCGTAAGAACCGCAATATCTCCCTGTCCATCAAAGCGAAGGATCAGGCTGAAGAGAAAGCGGCTATGAAAGAACTGCGTACCAAGCAGGAAGAAGATGCTTCCGGTCCTACCACTATCGGTGACCTGATCAAAGCACAGATGGAAAACAAGTAATTCTGTTATTTGTATCGGAGAGTGCTCTGGCACTTTCCGAACCATCTAAAAAACCGCGGCTTATGCCGCGGTTTTTTTTATGCTTATCAATAGGTTGCTTGATTTATTGAATTGGGTTGGCTAGGGTAGGAACTGTCTGTAATCCCTGTCAGGTCTGAGCTTGCCTAAATCGGGTGCTCTGGGTTATTAGATACATGGCCATTACACCGTCCATGTCCATTTTTTCTGAAACCGCCTGATCTGGGGACAGCGTTCGTATTGACGCTGATGCTTCAGTGTCACCCAAGGGTACAGGGAAAGGAAGAACGACAATGACCCGATCAGAATTGATAGAACGACTGACCGATCAGCAGGATCAGTTGTCGGTAAAGGACGTGGAACTGGCGATAAAGTCTATTCTCGAACAGATGTCCCAATCCCTATCCAGTGGCATGCGGGTTGAAATCAGGGGCTTTGGCAGCTTTTCTCTTCATTACAGGGCACCGCGGGTGGGCCGAAACCCAAAAACCGGTGAATCCGTTGTTTTGAATGGCAAATATGTACCTCATTTCAAGCCTGGTAAGGATATGCGCGATCGCGTTAACAGCAGCATATTGAAGAAGTAATGCGCACTCTTGCCGTGACTGATCTCTTGATTAATCCTTCATAGGCCGGAACAGCTGCTCATCCTCAATAATAAAGTGATTGTCGGGCCTCATTTGGCTGCAATTTCATTGTTAAATAGCTTTAAGTCAGGGGCTGATACAGGATATTCTTTCAAATCATGGTCGTTACTTGTTTGAGCCATGAGTGAAAGAATGTTTTGGTCATTCTCGTGAATGGCATAAAATCTCATCGTAAATAAGTGATCACTGGAGTTTGATCGGATATGGTCTCTCTATTGGGTACCTGGCTGAAGTGGCTGTTGATTCTGCTGGGCAGTCTGGTACTGCTTGTTATTCTCGTTAATTTTATTGTGGCAAACCCTCAGTTGATCCAATTTGATCTGGCGGGCTTCTCATTGCCAGAAGTAAAGGCTTCTTCCGTTGTTGTGATCTCCTTTATTATGGGGGGGTTATTTGGTTTGCTGGTGTCATTGGGTGCTATTACCCGGCTCAGATGGTCCAATGCCAGTTTCAAACGCAAGCTGGGCCGCAGAGATGCAGAAATACAAAAACTCAGAGCGAATGCATTGAAAGGATTAACCTGATGCCCGATGTTGCGCTGCTGGCACTGATTATGGTGGCGATGCTGGCAGGATATCTTCTGGGGCGTGCTGAAAAAAAGAAGAAAAAGGAACACTTCCCTGAGCAACCCCTCTCCAAAGAGTACTTTGTAGGGTTAAATTATCTGTTGAATGAGCAGACAGATGAAGCCATAGAAACCTTTATCAAGGCTCTGGATCTTAACAACGATACCGTCGATACCTATCTGGCGCTGGGCAGTCTGTTTTGTCGAAAAGGCGAAGTGGAAAAATCCATCCGGGTTCATCAGGATCTCCTGGCCCGCCCCAGTCTCACGCCTCTACAGTCTATTCGGGTTCAGCTTGAGTTGGCCAAGGATTACATGACAGCAGGATTGTTTGACCGGGCAGAAGCCATGCTGGTCGATCTTTCCAGACAGAATCATGAATATCGCGTCGATGCCTTGCAGCAACTGCTGAAAATTTATGAAAGAGAAAAGGAGTGGCAGCAGGCGGTTGAGATTACCGAGTCACTTCGAAAGCTCTGTGGTGAACAATATGCGTCACGTCTTGCTCATTTGTATTGTGAGATTGCAGAAGACAGGCTCCGCGTCAATGACCGCTCAGGGGCTCGCAAGTACATCAGAACGGCGTTTTCACGAGACAGGAGCTGTGTCAGAGCCAGTCTTATTTTAGGGCGTATGGAAATGGAGGAAGGCCGTGACAGAGACGCGATCAAGGTGCTTCAAAAAGTTTCCAGCCAGGATAATCGTTATGTACCTCTGACTCTGGACATGCTCGAGACAGTCTGTCACCGAAGTCATCAGCAGCGTGCATTAGGCAGTTATCTGGCCCGTTGTCTGAATGAAAAGCCTGGTACAGCCATTATTCTTGCGATGACTGCCCAGCTTATGAATCAGCGCGGAGAGGCATCAGCCATGGAGTTTCTTTCCAGCCAGCTCCGGCGTCAGCCCTCTCTGAGGGGGTTGAATGCACTGATGAATATTCAGCTGAATTATCCTTCAGAACCCTCTCTCACCAGCATTAAGTTGTTGAAAGAAGTGACGGATCAAATGCTCATTTCCAAGCCGGTCTATCAGTGTTTCAGCTGCGGATTCGCTGGAAAGGAAATGCACTGGCACTGCCCGAGTTGTCATGACTGGGGAACCCTGGCACCCGTTCAGGGGGTGGAAGGGGAGTAATATCCCTTGGTCATTGTTGCCAAAGATATCCTTGTCTAAACCTGTAATAAGAGCCTCTCATCTTCAGGACTTCTAAAGAGAGGCTGACAGGAAGAAGGATGTCTCCTATGAAAAAAAGAATGATCAGCCTCACGGCAGTGACCCTGCTGGCCCTCTCTGCCCCGATTATTGCCGACAAAGCTCCCTCCCGTATGAAAGTCAAAATCAATATTGCAACCGTTCAGGAACTGGATGAAGTTCTGGTGGGTGTCCCGCGGACTTTAGCTGAAAGGATTATCAAGGATCGTGAAAAGAATGGCCCGTTTCATTCCCTGAAAGACCTCTACAGGATTGAACAACTTAATGATCAGATTCTGGATAGAAACCGGGAAAGAATTGTCTTTGATTAGAGGAAGTTGAATAAATAGTACGAGGTCTTTTGGCTGCTTCAGACTAAAGCTGTTTTGCTATCTTGCTACTTTCTATTACCAACTGTTATTTAAATTATTGTTTATATGAATGAAATATGAATGAAATATGAATGAAATATGAATGAAATATGAATGAAATATGAATGAAATATGAATGAAATATGAATGAAATATGAATGATTCGGTAATTACTATGTTAATTAGTTGATTTGTGAATTGAAACTATTCTCATTTACGCCTAATCTTTGCC
>NZ_LASA01000172.1 GCF_001562015.1 Endozoicomonas arenosclerae | reverse complement strand
CTCTGAGATAGCCAAGCATACCTCCTTCAACGTCTTGTCTACTTCATCGCTAAAGACCACTCTTCGATACTTTGCTGGACAGACCAAGTGATACATAAGAACAGTGACATTGTGGGATTTGTGGATGAACCTACTTTTAGCCATCCACAAAATGTAGTCACAAGTTCATGCTGCGGCTAATGCCGCAGAAACGCAGCAAGCTGCGGGGAATATGACCCGTAGAGATTTAAAAATTAAATTAATTAACCACTTTAAAAAACTGATCACCCTATTGAATAAAGTAATCGACAAAAAACCAAGCCTTTTCTAACAAGTTAACCATTTAGTAATAAACACATACTCGAATTCTGTCTTTAAAAGCACCAGACAAAAAAAACCGCACACCTGACATGATCAGAAAATGTGCGGTATTTTTTAAGAACCGATATAAGAAGAAAGGATCAGCGCTTGAACATCAGAACAATCTGACGACGCAGTCTGTCTCTCAGTGGGGTAATATCCAGATCACCTTCCTGAACCAGTCCCTCGTATTCAACCTGCTGAATCACAGAAGCAAACAACTGCGCATCGGTTTCAGGCTGGGAGGAGCCAATACGTTTAAAAATAGACACCAGACTGTTCAGCAGGTAGGTCTGATGATTAAACGCGATGGGTCGCAGGTTCTCATTTCTCAGGCACTCCAGCTGGAAAGCCCTTTCTGCGATCAGGTAATCACGATGCTCTGTCAGCTGGCTGGTGACATAATTCACGGCCAGTTCCAGCATCTGTTCAACAAACTGATCTCTGGAGTCCGGGGAGCCATCCAGCAGGGACAGCGCTTTTTGCAGCTGATCATCAGAGTCTTCCCAGAATGCCTTGAAAGTTTCGGCACCCATCTCCACGAAGAGTGTGAAGGTATCAGTGATCAGATCGGAAATATCTTTGAAGTAGTAGGTGGTCGCAGAGAGTGGCACCTGGGCCTCTTTGGCCACAGCACGGTGTCTGACACCTCGCACACCATCTCTTATCACAATACGGAGTGCGGCTTCCAGAATGGTTCGGCGGCGTTGCTCACTATTAGCCCGGCTGGTTTTACGCCCCTGGTATTTCAGAGTTCCGTTTCCGAGAGCTGCTCCTTCATTCTGGGCCATCTGCGATAGGACGCGTTTACTTGCTTCGCTGTATGTTGCTTCCATGAGGAAATTGCCTTGCAGTTGCCTGTTAGTCTTATGACGCTTGATCCGATCTCTAAAGGTAAGAGACGAAGTCCGATTGCGCCAATTTCTTGTACTTCAGCTTCACGAAAACTCACTGGAATTGATTCCGGTGGAGCTACGACAAGCTTGGTCAATGGCCGCTGAAGGCTGAGCTGCAGTCCGGCAGACAGAACACCTGTCTGCCGAAACATCTATCGAATGTTATTGCTGGGGCCGCATGTGCGGGAACAACAGTACATCACGGATAGAAGGTGCGTCGGTAAACAGCATGACCAAACGATCAATACCAATACCCTCGCCCGCTGTTGGCGGCAAACCATACTCCAGAGCGTTGATGTAGTCGGCATCGTAATGCATGGCTTCATCATCACCAGCGTCTTTTTCTTCGACCTGCTGGCGGAAACGCTCAGCCTGGTCTTCAGCGTCGTTCAACTCGGAGAAACCATTGGCGATTTCACGGCCGCCCACAAAGAATTCGAAGCGGTCGGAAATGAATGGATTGTCATCATTACGACGAGCCAGAGGGGAGATCTCTGTTGGGTATTCGGTAATGAATGTCGGATCCATCAGACGGTGCTCAACGGTTTCCTCAAATATCTCGATCTGAATCTTGCCCAGACCCCAGGTACCCTTGACCTCGATACCCAGCTTTTCCGCAACCTGTGAAGCTGAATCAATGTTATCGATATCAGCAGCCTCAAGATCCGGATTGAAGTGCAGTATAGAATCGAATACCGACATACGCACAAAAGGCTTGCCGAAATCGATCTCGTTACCCTGGTAAGTCACAGTGGTTCCACCGGTCACGTCCTTGGCCAGACGTTTGAACAGGGCTTCCGTGTGATTCATCATGTCGACGTAATCTGCGTAAGCCTGGTAGAACTCAATCATTGTGAATTCAGGGTTGTGACGTGTAGACAATCCTTCGTTACGGAAGTTCCGGTTAATTTCGAACACACGTTCAAAACCACCCACCACCAGACGCTTCAGATAAAGTTCCGGAGCGATACGCAGGAACATGTCGATGTCCAGTGCATTATGGTGAGTCACAAACGGACGAGCGGTTGCGCCACCGGGAATCACCTGCAGCATCGGGGTTTCCACTTCCATATAGTCCTGTTCATGGAAGTAGTCACGAATCACCTGAACGATGCGTGAGCGAATGCGGAACGCTTCACGGGATTCTTCACGGGTAATCAGATCAACATAACGCTGGCGGTAGCGCATTTCAGTATCGGTCAGACCCTTGTGCTTCTCAGGCAGTGGACGCAGGGACTTGGTCAGCAGCTGGACCTGCTCCATATCCACATACAGGTCACCTTTACCGGAACGCTGCAGGGTACCTTCAGCACCAATGATGTCACCGAGATCCCAGGTTTTGGCTTCTTTCAGAATGGCTTTGTCCAGTACCTTGCGGTTCACGTAAACCTGGATGCGACCGGACATGTCCTGAATTTCCATGAACGCGCCACGGTTCAGCATGATACGGCCAGCCACCTTGACCCGTTTACCCTTTTCCAGCAGCTCTTCCTTGCTGGCCTGGGCAAATTCTTTCTGCAGATCAGCCGCCAGAGAGTCACGACGGAACTGGTTAGGGAAAGCCACCCGCTCAGAACGAATAGCAGTGAGCTTCTCGCGACGAAGAGCCACCAGCCGGTTCTCTTCCTGGGCATCTACGATCTGTTCTTCAGACATATTTTCTCCAGTTCGCCCCCTTGGGGGCTGGGAGTTTACAGTGACTGTTAACTCCCTACTGTTAGCTAAACTTTCAAAGACCCTTTTTCAGGCTGGCTTCGATAAACTTATCGAGATCACCATCCAGAACGGCCTGGGTATTACGGGTTTCCACGCTGGTTCTCAGATCCTTGATCCGGGAATCATCCAGTACGTAGGAACGAATCTGGCTGCCCCAGCCGATATCTGACTTGGAATCTTCCAAAGCCTGGGCATCTGCGGTACGTTTCTGCATCTCCAGCTCATACAGCTTCGCTTTCAGCTGCTGCATGGCCTTGTCCTTGTTTTGATGCTGTGACCGCTGGTTCTGACACTGAACCACAATACCGGAAGGTTCGTGGGTAATACGCACAGCGGAGTCGGTGGTGTTTACGTGCTGACCACCCGCACCACTGGAACGGTAAGTGTCGATTCTCAGATCTGCCGGATTGATCTCAATCTCAACATTGTCGTCGATCTCGGGAGAGACAAAGACAGAAGAAAAAGAGGTGTGACGACGGTTGCCCGAGTCAAATGGAGACTTTCGTACCAAACGATGAACACCGGTTTCGGTTCTCAACCAGCCAAAAGCGTATTCGCCCGTAAACTGAACGGTTGCCGACTTGATACCCGCGACTTCACCGGCAGAGACTTCAATGATTTCTGTCTTGAAGCCTTTCTGCTCACCCCAGCGAAGATACATCCGCAGCAGCATGTTGGCCCAGTCCTGGGCTTCAGTACCACCGGAGCCAGACTGGATATCCAGGTAAGCGTTATTGGGATCCATCTCATTGGAAAACATACGACGGAACTCAAGCTCTTCCAGCTTTTCGCTCAGCTGGTCCAGCTCTTCAACAACGCCAGCAACACCGTCTTCATCCTGCTCTTCCACAGACATTTCCAGCAGTTCACTGGAATCTTCCAGACCTGAAGTCATCAGATCAATGGTGGAGACAATGCCTTCCAGGGTAGAACGTTCTTTACCCAGAGCCTGGGCCCGTTCCGGCTCATTCCAGACATCCGGATCTTCCAGCTCTCGCTCTACTTCCTGCAGACGCTCGCTTTTGTGAGCGTAGTCAAAGATACCCCCTAAGCACGTCAGTACGCGCTGTAAGATCTTTAATACGCTCCTTGATAGGGTTTACTTCAAGCATGACTTATCGCTCAGTATCGTTCAGTGTGTTCGATGAAAAATCGGGAAATATGACTCTAACTGCCGCTATTCACCATGAACAAGGATACTGCTCCCGGATCAGGAACAGACTCGTATGGCTTTCTTTGGGCAATGAGAGGAAGGGAATATTTCCACAATAAAAAATAGCCGATCATTGTACCTGATCAGCGTGGGTCTTGGAATCTTATAGAAGTAAAAGCTGCCTGCTGAGGATCAGAAAGCAGCCAGTATTTTTGGAAAACTAGATCAAGCCATCCAGGACGCTGAAGTCAATTTTTTTGAGGGCCTGACATGCCGCTCTTCTCTCTTTATCATCTTCTGAGTCCTGCATTATCTGCAGAATTTCCTCAAAGTCGCTAATAACCTCATACGCTGAATTTATATCATCAACCAGCTCAGTAAACTTCTCTACCATTTTTACCGATACATTATCGGAATCAAGGTATCCGGACACTTTGGAGGCTACGTGACTTTCCAGATCGCCCAACCGTTCCCTGAAAGAGCTAGAAATAGCCCTCAGCCCATCTGCATGATCGTCCAACAATTTATCATTTTTAAAAACTATGGTCCCATATTCACCTTGCAGCCTGGATTTAACAGAAGGTTTCGCCTTTTTCCATTCCCGCCTGGCGTTGCTCTCAGTTTTCAAACCGGATAAAAACTCCCCCAGTAAACCTCTTACCCAGTTTTTAAAAGACTTTAGCGGAGTCCTCAATATAATTTCATCCATAGAGAAATAAGTACAAAAGTCTTCAAGGCCTTTATAGGATCGAGTTATTTTTAAAAAATGTTCATCAAGTATGATATCTGGCATCACTGGCAGCCCGTCAGTCAATTGCCCCACCTCAAAATCATCCGATGATTTAGAGCTCGCCAGTAATCTTTCCAACAGAGGTTCTAACACTGATTCTCGTTCATTCTGAACCTCCATATCCTCTGTTTCACTTTCGACCTCGACTGATAGCTTAGGGGACAGACCCTTTTTCTCCGGCTCTGCAGCCACAACCGTCTCAGGCTTTGTGCTGACCGAACCGGCTTCATCATCGGCCTGAAAACCGGATTCGGAGCCTTTATCACCCTGCAACGTATCTTCATCATCACTGTCAACACTCCACCCTTCATCCTGCTCTCCAACAAAAGGCAGCCAGCCCCCTCCCGTAGGGGTTAAAAGTGGTTGTGTAGCCACTGGTTTAGCAGGCACTTCAACGAGTGTTTCCGTTTCAGAAGGCTGTACTTCCATTTCATCATCAGTATCAAGCCCTTTCCCTGGTGGGATCTTTGCGAGCATCTCCTCTGGCAGATCAAGGAAAACCATCAATGGTATACCCTCTGCTTTCAGATCCACTTCCACATCAACAGGCTCGGATGACTTCACTGAGAGTTTGCACTTTTTCATGGGCCCTGAATCATCGGAAGTGATCATGGATTTAGTGACCGCATCCCAGTCCATTACACCTTCTCGTTCCACAAACCTTCTCTTTCGTGTTTCCGGCAGCCCCACGTGAACATGCTCACCGAGATCCGCTGAAAGAGGGTCGACACTGATTTTCTTGGGTTTGGTTCTTTTGGCTTTTTTAGGCGAAACATCGCTATCACATTCGGACAAGGGCTCTGCAGGCCTGGATGGTGCAGGCTTATCAAGATCGGCAAGGTGATCCTGCGATTGAATGAAAGCTGTTATATCGCCGGATACCTGATGCTGCTCTCCTCCCTCGGCTAGCACTGCATCCTGCCAATGCCATTGAGGTTTGCCTTTTACAACATTAACCCCTGCATCTGTCTGATCCAGAAGGTATTTAAAGGCCTCGGCCTCCAGTTCAGATAATCCTTGCTTCTCCAACTCTTGAGGCGAAGCATTCAAAAAAGCGACGAGCCAGCTGTGCATATTCGGGTAGCTTTTAACAAAGTCAGGGCCGGTAAAGTGGAATGCTTCATCCTTGTGACCCAGGCTGTTTCTGATCGACCAATAACGGCTGTAAATGGTACTCAAAGGCATATCCCTGAAGCTTTTCTCCACCCAGGGAGGGAAAAACATGATCACGGGCTCTCTTCTAAGCCGCTTCTTCTCCAGAGCATCACCAGGAAAAATATTCTTACATTTACTCTCAATGGAATACGCGTAATTCACGGCCAATGGCAGTTGTCTCCAGTTAAAGGGGCTGCCCTGACAAGCCTCATCAAGAGTACTGGCCCATTTTTCTGCTTTTTTAACATTTTTACCTGCAGTGAACATTTTCTCGATACTTCTGGCCTTGAAGATCAACCATTCATAAAGATGGCTTTCGCCAGATATCACTTCCTTAAGGGCATCAACGCCACCTTTGCAGGCCTCCTGAAGCTCAGTAAGATTATCGCTGTCACTCTGGGAGAGCTCATCACCGTCATAGGTTGCTCTGGAAGGATCAGGCTGAGGCACTTCAGGAAGTTTATAGCGGAACGTGCAGTCATCCCAGGACTGTCGAAACACAGGGTCAAAAGCGGCAGGAACATAGCTGCCCGCCTGACTACCCAGGGAAGGGACTGTAGAAGCGGTAGGAATTTGAGCTGTTTTTTCAATGACAGACTGCCTGAGACTCCTTCTCGGGCCTTCGCTGTATGGCACCAGCTTCATCTCAGGAGAACTGGACTTTTTTCTGACCATCAGTCCTTTGAATGACGCGCCAGATTCTTCCGAAGTGGATGAGGACTTTCTCACAGGGTACTCTTTACTCAGAATGTCCCAGGCTTTCGGTCTCACATCGCCATACTTTCCACGCCCTTCCATAGACGGCTCTCCTTCCTTGAGCTGAACTAAAGTCCAAAATTAATAAATCACTGCCCATTCTGACTCGTTATGCCCTTAAAAGTTCCTTATACCTCTATGGGAACTAACCCACTGCTCACATTGCTACAGAGAGCTATATATCAGTGTGTGAAGCACCTTCGGGGAACATTTTTCCTACAACTGAGTCAAAGCCCCTGACATGAGAACGAAACAACCAAGAGGTTTACACCATGATCAAACAGAAACTGACCGCATTAGCCCTGATCCTTCCCCTGACTGCTGTGACCCTGACCGGCTTCGCTGATGAAGAAGATCAGAAGCAGGAAGAAAGCACTAAAAGCGAAATGGTCATTGACCTTCAGAACCTGGTGGCTGAGAACGAAGACACCACTACTGAAGAAGAGTCTTCTACTGAAGAAAACAAGCGCTTTGAACTGCTTTCAGACAGAGGCGAAGCTGGACGAAAGTAAGATCGAACCAAAAACCGGTATCCGATCTGGCTTCTGCTGTCATGGACCCGCATAGACAGCAGAAGCAACTACTCTCTTTCCCTGATGAATAAATATTTCAATGTTGTAGCAGGAAAAGCGAAGACATGAATCAAGTCTCAAGAATTCTAACGTTGGCAACCCTATTAAGTGCCCGTTTACTATTGGCTGACAGTTTTATTTGCCCCTCTGCCGAAAACCTTTATCTCAATGACAAAACTCATAAGTGGGAAGCCCCTTTAACAAAGGGAATGCCTTCACACTGGCAAAGGCTGGCTTCTCAAAATGAAGAAGAGCAGAAAGATGAAGCTGCAGCCGGAAAAAGATTCCGTTTCTCCACCGCGCATTTTCTGATTACCAACCCAAAGGAACCTGTAGAGCGTTTCTTCCATCAATTTTACTGCCAATATGAAGGCATTGATCAGACAGACAGTACTATAGTGCTATCGCCTGTAAACCCAGCCCTGGTGAATCCGATAAACAATGGTTCTCTGGAGATGGATTATCGAACTGACCTGCCTTTCTGGTTTGAAGGTGACAACTGGAAAACGGTAGAAGAACGCTTGCCAGAAAAAGAGCCGTTTAATGGCTGGTTTGGCTGGTTCTGGAACTCTATTGACGACGCCCAGCGAAGAGTGGCTGTTCATACCATCAAAACAAAACCTTGTTGAACTCTACCCTTCATTGCGGACTTATCACAGCTGCTCACCTGAGAGTTTTGATCCTGAACAATGCCCGCTAAAGATGGCACAGGTTTATATTATGCAGAACCTGTCCAGCATTTTCTCATACCATGCAAAACAGATAGATTACGTTCTTCAATATGAGTATCACCTGGACGGATTACTCATCGACAACGCCAATATCAGCACATTCTCTGACTCTGTCTACAACCCAAACTATCTGTTTACGGGCTTGGAGGATGCTACATCGATTCAAGCAACAGATCAGACCCGATTGCTGATCACTGGAGCCAATGGAACAGAACTTACCCTGCCAGAAGAGCCCAGTTTTAGTGATTTAACGTGTGGGCTGGACCATTACGGCAGGAGGAAACTCTGTCCTAAAGAAGTGCCGGGGGTGGAACGGGCAACCTGCCTGGACAATATCAAGGAGTATATTGATCCTGACTATTACACCCTGATTGCGCCCTACCCGACCATTGATCATGACAAACAAAGAGCCACGCGCTTCAAGTGCATCATGTACAGAACCGCCAAAACCGGTGCACAAACACCAAAGCCCGGACTCTTCTGATCAGCAGACTAAAAAGTCATACCGTCCTGCATGAGATATGACTTTTTTCAAACAGGATTAAGCCATCAGAGCACTGCGTGCTCTATGGCTCTTCTGAATGGCGGTAAAGAATCTAGAATCATACGACCATATCTTGCCGTAACAACTCTGCGATCCAGTAAGGTGATCTGACCGGTATCCTGCTCCGTTCTTAACAAACGACCACAAGCCTGTACCAGTTTAATAGCCGCATCCGGAACGGTTATTTCCATAAACGGATTTCGACCCTGGGCCTCAAGCCATTCTGACAAAGCGGACTCGACAGGATCATCAGGCACAGCAAAAGGTATCTTGGCAATAATCACGTGTTCACAGTACTCACCCGGAAGGTCAATCCCTTCTGCCAGACTGGCCAGTCCAAAAAGAATACTGTCCTTGCCGTCATCTATATTCTTGCGATGAAGTTTTAAAAGCTCCTGACGGGAATAATCGTCCTGCAAAAGAATCTTCTTTCGCCAATCATCATCCAGACCACAATGTACGTCTTTCATCTGCTTTCGGGATGAAAAAAGCACCAATGTGCCTTTTTGACCGGACATCAGGTTAGGCAACAGTTCAACGATCTCATCTGTGTGTTCTTCGCTCTGCCGTGGATCAGACAACATATCCGGCACCACCAGCTGAGCAGCCAGACTGTGCTGGAAAGGACTGGGAACAACGACACAACGGGATTCAGAAGGCACACCGGAACGCATACGGAAACGGTTAAAGTTACCTAGAGCCGTTAAGGTTGCAGAAGTCACTATGGAAGCGTATCCAGGATTCCAGAGCGTCTGCCAGAGTGTTGCGGAAGAGAGTATCGGACTACTGAAGACCTCCAGTTCTTCGCCAAATAGCCCTTCACTCCATTTCAACCATCGGGCACTGGGTGGTTCGCCCTCAGGGTCTTTCATGGTGTAGGTCAGCCACAACTGAAACTGGCTTTCCAGTCGCATCTGCATGGCACCGATTTCAGGATACAACTGTTCGGCCTGCCAACGATCGATACCTGGCACATCACCATCCATAGCATCATTCAGTTCCTTGGCCACCTTTTCAACCATGCCACTGCATTTGCTGAATCCGACTTTCAATATTTCTGCCTGTTGTCGCACTTCCTCAGGCACCTTACCCTCAGGAAAACGATAAACAGCTACCGTCATATCACCCTGAATTCGGGGTTCAAACGTAGCGATGCCATGCAAGAGTGTTCGGGTATGACCCAGAGCATTGACCAGATCATCAAACTCGGGCATCAACTTTTCCAACCGTTCTCCCAGTTCACCCGGCAGAGCATTCTGGAACAGGGTTTTCTGGAGGTATTTACTGGCTTTTTCCAGCCAGCTGGCTGTGCCTTTTACCCTGGAATGGCAGGCAAAATGATCAATAGCCTTATCAGGCAGGTGATGACCTTCGTCAAACACATAAACCGTATCTTTTGGATCCGGCAGAATGGCACCCCCACCCAAAGCCAGATCAGCCAGCACCAAATCGTGATTGGTCACCACAACATCGGCCTGCTCCAGATCACCACGGGCTTTGTAGAACGGGCACTGATTAAAGTAGCCACAGCGACGCCCGCTGCACTGGGCATGGTCAGTGGTTATCATCCGCCACTGCTGATCTTCCAAGGCATCAGGCCAGCTGTCACGATCCCCCTCCCATTTGGAAGCAGCAAACTCTTCCAACATGTTCTGGTATAACTTCAGAGAAGTCTCATCCTGATCCAGGGTAATACCGTCTCCAGCAAACATATCCATCAGAGAAGCCGTCGACTGCTCTTCCTGAAGCAAGCGATCCAGTTTACTGAGACATGCGTACCGCCCTCTTCCCTTGGCCAGAGTGAAGGAAAACTTGAGACCGGTTTTCAAAATGATATCGGGCAAATCCTTGCCAATAATCTGTTCCTGAAGCGTCACTGTGGCGGTGGAGATCACCAGCCGCTTGTCGGCAGCCTGAGCCATCACCACAGCAGGCAGAACGTAACCTACCGTTTTACCCGTACCCGTTCCCGCTTCAACCACAATAACGGAAGGATCAGAAGTTCGACGCCCATCACTGTCGGTTTTGACGTCACCCAGAGAACGAGCCACCTCAGCAATCATCTGTTTCTGACCAGGCCGGGCTTTAAGCTTCTTGCTCTCCAGAAACGTACTGTAGGCCTTCTGGATTTTCTTTTTCTGTGGCTCTTCAAGCACTGTGCTGATCACCGACCGGCTGGTTTGGGATTTTTTTCATCAGGGACATCAAATGAAAGCCACCAAAGATGAGAATCATATAACGATCTTTCATAGACAGCGGTGCCCCCATGGCAGCAAAGCGGCGACTGAAGAAGAAGTGCTCAACCGTATGCATGAGTAACAGTGCCGGAGCGACCCACTTGAGCACGGTCCCCATGGGCTCAGCCACGGGCACAAAAAGATTCAACAGTGCTGCAAGCCAGAATAAAACCACCACTGCTTTGCCAAGACGCATGTATCTGATCCTGTAATTTGAGTAAAATGATATTCTATCGAAAACCGCTCACTCCTGCTCGTAGAAATCCATGACAGAAACCAGTTCAGAGAAAAAATCGGAAGAAAACCACTGCCCCTGTGGTTCAGGTCAATCGTATCAGGCCTGCTGCGGCCGCTATCACTCCGGAGAAGCAGCACCCACAGCAGAAGCCCTGATGCGCTCACGGTTTTCAGCCTACTTTCTGAAGAATACAGAGTATCTGCTGGCCACTACCTGGCAAAGACAGGTAGAGGGTGTCGATAAAACGGGCATTCACAAACGTGCTGATACCACTCAATGGACTCGCCTTGACGTTATCAGTACAGAATCGGGTGGCATAGCGGATACAAAAGGCAAGGTTGAGTTCAAAGCCTGGTTCCTGAATCCGGCCACAGGGCAGGAAGAAGCTCACCACGAAAACTCGGATTTTATTAGGGAACAGGGTCGCTGGTATTTTATTTATCCGGATATTCCCGCCAAACTGCCAGGCAGAAACGATCCCTGCCTTTGTGGCAGTGGTAAAAAATATAAGAAGTGTTGTGGCTGAAGTACACAAGTAACTGACAGACAAAGATTCTATGGCAACCACAGTAGAGGCCTTGCTGGATCACTTAGGACTTATCTGAAAAACCCGTTCGTTCTAAGCTTTTCAAAGCCCAATACCACCACCCTTCATCAAGCTCAGGGTGAGCGGAATCCATGTGAAAACAGGGAAGTTATTTCAAACAAATCTGTAGTGCCTGAGGCCTGTCTTTTTGTTAGGAGCAGGAAAAATTATTTGAAGATGCAGTGCTTGGCATAATCCGTAGCATCATTGGTGCTCCAGTCCCCCTTCGGCTTTTCTTGCAGTGCCTGGCACCATTCTTCACTGCCAACTTCAGGCGCACAACCCGAAAGAAGCACTGACAAAAGTAGAAGAGGGATTGCTGCGATGTATTTCATACGGAATTCCATTCTGAATGACCGGCGCGAAACCTTAGCATATTTTGGCCGTCAAGCGCACTGAGCTCCATATCTCAATACGCCATTCGCTTTAGAATTTCTGTTTGCTATCTCACTGCAAAAACTAAAGCCCAGTTTCTATACTGTTTGATGATCACTCAACGACAGACTACATATATTTAGTACGTTTTGAGGATCTCCACTATGCAAAAAGCACTTGGTTTATGCCTGGGTACAGCAGCTTCAATCGCTCTGGCAGAGAGTACACTGACGCAATCGATCAATCCGTCGGATGCCAACATAAACTCATTCAGTCGTCTTTCAAATGCGCAAGTTGAACAACACCTGTTACTTGACCGGAATCAGTTCGAAAAAGCACAAGAGAGCTTCAATGATACCGGAGTCTGGCCCGATTCCAGGCAGGGCTGGTTTGCTATTGATCAGATGACAATAGAGATGCAGGGCGAAGGGAGTCAATTTACCTTGTGTACCCGAGTTCCCATCGCTCATCTCGTTCCCAGCAAATCTGCAGTAACCGAAGATGGACGTGAAATCCAGTATACTTTCAAAGGTACGGCAAAACGGAAAACCTGGAAATTCTTGATCGATCCGGAACAAACACTAGCCCACTGCAGTCACTTTGAGATAGACGGACAAACAACCAGCTATTCAGAACTTCTGAAACAGCCACCGGCCAACCCCATTCCAAACACCTTCTATACCCTTAATATTCGCTACGGCCAACCTTTAACAGACTTAGCATCAACGCTTGGTAATGCTGTTATTCCTGGCATGCTTCAGTGCACTACTGGGAGCTCAAGAGACGCTCAACGAAGCAACAAGCAGTCTTCAGGTAGAGGCTTTTGGAAAACCCTTTGCTGCTGGTGCTGTACCTCTTCAGGGGAAACTACCACCCCGGACAAGGCAGGTCAGGCTCTGGCAGGAGGCCAGGAACCTCCTCCGCCACCAGAACAAAGGAATACAAGACAAGAGCCTGCATCTCCACCTGTGTTTGAAGAAGAGTCAGATAAAGGAAAACTGAAAAGCGTGATGGAAAGCTTTCAAGGTGATACTTCGCGGATTGGCAGGATAGCAACTACTGTCAATTTCAGTGGAGGCCCCACACAATGGGCGAACGAACACCTGAATTTCCCTCCAACCATGAGCCAGATTGATGCTACTTCAAACACCCTCACTCATTTGGTAAATAACCCTTCTGACCTGATTTCATTTCTGAATTACATCACAGACACTGAAGCCAAGAGGATCAGAATGGCAATGACCTCTTCACGACAGCCTACCCAAAGACGTTAAAAAGCTCAGATTGAGTAAACTACCCAGTCCGGATATCCCAATCATCACCGGACTGGCCTGCAAAGGATTGCATGAAACCATGCTCTTCTATCCCAACCTCACGCCAGTAACAACCTTCATTTGATAGGTATCAGCCGAAACGGTATTGACGTATATCAAAAAACCTCTTTAAAAATACTGTAATAATCTAATAGTATTACGGGTCATCACATCTAAACAGTTAGATATAAGTCTCAAGACAGATATCTGCCGGGTGAGAATAAGCCCGGTCAGGGTTAGAGTGAAACAACGCCGGATTCATACAGGCGACGTTTTCAAATAATCAGGAGCCACTCTCTACCCATGCACTGTCAATCATGCGTGGGAGCACAGTGGCCATAAATAACCAAAAAATAGCCAAAAGCTTGGAATGCCGACTCTGATAAAAACTCTAAATCAGCAAGGCGGCATTTCCTTTTATATCGAGGAGCGCAAAGCATGTCTGTTCTGAAGAAACTGGGTATGGCCGTTATGGGGGCTGGCCTGGCGGCTGCCACTTCTGCTGCAACCGCGGCTACTGCACAGCAACAGTTTGTCACCATTGGTACCGGTGGCGTAACAGGTGTTTATTACCCTACCGGTGGTGCAATCTGCCGCCTGGTTAACCGCGATCGTAAAGACCACGGTATCCGCTGCTCCGTAGAAAGCACCGGTGGTTCTGTTTACAACCTGAACACAATCCGTTCCGGTGAGCTGGACATGGGTATCGTTCAGTCTGACTGGCAGTACAACGCCTACAATGGCACCAGCGCCGAGTTCAAGGATCAGGGAGCGGACAAAAAACTGCGTGCTGTTTTCTCTATCCACCCAGAAGCTTTCACCATTGTTGCCCGTAAAGACGCCAAGATCGTTAATTTTGAAGATCTGAAAGGTAAGCGCGTTAACATTGGTAACCCAGGTTCTGGCCAGCGTGGCACTATGGAACAGCTGATGGATGTTTACGGCTGGACCAAAGCCACCTTCTCCCTGACTTCCGAGCTGAAGTCCGCTGAGCAGGCCAAAGCCCTGTGCGACAACAAAATCGACGCTTTCGTATTCACTGCCGGTCACCCAAGTGGCTCCCTGAAAGAAGCCACTTCTTCCTGTGAAACTGTTCTGGTTAACGTAACCGGAGACAAGGTTGAAAAGTTGATCGCTGACAATCCTTACTACCGTTCTGCCACCATTCCTGGCGGCATGTATCAGGGCAACGACAAGGACACCAAGACTTTCGGTGTTGCTGCGACCTTCGTTTCTTCTGCTGACATCAACGATGAAGCGGTATACAACATTACCAAGTCCGTGTTTGAAAACCTCGACACCTTCAAAAAGCTGCATCCAGCGTTTGCCAACCTGAAAAAAGAAGAGATGATCAGCGATGGCCTGTCCGCTCCTCTGCATAACGGTGCCAAGAAGTACTTTGAAGAAGCAGGCCTGCTGACCAGCAAATAAGCCTCAGCTTCAAATACTGAAAGACCATCGACCTGACTAAACAGCCATGAGCTCATATAAGTCAGGCGATGCTACACAGGACAGCATTTCGCTGTCCTGTCGTTTTTTCCCGAGTTGATTCTTTGCTGGTTCAGCATCGCAAAAAATCATTTTAACTACACAGGACGTGTAATCTGTCAGGAAGTAAATCTATGGAAGCCGTTTCACCCTCTCAGGAAAAAGAGGCGCAGGCTCTGGTTCAGCAATCTGACCAGGGAGCCAGATCCCCGGCGGGACTGGCCGGTCGTCTCATTATTGCCATTACACTCTGCTGGTCCCTGTTCCAGCTCTGGTACGCTTCACCACTGCCGTTTATTTTCAAAACAGGGATTTTCAATGATACCCAGGCGCGGGCTATTCATCTTGCCTTTGCCCTGCTGTTAACGTTTCTGGTTTTTCCTGCCAGAAAACTGTCTCCCAGAGACCGTATTCCTGCCCTGGACTGGATACTGGCTATAGCCGCCAGCCTCAGCGCTGCCTATCTCTACATTTTCAGTACTGAGCTGGCTCGTCGTGCCGGTGCGCCCACCACTATGGACCTGATCACGGCAGGCACAGGCATGATTTTGCTGCTTGAAGCCACTCGCCGCGCTCTTGGACCGCCCTTGATGATCGTAGCCATTGTTTTCCTGGCCTACACCTTTGGCGGTCCTTATATGCCTGATGTGATAGCCCACAAAGGTGCCAGCCTTAATAAAGCACTGTCGCATTTCTGGATTACTACGGAAGGTGTATTCGGTGTAGCCATCGGGGTATCCACCAACTTTGTCTTCCTGTTTGTTCTGTTCGGAGCCATGCTGGAACGCGCCGGAGCCGGTAACTATTTCATACAGGTGGCCTTCTCCCTGCTGGGTCATTTGAAAGGAGGCCCTGCCAAGGCGGCTGTAGTCTCTTCAGGCCTCAGTGGTGTAGTGTCAGGCTCTTCCATTGCCAACGTTGTAACCACCGGCACCTTTACCATTCCATTGATGAGAAGAGTCGGCTTCCCTGCTCACAAGGCTGGAGCTATTGAGGTAGCTGCTTCCACTAATGGTCAGCTCACACCGCCTATCATGGGTGCTGCAGCTTTCCTGATGGTAGAGTATGTCGGCATTTCCTATCTGGAAGTCATCCGTGCAGCCTTATTGCCCGCCCTGATCTCTTACATTGCCCTGTTCTACATTGTTCACCTTGAAGCGGTGAAAGCAGGTATGGAAGGTCTGCCAAGACGCAAGACCCGAACAGCCATTCAGGCCCTGATGTCGTTTACCGGAACCTTTGCCGGTCTCTGTGCTATGGGTGCTGTCGTATACTACGGCATTGGCTGGACACGGGATTACATGGGTGACTTTGCACCAGCCATTATCATTGCAGCATTACTGACCAGTTATGTCCTGCTGGTTAAACTGGCGTCATCACAACCGGACCTGCCCGAAGACTCCGAGGAAACACTGAGCCATACTCCAGAGCCGGGTCCTACCCTGAAGCGTGGTCTCTACTTCCTGTTACCACTGGTGATTCTGCTCTGGTGCCTGACTGTTGAGCGCTTCTCTCCGGGCCTGTCTGCTTTCTGGTCAACGGTAGTGATGATTTTCATTACCCTGACCCACAAAGCCATGATCCAATGGTTCCGCAAGAACGTCATTGATAAAGGTGAAGGTTTCCGTGACCTGATGGACGGCCTGTCCTCTGGCGCAAGAAACATGATCGGTATCGGTGTTGCTACCGCCACTGCAGGTATTGTTGTTGGCGCAGTGACATTGACCGGTATTGGTCTGGTAATGACTGAATTTGTCGAATGGGTTTCCGGCGGCAACATCATAATCATGCTGATCTTTACCGCTATCATCTGTCTGGTACTGGGTATGGGTCTGCCGACCACGGCCAACTATATTGTGGTTTCCACATTGATGGCTCCGGTTATTGTCACTCTGGGCGCACAGTCCGGTCTGATCGTGCCACTGATTGCGGTCCACCTGTTCGTCTTTTACTTTGGTATTCTCGCTGACGACACTCCACCTGTGGGTCTGGCAGCTTTTGCCGCATCAGCGATAGCGCAATCCGATCCGATTAAAACCGGTATTCAGGGCTTTACCTACGATATTCGTACAGCAGTTTTGCCGTTCATGTTCATTTTCAATACTGAACTGCTGCTGATCGGTGTCGAAAGTCCACTGCAACTGGCTTTGGTGGTAGTCAGTGCCACCATAGCAATGCTGGTGTTTGCTACCGCGACACAAGGCTACTGGCTGACCAAGACCCGTTGGTACGAAACCGCGGCACTACTGCTGATTGCTTTTGCCCTGTTCCGCCCCGGCTTTTTCTGGGATCGCATGTTCCCGGCCTATGAAACGTTCAAAGGCACTGAAATTGTTCAAGGTGTGGAAACTCTGCCAGAAAACAGTGAAGCCCGCCTCTGGGTTTCCGGTGAAAATCTGGAAGGCAGAATAGTCAGCAAACTGGCCATTCTTCCAGCAGGCAGCCTGAGTGAAGGCACTGAAAGACTCAGAGAAATGGGCCTGGAAGTCATCGAGAATGAAGACCAGCTGGTCGTTGATATGGTCGGCTTTGACAGCCCAGCTGAGAAAGCCGGTATCGACTTTGACTGGAAACTCGATACTCTGGAAGTGCCTGCTGAACGCCTGCCTCGAGAGTTAATCTGGATTCCTGCCCTGCTGTTACTGGGACTGATCTTCCTGGGTCAGAGAAAACGTCGGAGAGAGCTGGCTCACCCAGTCGCTTAACGACTCTTATGAAATCCGGAAGACCCTTGCGGTCTTCCTGGATACTCTAAGTTCAATGAAACAATTTAGAGATGGAAAGCTGGAATAATATTTTTACAGCAAGAATTTGCCTTAAAATAACTTCCTGATTTACACATGAACTCCGTTCACCCTGAGCTTGTCGAAGGGTATTGGTATGGGGCTTCGACAGGCTCAGCCCGAGCGGGTTTTGAGTGGTTTTCAACAAAGAGTCTTTTTCAGGACTATACCTAAAAACAGTTCCATCAAAAATTTGATGTCAGTTTCTTAACGCAGTCAGCGCCTTTGTTTGAAACATGATTCACCTTTCTACCCACCTTATAGAATGACAGGGCATTCCCACAGGTCTGAGCTCTGACCGTTGTTTCCAGAACCTTTTCGTACCCCTCTTCCAGCCAGTCGACAGCTTGTTTCATGCCAAGAACAAGAGGCATTCTTTCCGTCAGGGGCGTTAACTCTCCCAGAGCGGGTCGGGTAAGAATGGCACAGGAATCATAACTGAGCTGGTCATCAACCGGGTAACTCTCCCAGACACCTGCCAACAGACACAAGCCACCCGACTTTGGACGTATAAACCAGGGCTGACTTCTGCCCTGTATCTTCTGCCAATCGAACCAGCCGTCTGCCAGAATCAAACAACGCCGCTCTTTTATTGCATCGCGAAACATAGGCTTTTCTGCAGCCGTTTCAGCCCTTGCATTAATCTGCGCTCGGGAAAAATCATTGAGCCAGGCAGGCACAAGCCCCCACTTTACCCGAGTCGTTTCTGGTTTACCTTTTGAGTTATTTCTGACAATGAGCACCTGCTCACCAGGCGCAACATTATAGGAGGGGATATTGGCTTCAGGCTTGCGGATACCCAACCAGCCAAGATCGATCTGGTCGGCCATCAAGGTGTATCGACCACACATGGCTAGTCTTCCCTTGTGTCGGTAGTGTCTTCCAGAATGGGTGAAGCCTTGAGGTACTCCTCGATCAACTCTTTAGCCAGGCCGGCGTCCACATCTTCCACATACAGACCCAGCAGGCCGGCAGCAGGTAATTCGCCAATCGCACCGGTCAGGTAACTGCCCCCTAAATGACAGACAATGCCATGACTCTGGAGCACATCCTTGAGACATTGGGCCTCAAGAGGATTTTCGGGACTGAATATCTTGATCATGACTTAATAAAAACATAACCATCGTCGTTAAGAAAGCCCTAACATTTATATTCACTTGTGACAAATGATGCCAGGGCCTGCTATTACCATTACTTCAGATAGACCGTTTTGATCTGACTGACCAGCTCGTTGGCTTTGGCTCTCTGGGCACTGTTCAGAAGCTCTGATAATTGCTGCTTCTGCTTGCGCGCTTCAGGGATAAAGTCACCTTCAGAATCTTCCAGACTCAGGGAAGTCCACATATAAGCAGCAATCAGATTTCGATCCGTCCCGGCACCTTTAAAATAAGATTTACCCAGTTCAAACTGTGCCTCCGGGCTCTTGCCCTGACGGCCAGCAGCCAGCTCAATCAGTTCAAAGCCTTTTTTAGGGTCTTTGGACACGCCACCCAGACCGTCACGATAGGCTTTGCCCAGCAACAACTCCGCTTTTACATTGCCCGCTTTAACCAGCGGTGTCAGCAAAGACTCTGTCTGACCTGACTGCTCGGGCTTGTGCTTGCCCGTTACCAGCAGACTGCCCGCCTGGAGCATAGCCTGTTGATCACCTGTCTTTGCCTGTTTCACCAGACTGGCAAAATCCACAGCCCAGCCACTCAGGGAAAACAGTAATGTGATAGCCAGTAGCCCCCCCTGGCATTTTTTGTTCAATGACATCTACCACCTCTAGCCACTTGAGCAGTCAGCTGCTCTTCATATCATTTTTGTAACGATCAATAAGAGCGTTGTATTTACAGGCGGTGAGTATACACACTCATGGGTGCGAATACTGCAGGGTATGAGCCCGGAAGAGTAAGGAAAAATGTTAAATCGACATAAACAAAAATTTATACATTTGTCTTAAACTTCACTTTCATCGTAAACCGTTACAAAGTGCCACATCCCGGCTACAGACCCTTAAAAGTAATGCCTATATAATCAACGGTTTAATTAACTGTGAAAGTTTTGCATCATTTATGTGACAGCACTACTGAGGCTTTGAGACGCTTTCACACATGACTGTTATGAAAGGCAATATCCCGGAACAGATGGAACGCTTTGAAGAAATCCGACCCTATCACGACCATGAAGTAAGACCGGCTCTGGAACGCCTGTTGCATGACCGTGAACTTATCCAGGCACTGGTGCACCACCAGTATCCCCGTGTTCCCGGCTATCTCAGTGGTCTTGCCGGCTGGCTGACTTCCATGGGACTTCGTTACAAACTGAAGGACATTCATAATATTGAAGGCCTTCAGCAGGTGATTGAGCCTTACCTGACCCGGGTAATTGAAGGCAGCACTGCGGGCATCAGTTTCTCAGGCTTGGACAAACTGGATAAAAGTCAGGCCCATCTGTTCCTGTCCAACCACAGGGATATTGTTATGGATCCGGCCTTTGTCAATCTTGCTGTCTACCGGCATGGCATGGAAACTGTTCGTATTGCCATTGGCGACAACCTTCTGCAGCGCCCCTTTGTCAGTGACCTGATGCGCCTGAACAAAAGCTTCATCGTAAAGCGCTCAGTGGAAGGACGAAGGGAAAAGCTCAGGGCTTACCAGACGCTGTCTGCCTATATCCACCACTCTATTGATTCAGGCCACCCGGTGTGGATTGCTCAAAGTGAAGGCCGGGCCAAAGACGGTGACGACAAAACCGACTCCGCCATTATTAAAATGTTTCATATGAGTCGAAAAGCGGCGGACACCTCATTTGCCGACAGCATTCGCTCCATGAACATGGTTCCGGTGTCTATTGCCTACGAATACGATCCCTGTGATACCGCTAAAGCCAAAGAACTTTATGAAACGGAAAAACACGGGAATTACGAAAAGTTTGAAGGTGAGGACATGCAGAGCATTGTCACCGGTATTGAAGGGTTCAAAGGCAGAGTCCACGTTTCTTTTGGCACACCTTTAACAGAAGAATACGAAAATGCCAATCAGGTGGTGGAAGAAGTAGACCGTCAGGTTCACCAGAACTATCATTTGTTCGCCTCCAACCTGATTGCTTTCGACCGGATTCGTTCTGAATTCCCTGAAGTTACAGATCAGTCACTGGAAGCTCTGTTTGAGCGCTTCTGTCCTGAAGAATCCCGTGACAGTAAAATCAAAGAATTTAATAACAGGTTGGCCCAGTGCCCGGAAGATCACCAACACTGGTTCCTGAAAATGTACGCTAACCCGGTCATTAATTACTTTCGCCTCAAAGGCCACTGACCATGTATAAACTCTGCTTTTTTGTCCCCCACAGCCATCTGGATACAGTAAAGAGTGCTGTATTTGCTGCGGGGGCTGGCCGCTACGAAAATTACGACAGTTGTTGCTGGCAAACAGCAGGCCAGGGTCAGTTCCGTCCTCTGGATGGCAGCGACCCGTTTCTTGGCAGGCAGGGAGAAGTCGAAAAGGTGGATGAGTATAAGGTCGAGATGATCTGTGCAGATGAGTATCTGGATGCCGCTCTGGCGGCACTCAAGGCAGCACACCCTTACGAAGAACCCGCTTTCGAAACCTGGCCGATTCGCATTTCCTGAATTTACTGTGCAGGAAATGCCTCACTCATATAGGCCATCAAGTTCTTCTTAGCTTTGTGTTGCTCCCTTATATCACCCAACAGTTGAGCAAATACCTTTTGCTGTCCCTGGTCAGATAATATCTTTTGACACTCCACCAGTAGTTCAACCGCTTCTTTGTAACCCTTGTTCGACTTCTGCTCTATAGAGGACTGAACCAGCTTTTCATAAATCACTCGAGAGCGCTCACCGTCTTCCCGATAATGTTTACGCAATTCATAAAGCATTGTGACATCAATACTCGCATCACTGACCAAAAGCCAGGCAGACTCAAGATCCGACTCGGATAAATACGTCAACGTCAATGTATTGAGCACTCGATAATGAAGGTAGCCGCCGGTATTAACCAGACGCTCATTCATCCAGTCCAGGGCTTTCTGTCGCCAGTCTTCATCACTTTTGAGCTCATCCGACAGCTCTTTCAGGTGCTCATAAGTTGCCAGTGTCGGTGACTCTGTAAACTGCTCCCAGACATCCTGAAGTGCTTCTGAACTTCGTCCAGTCTTAACCAACAATGCCTGCTGCAGTTCATGAATTTCAGCTGACTCACTGAAGCGACTGTTCTGACGGGCCCGATCAAGATAGTTTTGAGTCTGCTCGTATTCCCCCAGCTTCATATAGCAGCGGGCGATGACCAGATACTCGTCTTCGGTTCTGGCTATCTTTTTGTACAGCTGGATCAAAGTCTTATAGTCATTTTCCTGCCTGGGTACGACTTCCAGAACTCTAAGCAAACGATCATAGCTCAAGCGATCCCGCCAGCTGTCACTTTTCAGCCTGGGCAACTCATCCCAACGAATTTGTGCGATCTCTAAAAAAGCGTCCAGACACTCGGCAGTCATGAAATCGCTAAAATCATCCGGAATACGGCCGTGCCACTCTTCTTCATCCTGTAGAAGCAGCTCGATCAGATGCTGGGCTTTCAACGCTTCAGACCAGCTCAAGGCACCAAAAGCCTCAGCATAGAGTCGTTGTATCTGAGCTATGGCTTCAAACCTGAAACCTCCGGAGTCATCTACTGTCTCCAGTGCCCTCACGATTCGGGACATAGCATAATCCAACAGTTCCATCTGATCGGTAGCAGCCAGCTTTTTTAATGGCAGAGACAAGGTGGAGAATACATATTCTATGTTGGCAAAATACTGCCTGACCTGACCATATCGAAAGTAATGACGATTGTAGGGAATGGTTGCAGTTATTCGTTTACGGATGGTTTTCCGATCCATTATGCCCAGAGAAGTCTCAGCCTTGAGCAGCCACTCCTCTCGAATAGCACGACTACTGTCTATCATTTCAACCAGATGCCCTACCAGCTCTTCTTTTGGCATCTGCAAAAGGTAAGCTTCCAGTACATCGGCAGACTGAGCCCCTTTTTTGACCTGGGGGACAGAAACCTTCTCTCGCAGAACCATGGCCACGGCGACACAGTGCTTGCAAAAATCAATGCCGTCAGAAGCAGGACAGTCACAACTGCCATCAAGCGCGCTCTGGGTATAAACCAGATTGACCTTATAGGTCTGATTACCCTCAACATCAGCCGAGGCCCGCTGCCCCTGGATAGTCAGCTCACCTACCCTGCCTTCCTGGTAGTATGCCTTTCCCCGGGAAAAAGCCTTTTCGCCTGCCAGTTTCACTAACTGCTGATCGGTAATTTCCGGCCTGTCATTCACGCTGTGTCAACCTGGTAAAATAGCACTCAGAATGGATGTACCCGATGGGATCCCACAGTGTCCGTTACAACCTTGAATATGAATCTCTTAAACTGGCTTCCGGAAACTTCCACAAGCTTAATCTATCCAATGCCTCTACGACAATCATTTGCCTTAAGCGTTGCTCACAGTTTATGGAATAAGAAGAGATCGCCCCTTACTTTTGAAAAATATACAAGGCAAAACCTCGATCTCTTTCCAATAGTGCAGGATCTGAGTCTCGTTTCAGCATTGGTGTTGTGGTATTTTTCGGCACTTTGCTATCGAGCTTGTTGACCTTGATTGTTGTACCTGTCATGTACGCTTTACTCTGCAGGAAAACCCAGTCGCCAGAGCACATTACAAGACAGTTGGAATCTCAGATGAGCGAAATGAAGCAGCCTGCTTGAACCACTCAGAGTAGTATCAACATCCAATGAATATGTCCGATTGTCATTTACTAGCCGATTATTCTCTGGAAATCATCGCCAGAGAGGCTGCAGCCGTTGCGCTTGCAAGAACCGAGCTGGCTGCCGGTACAGAAGTTAAAATTGCCTATCTCGGCAGTGAAACTCTGGAACAACGTCTGGCAGCCGTTGAGGCTCTGGCAGCTAATCAGCTGAACCCGATGCCGATTATATCTTCCCGGCGGCTGGATTCAGCCAACACCCTGGAGACTTATATCAGCGAAGCGAAAAAGGTCGCAGATATCGACCGTGTTTTTGTGGTTGGTGGTGATCCCGCCAAACCACAAGGCCCCTTCTCAGACTCTCTGGAAGTCATAGTCTGTGATCGTTTGCAGTCGTTTGATATCCAAACGGTTGGTATTGCCGGTTATCCCCAGGGAAATCCTCATATACCCGATGAAGTACTGGAAGATTATCTGATCCGCAAATACCAGGCATTAACTGAACGAGGGTTTAAAGTCGAAATCACCACTCAGCTGGCGTTCGACGCAGAAGCGGTTATTCGCTGGATTGAGCAAATTCGCCGCGATGGTATTAATGCTCCGGTACGTGTGGGGATTCCAGGACCTACAACATTGACCGGCCTGTTAAAATTCGCCAAACAATGTCGGGTCAGTACTTCTTTAGGCATGTTAAAACAATTCGGCTGGAAGGTTACTTCACTACTGGCTCCGGTCGGACCAGAGTCTTTTGTAACGGCGCTGCAGGAGGGGATCCAGCAAAAAGGCTTAACCGGTGTTCACCTGCATATTTACCCCATGGGCAATTTAAACGGTTCAGCGCAATGGGCAAAACAACACCTGTCTTCTGGTGAATGTTAAAACCCAGGCTGAAGATGAAAAGGTGACTTTCAGGACGCTACTTTACGACCCGGAAGAATAATATCTTCCATGCGTTGAGGAAAGTCACCAACCTGACGGTCATTAAAGTAATGGCGGAGTGTGCGGCTGATGGTATTAAAAGCCAACTGATCCCAGGGGATCTCTTCCTCACTGAACAGAGCCACTTCTTCGCTCTCTTCTCCGGCACTGAACACCGGTTTTTCAAGGTGTGCGAGAAAAAACACCGAGAGTTGGCCAACATGGAGAATATTGAACAGTGTATACAGTGACTGAATGGTGACTTCGGCCCCGGCTTCTTCCATGGTTTCTCGAAGAGCCCCCTGCTCCAGCGTTTCTCCCAGCTCCATAAAACCACCGGGCAAAGTCCAATACCCTTTACGAGGCTCAATGGAACGTTTGCAGAGCAGAACCTTGCCGTCATGCACAGGCAGGCAGCCTGCGACGATTAACGGGTTTTGGTAGTGAACTTTGCCACAGTTGTCACAAACATCACGCAGCCGGTTATCGCCCTCAGGGATTTTTTTACTGACCTTAGAACCGCAATCACTGCAGAAATTCACTGTCATTCCTTCTAACTATGAAAATCTTTCTTTCACCTTAACCTGATTATTATCTGAAGTCACTTCAATAACAGCTTGTTAAAACGTTCATTTTTTATAGCCGCTTCCCCCTTAAAACGTAAAATTAATTGTTAATCCTATTAACGTTTACTGAATATTCTCAGATAGCCCATGACTGGAGTACAAAATGCATACCATTTCTTACCGGACTGACCATGCAGTAAAAAATATCTGTGTTATGATCATTTCAGAGTCCGAAAAAAACAGACCCTGGTGAGTCATAGCCTGTTTTCTGCTCACTGGCACCCAGGGCCAATAATAATAATTTCCAACGGCGCCCTTTTTCATCGTCATCTTATTTCTGATTTTCAAATGACGCCTTGGAAGCCAGAGATTCGCTTGTTATATGTTGATTACAGAAATTGAACAAAGACTCCGCAACCACCAGCCTAGAACTATAGACACACGCCTGCCCGAAGCCGCTGTATTGGTACCACTTGTCACCAATCATCAGGGGTATGCCACCGACGTTATCCTTACCCGAAGAGCTTCTCACCTGAACAAACACAGTGGCGAAGTCGCCTTTCCCGGTGGCAAACGTGAAGAGGACGACCGGGACCTGATTCATACCGCCCTGAGAGAATCCCACGAAGAGATAGACCTTAGCCCTTCTTCAGTGGATGTACTTGGCAGTATGGGGCCGGTTATATCGAGATTCGGCATCAAAGTGATTCCAATCATAGGTTCAGTACCTGAAGGCTTAACGCTCAATGCCAATGCGGAAGAACTGGACCGTATCTTTACCGTGCCGATCGACTTTTTTACAGATCAGGAAAATCTCCAGTTTGATCACTGGAGTATGAACGATAAAAACTACTCCATGCCCTCGTATCAATACGGCGAGTATCTGATCTGGGGGTTGACCGCCATCATGCTGGTCGAATTTCTGAATGTGGGAATGAACACCAAAATTCCACTGGATGCCCCGCAATTTCATGTCAGCCACAGTTACCCTCTGACACGATATAAATCTGAAACCCGACAACCGAAACCCACACAAAGAAATAAAACGGCCAGTCAATGATTTATACACTGAAGGATCGACAGATCACCCTGGAAGGGAATGAACATTTTATCGCCGACAATGCCACCCTGATTGGCTCCGTTCATCTTAAAAACAAGACCAGTGTCTGGTTCAATGCGGTCATTCGCGCAGATCATGAATCCATCACCATTGGTGAAGAGAGTAATATTCAGGACGGAGCTGTTTTACATGCTGACCCGGGTTTTCCTATCAATATGGGGAAAGGCATTACCGTTGGCCACAAGGCCATGGTTCATGGCTGCACCATTGGTGACCACTCCCTGATTGGCATTAACGCCGTGGTACTTAATGGTGCACAAATTGGTAAACACTGCATTATTGGCGCCAATGCTCTGATTACTGAGAACACCGTCATTCCTGACGGATCAGTGGTGATGGGCTCCCCTGGCAAGGTGGTCAAAACACTGGATGCCGAGAAAAGAAAACAGCTGGAACAGGCTGCTCTGCAATACGTGATGAACTCTTCGTATTTCAATGAGCATCTGGCAGTGGATAAGCGCTTTCAGTAATTAGGAAAAGCCCTGAAATAGCCTCCTTGTTGAAACCCTCTCAAAACCCGTTCGGGCTGAGCCTGTCGAAGTCCAACACCACTACCCTTCGACAAGCTTGTATGTTTAACCTGTCTCTAATTATTTGTATAAGGTTAGAGGCGGGGGTGAGGGGCATCGACTGCTTACTGCCTTTCGGACAGACTGACTGAGAAATCCCCACCCACAAGCATGAGCGACGATTAGGAGCACTCCTACCTTACGGTAGACAATTTTTGCAAGCTAACGCCAGCTTGTGGTCACCCCCCCCCGTATGAAGATTAGATCTAGGTGACCGTTATGGAAACAATACTTAACTTCATTGGTATTGATGTGTCTTCGCAATGGTTAGACATTT
>NZ_LASA01000171.1 GCF_001562015.1 Endozoicomonas arenosclerae | reverse complement strand
CGTAAGAGGTTATTTCGCCCAGGGCGAAACGATCTCTTAGTTGAGCTTTTCCTTGATACGAGCTGCTTTACCGCTCAGAGCGCGCAGGTAGTACAGCTTGGCTTGACGTACGTCACCACGACGCTTCACATTGATGGAAGCAATCAGAGGGCTGTAAGTCTGGAAAACACGCTCAACGCCAACACCGCTGGAAATCTTGCGAACGGTGAATGCGGAGTTCAGGCCACGACTACGCTTGGCAATGCAGACACCTTCGAACGCCTGCAGACGCTCACGGTTGCCTTCTTTAACCTTAACTTGTACGACCAGAGTGTCACCAGGGCCGAAGCTCGGGATTTCCTTGGTCATTTGCTCTTGTTCGAGCGCTTCAATGATTCTGTTCTTGCTCATCTTAAATTTTGCTCCCGTTAGTCAAGAGTTCCACTGTTTGAGTCTGCCTTGCTATGGCTGTTGAGAAGCTTCATGTTCCTGAATAAATTCAGACAACAGTTTTTCTTCTTCACTGGTCAATTCTCTGTCTTGCAACAGATCCGGCCTTCTCAGCCAGGTTCTGCCCAGTGCCTGCTTGAGGCGCCATGCACGAATTTTTGCATGATCCCCAGACAGTAAGACTTCCGGCACTTGCTGCCCCTCGAAAACCTCAGGACGAGTGTAGTGCGGACAATCCAGCAGGCCATCAGCAAAGGAATCCTCTAATGCGGAATCCTTGTGACCCAGGGTGCCCGGTACAAAGCGTGATACTGCATCAATCAGAGTCATGGAGGCGAGTTCGCCACCACTTAACACGTAATCACCGATCGACCATTCCTCGTCGATTTCCTCGTTGATTACCCGCTCATCAATACCTTCATACCGCCCCGATACCAGAATTAACCGCTTTTTAGCGGCCAGTTCCTGAACCCCGGCCTGATCAAGCAGGCGTCCCTGGGGAGACAGGTATACTACCGTGGCATCGGCTCCAGCAGCTTGTTTGGCTGCATGGATGGCGTCACGCAGAGGTTGAATTTTCATCAACATGCCGGGACCACCGCCATAAGGTCGGTCATCCACAGTCCGGTGTCGGTCGTGGGTGAAATCCCTGGGGTTCCAGGTTTCCACTGAGACGATCCCTTCCTTTACTGCACGGCCTGAAATGCCGTGATCGGTAATGGCCCGGAACATTTCCGGGAACAGGGTAACAACACCGAACCACATATCTGCTGTTACGGGTGATTGTTCATGGTTTTCTGTTAGCTCAAGGCTATTTGTCAGCTCAGGGCTGCCCATATCACTTTCACTCATAACGCTTAAAATTCCGGATCCCAGTCAATCCGAATGAATCCTGCTTCCGGATTCACTTCCAGGATCACCTGATCAAGTAACCAGGGAACCAGTCGCTCGCGTCGGTCAAGGCTGCCTTTGCAGGCTTTGATGACCAATACGTCGTTGGCACCTGTCTCCATCAGATGGCTGGCTTTGCCCAGCAGAAGATCATTGCCCGCTTCATCAGCGGTCATCACTTCCAGACCTTCAACTTGATGCCAGTAAATCTCGTCATCAGCCAAAGGGGGCAGTTCGCTTTCAGCGATCAGGATCTCAGCGCCAGTGTACTGGCGGGCGATATCCCGATCATCGCATCCGGCGATGTGTGCAACCAGACCCTTGCCTTGACGGCGGCCCTGGTCGACTTCGATGGTCTGCTGGCGACCATCCTGGCGCAAAATCCAGTGCTTGTAGTTCAGAATGTTGGTTATGGGATTGGTGTGTGAATACACTTTCACCCAACCTTTCACTCCGTACACACCAGTAATACTTCCGAGGACAACCTGTTTAGGTTGAGCGGTTGCTGATGTTTTATTCACTGGTTCTGTTCCTTTTGAGGTAGCACTTTTAAACAGCTCAGGGCTGCCTTAAACAGCTTAAGCCAGTTCAATTGCAACCTCAGGCTGCTTTAGAGTCTTTCAGCAGCTTGCTAACGCGGTCGGATACGGTCGCACCCTGGCTCAGCCAGAATTCAACGCGCTCCTGGTCCACACGCAGACGCTCTTCCTGACCACGAGCAGTAGGGTTGAAGAAACCTACACGCTCGATGAAACGGCCACCTTGAGCCTTACGGCTGTCAGCAACAGTCAGGTGGTAGAACGGACGCTTTTTGGAACCGCCGCGAGCTAAACGAATTGTTACCATGGAATAATTTCCTGTAATCGTGATGTCCGGCAACGCTTGTCTCCGAAGACAGTTTGACCTGCCTCCAGACTCATGGATCACATACAGTGAGCCATGAAGGGCGCATATTCTAAGGAATAACCGTCCCGCTGACAATAAGCTTGACACTTATCTTGTTGCGGAATACCTCACCAGAGGGGGAGAAGGCAGGAATTGTTAGGCCTGCTAACAGCTTTGTTATGAATTTTATTTAGTACAAAAGTTCTAAACAGCAGGAATTAACCGTCAGGAGGATACCCTATGGCCTTTATCTGCGGCCATCAGGACTTTTCACAAAAGCCCGTCTATTCGATAGATATGCCCAAAGCAGCGTCTAATGGATCTGAAGAGATCAGTGTTACCCGGGGTCTGAATTATGTAGGCAGACTCAGCAAAAGTTACCCGGAGCTGGCTCTTGCAGAGAGAGAAGTGAAGGGTATCGACACACCTTATCTGGTGGAAATAGTGCTTAATGTTATCTGGCAGCTGGGTAGCCTGATCAGTGAATTCATATTTTCTGAGGAAAAGCATCAGGCCGCTACCGGTCATTTGATTACTCTGGCTGATGGTGGCTACCTGGTGAACGCCCGGGAGTACCTGTCGGTTATGGTGTTAAATCCAGCGGAGCCTGATCGTAAAAAACGCCATGCCAGGACAAATCTTGCCAGGGTTATGGTGGATACAGACAGGCAGATTCAGGAAAGGTTGAGAAAGCGCTCTGACTGGCAGGACTTGATAGAAGTCTTTTCTGCAAAAGAAGTTTCCGGGTCATTGGGGCCACTGAGTCTTCATTCGCTCAGAAATAACCTTCTGATGGGCAGGCCAGCAGGCCTGCCGGTTCTGAATACGCCAAAGCTCAGCCTTGAGGATATTCGGTCAATGGAAGATAGGGAGTAATTCAGGCTGCATTAAAACGGCTGAGTATTCGGGTAACTTCCTGAATTCGCTGTTCAAAGCTGGCCTTGCTGGCTCTTTCGTGGATGGTGTGATCACCATCTCCAAACGGGCCAAAGCCATCCAGAGTAGGGGTGCCCGTTGCAGATGCTGTATTGGCGTCGCTGACACCTCCCCGTTTCTCCGTGGGCAGTGAGTAGCCCAGAAGTTCTTCTATCTCATTCAGCAATGCCTGTTGTTGTTGGGTGCTCTCCATAACATCTCGTTGAATACCACCGCTAAGTGTTGCAGAAACACCATCCACCCAGGTTGTTTTAGCTATATCCTTTATTGCGGCCAAAATCCGATCTCGTTCCGGTGCGCAAGTGAATCGAAATTCAATGGTCAGGCTGGCTTTAGGGGAAATGGTGTTGGCACCTATACCTCCAGACATTTTGCCCACATTTGCGGTGGTGCCCGCTTTAAGGTGTGTCAGCTCAGTCAGGGCAATCAGCATTTTGGCTGCTGCCAGGTTGGCGTTACAACCTTCTGTGTATTTGTTGCCCGCATGAGCCGCTTTGCCTTCCAGTTCGATAAACATTGTCGCTACACCCTTTCGAGCCACCACCACTTCGTTCTTTTCACCGGCTGCCTCAAAGACCAGGCAGGCGTCGTATTGGCTGGCCAGTTCTGCAGTGAGATGTTTACTGTCGTCACTGCCTGTTTCTTCATCGCTGACCAGTAACATATCAATATTGTTGATCTTGCCTTGTTGGTGATGAGTATTTCTCAGGGCGTTCAATGCCACATGATTGCCACCTTTCATGTCGCATACACCAGGGCCGTATATCCAGTCCTGATCTTCGTGGAAGTCAGTGAAAGTGTTGATAGGAAAGACTGTATCCAGGTGACCCAATAAAAGCAGTTTGCGACCGGCTGTCTGTTCTGACCTGAAGTGCAGGTGATCGCCGATTTCTTTTCTTTCGTGACGTTCAGTTTGGAATCCCAGAGCTTCCATCCATTCACTGAATAGTTGGCCAACCTGATCCACACCGGATTTGTTTTTGGTGTGAGAGTTGATTTCAATAACAGAAGCGAGTTCTTTAAAGTCCACAGCGGTTTCTTCGTGATTTAATTAAGGCTTTCAGTATTTCAATGCGGGTAGTTAATTAATGAATATACAGTCGTCTTGATTAACAGGGCGTAAATTCACTCTTAACAAGAGCCCAATCAGAGTGATGAAACTAACACAGTAAAATGTCCGGAAAAGAGAGAGAAATGTAACAGTCTGTCGAAAAATTGACCTGCATCAAAAGATATGCGGATGCCTTAATAAGACAGTTAACAAAACGGATGGTGATAGGTATATTTTCGGCAGAACCTAAGGGGTTGCACAGAGGTAGTTGCTTTACTCTGGTAGCTTTTTTGGGAAAGCCTGTGAATGTCTGATGACTGTTGTCAGGCGTCTGGAGGTACTTCTGTCATCGCCTTGATTCTAAAACTATAACACTTCCTTGTTGTTTCTAATTAAGAAACGACAACAAAACGTTATTGCTCAAATTCCAATCTTATTAATAACCGACAAGTTCTACAGGAATTGATCATGTCTAAGTACACCGTTGGACTCTGGCTATACCAGAATGGTGGCGGAGATGTTATCCAGCGAAAATTGATTGAGCGTCTTCGGGAAAGAGATATTGGTGTTATCTCGGGACTGAACCTGGCCAAGGCACTGGCTCATAAAGGCTCAATTGTGTGCAATGGCGTTATCATGGAAGATCTCGACCTGTTCTATGGAACCTGCGAATAAGTCCCTGATCATGAGATAATAATCTCAGCAGCTTGATCAGAGGTAGTCATGGACCAACAACTCTCTTTTTCCGACAGTGAATTCAGCCAGAAGCGACGCAGAACTCGTAGGGAAATTTTTCTTGAAAGAATGGAGGTTCTGATTCCATGGAAACGCTTAGAGGCCGTAATCGAGCCCTATTACCCTAAGCGTGGCAACGGAAGACCTCCTTATCCTC
>NZ_LASA01000170.1 GCF_001562015.1 Endozoicomonas arenosclerae | reverse complement strand
GAATACATGTATTGCCTGCCTATTCCCCAGAGCTCAATCCTGATGAATTTGTCTGGGGATTCCTGAAATCAGGATGTATAGGAAGAATGATCTTAAGAACGAAAGATCAATTTCTTAAAGCCATTTCATCAGGCCTTAAGAAGCTTCAGAGGAGTCAAGGTATCATTCTTGGTTTCTTTAGAGCAGAGCATACTGCCTATGCATGCTTGGAGACGTTTTCGGGTAGTTAATGCACACATCAGTAAATGGATAAGCCTTATTTTTATTGATCCAGATCAATATTAAAAATCGTATCAATACCTATAAGGCATGGAACAACACTCAATACGAAAGCCATTGATAGAGATAAATATTAATAATTCAATCAATTTAAAACGGATTTTGAACAACCCATAACGTAAGGGAGAGAAGATTAAGCAGTCCCATAAAAACTCTTCGAACTACGAACATTTTTATACTGAAAACGTAATGTGAATCCATTTGGAGAGAGTTACACCGAATAAAATCGCTCATCAAAGATGAAAAGAAACCGCAGAACTTAAAATCAGGCTTTTAGTTAATCCCCTGCAACCACTAGAGCGCCATAAGCGTCGCCGGTTTCCCCCTCCATGTTCCTTCATATACAATGAATGGATCAAAACAGCGAAGTACGAACATGGATATCAGCCACCTGCGCGAGAACTATACCCAGGCCGGTCTGGATCTGGACTCTCTGGATTCCAACCCATTCCAGCAATTTGATCTCTGGTTTCAACAGGCCGTAGAAGCACAATTGCCTGAACCCAATGCAATGAGCCTCGCCACTGTATCGGGAGAAGGACAACCCAGCCTGAGAACGGTTTTATTAAAGTACGTCAGCCAGGAAGGTTTTGTCTTCTTCACAAACTACAGCAGCCGCAAAGCCCATGACATCTCTGAAAATCCGAATGCAGCTATCATGTTTCCCTGGATAGCCTTGGAAAGACAGGTCATTGTTCGTGGTAAAGCCGAAAAAATTTCCAAAGCAGACTCATTAAAATATTTCACCAGCCGCCCCCATGGCAGCCAGTTGGGAGCCTGGGTCTCTCAACAGAGCTCTGTGATTACTGGCCGTAAAGTGCTGGAAATGAAGCTGGATGAGATGAAAAGAAAGTTCAAGGAAGGCAAAGTCCCCCTGCCCGACTTCTGGGGAGGGTACCGGATTGTTCCAGAGTCCATTGAGTTCTGGCAGGGTCGTCCGAACCGCTTGCATGATCGCTTTCAATACACCCGAACAGATTCTGACTGGCAGATTGAAAGGCTGTCACCATGAGCAAGGAAACGGCAGCCAGGATAGCTGTCAGAGACGCCCTGATTCATCTGGTAAGAGCCAACAGGCAATTCCGTGAAGGAGTTTATGACGATCACCTGCTGGCTTCCTGGGTGATGAAACCCTCTGAAGAGAGCAAAGACGACCGGGCCCTGGCTGCAGAGACCAGTACTAAATTGACTTACACTGACCAGCAGAACAAGCAGGAAACAGCTCGACTACCCGGTATTGTGGGGATCTCGAAAGAGACTCTGCAATCCGGACTGAAACTCAATGACGCTCGGGAAGCATTCAAACAGGCCATGTCTGAGTTTCGAAAACTGTTTGGCGACAGTATCGAAGCGATTGAAGAAACATCCGATGATTTGCGTGAAAATATGCTAGGTGGTCTGCAGATCCAGCATATTCATTTTGTTCAGTGCTACCGTCAGCTAAAACTGTTTGAAACACCGCCCAAAAGAATTGGATTCAGCTGGGCAGCCCATCATAGCGGCTCGGTTAAACTCTCGGCTAATGAAGCTATTGATCACCTTCGTAAGAAGTACCTGGCTTCTTCTGCAATACAAAAAGATATTCAGATTCTTGAACAGATGCCAGGCAGTGAAACCGTGATCATAAAAAGGCTTCTGAGTCCACACCTGCGTGCGAACCTGACCTGGTCAAAGGACATTGAAGCGCTTAGGAAGGTGGATAAAGATTTGCGCAAGCTTTATCCCGGCCAGATCAATACGCCACTGCCAGTATTTGTTCAACTGGAAAAAGGTCAGCCATTGCCGGAGTTCAATAGAATCAGGCCTTTCAACCCGGCAGCCAAGCAGGAGCGCCTGACCAGAAGTGATGCAAAGCTGGTGAAGATTTCAGAGAACCCCCACTCTCGTATTTATAAATATGCCTGAAAGGCAAAAGCTGTCAGTAAACAGCTGACAGAAGAGGGAGCCGGATAGCTGGCTCCACTCTCTGATCACTCAAGCTGTATACTGTTAACTTTAAACAGCCAGCTCTTCTTTCAGATAAGCCGCCAGCTCGGTGTAACCACCAATGTATTTCTGACCATGGAAAATCTGAGGCACAGTTTCAACCGGCTTGCCTACAGTTTTTTCCAGATCAGCCTTGGAGATGCCTTCCGCGTGAATATCAACATAAAGCATGGGCAGCTCACGGCTTTCCAGCACTTCTTTAGCGCGTACACAGTAACCACAGCCTGGACGACCAAAAACGGTAAAACGGTCCATACAATCCCCCTAATTCCAACCAGGATTTAAAATCATTAACTCTATGCCGCTAACTATATACAGGCCGGCATGATTTAAGAAATCAGTATTTTCTAACCAATTGATAGATGAAATCTATCAGTCATTGCCGAACCCCCTTATTGCCTGTTAGTCTGATTTCAGCAACGGAATGCACAGAGGACTGCGTCATGCCAAGGAAAGGTCTGATTTGCCTGGTTTTCTCCCTACTCCCTCTTCAGGTTTCAGCTTCCAACCTGATTGAGCTGGCTCATAAAGCCGGCTTTGATCGATGCGACTCAGCCATCGCTACAGAATTCAAAGATCTGGCCACCCAGGGAAATGGAGTTGCCTCTACCGGATATTTTAATGATCGAAGCTTCAATATCATGGCCACCTGGGGCGACGAAAAGGACAACGTCTGGAAAAATACAACCTTTATCAAATTTGGTCGCAGCTGCCTTGCTTACAGTGTGATTGGCACGACATACAATGCCAGCTGCTCCAACTTCAACGAGAAAAATCCGGAATGGGGAGTGATCAAGGCACAGGGCGGGTTTACCTGGACTCGGAATAAAGGCGGCGTGAATGCCATCATGAAATCCCTGCCTAATGGCAGTTGCGAAATCACCTATCGAATTCATCAAAATTACGATACCACTTCGCCACAACCTGCCCAGGATAAAAAGAAGTCGGCTAAAAAACCTTCTGACAAGGCCGGATCATAGACAGGCCATTAACTCGAATCAGCAGTATATGGGGCGTCTAAATGCCCCATAACAAAACCCTCAACCCATTGTTTATCAAGCAATAAATCCATTTTTTTAAAAATCAAATCACCCTTGTTGAACTAGCATTACGATTCCTGAACATTTATTAGGAATCATTTATGAAGCGCCTTCGACACACCGGCATGCATCTGTTATCCGCCCTTCTGACCTGGACAGTGAGCTTGTCTCTATTCGCTCATACCACTCACGAGGACCGTATTAATCCCTCCCCAACAAGTCAGCCATTCTCTTCTATTTCACAAGACAGAGTGTATTCTTCAAACATTATAACTTTGCTGACCCCCAAGCCTTCGAGCACACTCTATCTTTATCCATCAAGCTTCCCTATAGCAGCAGGTTCACTGACCCAATCCAMCCTTTTCAATCTCCGGGAAAAAACATCCGCCAGTAACTCGACGCCCGATGGCAATTGCCTGAAGTATGAATCTGAAGTCATTCAATGCCCCTCTGGTGCCGCAGGGCTGAGTGCCAGCTCCCAATTACTTTCTTTTACCTGTTTTGCTTCTGCTGCTATAGCAGGAGACAACCTGGCAGGCTACTTTTTGACAATACTTGGACTCTCTTTTCTCGCCGCGAGCACTTGTGCAGAAGAAACGAAAAACTCGATAGCTCCTATAGATATCGGAACAAACCATACCCATAAAACGACGAATCATCCCTCCATAACTCTGTCACTGTCTGATGAACTGCCCTTGCTTCGAGTGAAACGGGCCTCCAATGCATTTCAGGAAACAGAAAAGGTAACAGCCACCTTCAAAACTGAGCACTGCAGCACTGACCCAGGGTCTTGCTCACAACAGTTGTTCCGGTATGAAAAAACCGACTCGCGAGGTGATTATGGGCTGATCACTTTGTACGGACACTCAGTCTCGACAGATACGCCTTTGTGCCTGACCAAGGAAAATGACAACACTCTGAGTGTTCGACATTGTGCGTATATATTGAACAGCTCAGGAGAGCAGGTTTTTGCTCCTGAACAACTATGGTTCTTTGAATGGGAGTCAGACCAGGTCGTTGTCAACAGATTACACAACTTGTCTGATACTGACTCAGAAGACTTTGAATGCATTGCCGGTATCACAGGCGTCAGTGATGGAATCAATAATTGCCGACGTTTTTATTATGGGCAGCTTTTTCTGACCAATGATTGTCCTAGCTACCCTGATAGAAGACCCACCGCATGTGGTGTAAAACAATAAAAAACGATCGACTGGCAATCAGGTCATGATGATCTGGACACAGTTTTTTAACCATTGAACGGCCTGCTTTTTTCCTGTCAGGCCGTTAGCCCTTGCCAACTCAGACCAGTCCTTACCCTGAAGGACTTTCGCCACTAAAGTATTGAATGCTTCAACGGAATCAGTGCTGTCGGTATTGTCTGAATAGCCTTGTGTCATGTTTGACAAAAGCAGGGACCGAATAGCTGACTGACAGCTTTCATACTGCCGGTCAGAGCTGACAAAGGATTCCAGGTCCATCACATCGCGCCTTTCCAGATCGACTTGAAAACTGGAACCGGCGAAACGAAGCAATACCCTAACCAGATCAGGCTCCATCTCTTTGAAAACACCGGGCAACTGCTGCAAAAAACCCGAAACAAATCGAACAGACATTTCCTGAGCCAGAGCACTAAACTCACTCGTTAATGGCTTTAGAACCATGAGCGAATGACAACCACTGGAAGCTTCACGAGTCACACCCCCACGCACTGGAATAAAGCCGGACTTGCCCCAGAACTCCGTCAGCTCAGGCGTTGCTCCAAAGCTGCTGCCCAGATAATCAAGCCCTCTGCTTGTCGCTTCCTTTTCCAGCCTTTCTAACAACAGTGACCCTACTCCCCTGCTCTGCAATGCAGGATGAACCGCGATACGGATCACCCTGAGCCCTCGGTACCTGATGGCTTCAGGAAAACCGGCATGATTACTCATGGATTGCGGGAGCAAATGGCCTCTAACTCTGCGCTTGCCCAGCCAGATAGCTTCTTCAAGAGACTCTTCTATCCCTCCTTCGAGAGCTAATAGAGCTGTAGCTACAACACGACCCTGTGAAATAAGGCAATAAGGTTCAATATTAGGACCATCCAGAAGGTGTCGTAAATCGAACGGCCTTGTACGGTAATGCGCCAGCACCAACAAACCGAAAAGATCACTTAACCATATGTGATTTTTAACCAGCTCATCCTGATTCAGCTTTCTGAACACACAACCAGCCGGATCAAACCGAAGCGCGATGTCATCGAGAACAGGCTGAGCATCCAGCATTAAGGCTCGAAAAACAAAAGCTTCAAAAGGATCATTGCCTGACCAACGAATAGGCTGATCAAGGTGAAGCGCTTTCCATTTAGGGGCAACCTCATCCAGTACTGCTTTGAATTTGATCGAAAAACCACGCCCGGTCCCTTCATAGCCATGCTGGGTGGACGAGAACACTATGCGTGAATGGTCTTTCAAAAGTCGGCTTAAAAGGGGCACGGGGATGGCCGCTGCTTCATCCACAAGCATAAGATCGCAAGAGATGCTTTCTGCAGAATGAATCAATTCATCCGGTGCTACAAATTCAATCACCTTTTCTTCCCAGGTCAATAACCCTCGTTGGGAAAGGCAATGCTCAAGATGCTCAGCTGCGGTGTTAAACACTACATCCGCTGAAGCCATTGACGGAGCTGTCACGACAATATGCGACAATCCAGATTCAAGCAGTTGAGCTGCAGCCAGTCCAAGGGCTGCACTTTTTCCGCGCCCCCGGTCTGCGGTTAACACCAAAGGTCTACGACGATGTCCTTTAGCCACCCGAATAATGGCCTCTACGGCATCAAACTGATCCTGTGTTCGACAACTCTTGCTGTCAAACGCCGTATCAAGGCTTGATGAGTGATCCGCTAAAGAGTGACTCCAATCTTGTAAACGTGACTCACCGGTCTCAGAAATCAGAGACACACGTTGATCATCAGAAATCAGAGAGACAAGTCGAGAAAGGTAATGACCTTTAACCTGCTCTTTCTCAAAGGGGTAGACGGAAAGGCGCTGATGCTCCGGATCAGGATAATCAGACCAAACGGATAAGTCTGGAGCCAGAAGCACAAAGAGGCCTCCACCTCGCAAGGCTCCACTCAACTGGCCAAAGGCATCAACATCAAACCCGGAGAAGGCATTAAAAATAATAAGATCAAGCTCGCGCCCAAGCCAGCCGGAAGCTTTTGAAGCCTGCTCAGAAGGCTGATCTTGAGTTTCTCGCGCCCCTATCCAGAGAGATTGTTGCCAAGTTCTCTGAAACAGTTCTTCTGCTTTCTGCTGAGCCCATAACTCGGAACCAGACAGTACCAGAAAGGCCCTGTGATGAACCCCTCGAGCCTCTTCAAGAATGGCATCAATATCAAGCACTAGCCTGCATCCACTGGCCTGGAAGCATCTCTGCTCCACTCCATCCAGCCACCGTCGTAAACAGCAACACGACTGTAACTCATCAGGCTGGCAGCAAACCAGGCCAGACTGGCCCGCCACCCTGTGCCGCAGTAAAAGGTAATAGAATCCTGCTTTTCAATGCCGTAGGGCGTCCAGTAACCTTCAAGATCCCTGAACTCCCTGAGTGTATTATCAGGATTCAGGTAATCTTCCATCCGGTAGGTTTCAGAGCCTGCTCTCCCCCACAAAGCTCCCGGAATTCTTCCCGCCGTTTCAATGTACTGATAACCACTGGTTGCACCAATGTATTCTTTCCAGGAGCGAATGCTGACCAGATACTCTTGATCACTGCCAAGATTACGCTCAACGGTTTCAGTGTCCACCAGAATGTCAGGCTCTGCAGGAATCCGAGCGCCAAAACGCTTGGCTGGGGATGCGGGATTAATGCCCCTTTCAATCGGAAAGCCCGAGCCTGTCCAGGCTTCCAGACCGCCATTGAGCAGCCGAACATCTTTCACACCGGCATATTGCAGAACAAACAGAACCCGGGCTGCCGCCGTCATATCATCGCCATAGACAACAACCGGCGTATCTCTGGTGATACCCAGACGAAGTAAAACGGACTCCAGCCGAGCAGACTCTTCAATATTCCATAAAGGCTCTGACTCAAGGCTGCCCGTATCAACATGCAGGGCCCCCGGGATATGCTCCACCACATAACGGGCACCTTTACCCCAGGAAACATCAAGAACCGTAAGGTTGGGCGTTGACTGAATTTGTCGGTCCAGCCATTCCGGCGTTACCAGACGTTGATACCCAGGCAGTTTGTCAGGTTCGCCACCATTGGCCAGCCAGCCTGAAAAGCCTTCTTCAAAAACCCTTATGCGCTCTTCTTTAAAACCCTGATCTGCCACCAGCCACTGTGCCAGAACCTGGGCATCCTGTTTATCGCGACCATACACGACAATATGGTTTTCAGGCAGGATACCTTTACTGGTCAACAGATTCTGAATATGGCCAGGATCTGCTGCCATCCAGGCCAGATCAAAGTTTCTGGCACCGGGAATATGCCCACCTTCCGAATCATTTCCGGAAGGCCAGCCGTTGTACCAGTCGCTGTCACGGACGTCGACCAATACCCAATTCTGTTCCTGCACCAATGTTTCCATCGCTGGCTGATTCACCGATTTCAATTCCAGCCTGTTATTCCAAAAGCTGTCGCAGGCGGAGAGTACCGGCAACAGTAGAATGAACAGACAATACTGAGTCCAACGCATCATGGAGCCTTGGTTCCTTGATATTTGTACTGTACCTAAACCACCACGGGGCTCATTCGCTCATGGCTATTTTACTTTTGTCTCTTTATTGGGGGCAGCGGTCACTCTTTCAACCGCCAGAATCGTAATGGGCTCAACAGGCACATTGGCATGAGGCCCCCTGCGGCCTGTTTTGACTGAAGCAATACTATCCATAACATTATCGCCCTTGATGACATCACCGAATACGGCATAGCCCGGACGACCAGGACGATCGTTTAAAAACTCATTATTCACAAGATTAATAAAGAACTGTGCCGTGGCGCTGTCTGGATCGGGTGTTCTGGCCATGGCAATGGTGCCACGACTGTTTCGCAAACCGTTTGAAGATTCATTTTTGATGGGAGAGCCAGTAGCCTTCTCGCTCATATCCGCAGTCATACCGCCCCCCTGAATCATAAAGCCAGGCATAACCCTGTGAAACACCACATCTTTGTAAAAACCTTTGTCTACATAAGAGAGAAAGTTCTTTACCGTAATGGGCGCCTTCTCAGGATTCAGACGAATAACCATATCGCCTTTAGTGGTTTTCATCACAACATCAACCGGTTTCACAGATTCTGCAGCCGGCTTAACCGGTGCTGCTTCGGCCTGTTCCATGACAGCCAGACTGGTAAACAGGAGAAAAGAGCATGCCAGAACAGTTTTAATTGTTTTAAACACCTGAGATTCCACTCGTTATGATGATTCAAGCCATTATCCTACTGGATATGCCGCTGAGGCTATAGTGTAACAAGTCGAAAAAATGGTCTTTTCTGCCGCAGCCCGCGTCTAATTTGCGAAAGACTGTTACAGGTGTACCAAAAGTTAACTGACGCTCACTCTAATCCCTTGTTGTTATAGAAGAAAATCAGACTAAGGCTTGCAAATCCCTATTAGAAAGGTAATATACGAATCCGCCGCTCACAGCGGCACGTCGGAGCGTAGCGCAGCCTGGTAGCGCACCACAATGGGGTTGTGGGGGTCGGAGGTTCAAATCCTCTCGCTCCGACCAGACATAAAAAAAGCCTGATCGTTTGATCAGGCTTTTTTTATGTCTGCAGGAAATGCCTTATTAGATCACAGCTCTCCACGCACCGCTGAACAGAACAAAGACCGGTACTCCTCAACCGTCAGAGACACTGGATTCCCTGAGGCGGATGGATCTTCAAATGCCATCAATCCTACTCTGGCTGAATCCGCCTCATCGATACCCAATTCCGACAATGCATGAGGGATACCCAGATCAGACCTGAGCTGGATCACCCAATCAAAAAACGCATCAAACCCTTCGCCGGGAAGATCAAGAAACTGCGCAAGCCTTGCCAGCTTCTGATCCACAACCGTTTGGTTAACCTTTAATACGTATGGCATCAAAATAGCGTTAAGCATGCCATGATGAGCATCATAAAGTGCTCCCAGAGGATGCGCCAAAGCATGCATAGCCCCTAGACCTTTCTGAAAAGCCGTGGCTCCCATCGTGGATGCCACCAGCATGTTCATACGCGCCGTCAGATTTGAACTGTCGGTAAAGGCCACTGGCAAATTCTCTTTCACCAGACGAATACCTTCTATCGCAATACCCTGCGCCATAGGATGAAAGTGAGGTGAGCAATAGGCTTCAAGATTGTGGGAAAGTGCATCCACCCCCGTAGCGGCTGTGATTGCTGCAGGCAAACCCGTGGTGAGCTCTGGATCAAGAATCACAATTTCAGGGAGCATATCAGGATGGAAAATAATTTTTTTAATGCGCTCCTGGGCATGAGTGATGACAGACGCCCGCCCCACTTCCGAGCCCGTTCCCGCAGTTGTAGGCACAGCAATTACAGGTACCATGCCATCACGCTTAACCCTTTTCCAATTATCGCCCACATCCTCAAAGTCCCAGATCGGACGATCCTGGCCCACCATCAGCGCTATCGCCTTAGCCACATCAAGGACTGAACCACCACCAAAAGCTATCACACCGTCGTGTTGATTTTTTTTAAAAGCGGCTACGCCTGCCTCAACATTCTCCCCGGTAGGATTACCCTTTATCTCAGAAAACAGATGACTATCCAGGCCTGCTTCATGGCAATCAATCAAAGCATTCTGAAGCATTGGCAACGCTTTAAGCCCCGGGTCGGTCACCATAAGCGGCGCCTTGACACCCAACTCTTTGCAAGCTGCAGGCAACTCTTTTATCCGGCCCACCCCAACTCTTACACAAGTAGGATAATTCCACCGTGTCGTAAATTGCTCCAGGTCTGACATGAAACACTCCAGTTTTTAATATCGGGAAGTATCCATTTAGCCCAGTGGGTGAAATACAACTAACATTGCTTGATATGGTAAGACTTGGGGCGTGTAAGCACTTCGAATCCCAGCTCAGACAATGTGCACCCTCTGCCGGAATCCTTGACTCCCGTCCATGCCAGAGAAGGATCCAGATAATCACAACGATTGATAAAGCAGGTGCCGGTTTCTATCTGATCACCCAACTCTGCCCCTTTTTCAAGATCCCGGGTATAAATAGCGGCTGTCAGCCCAAAATCACTGTCGTTCATTAAGGCAATAGCCTCCTCATCAGAAGACACCTTCATGATGCCTGCAACCGGCCCAAAACTCTCTTCCTTCATTATCCCCATAGAATGATCAACATTGGTAAGCAACTGAGGCGCCAGGTATGGAGTGCCAGGGTTACTCTGTGGAAACTTCTTCTCATCAATCAGCTTTTGAGCACCCAGCCCTACCGCCTCTTCAATTTGCTTGCGGACAAATTCCGCCGCACTGACTTTCACCATGGGACCCAAAGTCGTCTCAGCATTTTGTGCAGGCCCCAGTTTGTATCGATTAACAAACTTTTCAGCCCTTACCAGAAAGTCATCGTAGACGGCCTGATGCACATAGAGTCTCTCTATCCCGCAACAAGATTGCCCCGAGTTAAAAAACACTCCATCCAGCACGGAATCAACAGCCATATCCAGATCCGCATCTTCTCGGATATAAGCAGGATCTTTGCCACCCAACTCCAACCCAACACTGACGAATTGGCCGGCAGCAGCTTGCTCAATGACTTTGCCGGCAGGTACCGACCCGGTAAAGGCCACATGACGAACGCCACCCGACTGAATTAGATTACGGGTTTCATCATGAGACATATGAAGGTATTGAAAAATGCCTTCTGGTAATCCAGCGGCTTGAAAGGCTTCTACCATTCGCTCAGCGCATAGAGGGGTCTGGGCAGAATGCTTGAGTATTACAGCATTACCCGAGAGCAAAGCAGGAACAATAGAGTTTACAGCAGTAAGGTAAGGATAATTCCAAGGCGCAATGACCAGAACAACCCCCAACGGCTCCTTCTTGATATAACGATCAAAGCCCCTGCGCTTGGGCAGAGAAATTGTTTTTAAAGCAGAGCTCGACGCCTCAATCATATGACGAGCACGCTCTTCAAAGCCATCAACCTCACTGCCGCTGTATTGAATGGGCCGCCCCATCTGCCAGGTAAGTTCTAAAGCGATCTCTTCCTTCTTTTCAACGAAACAATCAACTGCACGACTGCAAATGGACTGTCTTTCCTCAAGCGGCAACGCGCTCCATTGTTTCTGCCCATCAAGTGCCAACTGAAGAGCCTTGCGTACTTGATCACAGGTAGCAAGCTCTCGCTCAACGTATACAGAACCATCTAAGGGAGAAACAGTTTTCTGGATTGATTTCATACTCTGCTCAGGTCAAATGATTTCGAAGTAACGAATTAATTCCCAATCAGTAACAGGCTTTCGGAACTCCCTCTCTTCCCACTCTGTGGAAGCAGAATAATGATCAACAAAAGCATCACCCAACCATTTACGGGCATAAGCTAATTGCTAAAACTTTTGTGCAGCATCCCAAAGTGTAGAGGGTAAGGCTAGCTCAGCTGAATGATTTTGCTCATAAGCATTACCCTTAACCTGTGCCTGGGGCTCCACTGATTCTCTATACCCGCAAGACCTGAAGCCAGAGCAACTGCAAGAGTAAGAGTAAGAAAAAGTTGGGGGTCGACAGGCGCTAGGAAGCACTCCACTCGCTGAGACTTTTCTGATCAGGGAATAAGAGTGCAGCGGCTCCGTCTCCCCCACCAAGTAGCAGCTGTTGGTGCCTGACTGTGAAATGACGCTGGGTTTTACTGATGTTATGAGAAGGATTGGGATCGTGAGAAACAGAGTCGCCAGACTGACTGTCTTTCAGAGAGATATGGATATGGCCACTCTGGCCGGGATGTTAGGATAACCTGAGCGCGAGACCGTAAAAGAAACATTGTCATAAAGCTGATCCTTGATATCCCTACCAATAATCACATCACAAAAATCCAATCTTTTATCCAGAGAAACAAAGAACTTGCTTTTGCTCATGTACTTACCCAAAAGAACACCCTCGTTGTCAAACAGGCCACTTTGACATGAGTCAGTACTCGTTACTTAACAATCGTACTGACATCCCCAGGCTTGGCATTGGGGACTCCGAATAGTTTGTGACTTGTTTGTATCAGAGCATAATAGCTTAGAGCTATACAAGCATCCTGATAAATAGAAAATAATTATCTTTAAATAAGCTGAAAGCTTAATTACTTAGAATTAAAAAGAACAACATTCAGATTAACTAAAAAAATAGCTTCCGACAGAATCAAAAACCAACCCTCTAACTCTTGAGAAGATATTATGTATTCAACTCGAAAGCCTAACTTATTCCACCATAAAAACAATAATCGCTAGTTGCTGGCGACTAGTATTTAAAACTGTTAAACAATTTTACAGGTTTTATTGTTTCCAAGTAGTTCGCCCATTCATCCTCAATGAAAGCTCCATTTTCATTACCTAGTACAATCTCAACTTGTGTACCATAACTCTTTGCAGTGAGTAAAACTTTTCGTTCATAATCAAGCTTTGCGAACTCAAGGATATGCTCTTCACTTGCCAGATCTCTATCGCAAAACTTTACAATTAAGTTATTGTAGTCAATCCGACTTACCCTGCGCGTCCATTTTTCTTTAGCCTGTTGTTCGGATTTATAATGTAAAAAATGGATTTCCACATCATTTAGAACACCTATTGGGTAAGTACCAAAGGTCTGATTTTTAATTAGTTCATCTTTATAATTTGACTCAGAAGGATGTATAAATCGAATTTCAAGATCTAAATAGCCCTTAAGATTCTTAAGCAGCCTTATATAATCTGGAGAAAATAAATAGAGACCAACAAAAGGTGTGTTATATGGAATGTCAAAATACTGGTATGTAAAGGAGCCCCAGCAATTATCACTAATAATGCAAAATTTTTTATTTTCAAGAAAATAACGTCTAAAGTAGGAGGGCAACTTATTAGCTAAAGTCTTTCCTCTTTTTTTCAGAAACCGTATTATTTTATATATAAACATAGAAGACATCTTACACATAATTACGAATCATCAAAGCCTTAGAATTTTCAAAGTAGGCCTATATTATTGATATTATCCAAAGAGCCCCTTAATTCCATTCCTAAAAGTGAGAAAGCCCTGAAATCGTAGGAAGATTATCCATGAAGAGTGGGTATTCAGACTCCAGTAGTCTTAGCTCTCTATTAGAGAAAGGAAGGAAGTGACTATTCCTAGAATTTTTTATGGAATTCACCTTTTTTCGCAACATAAAAACTACGGTCACTAAGATGTACTTGGGAGCTTTCAGCCTTGGTGTTCCGCAGATACTTATATGCTAATTTTGATATTGAAGATGGACTCATTCTTAAGCCATAGATAGCAAAAGTATAAGACCAGTTCTTAAGATTTTTTTTATCTAGTTTTTCCATAGCATAGACTTTAGCCATATAATCATTCTTTGCTTTTTTCTTACCGCGCCGAGAATGAAACTCAGGATCAATCCTGAAGGCAAGTAACGGCTCGTCAATATTTGCAAACTTGTAGCCTTTACTGGCCAAATCAATCCAAAGGTAGTAATCCTGAGTATTTTTAAGATCAGAGGAGTAACGATTACCATCATCGAAAACACGCCTTCTGAACATAACCGTAGGATGATTGAAAGGACATTGTTTGATAAGACGCTTTTTCAAAACACTATCAGAAGTTGGCATAGCCTTATACGTCTGTATCATGTCTTTCTCATCAATTTCAAAAACACTGCTCCCGACAATGTCGACTTCAGGATTTTTCGATAAGAACTCAACCTGCTTTTTAAACCTATCAGGATGACAAATGTCATCTGCATCCATTCTTGCAATGTACTCAACACTTTCAAATACAACTACCTTGTCAACCACCTGATTTAGCCTGAAAGCTAGCCCTTTATTAGCACTATTATAATTGATCTCAACATGATTATTATTAGAGTAAGTATCAAGAGTCGATCTTATTTCATCACCAACATTACCATCGACTTCAATAAACAGAATAAGCTTTGAAAAGCTTTGATTAATAAGACTTTCAATAGCTTTTTTCAATGCAAAAGCACTATCATTTTTATAGATAGACATTGCAACTGCTACTGTATTGTTCACTGAAAAACACTCTCAATATTCATGGAATACAGTTTCCTTTCACTAGAGAAAACAGAGTCAAAGTAGACTGTTTTACCATCAGGTGAGAACCTTGGATGCAAATCACATCTGGTTTCTCCTGTGTAGTCAAAACCGTGGAAAAACTCACCTAACACCCTGACTTGAGAAGCCTTCCAGTTTACCAAAATAAGTTGCTGCATTCTGGATTTATCTGGGTAAGTATCAGTTATGACATAATCTCCATTTGCGCTCGGATGACCATCCCCAAACTGATCCAAAGCACCATCTAAAAAAGATGTGAATTTCCCTGTGTTACAGTCAATTAGCCAGTATGCATCTTTATTAGAAGGGCCACGCAAATAACCTAACACTGTATTATTATCAAGCCAACAACAGTGACTAACCATTTCATTATCTGACAAGACTTTTAGCAATTTACCTTCAGAGTCAGAAAGCAGCAATCTGTCAAAGCGTCTTCCGTTTGAGATCAGTCTATGCATAAAGATAAATTTATCCCCTGATGGAGATATAAGAACATGATTCACTTTATGATTAAATTTCGCTACATCGTACTTCGATTGAAACCCTGCTACTTCATGTAAAGAAAGTGATAATTTAGACTTGCCAGTCTTATAATCCACTTTCCAAACACCATCATTTTTAAGATCATCAAGTTCGTCAACTTCTAATAAAAACTTATTCCTGTATCCATAATCAGCTCTAAGATTCATCAACCTGGAATAGTTTAATGAATAATAGTATTTATCCTGAAAAGAGGACTGAACAGGTAAGTCATACTCTGCTACACATTGAGAGTTTTTAACATTATACCTTTTACATACGTAAGAATTTTTATCTTTATCAAAGTCATTAAAAACAAACTCATTAGAGTTTATCCAGTGCGCTCTACAACCTTGCTGCCAGTTATAGGAGCTACTTGTAGCCCTTAATAATAAATCTTCTCCAGATATAGACTTAATACAAACAGACACAAAAGAATCTGACGATGGAACAACTGACGTAGACAATTCTGGTTCATTAAAAATCTGAAAATCATTATTTTCAGGAGTGACATCATAATAGCCAAAAAAGCTTTCTCTACTATCACTTACTGCTTGAACAGGCGAGATAGTTTTCACCTTGTAATTTTTTCTATTTCTTATATAAACAAGCCTGGTATAGAAGAGTTTTACAAACTTCTTTAAAAATGGAAATTTGCTTAAGAATACGGAAAAAGATCTCTCAAGAGGACTGAATGAAGAACTCATAATACTCACTTAATTTCAAGAAAAATCATTAGCTCTTCAAAGTACTTCTAAGACGAATAAGCAGCTTTGGGCTTAAGAAAGAAATCATTGATAAAAGAACTGGCTTTACAGAAAATAAGTTCAGTGCAGACATAAGATAATATCTTGCCGATATCCAACGAAGATTAATTGAGACTGCTTGCGCAGCAAGAAACTCGTACTGTAAAGATTTTCTCTTTCTAATCTGAGCATTAGTCAAAGTATCAATAACAAGTTGTTTATGTTTTTCATTAAGCAAGTTGATTGCATTAACATAATTATCAATATTTGCTGAAATCCTGCTTCTCTTCTCTAAAGATCTGTTCGCAACAACTAACGGCTCTTCTACAACACCTATTTTACAGCCACTTTTTATAAGTCTAATCCATAAATCATACTCTTCTCTTGCGGGAAAATGCTCATCAAACCCACTAACAAGCATCATGCTTGAGCGCTTTATCAGAGCTGATGGTGTTCCACCCAAATAATTTTCCATAAGAATATTTATGAGTGGTGATTTTCTATTCAGGGTTCTTGTAGTATATTTGATGCTCGTATTTTCATATTGAATAAACATCCTAGTATAACATACATCAAGATCATTCTTTTCAACCAAAGCCACTTGCTTTTCCAATTTTTCTGGCACCCAAAGGTCATCATCATCCAGAAAAGCAACATAGTCACTTTCAGCGAGATTAGCTCCTAAGTTTCTTGACGAAGAAGCTCCCTTGTGACGATTACGAACAAATTTTATTTTTTCACAATTAAATAAACTGACTACACTCTGCGTTTTAATCGAATCTGTATCTTCAATTA
>NZ_LASA01000169.1 GCF_001562015.1 Endozoicomonas arenosclerae | reverse complement strand
CTGTGGCACTATTGGGCTGATCTGAGGCCAAGAGTGAGAAAAATCATAAGGACAAGTTGAAAATGTAATGCGCCGGAGAGGGTTTTATAAGTTCTCTCCGGAATAGTCAGAGTCTGAAATTACTTGAACTGCGTTTATGGGTTCAAGTCCGACAGGCTGCTAGGAGACTCGAATAAACTGGATAGAGAGTTTACAAGAAATTTATCTTCGAGTGTTCAGATTGATGCAATTGCCCTGCCCTTGGGCTTGGCCATGCAGTACTGTGTGCCAAAGACATTGTTGGAGACGAGCCTTTTACGGTTCTTCTGGCTGACGATATGATTTACTGCGATAAAACACCTTGTCTCGACACCATGATTAATCTGGCACAGGACAGCCAGAGTTCAGTAGTGGCTGTAGAGCAAGTCCCCATGGAACGGGTTAACAGATACGGTGTTATTGACCCGATTAAAGTGAGTGACCGGCTTCATAAACTTCAAGGTGTCGTTGAAAAACCTCCAGTCGAAGAAGCTCCCTCTAATCTCTCGATTGTGGGACGTTATGTGCTACAACCTCGTATCTTCAAACTGCTTGAAAAGACACAACGTGGTGCCGGTGGTGAAATTCAGTTAACCGATGCCATTGCTGAGCTGCTGAAAGAGCAAGACACTTTTGCTTATGAGTTTGACGGTATCCGCTATGACTGTGGCAGCAAACTGGGGCATATGAAAGCCAATGTTGAATATGCGCTTCGTCACCCCGAGCTGAACGGGCAATTTCGGGAATACCTGCTAAGCATTGTAACCTAATAACCCAACTCCTTCAGGCAGCCTGTGTTAGCAGCCTTTTGCATGAACAACCAAGATTTTAAAAATGAAATTAGCTGTTGCAGCCATCTTTAAAAATGAAAAGCCGTATATTATTGAATGGCTGGCGTTCCACAGAATAGTGGGAGTCGATTACTTTTTTATTGCTGATAATATCAGTGATGATGGTTCAACAGAGCTTTTACAGCGGCTTGATGCATTGGGGCTAATAAAGCGAATAGCATTTCCCACCGAAAATGGGAAGAGGCCCCAAATTCCGGCCTATAACCAGATTTTGAAAGATTATGGCAGCCAGACCGACTGGCTGGCTTTTATAGATGCCGACGAGTTTCTGGTTCCAACCTCGGATGTTAGCCTCAAGGATGTTCTTAAACCCCTTTTAAAAGCACATGAAGTGGGCGCTGTAGGGATAAACTGGGCTGTATTTGGGTCATCCGGTTTGCAGGAAAGCAGTGATGAACTGGTACTGAAACGTTTCAGGAATAAAGCCAAACAGTCCAGACACGTCAATAAACATATAAAGAGCATAGTGAAAACCAGCAGCTGCAAACAGATGCTGAACCCCCATAAAGCTATTCTAAGTAAGGGGGCATATTTCTCAGCAGCAGGTAAAGGGCTTGAGTTTGATGAGAAAAAACAGGACGGACTGAGCAAGGACACAGACTGGGAAAAGTTAGTAGTCAATCACTATGTCATTAAGTCCTATGAAGAGTTCAAGAAGAAGAAACAACCCAGAGGTCGTGCAACAACCAGCAAAATGCGTGATGAGAAATTTTTCAAAAATCATGACATTAATGATGAATACTGTCATCAGATAGAAAGATTTCTGCCAGAGCTGGTTGAAGAGATTGCCTATATCAAACGCAGGTTAAATGATACCAGTGCGAACCATAATGACCTTGAGAAAAAAAGTCAGTTTCAAAAGCTGCAAGGGCGAACAAAGAAAAAAGTTCTGGACTATGCAAACTGGCTGACCCCTAAATCCACCTATCGGTTCATACCTAAATCAGACCTTGTTCAATCAGAAGGAAGTCTTGACTGGAAAGCTGTGGGAAATGACCCTTATTTCAGGTTAAGGAAAAAAGGGCTGAATGTAAGTGGTTGGCAAATGCTGACCATCAAGCTGGCAAGTACCTCAACACGGATGAATGGGAAAATTTATATTGATTATGGCAAGGGCTTTTCAGAAGAAGATGCCATTGATCTACCGCTTAGAGCTGGAAAAGCCCTGAAACGGGTATTTTTCTTTCATGATGACCCGGTAAACATACGCTTTGACCCTGCAGATCAACCTTGCCAGTTCTCCATTGATCAATTTACTTTCAGCAAGCTTACCCCGAGTTATGCAAAAAAATTGATCGTAAAAAAAATTGCCTCTAAACGAAGTATTGCAGAACTCAATGAAATCCCAGTCAATGAACTACTCGATATATATGACTCATGCTTCAGGTCAGATATGTCTGTTGTCTCTTACCTGACCTGGAGAGAGGTCAATGAACCGCTGATTTTTAATACTGCTCTGATACAGAAGCAGATGGAAGCCTTGTCATTCAAGCCTTTAGTTTCTGTTCTCGTTGCTGTTTATAACACTGATGAGCGGTTTCTCAGAGAGTGTCTGAATTCGGTACTCGCCCAATCGTATCAGAACTGGGAACTTTGTATCGCTGATGACTGTTCAACCCAGAGCTATATCAAACCTTTACTGGAAGAATATTCCGCCAGGGATTCGCGGATAAAAGTAGTCTACAGGCCCGAGAACGGTCATATTTCACAGGCAAGCAACAGTGCACTGGAGCAGGCCACAGGCGATTATATTGCGTTACTGGATCATGATGACCTTCTGGCAGAACACGCCCTGTTCCATGTAGTACAGGCCCTGAACGAAAACAGGGAAGCAAAGGTACTCTACAGCGATGAAGATAAGATTGATGAAGTAGGGATTCGATTTAACCCTCACTTTAAAACAGATTGGAACCCCGATCTTCTTTACTCACATAATTATGTGACTCATTTGTTAGTCATTGATACGGCCCTTGTTAGAGAAAAAGGTGGATTTCGTTTAGGAGTGGAAGGTAGTCAGGACTACGATCTGCTGTTGCGCTGTACAGAAAACCTCAAAACATCAGAAATAAACCATATTCCCTATATCCTTTATCACTGGCGTGCCATACAGGGGTCAACAGCATTATCTTCTGGAGAAAAGAACTATACCTCTGAAGCTGGGTTGGAAGCTCTTCGGGCATTTATGTCTCGAAAGTACCCTGACAATACGGTTGAGCATGGCTCATACTCTAACAGTTATCGTGTACAGTGGTCTTTACCAGAAGAACAGCCCTTAGTCAGCCTTATGATCCCGACCAGAGACGGCTATGATGTTCTCAAGCAATGCGTGGATAGTATTCTTGCGAAAACAGATTACAACAACTACGAAGTTCTGATACTGAACAACCAAAGTACCTGCAAAAAAACGCTTCAGTACTTCAATGAAATTTCCGGACACTCTAAAGTTAAAATTGTTAGTTATGACCGCCCCTTTAATTTCTCTGCCATCAATAATTTTGGGATGGAGCAGGCTAACGGGGACATTATTGGTCTGATTAACAATGATATAGAAGTTATTTCAAGTAACTGGCTAACGGAAATGGTCAGCCATTCCTGTCGTTCAGATATTGGCTGTGTAGGGGCAAAACTCTATTATCCCGACAACAGAATACAGCATGCAGGAGTCATACTAGGGATTGGAGGTGTTGCTGGGCATGCTCATAAATATTTTCAGAAGAATGCTCTCGGTTATGTATCCAGGCTAAAACTTACCCAGAATTATTCCGCAGTGACAGCTGCTGCCTTGCTGGTCAGAAAAGAAATCTATCTTGAAGTAGGTGGAATGGATGAGCAGCTTCAGGTGGCGTTCAACGACATAGACTTTTGCCTGAAAGTCCGTGAAGCTGGTTATCGAAATCTATGGAGCCCATTTGCTGAACTTTACCATCACGAGTCAATCAGCCGAGGGGCTGAAGATACCCCTGAGAAACAGGAACGTTTTGGTAGGGAAATTCAGTTTATGAAGAGCAAGTGGGCAGAAAAACTTGTAACTGATCCTTACTACAGCCCGAACTTAACCCTCGAGCATGAGAATTTTTCTTATAGAGTTTAATTCGAAAATTCTTAAAGACTAAGCGAATAACTTACTCCTCTGACTCTATGTTCAAAGCTCTTTTAAAAAGCCCAACCCTGTTTTCACCTACTATTCAGTACTCAAACCAATGGAATGGTGAGGTGATTATCATTGGCAGATCAATTTCTCCTACTGTTGACTTTTATTTCAGAAACAGAAGTCAACAGGTTAAACGATATATTGAAATTGATGTTAGTCGAAGTGACTGTATTCACGAGCTATCTAACGCTATTTCAAGGGGTAGTTTAATTGTTCTGGTTAGAGATGTTCCACATAACATTCTAAAACACCTTCTTAATTCATCGACTGTATGCTCAAGCGTAGTTTGGTTTACAGATGATGATATTCCTGGGGCTCATCTGGATAAAACCCTGCCAAGAGCTTATCGAAAGCGGCTATCTTCCTGGTATCGAAAAGCCGGTCCCCTGCTCAGCCAAATCTGCGATAAAATCTGGGTTTCTACAACTCACTTGGCTGAGAAATATCATTTACCTCAAGAAGCTGTTCTCTCGCCCACACAAATAGAACCTGAAAAAAAACCACTGGTTCGCTGCTTTTATCATGGCAGCAGCTCCCATAAAGAAGACTGGAACTTTGTTTTAAAAGTCATACGACAGGTGCAAAATAGAAACAGTAACACCTGGTTTGAATTGATTGGCGACCACTCACTTTACAAAGCTGCCAGAGGGATTCCAAGAGTGCAAGTACTGCATCCCATGCCATGGCCAGACTATCTGGCAATGACCTCATCCAGAACCATGGATATCGGCCTGGCGCCTTTGATGGATACCCGCTTTAATCAGTCAAGATCTCATACCAAGTTACTGGATATTTGTCGCCAGAATGCCGTGGGTATTTACTCACCCCGGTTCTCTTTTGCTGAACTGATTCAAGAAAATAATGCCGGACTCATTGCTGAAAACACAGTAGATTCATGGGTCATTGCCATTGAACAACTGATCGGCATGGAGAAGCAAGATATGTTGTCCTCTGCAAACAGATTGATTATGAGTATTGAATCATCGAGTCAGACGCTTCATGAAGCAGTATAACGTTTCGTGCTCTATTCCTAATCTGTTTGGCTAAAATCAGCCAGTCACTTTCCAGTTAAATTGCCATTAACCCTCTGTGAATTCCTTGCCATTTACTCAACCCGTTTCCAGCCCTGCTTTCCTGACCCTGTCTCGGGGTATCAGTAATGCTACCGAGTTAACTGCTCTCTTAAACTGCGAGAAAATTAACCTCTTCAAACCATATAAAAAATTCAAACATGCAAATGTTGTTATTGGTTGGGGAAAAAAAGAAAACACAATCAAAGCTGTTGCACTTGCTAAAAAGCATCAAATCCCATACTGGCACTTGGAAGACGGCTTCATTAGCTATCTAGGTCACCCAGCCTTGGGGGACAGACGATTCTCTCTGATCGTCGACAAGACCGGCATCTATTACGATGCAACCCAACCTTCTGATATCGAACAACTCTTAAATACTCCTGAGTGGTTCTCACCATCACTGGAAATACGATCTAAAGAACTTCTGTGCAAGATCACTCAAGCCAAAATCAGTAAGTACAATCATGAACCTGTTGGCAGCTGGAAACCTGTCAACGAAGACTGTAAGCGAGTTCTGGTGGTTGATCAGACTTATGGAGACTGTTCCGTTAAACTGGGCATGGCTGATGCTTCCAGCTTTGAGAACATGCTGAATGCTGCTCTTTCAGAAAATCCTGACTCTGAAGTCTGGGTTAAAGTTCACCCTGACGTGATTCTAGGCACTAAAAAAGGTTATTTGGGGAGCCATCTTCCGGATAATCCGAGACTTAATATCCTTTCAGATAAGGTTAATGCTCAGTCTATTTTCCCTTATTTTGAGAAGGTGTACGTTGTCACCTCACAGCTGGGTTTTGAAGCTCTTTGGCATAAGAAACCGGTCATATGCTTTGGTGTTCCTTTCTATAGTGGTTGGGGACTGACTGACGACAGAGAGCCCTGCCCTCGTAGAATGCAAACCCATACTATTGAGAGCCTTTTTGCTGCTGCCTGTCTAAAATACACTCGCTATATTGACCCTGAAACATATGAGCGATGTGAGCTTGAAGACATTCTTGAACTGATTTCTCTCCAGTCTCACCAACCAGACTCTCAGGTTAATACTTTATACGCAGTTGGTTTTAGTCTTTGGAAGCGAGCTTTTCTAAAAACCTTCACAAGATCCATTACTGATAACATCCGATTTGTTAAATCTCTTGATCAAGCTGAAGCGAAAGCCAAACAAGGTGACGGCATTCTGGTTTGGGGAGCTAAACATCATAGTTTAAGAACGGCCTCTGGAATCAAACTCTTCAGAGCTGAAGATGCATTTATACGATCAGTAGGCTTAGGGGCTGAACTGCGCCGTCCCAGCTCTTTAATTATGGATCAAAGCGGTATTTACTTCGATGCTACACGGCCTTCTGATCTTGAGAATGCCATTAACAGCCTGGAGTTGAGCGAAGGCCAAATACATAGAGCTAAAGCACTCAGAAAAACACTGGCAAAGCAGCGTATCAGTAAGTACAACCTGACTGGCGCAGAACAAAGCATTTTCAAAGCAGCAAAGCCTGACCAGAAGAAAGTGTTGATCACAGGCCAGGTAGACAGCGACGCCTCAATAAAATGGGGCAGCCCTGAAATCAGTTCAAACCTTGGGTTGATTAAAGCTGTCAGACAATACGAGCCCGATGCTTACATTGTCTACAAACCACACCCTGACGTACTGTTTGCTGGTCGAGAGGGTCACATTCCTGAGAGTATTGCACTGGAATGGGTTGATCATGTCGTGACAGATGGCGATATTTTTGACTGCATTGAACAATGTGATGAATTACACGTAATGACATCACTTGCTGGCTTTGAAGCTCTAACTCTAGGAAAACTGGTCCACTGTTGGGGCCTGCCATTTTATGCTGGCTGGAGTTTGACCAGGGATCATTTATCCTGCTCAAGACGCCACCGAACGAGAACATTGGATGAGCTGATTTATTTCGCTCATTGCCATTATCCAGCTTATATCAACTGGACAACCAAAAGATTTACAACACCTGAACGTGTAGTCCGCTCAATCCAGTCAACTCGGACGAATGCAGTCGCAACATCCAGCAACTGGCTGGATAGAAACCTTCGCAAAGCTCGATATGTGATGGAAGCATTAAGAGATTAAATCAACGGCCATTTCTGCTAATGACTTCACTGACAACCAACTCCCTGTAAATCACAAATCCACACACTCGATTATAAATTTATAATCCATTATGCTAACATCCGATCACTACACGACTATAGATGAACGACTCAGGTCATGCACAGGGACCGAGCTTAGGCTATGACTCAATCTGCTGTACTTTTTCTGCAAGGACCGCTGGGGCCATTTTTCAAAAAGCTGGCACGGACCTTTTCCAAAGCAGGTTATGTTACCCACAAGATTAATTTCAATGGTGGGGATCGTCTATTTTCCTGGGCTAATGTTCAAACTCACTACACTGGCAAACCTGCCGACTGGGCTGCTTTTCTCAAACAATACCTTGTTGAACACCGTATTGAAGCCGTCTTTCTGATGGGCGACTGTCGCTATTATCATAGAACTGCAAAGCCAGTTTGTAACTCATTAGACGTGCGATTCTGTGTATTTGAAGAAGGCTATCTGAGACCTGACACCATTACTCTTGAACCTCATGGTGTGAACTCACTAAGTCAGATGGATCTGAGTCAGGAAAATCTCGAAAAAATCACCCCTTGTTTAGCTAAGTCCGATCATACGATTGGTGGCACCATGAAAAGAAGAACGCTTTATGCCGCTCTCTATTACTGGGCCAGCTTTTTTTCTAGGGATGAGTTTTCAGAATACCGTCACCATAGAGCCACCCACCCGGTTAAAGAAGGCTTTTACTGGTTGAGAGGATTTGCCAGAAAATGGCTCTTTAAAAGCTACGATAAGCAAGCTCAGTTTCGCCTGGATAATGAGTTTGATCAGCGCTTTTACCTCGTTCCCCTGCAAGTACACGATGACTCGCAAATGATCTTCCACTCACCCTATGAGTCGGTAAAAGCCTTTATTCAGGAAGTCATGGTTTCATTCTGGAAGCATGCAGATTCCGATAAGGTTCTCTGCCTGAAGCACCACCCAATGGACAGAGGCTACACCGAATACGGCAAGTTCATTGAAGAGCTGGCTATCAATCTGGGTATTCAGGACCGGGTTCTTTATTGCCACGATATTCCCCTGCCCGACCTGTACCACCATACCTGTGGCGTGGTTACAGTAAACAGTACTGTGGGTATTTCAGCTTTATTGCACCATCTCCCAACCAAGTTGATGGGAAGAGCTTTTTACGATATTGAAGGTATAACCCATCAAGGCTCACTGGAATCTTTTTGGAAAGAACCTCAACCTGTTGATCGCACTCTCTTTAAGCAGCTGCACTCTTTCCTGTTTCAGAAAACCCAGATCAATGGCAGCTTCTTCAAACACTACGGTTTAACCTGTAATAACAGCCTTAAGTTTTACGAAGATTTTCTGAAACCGATTTCAATAACTCAACCCTCTGAAAGAGATTCCGAACGCCCCAGTTCTGAAAGACCTTCCGTACCATCTCCCTATAGCAGCGCTGCATGACAGCGCTGTAATCTGATAACTCAATCACACCAAAATCATTACCATCCATATCTCTGTGAATCAGCTGTCGTAATTTCCATGTAACCGATTTCACTCCTCTACCAAGCTTCCCCATCTGGCAATAGGCTATCTGTAGGCCTCGTTTAAAGTTCCGGCTTTATCGAGCGATACCCAATGCATGGACGCCACCACGATAATAATATCAGGGGGAAGTGTATGAAGAGAGCTATTGCCAGCCTGTGCCTGTCACCTTTGCTTCTTGCTCAGGTTCAAAACGCTCAGGCCGGGGATCTGGTCCCCGACGGCATCAACCTTACCTATGGCAAATACCTGGCCGTTGTAACAGGCCGTTCAGCTGATTACACCAACTTACGACTGGGTATTACCTGGGACTGGAAAAAGCACTTTTATCAGTCAGAAAGCATGGTACTCAGCAGTTATTTTGAATTGGCTGCCAGCTCCTGGAAAAGTAACCTGACTGCCGATGATAACCCCAGCCCCGACGGTAAGGATAAAGCTACTGCCATCAGTTTCTCCCCTGTGTTACGCATGGCTTTCATGCCCAACGCCAGCTTTCATCCCTTTATTGATTTAGGTGTGGGTGCCGCCTACCTGTCTGAAAAAGATCTGGAAAAAAAGAAAAAGTCGCCAATCAACATGGGCGGACACTGGCAGTTTGAAATCAGGGCCATGATGGGTGTTGAATTTGGCTCTGAACAACAATTCGAATTGCGTTATGGCTGGTATCATTACTCCAATGCCGGTACGCAAAGCCTGAATGAGTCCATTGACTTTCATGCTGTAACACTGGGCTACAACTGGTAGCAAACCGGTCTGCAGGATCTTGAATCAGTAGCTAGAATGGATACATCACGGAGTTCTGGTGTATTCCTATGGCTGTTGACTTCTCGACGATATTTGGTTTTTTTGCTGCTTTTATGCCCCATGACTCGCCTTGGGTCGAAATACCTACAGACACTCCTGAAGCTTTCAACCCTCAGTGCCGCTACCAGGTGGAGCTCGATCAAGCCTGGTTCTTCGCAGCCGCCGTCAATAAAGATGCTCTTTTGCTTACTCCTTATGGCAGCCTGGAAAATGCTGAGGCCTATGTACTCAAAATTTCTGCTGCGCAGAAAAATACGTTAATAATAGAAAGTAGCGGAAGTACAAGTGAACAACCCCTTGGCTTTGAAACTATTCGCAGATGGTGTCCTTCCACTCCCGTTAAAGTAGACCTTAACAACAACAGCAGCTTTAATCTTGATTGTTTCCACTGGATCAACGAGGAACAGGCTTTTTACAATTACCTGCCCACCAGCTACGACAAAACCCAGCTTGAACTCATACCCAAAGACTTCGACAGTCTTAAAACTGTTTTGAAGGCCAATATTCAGTCAGACAGAAAAAATACTACCGTTGTTCAGAAAGCAGATGGACAACCCCGTAAAGTACGAACCAATACAATACTAAGCCAGTGTCAGAACGTTGAATGGAAGGAGTTTCCTGATCAGGATTCCACTAAAAAAGTGATTGAGGAAGCCAAAGACGGAAAGCTTCAGGCCAGCAGCTTTAGTCGGGATTGCTTTTATCGGGTACAACTGGATGAAGACCCAAGCTGGCAATCGGCTTTTGGCACAGACAATGGTGGCTTCACCCTTTATATCAACACCTACTTCCCTGACTCCGTGACGGGCACACAAAAAACCATTGACTGGATGACTACAGATCAATATACCCGAACAAGAAAAGGGGAAGAGAAAACCACTGGCAGCGTCAAACGTATTCAATATTTCTGCCCAAAGTAAAGGACTAGTGCCGCTATGCGCAAAACCCCATACCGTTCGCACTGAGCCTGTCGAAGTGCATTACCAGCATCCTTCGACAAGCTCAGGATGAACGGAGTCTGTATCAGCATTAACGCTTGGCTGCACTAGAAAATCTGAGACTGGCTGGAGCCTTAAAGCTCCAGTTTCCGACGACCTGCCAGTGCGTGAGCAAGCGTGCCGCCATCTACATATTCCAGCTCCCCCCCCAGGGGAACACCATGGGCAATACGGCTGGCTTCCACACCCATACTCTTCAGCTCTTCTGCAATAAAGTGTGCAGTAGCCTCACCTTCTACGGTAGGGTTGGTTGCCAGAATAACCTCTTTAACCTGGTATTCACCCACTCTTTGCAGCAAATCAGTGATGCCAATGTCATCTGGTCCAATACCATCAATGGGCGAGAGGTGGCCCATCAGAACGAAATAACGACCAGCAAAACCTCCTGCCTGTTCAAACGCCATGACATCGGAAGGATTTTCCACGACACATAACGTTGACTTTTCGCGACCTGGATGACTGCATATGTCACACAATTCGCTCTCACATAAGGTTCTGCAAGATTTACAGCGTCCAACACCTTCAGAGGCTTCAATCAATGCCTTTGCCAGTCGTAACGCCCCTTCCCTGTCTTTTTCGAGCAGGTGCAAAGCCATTCTCTGGGAGGATCGGGGCCCTACCCCTGGCAAACAACGAAGGGATTCCATCAATTCCTTGATCAAAGGACTGAACATAGACGCATTTTACTCCCGACAGAGCTTATCCAAAGTTGGACAAGCCCTGAATTGATCGACTTTTTTATCTTCCGGCAATGCCGTTAGAAAGGCATTTTAAAGCCGGGTGGCAGACCCATACCGGAAGTCAGCCCACTCATTTTATCCTTGCTGTTCTCTTCTACTTTGCGCACTGCATCGTTGACAGCCGCCGCCAGCAGATCTTCCAGCATTTCCTTGTCTTCTTCCATCAAGCTGGGATCAATGTCCACACGCTTGACATCATGACGACCGGTCATAACCACTTTCACCAGGCCTGCACCAGATTCGCCAGTGACTTCAGCATTGGCCAGTTCTTCCTGGATACGCTGCATGTCTTCCTGCATTTGCTGGGCCTGTTTCATCAGGTTACCCATACCGCCCTTAAACATAAGAACTCCTTTACGTTAACATTTCACTCTTCGACCCAAGATAACCTTGAACTAAAAATGGCCTTGAGCGGATTAAGCTGCCTTGAACTAAAAAAAAGCCAAGGACTGATAAAAACGACAAATCAAAAATACTTAAGCATGATCGAGTCAGCCGTATAACCCACACGCTCTTCACTTAATAACATTACCAATGGGCTGAATACTGTCTTCAATCACGACCGCTGAAAACTGATTAATCAGACTCTGCACATGCTGATCATTGAAAATACTGGATCGGGCTTCAGCCATTCTTTCGGCAATCTTTCGCTCTCTCCAGGCAGCCGGAGTCTCCGCTTGCACCTGCCCAATTTCAACCTGCACCCTGAGCGGCTGATCAAAATAATCACTCAACGCCTTTTCAACTCTTTGGCGATGAGTGTCGTTGTACAGAGTGCTCCTGCCACTATCCAGTCGAAGATCTATTCTGCCTGCTGAATGACTCACGTATTCACAATGAGAAGCAATGGTTCTTGTGACTCCTCCCAACGGTAGGCTTCTGAACACTGGCACCCAGGACTGAACATCCAGATCAGCCAGAGATACACGCTCTTCAGGTTTTACCGTCTGGGGAGGCTCATCTTCAATCAATGCCGGGACGGGCTCAGGCTCAACGGCTACCTGTGACGCCAGCTCAGAGGCATAAGCCTCATAAGTTGATACAGGAGGAGGAACATCATCTTCCTCTTCAGCTTCCTGATAGGCCTCAACGGGTAATGGAGGCACTTCTACCTCCATCGGCTGAGAAGGCTCCGGTGCAAAGTCTTCTGGCAGAGGATTCTCTACCGACTCTATAACCGGTTGGTCCACAACAGCTTGAGTAACCTGTTGCTCCTCAAACACTGGGGCAGGCTGAACTTCAGTAGCTGCAACATCAATAGCAGGTGGAGTAGTTATCGATACCTCTGGCTCTACATATTGAGTGACAGGTTCTACTGATGCGGGCTCAGGCTCTGGATCAACCGGAGGTAAAACCGGCTGAGAGGCTTCTGACTGAATAACACTTTCACGATTAGAGCTCTGGGGCACCTGAATAGCTACGGGCTCAGGCCTGAATGCCAGCATCCTCAGCAAAGACATTTCGAACCCACCACGAGGATCCGGTGCCAGCGGCAAATCTCTTTTTCCGACCAGACCCACCTGATAATACAGCTGAACATCTTCAGCCAGCATGTTGCCTGCCAGCTCAAGTACCTGCTCACGGTCCCCCTGGCTATTGTCCACTGCATCAGGAACAGCCTGAGCAATAGCAATTCTATGCAGCATTGAGAGCATGTCATCTAGCACCGCGGCATAATCTGGAGCATGTTCTGCCAGACTGGCCACCGCACTCAACACTTCAGGAGCTCCACCAGAGGATAGAGCCCTGACCATTTTCATCACCTGCCCCTGATCAATGGTACCGAGCATGGCACTGACTTCCTGCTCGGATACACGTCCATTGCCAAAAGCAATAGCCTGATCGGTCAGACTCAAAGAGTCACGCATACTGCCATCCGCAGCCCTGGCTAACTGCCAGAGTGCCGGACCTTCAAAAGGAATGGATTCCTGCCCCAGAATATTTTCCAGGTGACCCACAATCCTTTCAGGAGTCATGTTCTTCAGACCAAACTGCAGACATCGGGACAGAATAGTTACCGGCAGCTTCTGAGGATCGGTAGTAGCGAGCAGAAATTTAACATGGGGAGGCGGCTCTTCCAGTGTTTTAAGAAGAGCGTTAAAACTGTGCACCGAAAGCATGTGCACTTCGTCAATCAGGTAAACCTTGTAGCGTCCACGGGTAGGGGCATACTGAACATTATCAAGCAGCTCCCGGGTATCTTCTACCTTGGTTCTGGACGCTGCATCCACTTCTATAAGATCAACAAAGCGACCTTCATCAATTTCACAGCAGGCTGCGCACTGCCCGCAGGGGGTTGAACTGACCCCTGTCTCACAGTTAAGGCACTTGGCCAGAATCCTGGCAATGGTGGTTTTACCTACTCCCCGGGTTCCGGTGAACAGATAGGCATGGTGCAGCCGATCCTGGTCTAACGCGTTGACCAGAGCCTGTAATACGTGAGTCTGGCCCACCAATTCCTTGAAAGAACGGGGTCGCCATTTGCGCGCAAGAACCTGATAGCTCATTGAAAAGCTTGAATACCGGTAACAGAAACTGAAGACTCTATGCTAACCAAGAAATAGAAAGAATGCACGGTTGACAAGGTTCAGAAAAGAGATATTTCAAAGGCAGGATAAAACAGTTTCTATAACACGAAAAAGTTTTATACAGATGGAGGCAAACCCTGCCAGCCACACCCCGGCACATGATGTCACTGCTACCGTTGCTCCCTTCCGGGCCTGGCGGGATTCACAGTTGATCATTGCGAGGGGACCGACAGGGTCCACCACAAACAGACGTCTCGTCTGGATGCAGCGCATTCTCCATAAAACACCCTGTCCCGTCAACCACTTATGTGGATACATCCCCTGAGCCACGGTCAAAAACATTCACCCAGGGACGAATCTGGGTCAATAGTGCTGCTTTAAACCCTAACTCCAGTGTTCCAAAAGCAATCTCTTCTCAGAAACATTTGGAACCTGTCTGAAATTAACTCCCTTATTGAGAGTCTCTCAAAACCCGTTTGGCCTGAGCCTGTCCAAGCCCAATACCACCAACCTTCGATAACCTCAGGATGAACTGCATCCGTGTGTATATCGGAAAGTTATTTCGAGATAAGTCCTTAGATGCTAACCAGATGCATTATGAACTCACGAGACAGCCGTATTTGTAGGAATCAAGAAAATACAGCCTTAAGTTGCCGCACGTAATCCGGATCCTGGCACATAATTTTTTCCGGATTGTCTGACAGCTTGGCGACAGGCTGGCCATTAACCTCCACCAGCTTGAGCACAATATTAGGCGCAGGGAATCCAAGGTCATTGGTCAGATAGGTGCCAATGCCAAAGCTGACATTAACCCGCCCTTTAAAATGCTGATAGATATCAATGGCGGTTTGAAAGTCCAATTTATCACTGAAAACAAACTTTTTTGACCGGGGATCAATGCCCAACTTTTCATAATGAGCCAGTGCCAGCTCACCCCACTCTATGGGATCGCCCGAGTCATGCCTTAAACCCGAGTATGCTTTGGCCAGGGTCTCGTCTAAATCTGCCAGAAAAGCATTCATACTGATCGTGTCGGTTAAAGCTACACCCAACTGATTACCGTATTCATCCAGCCAAACCTGAAGTGCTTCTTTCTGACTGTTCAACAATATACTGCTCAGGGATTGGTGAGCCTGTAGCCATTCATGTGCCATTGTTCCCACGGGTTTCAGACCCAGGGTTCTGGCAAGGTGTAAATTACTGGTGCCGTCAAAGCAGTCAAGCTCAGTCATCAACTTTTGAACGACATATGTCTGCCAGGATCTGGAACAACGACGACGCGTGCCAAAATCAACCAGTCCAAAGCCTTTTTTAGAATTGAACAGTTCACGCTTCAGGAAATGAATCTTTGCTTCCAGCCGCTCCTTACCTTCATGCTCCGAAGACCTTGAGAGATAGCTCTGGCTGTGCAACTCACTGACAATGGCAAGAATAAAGATTTCGAAATGGGTAATCTCAGCCCAATTCCCTGTTACCTCAATAGAAAGCTCTTCGCCTGATTGAGCTATCACCACCTGAGAAGGATCAAGACTGAAGTCTTTTAACCACGCTATAAACTCAGATTTGATAAAAGGGAGGCTGGCCAGCCAATTGAGTTCATCATCTTTAAGTCTCAGGTGTTGCAAAGCATCCACTTCCCTTCTGAGATCTGCCAGAGAGACATTCAATTGCCCTGACCTGCAGCGAAAAGCCATTTTAGCCTCGGCCTCTGGATACCTTAAAACCATCGCCTGTTGCATGGTGTACTTATAAAGATCAGTATCCAGCAGGCTGGTAATGATAGGTTGCTGAACTTCCACTCAATGACTCCACTTTGAAGGACATGGTTCGTCCATGACCTGTATCTCTTTGCAGCTGTTCACAAAAGCAGCACCCGCCTCTTTCATAACCTTTTGTGCCTCAAGGCCGGTATCACTCGACAATGTTCGTGTAGCTGCAAGATTAACAATAACGTTGAAGCCAGACTGCAGAAGCTGAAGAACCGTAACTTTGACACAATAGTCCAGCGCCAGCCCACCCACAACGACCGTTTTCACTTGTCTGCTTTTCAGAAACTCAACGACACCTGTTGAACGTTTTTCAGCATGATCGTGGAAGCAGGCACCGTAAGGATGAATATCAGGCTCAATGCCTTTCCAGACAAAAAAGTCATACTCTGTGACAGCTGGGAGCCCTTCCAGCAATTCAAAACCATATGTGCCCGGCACGGCATGAATATTCCAGTGCAGATCGGAGTTTTCAAAGCCAACGACAGGAGATAACTGAGGATTTTCTTCACTGGCAGCCCAAATGGCATTCTCAGGATGTGCGTCTTTAGAACCGAGACGGAATCGAGCCAGTTTGGCCTGACTGTTTAAGGCATCGGTAATTTCATGACCATCAGGTACTGGAAGCTCATCCGGGCACAAGGGAGTAAAGCAGTTCTGGGCATCCACATCAAAGGCCGCCACAGTATTTTTGGGACCAATATTGATCATATCTCCTCCGTGACAAAATGAATTAGGTTCACTAACATAGTGAAACAGGTTCACTAACCTGTCAAGCGTGGTAAGATAAGCCGGGCTCGAGATACAATACTTTTGAAAGAAAAATCGGATGCGAGCCTATGACAGGAAGACATTCCAATGCAGAGACCAAAGCGGAAGTGGAGAACCCTATGAGCCTGAGCACCGCGCTCATATCGGTAGACGTGGTTACCTTCCAGGTGATCAATGGCCAGTTGATGCTGCTGGTGAAAGAAAGTCAGGGAACCGACGGGAAACCTCTCTATATGCTCCCTGCTGGTCGAATAGAACCCCGTCACGACCAGTCCCTGGATGATGCTGCAGAACGACAGTTGAGAATGTACTCCCAGCAGACTATTTCACATCTTGAACAGGTTGAAACGCTTGGCAGCCCTGACCGGGACAGCCGCGGATGGTCATTGACCGTTGTTTATCTGGCTCTGCTGTCCAGCATCAAAACTTCGGGTACCTGCCAGAATACGCGCTGGATTAAGGTTACAGATGGCACTCCGGATATGCCCCTGGCGTATGATCACAACAAACTGGTCAGGAAGGCACTTGACCGCTTGAAGAACAAGATTCAATACAGTTCTCTGCCTGTTTACCTGCTTCCGGAAGAGTTTACCCTTTCCGATATTCAAACGGTCTTTGCAGCGGTCCTGGAAAAAACACCTCCCATGCGCTCTATCCGCAACCGTTTTCTGAAAGAAGATTTATTGATTGATACCGGTCATCAAAGAAGGGGCAGTAACCGCCCGGCCGCCTTATACAAGGTCAACAAGAACTCACAAACCTGGTTATTTGACAGACTGTACCTAAGCACACAATAAACAGGCCATCTGCCCCTCTAAAACCAGCCTGTCATGGCAGTATCCTGCTTATAAATATCTTCCCGAAAGCGAACTCTGCCCGTCTCATCGGGCCACGCGGTGAAATAAACGAAATAGATAGGTACAGGCTGGTTTAGCATTCTCTTGTAAGTCAACACATCCGGTGTCGTATGAACCCAGGCCATGGATTGTTCAGAAAAGAGAGTTTGTGCCAGAGCTGAAATCCCCTGTACCCGAGTACAACCTGAACTGAAACTTCTTCTGTTTTTTTCGAACAGTTCAGGCTTATCGGTATCATGCAAATAGACACCGTATTGATTAGGTAAATCCAGCTTAAAGCGGCCCAGGCGATTGATTTCACTGGGCTGTTGCTCCAGGCGATAACGGAATGTTCTAGGTGTCTGTAACTTCCAGTTTATTTTATCTGCAGCAACAACTGGCGCACTATCATCCCAGCTTTCATAAATAATAAATCCTTCCTGCTGTAAGTAACCCGGCTTTTTCTTCTCTGCCCTGAGCATGGAGTTTGCAGCTATGGAGTGAGGCACTTTCCAGATTGGATTGAATGTAACGCTTTCAACCTGGTCACTAAAAACCGGGGTTTGTTTATGTTTTGTACCAACAATCGCTTTATGAACTATTTGCTTTGATCGATCCTTAACCCAGGCTACATTGAACCCGGCTATATCTACCCTGATGTGCGGATAGGGCAAATCAGCCGGCAACCAGCGCAGCCTTTCAAGATTAGCCTTAAGCGTTCTGATTCTTTGATGATTAATGGCTAATAGAGCCTGACGTGTCATTCTCCCCAGCCTGCCATCTGGACTCAAGTTAAACTGGAGTTGCACCTCAGTCAGTACATCTTTGTGAGCTTGTGTGTAGATATCCCCTTCCATCTTGTCCACCAGGTCAAGATCCATCAGCCACTGATTCAAGCGAGCCACACCAGGATGCTGATCATCTTCAAAGAAGATCAGATCGTCAGGAAATTCATCAACAGCATTTAAACTCCATTCCCGGAGTACTTTGTGACTCTGAATCAAAGCCTGATATTGTGGAAGTTGTGGCTCAAGTCGTTTGAGATCTTTTATGGACAAAGTTTGCTGATGATCGAGCTTAGCCCCGGGTTGATCCTCAATTTGCCAACCTGGTTGATAAAGCCCTTTATCAAGGCGCCCCTGGTCGACATACAAAGCGTATCGACGAACCATTTTCTGAAGCACTTCAGGGGAAGGATTAGCAACTAATCGTTGCCAGTCTCGATCAGCAACCGGTATCCCCTGATCGGGTAACCCGGCTATCCAGTTGATATAAGCAGAATTATCGGCCTTGGCGGCCAGAGAGAGCCAAATCAGCATTACAACCCATCTACGCATGACATCCTCGTCTACAACTTTGCCAGAGCTTTCAGCCCTCAGCGACAAAAGATCAAGTGGTTCTCAACTGACTAAAGGAAACACAGATAGATATGGCAAAGAGGCCACTGGGTTAGCCGATAAAGAGAAGAATCAGAAAATGGATGGTCGACACCATTGAGCCGCACGACAAAAATCTGTCGCTCATCAACCCGGAAATTTCATAATGTGTCAACCATAATAAGAGCTAGCAAAAAGCTGACGAGCAAGGTTGGTTGTTTTGTTTACATGGAAAAACCAATTTTTCAATGCTTGTATGACCTTCGACCAAGTTTAAGCAGCTTTATGAATTTTCCGGATCAAGTGTTACCTGCGATTCCTATCGTGACGTAACACTAAGGCAAACAACTCAAAAAAACCTTCTCACCGATCACTCGATCAAGTCAAAACCCACAAGAATGTAAGTATTGATGCGTATCAATTTACAATTGGCACGTATTATGCATAATTGCATCCCGTAGCGATTAGCCAGTCCGGAAAAGGAATATCGGTCAGGAAAATTGTTTTACTTTTCAATCAACCACGGTTTGCCTGGCCGGATCAGATCGGAAACAGCAAACGTAGTTATAAGTGCGCCAAGAGCGCTTTGGAACAAGAATGAGCATACCTGCACGAAGCCACATGGAAGCTTATCTGAAATACCTCAGATCCAATGTGCAACTGGAAAAGAATGAGACCGTAGAAACAAACGACAAAGATAGACTGGACTCTAAAGGATCCATTCAGGTTGAAGCAGAATACCTGAGAAGTATTTATAAAGTCCTGCCCAGAGAACAGGGCCTGCAGATGACCGTCAGACAAGCTAGAGCACAGACATCTATCAGACCTTGAGATCGCGAAAGCCTTCAAGGTCTAACCCACACCCCTGCCCGATAACAATAAAAACATTATCTTTTTCCTGACAGACCTTCATTCTGTCAGGCTGCGATTGAAATTCACCATTGACTGAAAAACCATCCTGCTGTTAACTCCCCAGCTTCAGACTGGTAAGGAAAACGGCATGAGCACACCGGCCTCTGTCCAGAAAAATGTTTTAGGCGAACCCCTGCAACCTTGTTGCCTGGATCCTGTAACCGGCATCTACAGAGATGGCTACTGCCATACAGACAAACAGGATCATGGGCGCCATGTAGTTTGCGCAAAAGTGACGAAAGATTTTCTTGAGTTCTCATTGGAACAGGGCAATGACCTGATCACGCCCAATCAAGCCATGGACTTTCCTGGTTTGAGAGAAGGTGACCAATGGTGCCTTTGTGCCGAGAGATGGAAACAAGCCTTCGAAGCTGGCGTAGCCCCGCCAATCTATATTCGATCCACCCACGAAGACGCGCTTGAGGTCATCAACTTTGGCACCCTGAAATCAAAAGCTATCGACATTCATTAAAGAATGGCACTAGAGTTTTTATCAAATCCAGTTATTGCCGTAAGATAAACAGAACACTCTCACACCATTGATAAAAAATGGTTATAGACAGTAGGGCGTTTATTCTTCGGCTTTACTAATGAACCTCACATTACTGTCAAGATCCTTAAGCCAGAGTCACTTTTACTCTTTTCTTGATTGAAAAAATGTTCACGGCAAAGACAAACTATTATGCCTACCTGTCTAGACCTGAAACACCGTTGTGGTTTCATGATAATTGATAAGCATTTGATAACAATGACGGTATATTCATAGTAAAAAGTTTTAACAAGGCCGGTGTTTCAGGGTTCAACTGTTGATTTTAAACAGGCACAATAGATTCGGCCTGTTGATCAGAATGAGCGCCTGTCAGGATAGAAGTCGACAATGCAGTACAAGTGTACAGAACAAACATCTCAAGCAATCAGTCATGAGCAAAATATGCCCAATGCAGAAAGAGAAGATCTGAACAATCTTTCTTCAGACACTCAATGCGAAATTCTCACACCTTCTGATGAACAGTCTTCAGATGCAACCCCTGCTAACAGTGATGAAATTTCCAGTTCAGAAGCGCTGAAACTGATCAGAGAGCGCTGGCCTGAAGCTTTTCGAGTGGCCTCACCAAAACCTTTGAAGGTAGGTATCCACAACGAAATGAAGCAAACTGGCGAATTTCCAGTTAGCACTATTAAAAAAGCCCTTAAACTGTTTACCCAGCAGGATCGCTACCTTCTTTGCATCAAGGAAGGCAGAAATCGCGTTGACCTGAACGGCAAGTCTTCTGGCAAAGTGAAGTTAAAAGAAGCCGTCAATGCTGAGATTCTACTTTACCAGAGACAGCTGACCCGCCAGAAAAAAAATGAGCGCGTTTTTGTAGGGCAACTCAAGCTTGTGACAGAACAGTCAGCCCAAGCGCAACCCGCTGGCGATTCTGCCAATACCGAAACCACCACGACTCAGGAATAGCACGATGGCAACAGCTTGTGCTCGACATATTCTGGTAAAAACCCGGGAAGAAGCAGAAAGGCTCAAGAAGCAAATTGACAAGGGTGCTGATTTTGGCCAGTTGGCTAAGAAGCACTCCGAATGCCCTTCTGGCAAGAAAGGTGGCGACCTGGGTGAATTCAGACAAGGCCAAATGGTCAGACCGTTTGATCAGGTGGTATTCAAAAAAGAGATTCTTAAAGTGCATGGACCGGTGAAAACACAGTTTGGATTCCACCTGATCCAGACGCTGTATCGAAATGACTGACAAGACTTTAAAGAGCCTTCAAGACTAGGAGCCTGACCGAGAATAGACAGCCCGGACTAAAATCCAGAAAGACCGGCCAGATTTTCCACTTAATTTGTTTAAATAGGTCAACTATTCGCACAAATTAAGTGAAAAACCTGGCTCGATCTACTGAATTTTATGCTCAGGCGCTATTCTTGGTCAGGCTCCCAGGAAGGCTCTTTAAATCTCATTACACTGCATTTATTTTCAAGCGATAAACGACCACTTAATCATAATGCCAGTCCGGTGAACGTTTTTCCAAGAAGGCCTTAACCCCTTCATTCTGGTTCTCACCCTTAAACAGCTCAAGAAACAGCTCTCTTTCCGCCGCGTTTTTATCTCGACCCGCCACTCGATTCATTTGAATCAGTTTTTTACACGCCACTACTGAGTCAGGACTTTGACCAGTCACCTTCTGTGCCAGTTCACTGGCCTTAGAGAATGACTGCCCCTGCTCCACTACTTCTTCAACCAAGCCAATACGAGCAGCCGTCTCAGCGTCTACTTTCTCGCCCAGCAGAATCATACGTTTGGTCCAGGCTTCACCCACCAGCCACATGAGATTCTGAGTGCCACCCGCACAAGGCAACAAACCAACAGCAGCCTCGGGTAAACCCAGTAGAGCCTGCTTTTCTGCAACCCGCAAATCGCAAGCCAATGCAACCTCCAGGCCTCCTCCCAACGCAAAACCATTGATGGCTGCAATAGAGATGCCCTTGAATTCAGTCAGTGCTTCGAACGCTTTACCAAAGGCTTCTGCCATCGGCCTTGCTTCTTCAGGAGAAACGTCTGCAAACAATTTAAGGTCAGCACCCGCACTGAAAAAACGTTCCTGCTCAGAGTAAATCACCAAGGCCGTAACAGCCGGATTATCATTCAGATCTTGAACCAGACCTTCAAGATGATTAAGGCTCTCCAGAGTCCATGTGTTGGCAGGTGGGTTATTCAACCGAATGGTAGCGACATTCCCTTCCAGAGACAGTATTAAAGAATCAGACATTGTTCACTCCAGTCCTGTGCATTCATCTGCCAGAATTCTGCGGGCAATGATGAGCCGCATAATTTCGTTGGTACCTTCAAGGATCTGATGAACCCTTGTATCCCTGACATGTCTTTCAAGAGGGTATTCATTAATGTAGCCATACCCACCGTGAAGCTGAAGAGCCTCATTACAGACTTTAAAACCGATGTCCGTTGCAAAACGTTTAGCCATGGCACAGTAAGCAGTCGCCTCCGGGTCAACCTGATCCAGTTTAAACGCTGCCAATCTCACCATTTGTCTGGCCGCAGTCAGTTCAGTGGCCATATCAGCGAGCCGGAATTGCAGCGCCTGAAACTCCGCGAGCGCTTTACCGAACTGCTTTCGATCCTTCATGTAGTCACGCGCTGTATTCAGCGCCTGCTGAGCAGTACCAATGGAACAGGTAGCAATATTAATCCGCCCTCCGTCCAGTCCCTTCATGGCCAGAGTAAAGCCTTCACCCTCCTGACCCAGAAGAGCACTGGCAGGCACCCGAACATTGTCGAAACTGACCAGGCGTGTAGGCTGACTTTTCCAACCCATTTTCTTTTCGTTTCGACCGTAGGTTATGCCATCAGAGCTTGCAGGAACGGCAAAGGCCGAAATACCTTTAGGACCATCCTGGCCCGTTCTCGCCATCACCAACAATAAATCGGTACTGCCCGCCCCAGAGATAAACATTTTTGAGCCAGAGAGAACATACTCATCCCCTTCTCTAACAGCACGAGTCTTTAAAGATGCCGCGTCACTGCCAGAACCAGGCTCAGTCAAACAGTAGGATGCCAGCTTCTCACCCGTGACCAGAGGCTCACTCCACTGAGCCAGCACCTCGTCACTTCCAGCCAGCCCCACCATCCAGGTAACCATATTATGGATGGTCATATAGGCGGTCGTTGACGTACACCCCATGGAAAGCTGCTCAAACACCAGGCTGGCATCCAGCCTTGATAACCCCATACCTCCCATTTTTTCGGGAGCATACAGGGAGAGAAAGCCCAGCTTGCCTGCTTTTTTAATAGTCTCTACCGGAAAAGTACTGTCCCGATCCCAGTCTGCAGCATTGGGTAAAAGCTCCTGCTGGGAGAACTGGGCGGCAAGGTCTCGAAAGGCGATTTGATCTTCTGTCAGGTTAAAGTTCATTAACTGCCTCTTATTGTTTTAACGATCCAAAGTGCTCAAGGCACATACAGAATCCCATTGCTCATGGCAATTTTTAATGAAAGGCCATCCTGCGGATAGCGGGATAACCGACAAAGCCCGGGGGATAACCCGGGCCTGATACTTCTGACTGCATAACGTCCTTTGAAAAAGTCGTAAGACCTTCACAACGAGCCTGCAATCCATTTTCAAACTGAACAACAAAACTACATCTGTCGTCAAAAACCAACTTCTCAGATTAACTCCAAAGCTATGGCCGTTGCTTCACCACCACCAATGCACAGTGACGCAACACCTTTTTTACCGCCTTTTTTCTTCAGGGCGTTCAAAAGGGTAACGATAATTCGGGCGCCACTGGCTCCCAGCGGGTGACCCAGAGCACAAGCCCCACCAAATACATTGACCTTATTATGGTCAAGCCCCAACTCCTGCATACATGCCATAGTCACTACTGCAAAGGCTTCATTGATCTCAAACAGATCCACATCGTCCACTTGCCAGTTCACTTTATCCATCAGCTTGCTGATAGCAGCAATAGGAGCAATGGTAAACTCAGCAGGCAACTGGGCGTGACTCTGATAGCCTTTGATACGAGCGATGGGAGTCAGACCTTTAGCCAGAGCATCATCTTCACGCATCAAAACCAATGCAGCGGCACCGTCAGAAATAGAACTGGAGTTTGCAGCGGTGACCGAGCCATCTTTAGCAAAAGCCGGCTTAAGTTGACGAATCTTTTCAGGGCGGGCTTTGCCTGGCTGCTCATCAACCGTAACCTCACCTTTGCGGGGAGCCGTTACAGAAACAACTTCATCATTGAATAGACCTTCTTCTATAGCGGTCTGAGCTCTTTTCAGGGATTCCAGAGCGTAGTCATCCATGGCTTCTCTGGATATGTCGAAACGTTTGGCCGTTTGCTCTGCAAACACACCCATGGCATGTCCATCGTAGGCATCTTCCAAACCATCCGTGAACATATGATCCTTCACCTGGCCATGCCCAAGTCTCAGACCTGATCTGACTTTGTCCAGAAGGTAGGGCGCATTCGTCATGCTTTCCATACCCCCTGCTACCACCGCATCAGCTTCGCCCAATTGTAGTTGAGCGGCTCCCATCATGACGGTTTTCATACCCGAGCCGCAGACTTTATTGACCGTAGTCGTACAGGTTGCATCATTCAGACCGGCCCCTCTTGCGGCCTGCCGGGCAGGAGACTGTCGACAGCCTGCAGGCAAAACACACCCCATCAACACTTCAGAAATATCAGAAGCAGGAAGGCCACTCTTCTCAACAGCAGACCGAATAGCGACTGCACCGAGCTGAGGAGCAGGGATCTCGGAAAGACTGCCCTGAAAACCTCCCATAGGGGTACGAGTGGCTGAAACTATGACAATACTGACTTGATCTGACATGGATATCTCTTGTTTTTGTTAATGCTCAGAGCCAGTATCTGACAGATTTGGCTGACTCACAAACATTCTACCGCAACAAAAGACAAAAAATACCATTCCAGGAGGCTGACCGAGAATAGACAAACTCCGGGACATTGCGTCAAGAGCTACTCACCCATAACTACGGGTAAGAAACAGAATCAACTGACTGGATCGGCTCAGATACAGCTGTCATCAGCAACATCCAGACAACCCCACTGGGCAAACAGTCCTTCTACCTCACGGATTGCTTCTTTATCTGCCTTGCTGATATGGCGCAGTACGGCATTAGCCATAACCGAAGCCAGATCGCTTTTGAGAGACTCCCCCAGACCCGCGGGAAGGCGAAGAATGACGTCCCCAAAGAGAATAGTGCCACCCTGGGTTACCCGGATGACATACTCCCCCTGAGTCGATTCAGTCATGGTGAGAACGGCTTTTTCTATAGACTTGCTCATGGCATTTCTCCTCTTGGCTGACCGACGCTATCTCTATTGATGCATCGGCGGGGAGGAGAAAAACATTGTGAAATTTAGATGAATGGTTTGAGTAAGGAAGGCTCTATGGAACCTGCGAATAACCTCTAATTTACTTCCCTTCTTGAATCGAGTTCGAAGTAGGACTGAAATCAGAGGTCTCAACCCCTTATTTGTATGATATTTAGCCACTTTCGTGACTTCAGGGCGGACTAACCCTGTGCCCGGATCATTTGATCCAGTCGAACAATATTCGCCAGGGCAAATAAAGTAGACAGTTTATTGTCATTCTTCTTCAAACCTCGATACCTGGCTTTTATAAATCCAAATTGA